>CAYMCZ010000004.1:0-138736 GCA_964389285.1 uncultured Lachnospiraceae bacterium | reverse complement strand
CTTTACCCGGAACAAGCAAGACGGTAGATACGGTCTTTTGAACGAGGTTTTTAATCCGGAAGATCAATGATCCTACATAATTTGCTGTTAATGAAAGAGCAGGAGGCAGACGATGAGAATAAGCTATAACAAATTGTGGAAAATGCTGATTGACCAAAATATGAACAAACGCGACCTGGCAGAAAAAAGCGGCGTGAGTACAGCCTCTATTGCCAAACTGAGCAAAGGCGCAAACATTACCACGGATGTGCTTCTTAAGATTTGTGAGGCGATGAATTGCCACATAGAGGATATTCTTGAAACGATTGACGATCAGGAGGAAAAGTAAAATGGCTATTGATTACGAACAGGCAAAGGCTCTTCTCAACAACTCATACGAAAAAGCTGCCCAGGAACTTCCTGCAGCCGTGACTCAGTATATCACAGACAATAAGGATGCGCTGGATACAATCTTTTCCTCAAAAACACAGTCCTACCGCGAGGTCCTGCTGGGCTGCGCAGTGGCAAGATATCAGGACAGGAGCTGCAATATCCGGCACCCCTATGTCAAACAGGGCGAGGACGCTTTTAATGGGCGTACTCTGGATGAGAAGGCAGTCAATCCGTTCCTGTTTTCAAAGCAGATCCCTTGTTCCAAAGGTCCTTATCTGGCGACTTTCCGCAGGAATGTTACTTTCACTGAAGATACAAGGGATGGATTGCGCGATAAGGAAGGCTTTGACGCTTTGCTGTCACTGATTTCCACCTTGGAGGCTGTGTCCGAAAGTGACGAGGTGGAAACGATCATCATTGCCTTATTGAAGTGCTTTATCGACCTCCGTGAGCAGTCGATTGTCCGACTTGTTCCAATCCGCCGACTCCGCATCGATCAGTACCGTATGTTCCTAAACAAACTACAGCATCGCCAGAGCGGCGGCCTTATTCCCATGCTCCTGACGGATGCCGTCTTCTCCACTATCAACGGTCAGATGAATGCGGGGTGGACCATAGAACGCCAGGAGATCAACGCCGCAGATGGTGCGACCGGCGCACCAGGTGATATTACGATTTACAAGGATGGAGCGATCTTTAAAGCCATTGAAGTTACTGAGCGGCCAATAGACGGCTCCCGCGTTGATTCCACTTTCTCCACAAAAATCACGCTGAACAACGCCGCTGAGTACTTATTCGTTTATACAAACGACCTTCCAAGGGAAAATGCGCTGGAACGAGCAAAAGCGTATTTTGCGCAGGGGTATAATATCAATTTCGTTTCCATCACAGATTTAACCATCCACATCCTGCTTTCTGGAGATGAGGCGTTTCGGACTGCATACAATGAAAGAATGTTTGAACTGTTCAATGCCCAGGATGTACAAGCAACGATTAAGGTGGCTTGGAACGATGCCTTGACCGAAGCAATGCAGGCATAAAAAACGGGAATGTGTACCACATTAAGGTAACACATTCCCGCTTTTTACGCTTGGAGATATTCAGCAACAGCCGATGCAACGGCTTCCGCCATTTTACAAGGCACTGCATTGCCGATTTGTTTATAAATTGCTGCCGGCTTGCCGCAGAAGATATAATCATCTGGGAAGGTCTGAATCTTAGCCGCTTCCCGTATCGTAATTCTTCTAAGGCGGCTGGGAGCTTCCTTGTATTCGGGGATAATCGACCCATCCATCAAACCTTTATGGTAGTTCTCGATGAAATTATCATCTGCCTCCCCATACAAGTAGTCTTCATCTATAAACGGCGTTTTATTCCCGCCCATAGAAGCCGGAAGGGTATTCGCATAGCCATCGATATCTATCGGGCGCCCCTGCCCATTAAAGTACATACCCGCATAAGGGGATTTACGCATAACCGGCCGTGCGCAAAAATTAATCTTTGCCACACAAGTCCGTGGATTCTCCTCACTGCCTGCTTTGCCAAGAGGTAACAAGATATCCCTGATGGGAGCGGCCTTCGTTTTATGATGTGTGATAAGCTGATGAAGACGCTTTTCATCAAACGAATCCCCTCGGATTCCAATAAAGAATACGCGCTCCCGCTTCTGCGGCACGCCATAATCTGTGGCATTTAAGACAAAATAATGGCACGAATATCCAAGGTCAGAAGCCTTCTTCAAATAGCGTTCTCGTACATCTTTCCATTTACTCAGTTCGCCCAGGGCTTTTACATTCTCCATCACAAAAGCCCTTGGCTTGACTTTTTCAACGACATCCAGAAAGGTAAAAATCAATTTGCTTCTGTCATCATCAGGGTCCATTTTCCCCGCTACTGAAAAGCCCTGGCATGGAGGGCCTCCAAATACAAGATCAATCCCCTCGTATTTGCCGAGAGAATCGATTACATTATTGATGTCATCGTTGACCATTATACAGTCTGGGTGATTGGCTCTGTAGGTTTCAGCAGCATCGGCAACCAGTTCATTGGCAAACACAACTTTTATCCCAGCATTCTCAAAACCGACATCCATGCCGCCCGCCCCAGAAAACAACGAAATGGCTCTTAACGGCTCACTCATCGGCATTTTCTCCTTCTTTATCATGATGAATCCGGAAAATCAATTCGTTTTCCTGCGCATTCAAATAAATATCAAAAGTGGTCTTTCCCTTTTCAACTCCCATATTAGAAAGGATTGCTTTCGGCATTCTTACTCGCATATCCTGCTGCAACACATAGGTATCAAGATAAATGCATGAATCTGTCATGGTGCCTTTCCTCCTCGCCCTTAATTCAGTCTAATTATAAACTGTTTTCAGTCCAGAGTCAAGTCTCTATACCACAACGAGGACAGTTTCTACATTTTAACGATAGTCCTACTCTGTAACGATAGCTTTTCTATCGTTACAGAGTATCATTGAAAAGGGCGAATCACCCTGGCAAAACCGCTGTTCTGCCTACGCCGCCACAGTGCCGAAAATAGAAAAACCGCCCAGAAGCGGCGGATTTACGGCATTTTTGAGGGTATGGAATTGTATCAATCTCGGTGTGGTTTTGTCGCATATCACTTCATCCGGCGCCGGTTCCATCAGATCGACCATCATGCGGATGATATGTCTTGGCGTGCGGAACTGTCCATTTACGCCCGCCGTGGAAAGCTTGGACAACAGGTACTCGTAGACGTCACCTCGGATATCCGAAGACTTCACTTGAGCCATCTGTTCGTACATGGTATCCATGGATGTAACGATCTTGTCCAACATCAGCGGAGTCGGAATCTTGAAGATCGCGTCTCCCATATATTTCGCGTAAGCACTGTCCTTATCGCCGTGCAGGTTTTTGATAAAGGGAAATACCCATTCCTGAACCACGCTGTACATTTTTGCTGCCGGAAAATCATGGAAGATACTCCATTTCAGCTGGTTTCCCGCAATAGTCCGGTCACCAATCCGAACCTCCTCCGCAAAGATGCTCTGATACGGAAGGCCCAGCATAGCAGCTTCCTTTGCGCGGAGATTATCTGAGTCATCCAGATCATGGATGAACATCATATAGGTCATCTGCTCAATAACATCCAGCGGATTTGTAAGGCCGCCGGTCCAGAAAATCTCCCAAATGCTGTCGATTTTGTTTTTCAGTTCACCTGTAATCATTAAAGTTCATCCTCCCGATCCCAGTTCCATCGGTATTTCGTATTAGGGCCTGCACCGAGTTTGATGATTTTGCCCTGTTTGGTCAATTCAGTAAGCGCCCTCTGCACCGTTGTCTGACTGACATCCGGCACCTGCTCCACCAATTCCGCCTTGGTAATCGTGCCGATGTGATTCCGGATCTCCTGCGCAATTCGCTCCGGCTTAGACAGCTTTGCAGACGTTATCAGCTTGGTCCGTTCAAAGAATTCCCGATAGGATGCGACTACAACACCCAGAAGGTGTTTCACAAAAGGTGCATAGTCGTTTTCCTCTTCATGCCATCCGGCAGAACTTGCCTGCAAATCCTCATAATAGGAATCTTTGGTTCTCTCTATCAGCTTCTCAATACTGATATACTTTCCGACATAATAACCAGACTGATAGAGAAGCAGAAGCGTCAGAAGACGGCTCATCCTTCCATTACCATCACGAAAAGGATGGATACACAGTAAGTCCAAAACGAACATGGGCATAATCAGGAGCGGATCAACATCCGGATCTTTCAGGACCTGATTGTAAGCGGAACATAACTTATCCACCGCTTCAGGCGTCTCCCAGGCTGAAACAGGCTGAAACCTGACTTTTGCATTTCCGTTTTCATCAACCTCTTCGATCGTATTGTCTACATTTTTGAAAGCTCCGCCGGTTCCGGATCCCTGGAACTTATAAAGGTCTCTGTGAAGCTGAAGGAGAAGAGTGGCACGGATCGGAATAAAATCATAATTCTCATGAATTGTATTCAGAACATCCCTGTATCCGGCAATTTCCTGTTCATTTCGATTTCGAGGCATCGTTTTATCAAGAACGATCTTTTTCAAGCGTTCATCTGAAGTATAGATGCCTTCAATTTTATTGGAGCTCTCTGTGCTCTGAATCCTGGCGATATCCACCAGGTCTGTAAGCACATCCGCGTAACGCTCGGCGATCAGACGTTGCTCCCCTTTATATTCATGAATTGATGTGAGCAGGGAAATAATCTCCGGCGTCAACAGTTTCTTCCATTTTTCTCTGTAGTCATAGTTTCTCATGCAGGCTTCTCCATATACAATATCCGCTTCATCATTTCAAAGATATTGACTCAACTGTAATATACCGTTTATGTTCGCCATTGTCAAGCCCATCTTCGTCATTATTCATAAAATGACGAAGATATCCGTCGTTATGACAATCTTTTACTTTCATTAAAACATCTTCCCGGACTTTTCCCGAGCATTTCCCCATCATTTCCCGAGCATTTCCCCATCATTTCCCCCGACGACATCCGGTCGGATTTTTACTATCCTTTTTATGTCAGGATAGGAAATAGTGGAAAAAATCCGTTTTCAGGGGGTAACCAAATCGGAAAAACCGTCCACATCTGATAAGTAGAGGGGTAAATACCCGAAAAACATAATCCAGCGGCTTTTTTGAGGATTTTCGTATAAAATCCGTTACCAGTTTCTGAAAACCGTTCACTCCAGAGATATAGGAGGATAAATAACAGAAAAAAATAATCAGATGACTTTTTTGAACTTTTTCGAAAAAAAACCGTAACCAAATGAAAAAATCCGTCCACACCAGAGATATAGAGGAATTAAAAAACAAAGACCTTGGCCGTTCGGAAATTTTTTCAAAAATGTGTCAGAAATTTCCGAAAAACGTCCACACCAGAGATATGGAAGAAAAAAATTCTCAAAAAAACCGAGACCTTTCCGGAAAAAACGTCCACATCTGAGAAGTGAAGGGGTATTTTTTCCTGACCGTTCTTTGACAACTGAATATGCAGCCCTCCGGTTACTTTCCGCAGGTGCCTAGCGACAGGATCTTCGGCGCGATGACTTCCAAAGAACGAGCGATTCCCGAAGGATCCGGACAGGTCTGATGGTACGGCCTGATCGCGAAGAAGCTTCTGCGGGATAATGATACTTCCGTCCAGCCACAGCCCCTTTTATAAGGGATCACGCAATGGGGGCGGCCCGGCGAGACCCGCGGGGAGGTAAAACGGCCTATGAGCATCCAACCAGGGCGCGGCCGGAGGGTTCCCGTTTCGGATGGGGTGTCGGGGACAAATGATCCGAAACAGATTTTAACGACTTTTAAAGAAACAAATGACATAGCAAACAATTATAAAAAGATAGGGAGGAGTTGCCGATGAATATTTTAACCACCGTCAAAAAAGCTGTAACTGTGCGCCAAGCCGCGGAACATTATGGTCTTCAGGTGAACCGCTCCGGCATGTGCCGGTGCCCTTTTCATTATGACCGGCATCCCAGCATGAAAGTCGACAGGAGGTTCCATTGCTTTGGCTGCGGGGCAGATGGGAATGTGGTCCAATTTACCGCAAAACTTTTCGGGCTGTCGGATAAAGCAGCTGCACTGAAACTGGCGGAAGATTTCGGGATCCGGATCCGGAAAGGTCGCCCGCCGGACCGCAGAGCCTTGAAGGAGAACCGCCGGCTGGAATTAAAAGCAAAACGTTTCATGGCGGCTGAAAAAGATTTCTATATCGGACTTACGGATTACTACAGGACTCTTGAGAACTGGAAGAATGACCTTGCGCCGAATAGTCCCGATGATGACTGGGACGATCGGTTCTGCGAAGCACTCTTAAACCTTTCAAAGACCGGGTATGCGCTGGATTATTATCTGACCGCTGATATAGCAGAAAAACTAGATATCATGAAAGACTATGGAGGAATAGTGCTTGAACATAAAAGAAGAAATCAAAAACCTTCGGCCGGAGAAACTGGCCCGGCTGGAGGAAGTAATTGCAGCTTTCGACCGGGCGGGACCGGATGAAGAACCAGATATCCCGCCCTGGATCGATACGGACGGCGCTGTCGATGAAGCGGCCTACTGCGAATGGATAACCGGCTGCCGCCCGATGAAATGCCTGCATGACCGGCTCTATGATGCAGACGGCTGCATTCCGGACTCCGTCATGAGCCGGACGATCATGCAGGACATTATGCCCTATGTCCATAAGAATCTGGCAAAAAAGGTCACGGCTTTTCTGTCCGCTTTAAAGATCTTTTGCGCCGTGGACGATCTGCCGATACAGGAGGACCGGATCCATTTCAGGAACGGGACCTATTTTATTGACAGCCGGCGCTTTGAAAACACAAAAGAAATCTGCCTGAACCGGCTGCCGGTCTCCTATGATCTTAACGCCTCGGAACCGGTGCGCTGGCTTAAATTCCTAAGCGAGCTGATGTATGAAGAAGACATCCCGACGCTGCAGGAATTCATGGGATATACGCTGATTCCGACGACCCGTGCCCAAAAGATGCTCCTGGTGATCGGAAACGGCGGGGAAGGCAAATCCAGGATCGGCCGGGTGCTGCGGTCCATACTTGGCGACAACATGAACACGACCAGTATCCAGAAACTGGCCACGAACCGTTTCTGTCCGGCCGATCAGGAAGGCAAGCTCCTGATGCTGGATGACGACATGAAAATGGAAGCCCTGCCGGATACAAACGTCCTGAAAGCGATCGTGACAATGGAGGACAAGATTGAACTCGAACGCAAATGCCGCCAGAGCACGCAGGGATATCTTTATGTAAGGATCATGGCGTTCGGCAACGGATCGCTGGCAGCGCTTTATGATCGTTCGGACGGTTTTTACCGCCGGCAGATCGTCATGCAGGTGCGGAACAAGGATAAAGACCGGATCGATGATGTGCGCCTCGGGGACAAACTGATCGAAGAAGCGGAAGGAATTGTTTTGTGGATGCTGGAAGGTCTGCACCGGCTGATCCGGAATGATTTCAAATTTACCATCAGTCCCAGGACAAAAATGCAGATGGAGGAGATCTGGAAATCCGACAATAACATCATGGACTTCTACGACTCCGAAGGATACATCCGTTTTGAAAAACATACGGTGGCTACCACAAGGCAGCTGTATATTGCCTATTGCCAGTGGTGCCAGGACAATCTGGAGCGTCCCCTGGCCGAAAAGACATTCACACAGCAGCTGAAAAAGGATGCGGAAGCACTGGGACTTGACTATGACAAAAACATCGATGTCGGAGGCGGTAAGCGCGCCAGGGGCTATCACGGAGTTCATGTACAGATAAACACGGATCTCTGGAACGGTATACCGGGCAGATAAGGCAGGTGAGACAGATGTTTTCACTTACTCTCAGAATGCTTTATATAAGGCGTCTGCTTTTATATATAAAACCCGAAGTAAGTGCCTATATGCCTGGATGCGGCAGGATCCGGAGGATGTCAGGTTTTTTCGTGCCTCGCCATCCGCCGGCGATCCGCCTGCCGCCGCGGCAAAGATTCCTCCTGATAACCCAGCTGCCGATCTTCCGATTGCGCTGCAGGAGGCCGGGCGTTTCTTCGACGGAATAACTTCTGCGTGCGTGTATACAGGGTTTCAGGGTCTCCCCTGACAAGTCAGCATTTTGGCCGTAAGACAAAATGCGTATCATTGCCATAACAGATGGAAAATGGCGGTTGTAGACCGGTATACCGTTTTAAAATGTGTATACCGTGGTGTACTTGTAGACTAAATCAACAACAATAAGGGTTTCACATGACCCGTCGGAGAAATTCCGGCGGTTTTTGTATACCCGGGAAAGGAGAAAGATGAAAAAGGAAAATGCCTTAAATAAAGGGGACAGGACAACAATTCGGACAGATATGGCCACCAGGGAGCGGATTAAAAGGCTGGCGCAGCAAAACGGAATGACCCAGGAGAAGTTTCTGGAATGGATGGTGGATCAGGCAGAGGCAGGTATACCAAAATCTGTAGACCGGTCTCCGCAGTCTACAGACATCAATCATAATGATCTTCTTGTAGAGATCAAGTCCGTAAAGAAAGTTGTCTACAGAATGATCAAGGAACTCTGCCGCATCACCGATGCAGATGTCAACGATCCAGATTCCGGCATTACCATCCGGGCGAAATACGATGACGAGCTGCTGCATCCGGAGAAATACAGGAGGAGGTATACAAGCACTTTGGGAAAAGGAAAATAGAGAAACGAAAGTGAAGACCCGCTTTAGCCATACAATATGATTTCAGAAAGGAGGGCTGCGGAAATGAAGAGAAAAACAGTCGATCCGGAAGATCTGCGTCTTTTAATGTCGTCTTTTTCTGCAGCTCTCTTGAATTCCGGCACGATTAACGATATTGTAGCAATAGTTAGTCAGGGGCTCGACGAAGATATGAGAAGAGCTCAGATTTTAAAACATCATCCCTATGCAATATCGCCGATCGACCACGGCAAACGATATCTGACCTATGTCGTTGATGCCGATGGTAAACGGCGGCCCATCAAGAAAAAGACAAAGGAGGCGGTGGAAGACGCACTCGTAGAGTTTTATTCCAAAGGTCTGAATCCTGCAACGCTGAATCTGGCACGCTTATGGCCTCTGTACAAGCGAAATGAACTGGACTGCGGCAATTATGCCAATGTGCAGCGTATGGAAAGCACCTGGAACCAGTATATGTCGGATGATCCGCTCATGAAGATGAATATCCATCAGATCGGGACTTCCGATATCAAAGCCTTTATCGCGCAGGTTGCCAAAAGGCATGAACTGACTGCGCATAAGATCCTTGATGTGAAAACGGTTTTGAACGGATTGTTTGACTATGCCCTGGATAAACGTTTTACGGACAGGAACCCTGCCAGGGAAACACGGGTAAAAGCAAAAAGATATGCCGTCAAGACCCAGCGCAGAAAAAATGCGAACGAAGTGATCTTTTCGGAAAAAGAGCAGGAAATGGTCATCAGGGAAGCCCTGGCCGATTATGAGGCAACGCACAACATGGCGGATCTCGGAATCGTGCTGAATTTCTATCTTGGTCTGCGTGCCGGAGAATTCAGTGCCCTGCAGTGGACGGATGAGGATGTTCCGAACTGTGTTCTTACTGTCTGCCGTTCGGAAAGCGTTCACTACGAAGTCGATGGTCACGATCATACTTACAAAAACGGTGTCGATGTTGTGGATCATCTGAAGGGCTATAAAGATTTCCGCCGGGTGCCGATGTGCCAGACTGCCATAGATATACTGGCAATCGCCAAAAAAGGCCATCTGAAAAGCGGCGTGATCTCTCCATGGATCTTTTCAAATGCCCGAGGGGAACGGCTGAAGGCAAATTCTTTTCAGAACCGTCTGCGCCGCATCAATGAAAAACTTGGTCTGCCGCAGCGATCGATCCACGGGATCCGGAAAACCTTTGCATCCCGCCTGATCGACAGCCGGGAATTATCTTTGGTGGAGATCCGTGATATTCTGGGCCATAACGATTCACAGACCACTTTGAACTATTATGGTTTCGCTGTAGATCTGAAAAAAAGCGTGCAGAAAGTATTTCTTCCGCCCTAAAAGCAGTCGGATTCTAAGAAATGGTATCAAAATCATCAAAAATGGTATCAAAATCCACAAAAATTAAAAGGCCCGGAACCCTTATAAAATAAGGAATTCCGAGCAATTTCCCGAACGGAGAAGGAGGGATTTGAACCCTCGCGCCGCGTTAACGACCTACACCCTTAGCAGGGGCGCCTCTTCAGCCACTTGAGTACTTCTCCTTGCCTGATCATATTATGATGTTCAGTTAGCCACAGCAAGCTGCGGCAATGGGTATTTTACTAAATCAGCCTTTTCTTGTCAAGTATATTCTCAGCGGGGCGAACTTGCTGCAAAGCTTTTGAACTATCGGCCGGCCGGCACTTGTGTTTTTTCTCTCAATCATATAGTATAATAGCATTGAAAAAGCTGTAACGGTTCTTGGCATCGCTTTTGAGACAGATAATAACACAGGGGGGTTTTACAGTGTTATGAAGAAGAAATTATTGTCTGTGGCGGCTGCGGCAGTTATTTGCGCGGCTCTTTCCGGCTGTTCGGGCGAGTCTTTAAATATGGGCTCTGCCGGACAGGGCGGAGTATATTATGCTCTTGCAAATGAAATCAGCTCTCTTGCAAATACTGAGCTTTCCGGAATAGATATATATACAAAAGAAACGGCAGGCTCTTCGGCGAATATACGGCTCGTATCGCAAAATTATCTGCAGCTTGCACTGGTTCAGGCCGATCTGGCGCAGGACATGTATTACGGAAACAAGTTGGATCCAAACGAAAAAACATATAAAAACTACAGCGCGGTGACAAGTCTTTACACGGAAGCGTGTCAGATAATCGTTCCGGCTGATTCGGATGTTTATGAAATTTATGATCTTAAGGCTAAAACGGTAAGCATAGGCGACAGCGAATCCGGTACCGAACACAACGCCAAAGAAATTCTGGAATTATACGGTCTCAACGAAAAGCTTGTGAATGAAGTGAATTTAAACTATGCGGCTGCGGCCGAAAAATTCAAAAACGGAAGTATAGACGCCATGTTTGTTACGGCCGGAGCCGGAGCCGCAGTCATAAAAGACCTTGCCGCGGAAACAGACATTCGGATTTTAAATATCGATGAAAGCCACTGTGACGCGCTGAAGTATTCTTATGGATTTTATATCCCGTATGAAATACCCGCCGGAACATATAACGGGATAAGCGAAACCGTATATACCGTAGGCGTAAAATCAATTTTGATAGCCGGCGACACCCTCAGCGAAGCTACGGTCGAAAAAATTACCGAAATGATATATACCCATTCGGATGAGCTGGGAAATGCCGCGGGAATCATGCTTTACCCCGACACCGAGGGAATTACCATACCCCTGCATCCGGGCGCAGAAAAGTATTATGAAAGGATGACTAAATAATGCCGGCAATTGAATTTGATATGTACCAGACCCTCGCAATAGCGGTAGGTGTTCTTATCCTTGGAGTTTTTTTAACTAAAAAAGTCAAATTCCTCTCAACATTCTGTATACCCACTCCCGTTACCGGAGGACTGATATTTGCGATATTGGCATGTGTGCTGTACGGCATGGGCATAGCTGAATTTTCATTTGACGATACGCTTAAAAACGTGGCAATGGTGCTTTTCTTTACCTCTGTGGGCTTTCAGGCAAATATGAAAGTCCTGAAAGAAGGCGGGCCCGCGCTTCTGATTTTTATAGGCGTGGTGGTAGCGCTTATATTTTCACAGAATTTCCTGGCGGTCGGACTTTCAAATGTCATGGGGCTTAATCCTCTGCTCGGCATGTGTACGGGCTCGATCCCGATGGTGGGCGGCCACGGCACATCCGGCGCTTTCGGTCCCGTCCTTGAAGATTTCGGTGTAATAGGAGCCCCAACCATCTGTACGGCCGCGGCAACATTCGGTCTTATTGCGGGAAGTCTCATGGGCGGCCCCATCGGACGAAATCTGATCGAAAAGAAAGACCTTCTGAAAACAGCCGTTCCCGTGGAAAACGAACCCGAATCATCGCATAAAGCAGACAAGCCGATATCCGCGGATGCCGCAACCGTTCTGAAAAACTATCCGGTCGCCGTATTTACGCTTATCGTAGCTGCCGGCATCGGAACCGTGGTTTCGTTTCTTTTATCCAAAACAGGAATGACCTTTCCCATTTATATCGGTGCGCTCATCATGGGTGTTGTAATCCGGAACGTGGGCGAATATACGGGCAAAATCAAGATCCATATGAATGAAATTAATAATTTCGGAGGAATCTGCCTGTCACTTTTCCTGGGAATAGCCATGATAACCCTTAAAATCTGGCAGCTTGCGGATCTGGCACTCCCTCTCGTTATCCTGCTTGCGGCACAGGTTGTTCTTATGTTTATATTTGCCCGGTTTATCGTTTTCAATATAATGGGAAAAAACTACGACGCCGCCGTACTTTCAGCCGGAACCTGCGGCTTCGGTATGGGCGCGACTCCCAACGCCATGGCAAATATGCAGGCACTATGCTCCAAATACGCCCCTTCCGTAAAGGCATATCTGCTGGTTCCGATAGTGGGGAGCCTGTTCGCCGACTTTATAAATTCGATCACTATTACATTCTTTATTAACCTACTGTAAAATGATCGCCGCTTTGGTTCCGCCCGTCCTGTCCTTGGTTATGACTATCTGATTGTCTATTCTTTCTTTTAGGGCGGGCACATGGGAAATGATCCCGACAAGACGGTTGTCTTCACTGATCCCCGCGAGGGCGTCAATCGCCTGCCGCAGGGATTCTTCATCAAGAGAACCGAAACCTTCGTCCACAAACATGCTCTCGAGCCTTATACCTCCGGCAGATGACTGTATCTCATCCGAAAGCCCGAGGGCAAGCGCGAGCGACGCCTTAAATGATTCGCCGCCCGAGAGGGTTTTTACGCTTCTTTCGCTTCCGTTATAATGATCTGTAACATTCAGCTCCAGGCCGCTCTGGCTTCTGTTGTTCCCGGCATCGACTCTTCGTTTCAGCTCATACTGCCCGCCGGTCATTACCATGAGTCTTATATTTGCCCTGCGTATTATCCTGTCGAAATAAGTCATCTGAATATATGTTTCCAGCATGATTTTTTCTTTTCCGGAAATATTGCCGTTTGCGGTATTTGACAGTGCCCGCATCTGTATCCACTTCTTCTGTGTCCCGGCGGCTTCCGTTAATCTGAGCGAAATATCCGAATACAGTTTTTCGTTTGTTGTAAGCCTTATAGAAATTTTCTCTATATCGGATTTTAAAGTTTTTATCTGCTCCGCCAATTCATCCTGCCGTTTTTGTATTCCTTCTTTTTCAAGGCGCAGGCTTTCTCCGTCTTTTGAGACGGCCTTTATCCGCTCTTCCAATTCTTTTATGCGTTCGGCGGTAATACTCTTTTCTTTAAGCTTTGTCTCTTTTTTCGTCTCGAGTGAGGCTTTCTCGCTTTTTTTCTTTTCAAGGAGCTCTTCCAATTCGGGGAAAATATTTATTATCTCTTTTTTTCTCGCCGCCTTTGCATTTGCTTCCTCAAGTTCCTTTTTTATTTCGCTTTTGCTTATATCCAGAGCAATAACCTTTTCACGAAGAGCCTTTTCGATTTCCTCAAAGGCGTCCGTTCCGGCTATCATTACCGCACTTTCGATGACCCTGGTTTTTTTCTCTTCGTAAAGAGCGCCGAGTCTGCCCGCCTCCCTGCTGAGCATTTCGGCTTTTTCCCTGGCTCTTTCAAAATCGTTTTTATGTTTTTCAAGCTCTTTTTCGGAAGGCGCCTTTTCCGATCTGACCGCAATATCGGGATGCTCCGTTGACCCGCACACGGGACAGGGCTGGCCCTCTTTAAGGGTTTCCGCCAGAATACCGGCCTGAGCGTCCAGATATGCCCTGTATCCTTTTTCATAAATGCTTTGAAGCCTCTGCGCCTCCGCGCCTTCTCTTTGATAATTCTCCTGCGCGGCTTTCGTTTCACTCCCCGTGCGCATGCAGTCATCATATTCTTTTTGAACAAGCTTAATCCGGTCGATCATCCTGTCCGCCTCGGAAAGACCTGTTTCAAAAAGCACTATATCGGCATCGGAATCCGCCAAAGATTCCTGTTCTTCTTTCAGCAGGCTTATCTTTGATCTGACATCCGTGATATCTTTTTCATATTTTTCAATGTCTTTTTCATATTCGAAAATCTCTTTTTCTATATTCGGAACGTCATCTTCCAGTTTTTTAAGGACTGCCATTAAAGCGTTTTCGTTCTTTTCTTTTTCCTGTGCCTTTGCCAGGTTTTCCACCGTCTTTATCAGGTCACCTTCCAATATATTTAATTCTTTTTCAAGTTCTGTTTTACGGCTTTCGTCCTGTTTTGAAATCTCCCTTATCAGCTCTAAAACATCCTCTAAAGGCACTTCTTCGTCTTTGACTTTTTGCAGCCGGATATTCCGCGCATCATCTTCGTCACACATTATCCCGCCGATATACTGCCTGATACTGTCCTGTATTTTTTCATATTGTTTTCCGAATTCGGCCGACTGCGCTTTCAACCTCTCCTGTATCATAAAATACTTACGGGTGTGAAACAGTTTCTGAAATATTTTCTTTCGTTCGTCCGTGGATGAAAGCAGGAGTTTCAGAAACTCCCCCTGCGCGATCATGGCTATCTGCGAAAACTGATCCCTGTCTATCCCGATTATCTCGACAACAGCCCGGTTTACCTCTTTTTGTTTAGTAATGACCTTCCCGTCGGGAAAACGCAAAAAAGCTTCCGCTTTCTGCACCGTAAAACCCTCTCCCTTTGCCTTGGGTCTTTCATATTCGGGGTTTCTTTTTATATAATATTGCTTTCGGGCGTATTCAAATATCAGCTCTACCTCTGTCGGCGTTTCGGCGTCGGCATATTTGGAGCGAAACATGTTCGCATCCCTGTTCCTTCCGCTCGCTTCCCCGTAAAGAGCGTATGTTATGGCGTCAAATACGGTGGTTTTACCGGCTCCCGTGTCTCCGGTTATAAGGTACAGCCCTCTTTTTCCCAGGACTTCCAGATTCAGCTCCGTCCTTCCGGCGTAAGGCCCGAATGCCGACATCACGAGTTTTAACGGTCTCATATATCACTCTCCCATATATCCTGAATCAGTCCGGCCATATAAACGGACTGTTCCTCCGTCATTTCCATGCCGTTTTGTTTTTCATAAAATTCCGCAAACAGCTGCATCGGAGATTTCTTTTCGCCCTGAGTTTCGGCCTTGATCAGCCCTGCCGAGTGTGTTCTGGTATTGTCGTATTCCAGCCTCATAAGATTTTTGTATATCGTCCGAAGTTTTAAGGCGGCATCAGGTATATCATCTTCGTCGGTGAGCGTAATATGCAGATAATCCTCTGTATAAGATGTGTTTTCATAAAAACTTTTAAGCGTCACTTCAAGATAAGAGCCTCTGATTTTGACCATGTCCCGCAAGGGGATAAGCGGCACCGTTCTCACAAAAAGAGTTCCCTTTTCTTTTATCTCTGCCACGGTTACGGACTTCTCTTGACCTGTTTCCGAAAATGAATATTTAAGCGGCGTGCCGCAGTATCTTATCTTTTCGGAACCTGCATTCTGCGGCCCGTGTATATGTCCCAGCGCGATATAATCAAAATCCTCAAACACGACCGCGTCCACATTGTCGCTGCCGCCTACGGATATCTCCTCTGACTCAGACCTGCTCGCTCCCGTAACGAACTGATGGGTGACAAGCACGTTTCGCTCGGACGTATCCGCTTTCATCTGTCCGATCGCGACCCTTAGCGCATCGGTATATGTATTTATTTCCTCATCTTCAAAAAACCTGCGGACATGCGCAGGTTTAATAAAAGGCAGCATATAAATATTTATTTTCCCATACTCATCTTCAAGAGTAACCGGCAAAACTTTTCCATCATAAACAGGCGACATGTGTATGCCGCTTTTTTCCATCAGTCTGCCTCCGAACGCAAGCCGTTCAGGCGAATCATGATTGCCGCTTATAACAAAGATCTGCAGTCCTCTTTTGGAAAGACGTACCAGAAAATCATCAAACAGCTCCACCGCTTCGGCACTTGGTACGCTTTTGTCGTAAACATCTCCCGCTATAAGCACCGCGTCCGGCTTTTCGTCATCTATAATTTTTATTATTTTTGTCAGGATATACTTTTGATCTTCGATCATGGAAAATTCGTTTACGCGCTTTCCCAGATGAAGATCCGAAAGATGTATGAATTTCATGACTGTATTATAGCATTTATCCCGTACAAATGCATATAAAAATAACGGGCTGTCGCAGAAGCATTCTCATGAATATTCTTCCAGGGACCGTTCGCACTTTGGTCTCCGCTCCGCTCCGGTCGGCGTTGCGGATGTCCCTTTCAGAATATTCATTCGGTTTTGCATCATGCAACAGCCCATTTCAGGGTGTCGATTCAATACATACGCCCGTGATTTGTAAATCCGATGGCTCTTTTATAGCTTATCTGCGGTATGCAGCCTGCCGTACCCGGATGGATGTATTGATCTACCTCAAATTCGATTACGTTTATAACCGGGCCGGTTATATGTCCCCACGGAGTATAGTTCGAATCATGTGAACTCTTTGTATCGGCCATGATGGTCTCGATACTGCTTCCGTCGTCAAAATACCATGTTATATGGTCGCCGACAACTCCCATAAGGTTGGTACATGCGATAAGATAATATCCGTCGATGGTTGCGACATTATCCGTAAATACGGAGCCGTGCGCTTTCCAGACTTCAAATATCCTCCTGCAGTCCCATCCCCAGTTCCGGCCTGCGTAGTTGGATGTGATGGTGTAGCAGTTCTTTGTGCCTACGGGATATCCGTCATACTCCTCGGGAATCGAATATTCGCCTTCTCCCGTATCGATAAGACGTGTCGCGAAAGCTTCTCCTCCGACCGTGTCGTTTACTATACCGTATTCTTCGTTTTTCGCCTCTACAGTAAGTCCGTCCCCGGCATAGATCGCCACATGATACACATGTCCGTCGGGTTCGGCATAAAAGAGCAGATCTCCCGGCTGCGCATCTTCGACCGCTATCTTTTCTCCAACCTGGGACTGCTGATGCGCCGTCCTTGGCAGGTCATATCCGTTCTGTCTGAAAACCGTCTGAACCAGACCGGAGCAGTCAGCGCCGTTAATGGGATCCGTGCCGCCCCATACGTAAGGATTGCCTATGTATTGGGAAGCGTAATCTACGATGGATTCTCTTATCAGGGAACCCGGGACACCGGATTTGATTGAAGCAAGCGAATAATAAAGTGCTTTGTTGTCTTCCGGCTCTATTATCTCTTCAGCCTTGGACAGGCCTGCTTCGTTTTGTATCAGCATCCATGTCTGGATCTCATCGGAATAATCCGCCTTGTCTTTTTGAATAAAGCCTCTTACGTCATCGGATTCTATGAAAATGAATTCGTCGTCCGCGTTTTCCGCGTCTTCGATAACATAGCACAGACCGCCTTTTTGCAAAGTGCCCGTAATCCGGCTCTTGTCATCTTTTTCTTCGTAAATGTTTATGTTTTCCGTCGGAACGGCATAAACCTTTTCGATGACCGTCTTGTAAACGGTTGCTTTCAAATAGTCAAAGGCCGCATTTTCATAATACGGAACAAGTGCCTGTGCGAGAGTCGCTTCTTTTTCTATGTCGAGCGTCTCAAAAAGACCCGCTTCGTCTTCTGCGGTTTCCGTCTCTGCTTAGGCTCCCGGCTTGGCATTGTCGGTTCTTGAAACATATTCTTTATTTTGCTTTTCATAAGCCTCTCTTGCTTTGGCTTCAAGTTCGTCCAGCAAATGATCCGCTTCGTCATCAATATAAAGATTTTCCGTTCTGACAAAACCTCTTACCCGCCCGGACTCTATATATGCCCAGCCGTTGTTTTCGCTTTTAAGCATGTAAGCCAGTCCGTTTTCCGGCAGCTTTCCTATTTCCCTTGCGTCATAGGTTTTGCTCTCGAATACCGCCAGTTCGCTTTTCGCGAATACCGGCTTCCTTGCCACTGTCCAGAATCGGAAATCCTGTTTAATAACAGGTGAGGAAAGATCGGAAAACACATAATTTACATCGGCTCTAACCGTGCCCTGCACTGCGGGCGGCTGTACGGGCTCGCTCTCCTGCGCCTGTATCGCGGATCCGGCTTCGGATACCGTCACAGGAGCGGGCGCGGGAGTTTCCTCTATAACGGGCTCGGGTTCAGGCTTAGGTTCGGGCTCTTTTTCATCTTCTTCCTGCTGATCATCTTTGTCGTCGGCATCATCCGTATCCAGAATCTCTCCCGTTTCGGGATGAATCCTGTTTTTGTCTTTGTCAACTATCCAGCCTTCTTCGGTAAGAACAAATTCGCCTTCGTCGATTTTGGCCTTTACGATATCCGATACGGCTATATATTCATCTTCAGCCACAAGGGCACGCAGAATTTCATCTTCGTCATCAGGGTCTTCAGATGAATCATTCGTATCGTCCGGTTTGTTTTCATCCGATTCCTCCTCCGAGCCGTCTTCGATAAGAGGATCCTGACCGTCTTCATTTTCAATATCATTTTCATCTTCGATGATCGGATCGGTTTCGTTTTCGATCTCCTGATCGTTTCCGTAATCGTCCTGTATCAGATAATCATCTTCAGAAATATACAAAGGACACCCCTCATAATGCACATCCGTCTCCGTGCCGCAGATACATTCGGAAAATTCCGCTTCGGCACGAAGATACGAGAGTTGTGAAACGCCTACGCAAATTCCTATTATCGCACACAAAACGACTGCTATAAGGGTTTTTGTTTTTTTGATAATTTTTTTCATTCGCATATAATCCTTTGTAAGTTATTTTTGTGCTCTGAAGACAAATATGATCTTTCCGCTTATCGCGTCTTTTTTTATAGGGCCGTAATTCCGGCTGTCCAGGCTGTTTGTCCTGTTGTCGCCCAAAACAAAATATTCGTCTTCTTTTAATGTAATCGGAAATTTTACATCTTTTTTGGGCATCGTTTTTAAATAAATATACGGCTCATTTAATACTTCGCCGTTAATAACTACTTTTCCGCTTTTCTCGTCTATATCTACCGTCTGCCCGGGAAGGCCGATTATCCGTTTGATATATTCGTCTTCCCCGATATCTGCCAGGACAACGTCTCCCTGTTTGGGCTCGGAAAAGATTCTGAGAAAGAGAACGACATCTCCGTCCTTGTATGCAGGCGACATGCTCGATCCTTTCGTGACCGCGATTCCGAATATCAGTCCGAGCGCCACAAATGTGGCCGCTGCCACGATCCCAAGCTTTATAATCAGGCCTTTGATCTGCTTTTTCCCGCTCTCCCGTTTTATCCTGGCGTCAAGTATGCTGTTTGCGGTTTCGACCGTTTTGCTTTTATTTTTATCTTCAGTATTAAAAAAAATCATTTTATTTTCGCGGAAACAGAGGTTGATTTAAACAAATCTTCTATGGCATGAACCATTTTTTTTGTTTTGCATGACAAAATGGATGGCGGGAGATTTGTTTCTGGATATTACCACATGATCATCCTGCGTTATCACTATCTGAATATTTCTGAAAAAATGCTTCGAAACGACCTCGACTTTCAGGTTCGGAATGTCTTCGGCAACTTTTCGCACATGATCGATATGTTCCATAAATTCATCATATGAATAATAGACGTCATTTTCAAAGAACATTCCCGAAAGCGACAGCATGGGCGGATGATCCTCAAATTCACTCTTTTCAATATGCGGTATCCTGACGGTAAAGGTGTTTCCCTCGCATATTCGTTGCATGTATTTTTTTTCTTTTTCCACGTAGTTTTTGATGTTCCGGATGTCTTCCGAAGGCAATTGGCTGCGTTCGAGCATCCGCATCAGCAAACCTTCGCTTATCAGTCCTATGGGCGGAGCGGAGAGAATCGCTGTCCGATCTCCATGCAGGCATGTAATTTTTTCAAAAAAATCATTAAAATCATTTTTGCGGTCTTTATTGTAGATATCAAGCAGGTGATCTGAATGCGAAACAAGAAAACTCGCTTTTCTGGAATAAAATAAAACCTGCTTTTTAATCGTGGTGAGCTTGTATTCACCGTTTTCGCTGTGTCCTGCTATAGCTTCTCCGGTCGCGGCGGCTCCGCCCGAAACCATCAGAAGGTGCTGAAAAACCGAGGTTTTGGAGCCTTCGAGATAATACGGCGTTACCAGGCCGCTCATATATACGGGAATCCAGGCTTTTAAGCCCATTATCATCTCGTTGAGAGGGCGGTCCACATTGTGAATTACGTTTATGCGGCAGCCTTTTTTTATGAGTGCCGCCATGGCGAGCATCCATTTCTTAAAAAAGTCATTGTTTTCGGATATAAAATCTATGGGAATATCCGTATAAATCGTAATTTCTTTTGTCTTGGGTGATGTTATGGTCGTGTAAAGAAAGTCTACAACACACTTTTCCAGACCGTTTATATCGCTGTACAGTTTGGTCGTCGCGAGCCGTATGGGAAAATGAAGAATTTTCACGTCATCCAGCCTCAAATCCCGTACGTAGTCCGTCACATCAAATCTGTCCAGCCTGTAAAGAAGCTCCTTCATGGACTTTCTGCTGTCCGCGTCAAAGCTTAAAAGCCATGTGCTTAAGACCTGCTGATACCGTGATGTGTTGCGGATATAGTCCACTTCAACCCCTAAAAACCGGGCCGCCTTATAAAGCTCCTCTTCGGTTGAATGGTTTTCTATCACATATTTGGCACTGGACTGCGCAAGCCACAGAGGATTCCTGGGCGTACGCTCACCCGATCTTATCCTTGCAAGGTGCGATACGTCATAGTTTGTGTATTCGGCAAGCCTTGAGAGCGATATCTCGAGTTCACGCGTAAGTATACTGAAATTATCGCTTGAAAATATATAATCAGTCTCTTCTTTTGTTTCGGCAATTGCCGTCCGAAGAGAATCGGCAACCGAACTGCTGTCGATACAGTCAAGCTTTCTTTTACCTGCGATATCGGCTATGCCGTTCGCAAGTTTTATGATAACCTCACTTTCGATCGTCGGGGTGCTTTGTGCGTTTCGATATCTGCTTATCGTTGAAATCGGCACACCTGATATGTTTGATAATTCTTTGCCCGAACAACCTAACTCTTCGATGTAGATATTTAGTTTCTCAGCAAAATTCATATCACAAAACCTGTCTTTTTTTTAGCGTAAAGTATCCATTTCTATTATAATGCTTCTAACGGATTAATCAATAGTTTTCGTTTGAAAAGCCTGCTTAATTTAATTATTGGTTTTTGTGCATTTTTGCTTTATTTGCCTGCACGGTTCTTTTTTTGCCGTATTGAATTGTTACGTGAAAAGACTCAAAAGAAGCGCGGTAGTACCCGGCGCGGCGACAAGGAAAATGACCGTCGAGAGAGCGACGGTCTCTATGGAAAGATCTATGGCGGGATTGCCGTACTGTTTGCTCAGGATAACGCCCATGCTGGCGGAAGGCAGCGCGGCATTTAATATCATAACCTGCATCATCATAACGTCCTGCCGCCAGAACAGCATATACAAAACTCCCGTAACCAAAGGAAGGACAAACAGCCTTATCAGTGAAAAATAAAGGCTTCGCCCTATCCTGACATTTTTGAGCCTGAAATGCTCAGCCAGACAGAATCCCAGTATTATCAGCCCCAGCGGGCTTGACATTTTCCCCAAAAAGCCCACCGACAGCTCTGCCGCCGCGGGTATCTGAATTTTGACATTGAGAAGCGCCAGCGCCAGCACGGACGCCATTACGCTGGGATTCAATATCTTTTTTATCGAAAACTTAAAACCGTTTCCGGCAGACGACAGATATATTCCGTAAGAAAACATGAGCGCGTTGCTCGGGATACAGAAAAGCGTCGCGTATATCATGCCTTCAGCACCGAAGAAATGCCTGATAACGGGAAAACCTATAAAGATATTGTTGGAAAACATTATTGCGAATTCCCAGACGCCTTTTGAACCCCTGTCTTTGCAAAAAGGCAGCGCGGTAATCTTGCCGGCTATGGCCATAACCGCAAAGGCCGCGCAGCCCGAGCCGAGCAGCATAAACATTTTTCCGACAGGAAACTCAAACGAATTGTTTATAAACGAGCTTATGATCGCGCACGGAACCAGCGCTTTCAGCAAAATTTGCGACAGCGCATTTTCCGCCCTTTGCGGAAATTTTAATTTTTTTAACACTGCGCCTATAACGATATAGAGCAGCATTATCGCGGTTTGTTTGTATACGTCTATCATGGCCTTCTCCGTGAATCTCATTATATCCTCACGGTCATTTCTTCGCAACTCGGTTTTAAATGACAAAACTGTTTTCAAAATGAATATTTTGATATAAGATGCATGTGTAAACATCTTTTTGATCAAATCACGGAAAGGCTTTCATCATGAGTCCAAACGGCAGAGCTGTATTAGGCCAGAAGGATGTCCCGCAGCTGCTCAGGCAGTTTGCCGTTCCCAGTATCATAGCCATGATAGTGGGAGCTTTATATAATATCGTAGATCAATTCTTTATAGGACAGAAGGTCGGAGAACTCGGAAATGCCGCGACAAACATTTCTTTTCCCCTGTCCATCACCTGTGTCGCGATCTCGCTGCTTTTCGGAATAGGCGGTTCAAGCGCATTCAGCCTTATGATGGGCGAAGGCGATCACGAAAACGCGGTAAAACACATGGCAAACGCCATTATCCTGCTGCTTATCGGCGGATGTACCCTTCTTGCGGTTACGCGCATCTTTCTGGATCCGATGCTGCATTTTTTCGGTTCGCCCGACTCTGTCATGAACTATGCGAGAACCTATACCGGCATAGTTTCTTTCGGCTTCCCGTTTCTGATAATCGCAACCGGCGGCGGGCATCTCATCCGCGCTGACGGCCGGCCCAGAATATCCATGGCCTGCAATCTTACCGGAGCCGTTATCAATACCGTTCTGGACGCCGCTTTTGTTTTCGGACTTAACATGGGCATGGCCGGCGCTGCCTCCGCCACGGTTATCGGTCAGATCGCGTCCGCAAGCATGGCAGTATATTTTCTTTCTCACTGCAAATCGGTGAAAATAAAAAGACAGCACCTGCGCCTTTCGGGCGAGCGCGTAAAAAGGATATGCTCTCTCGGAACCGCCCCCTGCGTCAACCAGTTTTCCATGATGATAGTGCAGATAACCATGAATAATTCCATGAACCATTACGGAGCCCTGTCCGTTTACGGCTCCTCTATTCCGATTGCCTGCGCGGGAATCATTTCAAAAGTAAACATGGTCTTTATGGCCTTTATTATCGGCATTGCCCAGGGACTTCAGCCTATCGCCGGCTTCAACTACGGCGCAAAAAAATACGACCGCGTAAAAAAAGCCCTCAGGCTTGCCCTGACCTGCGGCTTTTTCCTGGCACTTGCGGCTTTTCTGATGTTCCAGCTCCTGCCGCGCCAGATAATCTCCATCTTCGGAGGCGGCTCCGAAGAATACTTTAACTTTGCAATTTCTTATTTCAGAATATATTTATTCTGCACCTGGCTCAACTTCCTGCAGCCCATCATTTCCAATTTCTTTACCGCAATAGGAAAACCAAAATCCGGCGCGCTGCTCTCCCTCACCAGGCAGATCATCCTTTTGCTGCCGCTCATACTGATCCTCCCCCTCTTCTTCGGAATCGAAGGAATCATGTTCGCAGGCCCCATAGCGGACGGCACGGCCGCGGCTATCGCAGTGATAATGATAACGAAGGAGATGAAACGGATGCCGGGGCGGATGGGCCGCCGGTAAGTTTGCGCTCTGTCCCGATTTCTCGTAACATGTTTGCCATCATATCCATTGACCAACCAGTATCCGAACCACTCACAAACACAGCAGTTTTTCTTAATTCGATATTATCGATGCAAATCGTGTCATCTTCAAAAAGATGCCGGATCTCTTTTGTATCAAAAACAGCTAATTTGAAAGAAAGCCTAATCAATATGCTTCTCAGCGTTCGACCCGCTGCCTCTGCTTGTATGTCGTTTGATGTCTTTACTTTGTCACCCCGCATCCTCTACAACTGTAGCCTGTGGTTACGGTCTCGTCATACCCATCACGCACAACTTTCTGTTCGTAATGAAAGGCTTCGTCATGGTGAATTGTACCGACTTGGACGATCTGGGTTCCTGTTTGAACCTGACGCCAGCGGACAGAGGATGTGTGCCTCATATCCCTGCCTCCATTGTTGCAATTGCGTGCATCCAACCTTTTTCATAAGCTATCCATGCTATTTGGCAAGAGGCAGCCGAATCTCCGTTTTTTTGCATTTCTTTAAGCTCACTTAAATCTCTAATCTCATATATACTCCAATCAAACGACAAGTCTGAATTATAAGAAAATTCATTGGCTTTGTTATCTGAAATCTCTTCTTTCAGCATTTTTTTATTAATAATCTCTTTTGCGTATTTCGACCCGGCCTCCGCAGCTTTTTGTATGAGCTCGTTAAACATTTGTTCGTCCTTTTCGATTCCCTTTCCGTATCTGTAACACAATGCGACAAGACAGATAACGTCCGGATCGCTTTCATCAATTTCCGCGGAGTTTTCTAAAAAACTGTTCAATTCGTTTAAGTCTTTAACTGTCAATTTTTCAAACAATGAATTATGCATATTATCACTACTATCCTAAAAAAAAGCCCTACAACCGAGAATCAAAAAAATAATATAATTGAATTTGGAATTTAAAAGATTGCAATCTTCTTGCATTTATTAATATTTCCAGAATATCTACTTCCCATTCATAAATATTATTCTTTACGTTATTAATTTGCAAGAAAAACCGATAAGAGGTCCGTATGATAAAATCTATTATAGAAGAAAAAATCGTATCATTCAAGAAACTGGAGCAAAAAACATTTCTAACTGAACTGAGTTGTTTATTATATCTCTATATTATTATTAAAGTGCCGAAAATGGATTTTTTCCATTTCGGCACCAAAAAATTTTTTTATATTTTGGAGTCTGCGAAAAACACTTTCAAATCTTAACGGATGCGTTTAGACTATACATCGGATTATGCTTTGTTGCAAACCGTGAAGCGTTGTCAGTTTCACAGCCTTACAAACCATACTCTTCTTCCGGAGCGATCTCTGTGATTTGCCGGATATAATTTATGCATTTCCGTAAAAGCTCATGCGGTAAGATCGTTGGTTTGCACAATAAGAGCTGGTCTGAACCCCAGTCGAGAAGTTTTTCATTCCTGAAATTTTCTTTTAGCAGCTCATCATAAGGTTTTCCATAAAATGATTCGAGATACTGTCTGCATTTTGAAGTGTGAATCTTTTTTATCTGCATTGTGTTGTCTTTCACGCTTATTTCCACTTTATCTCCCGCGGAAATGCCGAGGATGTTTGCAAAAGCTTCCGGGAATCTGATCCCTAAACTATTGCCCCATTTATTTACAGTTGCGGCTTTCATGGCTTCAACCCTCCTTTTGATATACATTGCATATCCCACGACTTGTTTTGTCAAGTTTTTGCCTGTTCATAACCAAATACTATTTAAGCCAATGTTGTGTGATAACTTCATATCATTCCCGACCTTCAGAGAACAAAGAAGCTCCCGTATCATTTTGGGGTTTATTTTTAAAATATCACCGTGCATTTAAACAATTTATAAAAACCAGAAAACACGCAAAATCACCTATTCGCTTGCGGTTATATGCGTCGTCTTCCTCATAACCCAAAACATCACGCCACTTGGCAGCCTTACCCCGGGCTTTCAGACACCTGGCTATCATATTAAACTTTATGATAACGGAATTATGCGCAGATGTGCGGCTGCTGTCGATTTGAGCTTTCTTTTCTTTATCTATTATCAGCCAGTCGGCTCGAATCTTAGCATATGCCGTGGCCTCATCTATGAGTTCAGCATACAGTTCCCTTGCTTCCGCGTCTGATTTTATTTCCGAAAATAATTCCTTTTGAAGATTATTCATCTCCTCAAATGTCAGAGATTTTTTAGCCGCAAGGTATTCATCATACAGATTAATTGTCATGGTGTTATTCTCCTGTCAGTATTTGAACTTTATCAATAATTCTTCCAGTTGTTTCTATCTTTCTATAATCGGGCGCATGCAATTCCTCAACAATATATGTCCTAATACTTAATCAACCTCAAAGGAATCATCTTCTTTCGCCTGCCTCAAGCCCGTGGCCATAATCTGGTTAAACTGCGCCGTTGTCATTTCATCCCTCGCCGGAACCATTGCCGGAAGCGTCAGTGAAAACGGAATTCCGTTGTGTGCGATGATTTGTCTGTAGTACATATCAATCGCTACAGAACGCGGGATCCCTAAACGTTCAAGAATACTCTCCGCCTGCTGCTTAATTACCAGCTTAATTCTCGAATTCACATTTGCTGTTTTTAATGCCATATCCCGCACCACCTTTCCGTATTGATTTAGTTAAAGCATATTCAAAAGTGACGCAAAACGCAATACATTTGAAGCACATTCTGAACGATCAGCATTAACTTGCTTATACGCTCCCTCTCTTCATAAGCAAAACAAGCACAAGAGCAGCAACCGCAGCCGCCGCCAGTGCAATCGCAACGACTATGCCCCCTGCGATACCGCCGTTAAATGCCGGTTTCTCATGAAGCATCCGCGCCGGCGCGGCGGATTTCAGATAAAACGACACTTTGTCAAGCACTGCCTCGTTTTGTGCAAGGTCGGTCAATACCGCATATACGCTCTGGAGTTCATCTGACTTTGCAAGCGTGAATTCATAAAAACCGCCTGCGTCCGCCAGTTCTTCGCCCTGCAAGATTTTGTAAAGAGTATCATTTGCATAGATATCAACTCTTTTAAGACCTATATTGTCCTCCCAATACACGCTGATCTCCGCCGCATCGGCTCTGATCGAAGTACCGCCTTCTTTCAGCCCTTTTACATTTATAAAGCCCGTGGGCTTTTCGTTGTCTATCGTATAAGTAATGCTCAATGTATTTGATTCTGCATTTGTCCTGTTTGAGTTCTGATTGCCGGCTTCGTCCTCACTGTAAATCGTTATGAAATATTCGCCCTGTACGGGGCTGCCTTTTTCGTCCGTAAAAGCCGAATCGAATATTGTATAGAGATACTGCTTCCATTCGTCTTCGTTTTCGGATTTATTAACTTTATAGTCTTTTCTTTCTTCAAGGGTTCTGGTGGTTCCGTTTGCCGACACCGTCACTTTGGCACTTTTCAGTCTGTTCGGATTCGTCTCCAAAATCTGAAGCTGCGGCGCTTTATTTGTAAATACTTCTCTTAAAAGGTTTTGGGTCTGCGCGTCGAATGCCGTATATACCGAGCCGAATCTGTTTAAGCTGTATGTAATTGCGCCCGTAGTACCGGTGTTGCCAGCAAGGTCAGTTATTGTTGCCGAAAGCGTATAAATGCCGTCATTGCCGGTAATACGTTTGAAATTCTCAAGTGTATAAACCGCGCCGTGCGTGACGGACGAAACATCGGCCCTCTCTGTCAGATTAATTCTTCCGCCTGTCTTTGTCACGTTCCAATCCACGCTGCAGCCGTTTGGATCAAAGTTGACATCTTCAAATATAACTGAAGGTCTTACATCTCCCGTATATGACTGCCTGTTTTCCACTCCGGTGATTTCTGCTTTGGGAAGGGTTTTATCAATTGTAAACGCCTGCGGCGCCGCGTTTGCTCCGCCGTCGGTATAGTCAATATCCGCCCTGTTGCCTGCTTTATCCTCTGCAGTCATTTCGATAGTATAGTCTCCGTCGGCATTATAGCTGACCGCAGCCGTCCATACGTTTCCGCTCTGACTCCATCCCGAAAAATCCGGCCGAGTCGCGACGGAAGTTCTTCCCGCGTCGAAATTCAAATCTTCCACGCGAAGAGTCAGGTTTCTGTCGGCATTGAAATATCTGCCGTTAAGTACGCTGTTGTTGTCATAAACAAGTTTAACCCTCGGCGCCCGGTTGTCTATGGCCAGATAATCCCTGTAAACCGTCAGGTTGCCCGCAAAATCGACGGCCGTTACGGTAACCGTAATGTCATTGGTCTCTCCGACTCCGTTTATAATGACCGGCACAGTCAGGCTGACGCTTTGTTCGCCTGAAAAATAATTATTGCTTCCTGCCGTTAAGATCAGGCCTTCCTGATCGGACTCGACAAACCAGCTTACGGACGCCAATCCCGAATATTGATTTGTACCGTCTTCATCCTGCATATACGGATCGGTTACGGTCATCTCGTAGCTCATATCGGAATCATAAAGTCTTACTTCCCTGCCATACGAATTCGTAACCGTATTGACACTGGCCGATGGTATCATGCGTATTTCCGGAGGGGTATGTTCATTTGTACTTGACGGCCGCGATCTGTCTGCCGTAACTTTTCCCGTAAGCTTCGCCCCATCCTGTATAAACCGGGCGTGCGCCGGAGCGAAAAGTCTTTCGTCAGATATCGTATAAGCTTCCGCCTCATTTCCCGCAAGATCCCTGATATCAAAATCAAATATGACCGTTTCCGTGACGTCTCCGCTTACGGTCATGGTCTTTGTATATTTCAAAGAGGAATCGGCATTTACACTGTAACTTTGTTCCAGCGTCCATCCCGAACGTAAATTTCTGACAAAGTTTTCTTTATTTTCAAAATGCCTTTCAGTCCCGGAATCATCTACATTCAGATCCGTAACAGTTACTGTTACCGTAACCGACTTGCCGTCTGCACCGGAGAGACTTCCGCTTTCGCCTTCAGCTTTTTCATTAAGTTCAACATACACGCTGTCATTATTTTCGTTTATGAAAAAACCGCTTATGTCACCGCTTACGTTTATTTCCACCTTGGGTTTTTCCGTGTCAATAATAAATATTTTGTCTTTCAGTTCCTCGCTGACCGAAAAATTCTTTGCATGATCCTGCGCGTAAACATAAAAATCTTTGTAAAGAGCATCTTCATCAAGTTCCGCGGTTAAAATATATTTGTTGTTTTCACCGTCAAAAACCACGTCATCCTCTGAAAATGTTTTTTCAACTTCGATGTCTTTTCCGTTTATTTCTTTCGTAAATACAACCTTTGTCTCTTCAGGATTTAACTGCGCATCCGTAACCTCAACCTTTATTTCCCGATTTTTTTCGTTATAATAAACGATATTATCAATACTGTTAGAATACTCCCCGCCCGGAGGCAGAATTTCGATTTCAGGAGGGAGTGTGTCGATTTTATTGCTGCCGTTATTGTCTTCGGCAGTCACCGCTCCGGCTTCTGCCATAACAGGCTTTGCCGTCTGCGGATTTACCGGCGTTATTCCTGCCGCAAATACGACAGCAAAAATCATGGATACTATTTTTTTGTGCGCGTTATTCATTTTCATATATTCTCTCCTTTATCAGCATTGTTTCCTGCTCCGAGGACGGGTCGCATCCCGCACTGCAGCACATTTTCTTTTTTTTGGCACGTCCGGTCATAATGGAAAAAACGTGTGGTATCCTGTGTTTAAAAAATGCAAACATGGCGAAACCGAAGCCTGCCGCCATTACGCCAATGCATATATAAAAAGCTATTGTACAGAGTCGAATGGATTGTTCCGCGTTCATAATCTTTAATAAACCTCCTTATTTCGCCGGATGTTAATACCCTGCGAGGCGGTCTCTGCCGTGTCCACAGCACTTTTATATTCTCCGTAAAGCATGCTGTCTTTCGTGATTCCGAGGTTTTTAAGCGAATTTTGAATCACAGTAATAAGCTCGTTTAACTCAGAGGTTCTCACGCCGTCGCTTATAAATTTCTGTTTGTCCCGATCCAGCCAGTAAGCCGCCTGCTTATAGATTTCAATGCAGTAAATTTCTTTTTCGACTTTGGATTTAAGATCAGAGTCCGCTATCGCTTTCAGGTCTTTAAAAAGCCTGCTGTAGCTGATATCGGTGCCGCTGCTGTATTTTGACATGTTACCGTTAAGCGAGGCGATATATCCGCCTATCTGATACAGAAGCGCAGAGAGTTCTCTCTCGCCGGGCGAAAGATATTGTGAATAGCGTTCATCCTGTATTTCGGAAAAATAGTTATCTACGGCATTCTTTTTGTTTGCGTCGGTATTTTCTTTCATAAAAAACTGCATGAGTCCCGCCTCAAACATAAGACGTGTATATGCGGCCGGATTCGCGTCCTGCAGCACTTCCCGGTTGGCTTTCTGCCGTTGGACGAGGTGGTCAGACATTTTTTCAGGACATCGGAAGTCTCTGCCGTGAGCAGTCCGTCGTTGGCTAAAATATCTTCCTGAACTTTATTTAAAAGAGCTTCGTAGGCTTCTTTATTTCCCGCATCTATCTCCAACGCCTGCAGAAAATACTTTTTGGCATCGGAGATGCTTTCCTGAACGGCGGCCTCCGCCAGTCTGCCGAAGTATAAATCCCGCGCTGTCCCGGCACGTGCCGCGTTAAATCCGAAAGCACCCGTAAGTCCGACGCAGCCGACGGCAAGCCCTGTTAAAAATCTGCGCCATTTCTTTTTTCGGCGCTTCCGTTCCATGTCATCCTCATCCTTATAATTCTCAAGCGCATACATCAGTTCGGCGCAATTCTGCTACCGCTCACGCGGGTCCTGTTTGGTGCATTTTAAAATCAGTTTTTCAAGTCCGGAACCTTCATACCCGGCAGCCCAGCAGCTTAAAGGCTTGATTTCGTACGGCGGCTCGGCGGGCGAATGTCCCGTAAGCAGATGATAAAGAGCAGCTCCAAGACAGTATATGTCCGTTCTTGCATCCGTCTGACCTCTGCCTCCGAACTGCTCCGGCGCTGCATAGCCTCTGGTGCCGAGACAGGCCGTATCCTCAAACAGTACGCGGTTTTTATATTCCCGTGCCGTACCGAAATCTATGAGCATGACGTTTCCGTCCGGCTTTAACATCACATTGGAAGGCTTCATGTCGCGGTAGATGATGGGCGGATTCTGCCCGTGCAGATATCCAAGTACATCGCACAACTGTCTGGCCCATCCGATAACCTTCTCCTCAGACTGAACTCCCTGTGTTTTCAAAATCTTTTGCAGGCTGCAGCCCTCTATGTAGTCCATGACAATGACAAATGAATCCTCCAGATACAGCACGTCTATAATGCTGGGCAGATTCGGATGCCTGAGCTTTTTGAGCATATCCGTCTCAACCACCAGCCCCTGGCGCACCGCTTCAAAGTCCACCACTCCGCTTTTACGAACTTCTTTGACCGCCCATGTTTTGTTTGCTCTTTCATTAATCGCAAGATATACGACGCTCATTCCGCCGCGCCCTATCTCTTTTAATATTTTGTATTTATTGTCCAGTAGAGAGCCGATCTGCAACATATCTTTTTCTCCGTTTCATTGACACGAAAAAAGAACCGCATGCCGAATCGCATGTGGTTCTTTTTTACTCTTACTTAATATATTATGATGATTCTTTTATGTTATTATGGGATCATACGGCATCAATACACGCGGCATCCTCAAAAAAATCCGGCTGATCCGAAACAAATCTGACTAAATCCGATGACCTGATCCCCGGATTGCTCTTAATATGAGTTATCAGGGCTTCTGCTCTGTCAGGTTTTTTTTCTGCGTATTTTAACATTGCCAAAACAAAATCTGAATATGTGTCTTCTATAGAGTTAAGTAATCCGGTTAATTCGCTCATGTTTATGTCTCCTATGCTTCAACCCTCATGTATATGTTATAATTATTATATCCATGATTTTCAAAATAATATAAATATGCTCTGTTATCCAATCCATATGATGCATGAATTGCAAATTCTTTGTCTTTATATTTTTTATAATTGGTATTTATTTCCCCATATACTTTAGCGTATTCTGATACGCTTAACCTAAACGTATTATATATAAAATTCAACCTCTGACCCTCTCTGTGATTAGGATAAAATATAAACTGGCGGAAGTTCTATGTGCTGTTTAAAATACTTCTTCTCTGATTATATTTTACACCCGAAATCACCTGCTGTCAGGGCTTATTCAGGTCTGTTTGGGTCAAATCAGGTCTGTTCAGGTTCGTTTGACTGGTCGTTTTCCGGCTCGGGGGTAGGCTCCTCGGGCTGGGGCTCGGGGGTAACCTCCGGTTCGGGAGTCGGCTCCTCTGGTTCAATCTCAGGGGTAAGTTCCGGCTCTTCGGTCAAAACCGGGGTGACTTCCGGTGTTTCGGCAGGGGTCGGCTCGGGAGTATTTGTCGCTTCCGGTGTCGGAGCGGGTGTATCAAGCACCCCATAATCTTCTGCCTGATAAATGCTTTCATCCACGTAACTGCCGTTTGCCTTTGCCGCTATCGTATTGCTGTATTCCGTTACGGTATATGACGGTGTGTACGGGATGTCAGGATATACCAGCTCATGAAGCTGAATGACATTCGACTCTAAAGTTATCGGCACCACGGCATCCTTGCCCTCTATCATTGCACCCTGTTTTTCAAAAGGAAATCCCGCCTGGTCCGTGATTTCATAAGTTACCAGGCTCTTTGCCAGCGAAATAATATCCGTGGCGGACATGTTTGTGGTGATCTGGGGAAGCACGGTATCCATAATGCTTACATATACCGCAGGATTGGCCTCTTTCAGCTTGTCCTTCATCTTTTGAAGCACTATCCTCTGTCTTTCGGTTCTTTTATAATCCCAACCCTCGGTATATCTTATCCTGGCATACGATACGGCCTGTGTTCCGGTGCAATGAAACGATCTTGTCATCACTCCGTCAAATTCCGACGCGTCGGGCAGCTCTATGGCCTGATATTCCCTGCCGGCGACCTCGGAGGTTTCCACATTGTAATTGTTCATGTGGATAAGCTCCTGCCTTGTCATTTCTATATCAAGACCGCCCAAAATATCTATGCAGTCCGCAAGCGCCGTAAAGTTGGTGGTAAGGAACTTCGAGACATTCAGATCCAGATTCAGATTTACCATCGAAAGAAAATCCTCCGGACCGCCGATGCAGTAAGCCGCGTTTGCCTTGTTATAAAAACCGCTTCCTATGTTTAAAAACGTATCTCTGTACAGCGATACCAATTTGATGGTTTTGTTGTTGTGGTTGATAAATGCCAGTATCATGGTGTCGCTGTTTGCCCGTTCTGACGAATCTCTGGCATCCAATCCGACAAGCGCTATTACCTCCTGCCCGCTGTAAAGCGACTCCTCGCTTTCATATACTTCCGATACCTTTACCCGGTCACTGTCCAGCTCAACCCTGTTCATCTGGGAAAATTTGCCGTACACAAACATCACGCCGGCTCCTACCAATGCGACAAGCGCGATAACTATGATTAATATTATGCCTTTTTTTCTGCTTTTTTTCTTCATAGTGTGAAATGTATCACCTGTATTTGAAAATTTTGTGAACTCCGGCCACATTCGTATATTGCACGCTTCCGTCAAGACCGCTTACCTTACAACGGTATACATTATCAACATTATTGCTCTTTAAGGTGATGGTAAGCGTGTCGCTCTGATTTCCGGAGGCGCTGCTCTTATACCATTTGGCCCCGCCGTCCTTGCTGTAATACCACTGATAAGCCGCTGCGTTTCTGGCGCCGACGCTGAAACTTACCGTATCACCTATGTCCGCACTTACGGATAACGGCTGTAATATGATTTCAAGTCCTTCCGCGAAGCCGGCGCTTTCGGAATATATGCTCTGTCCCGTAGGGCTTGTCAGCCTGCACCGGTATATGTTGCCCCGGTTGGACGCCTTTGCCGTAAATGACACCGTCGCCGTATCCGCGCCTTCCGCCGAGCTTGCATACCATTTTTCTCCGCCGTCCTTGCTGTAATACCACTGATAGCTTTCCACGTTTTGCGCCTCTACGGTATATGAAGCGATCCCCCCTGTCGGCACCGTGCAGGTCGCGGGCTGGCGCGTAATCACAGGCGGTACTATAAATCCGACCGTATTCGTATACAGCGTGCTTCCGTCCTGCCCGGTAAGACGGCATCTGTAAACGGTCGTTATATTTGAGGTTTTAAGCTCAAGCGAAACCGAATTTGTATCGGCTCCGGCTGCCGTGCTTTTAAACCATTTAGCGCCGCCGTCCTTGCTGTAATACCACTGATATCCTCCCTCGGCCACAAGAGATGCCTCAACCGTAAATACGGCCGTCTCTCCCACCGAAACCTCGGCCGAAACCGGCTGGACGTCTATGGTAAGGCCCGGAAGCAGTCCCGCCGATTCAGAATAAAGCTGTGTTCCGTCGGTTCCGGTTATCAGGCATCTGTATATATTGTTTTTATTTGTATTTGTAACCTTAAGAGAAATCGTATCGGTATTTGCTCCCGCCGCCGAACTCTTATACCATTTGGCTCCGCCGTCCTTGCTGTAATACCACTGATAGGACGCGGCGTTTTGCGCCGTCAAACTGAAGGAACCCGTCTCTCCGACCCTTCCGGAAACATCCTGCGGCTGCTCTGTTATTACAGGCTGGGGCTGCGGCTCTTCAAGCGTAATATCCAGATACACGTTCGGTATATGATACGCGCTGCCCGCTGCCCCGTTCAGGTTCCGGTAAAGCGTAAAGAACGACTGAGTGCCGGTAAGCATTTTGTTCGGGTCAAAACTTATCGCAATCTGTGTATCATCTTCGGTAAGCGGCTCATCCGTATATGACAGATACGCCGAAACATCTTTCTCGCTTCCGTTTGCATAATGAGCGATTACCTTAAGCCCGGTTCCGTCAAATATTTCGCCAATGCGGTACTGTGTTTTCAGCGGCTGTTCGACTATCTCAAGACTGATTATTATATTCGACAGACACATCAGATAATTGGAATCGTTTTTAAAATACAGGTTGCCGTCGGCATCCGTGATAAGGCTGTTTATGGCATACTGCGCCTGCGCCCCGACCGGCGTAAATAAAACATAAGCCGTTTCATATGTTTTAGTCACCCCTCCGGAAGTCACCGTTTCAAAAGTCGAATAAGAATGATCCATCTCGGTCAGCCCTGTCCTGTCCCTGATTACACGAACCTTACCCGGACTTTGGTTTTCTACGAAATATATGTATACGTATTCCGTGTCATTTTCATAAGCGGTACTCAAAAGTCCGCTTGTCTGCGGATATCCCTGCGTCGGAACGGTGTCGGCAATAGACCATGAATCCAGATCTATTACGGTAATATTATGGCCGCTGTACGCGCTGAACTGACTTGTCCCGCAGACGCCTATATAAGCCCTTCCATTGTAAATAACCGGCGCCGAAGTGCTGGCCGGAACATTTCCTGCGGCAGTAGAGCCGTTGGTAAGGTGCAGTGCCCGCTGCGAATTAAAGGTTCCGTCTTCATTTACCGTTATCTGATAAAAATCTCCGCCTTTTCCGGTAAAATAATATGCATCCGTCACACTGTCGTACACTATAGCCGAGCGGAGATCGCCGTAACCGACGGCCGATAAAGAGTCGATAACATGTCCGTCGGTAATGTCAAGCGAGACTATGCTTCCATGTCCCGTGATGCCTGCTTCTCCGTCATCCGTTGTGATGAGGATATTGTTGCTGCTGATCACGGCTCCCGCCCAGTAAAATCCATTGTCGCGATATCTCCATGTGGAATACTTTGCCTCCGTTGTCTGAGAAGGATCTTCATCCGTCACGGAAATGCATACAAAGTTGGCGGGAATCGTTTCGCCGTTCCAGAATCCGGTATAAATAAAGCCGTCCCTGTAAACGATAACGGAGTTAGGCTGCCCCGCGAGCGGATCGGTATATACCCAGAGGGATTCCAAAGTCTCGGCATTAAAAGCCTGAATCCTGCCGCCCGAAAGCCCCACGAAAATCATGCCGTCTCCGTAGGCCGGCGGCATAATGGAAAAGCTTGAAGCTCCGACCATTTCTCCGGTACATAGCACCTCTCCGGTTTCTTTATTTATTCTGTACAACGTATTGCCTGCATAAGTAAACAGATCGCCCCCCACTATGATGGGACATCCGAGATAGGCGTTGCCCGTTCCCGGTTTGTTTGCCCACCAGAGAACCGCGTTTTCATCCGTTATCGGCGAAGCCGATGAAGTTATGCCGTTATTGTCATCATTTCCTCTTAATGAAATGAAGTCTCCGTCAATCGCAATATCATTGAAACTGCTGTCAGGCGCTTTTTCAAGCACTATCGGCAGCAGACAGCTTCCGTCGTCCTGATTGCCCGCCGCAACAAGGATTCCGCTTACGCCTATATATCCCGGAGCCGTTACGGTGTATTCGTATGCGGAAGTTTCATTCAATTCAAAGACGCCGTTTTCATCCGGCATTATCCTAAGCCCTGCCGCCCGATCTTCCACATAAACAACCGCGTTTGAGGGCGTTACCTGAAAAACAGTGCTGACGGGCGGCAGTTTTATCACCTTTATCTTATACGTATTCGGCGTCGAATCCGCACATTCATGCGAAACCGCCAGATTGATTATTTCCTGATCCTCATAAGCATTCAACGGGATCTCAAGCGTTACCGGAATGTCAGCCGTCAGTTCATCATTATCGAAAACTATGCTTTCTTCATAATCACCGACACTTAGCTTTACGGTATATCCGTTGTCATACGTATAGCTTGTGCTTGCCGGTGAAACGGAGCTGAGTCTGAAAGTGACGGACAGGCTCTGAGTGTTTCTGCCGAGTGAGACGCTGTAATTTTTAATCTCTTTTACAAATCCTGTGTTTGACGAACCGTCTTCCCTGTAAAGCTTTAAACCGGTGCCGTCACTCATGGCCGCCGACAACGATGTCAGTTCCATGAAACGCCGTGCGTGTATTTTATAATCCTGATAATATGTCACGCCGCCGGCTGTGTTTTTTGAAGTTACCGTCACGTCCATAAGGCTCGTATTTCCGGAAACCCCTATGAAACGGCTCATTATTTTATATGAAGTCTGCACGGGATATACTCCGGAAACCAAAGTGCCGTAATGAACATCCGTATATTTATAATTTATGGTGTAATCAGAGCTTAAAGCCTGCATTTGCAGATAAAAGGTTCCCATTGAGGAGCCTGCTTCAAAACAGTTTTCATGCACGGCAGGAGAAAAAGGCTGCGTAAGCTGATAAACCGTGGCTTTCGTGCCGGTACCCGATTTGGCGGCCAGATTTTTGAGCCAGTCCGAAGTATCCGGCATTACTCCATCTACTTCCAGATTTTGCTCCGCCGTAAATGCAAATGAAGTATGATAATAAGTATCCTTTGTCGTAATACAGGTGTAAGCTTCGCCCGGAATAAGCTGATATGTGTTTCCGGATACGGGAAGCACGCTTCCGCCCGCCCCGTTTTTAACTTCAACCGAGGTGCCGTCCGGCGCATTGACATTCACGCTTACCGTATCTGTTTTCGTCACATATATCGTATAAAGATTCTGCGTACCCGTACCCGTAGTCGTTTTTACTTCTATGATATAGAAATTCCCGTCTCTTTGGCAGTCTGCCAGATCGATGCTTACTCCTGTCTGCGCGGCCGGCTCGCCATTTACGGTAACGGCCGTCCCCGCCACGAGAGCCGAGGGAGAGACAACAACCGTATCGGTATCGGTTGTAACGGCATATTCGTGCCTGTCTCTGTCAAAGCCCGTATATACATTGCCCGCAGCGTCGGAATACGAAAGCGGCAGGTCTATTCCCTGAGCATTTTTAACCGCAAGAGAATTCAGCGTGGCCGTACGCACGATATCCATATAAAAGGTCTGATACTGCGTGTAATTGCCGTCCGTCTTTCTTGCCTCAAGAACTATCCGGGCATCTTCACACGAATTTACCGCAACGGCATTTGTCACCGCCGCCGTATATGATCTCCAGGATTTGGGAGAATATCCGCCTTCCTGATATACCCGTATATCAGTTGTATCTATGCCGTCCGCCGGTGTAAAATATGTAAAAAGCGACGTTCCCGCATAATCAGGAACATAATAAGCATATTCGCAGTCCGATACTCTGTTTTTTTGCACGCCTTGCGTCCATCCGCTGACCGTGCCGGCGTCAACGCCGCTTATCCACTTCTCGTATGGAAGCTGCGCCGAAAGAACGGTATCGCCCTGTACCGAAACGCTTCCCCTGACATGATTGTTTGTCCCGTCGTAAATATCAAATGAATATTCCGCCTCTCTTACGTTCAGCATGTTTTCATGGTCCGAAACATAGGTGTTGCCGTATGCGTCGGTAAGCGTAACCTGTGCCGGAGTCACGGCACTGTTATTCTGCGTAATATCAAATGAGAGTGCAACGGTGCCCTGATTCAGATAATCCAGATAAGCGTTTACTGCCTGCTCCAGATTTGCCCTGCTGCTTACGGCCTGCGCGGGCGTATAAGAATAGAATCCCGAAAGCGCCGCGTTGTATGCGTTTTGAACCGCGGGCCACGCCGCCCTGCCGTCCTGTGCCGCATTTGTGTCGGCCATTGCAAGCACCAGATCCCTGTACGAATCATCGTATTCCTGTGCAGCGTTCGTGGTAAACCATATCGCCGATACCGCGTCGGCCGGAGCGTTTAGGTCATATCCGCCGTCGTCGTAATACAGGCAGTAATTATCGGTTATCCCCTGAATTGTATAAATGATTCCCTCATCCAGATCGTAAAAAGAGTATCCGCTGCCCGCAAGCGCGTCATTTACGGTATCTCCGGCCTCGTATGAGACATAGGACGGATAAATAAGAGTCCGGTTGGCCGTCAGCGCAAAGATAGCAAAACTGCCCTCTGACGCCGCTCCTTCCTGAGCATATAATTCAACCTCATCCTCCAAAAACAGGCTCTCTGCTTCCGCAGCAGGCTCCGCCTGTTCCTCCCCGGCGGTATTTTCATATGCTTCGTATCCGTATATTTCCGTATCCGAAACAGCGTCATTATTTTCCTGCGCCGCCGCAGGATATACTCCCGCAAAGGCCGCGGATGCCGCCGTCAGCACTGACAGGACGAAACCCAAAGTACGCTGCCTTGTTTTCTTTTTCATAAACAACCTCCTGCTATAAAATCCTGCACTGTATAAATCTCTGCACCCATCTTTTTAAAACGGGGATTTTTCTTTTCCATGTGTTAAGCGCCGCTTCTTTCCATTTAAAGGCACTTTCCTTCGCCTCATGAGTGATCTCATGATTGCTGAACCATATTTCATTTTCCAGCTCGGCGGCACGCCTGATATCAGCTTCACCGATTTCCATATCCGGCTCGTTTTCAAGCCTTTGCCTGCTTTCGTAAATGCTCTGCTTCCCGTCCGTTACCCCGGCGCACTCCAGCGCCCGCCTGCTGTAAACAAGCAGCGCCGCCGCTGCCACGGACGGCGAGGGATCGCCAAAACGCCGCACGGTTTTTTTCAGCTTTGCCCGTAGTATAAAAGCGCGGATAATCATAACAGCCATAAAAGCAATGATGCATATTAAAAGAATGATAAACCACGGAAGCTGAAAATCCGGATCGTCTTTTATTTCGTTTTTATTTGAACTCTCAACCGTGACATCCTCCTGCGCGGGACGGCTGTAATCTTTAGTAAGTTTTGACGGCGTTTCGTCCGCCTCTCCCTCTCCCGCCGGAAGCTCATATTTTATCTGTGTCGTATATCCCGGCGTAGGGTCGAAAGGAATCCAGCCTATGCCGTCCAGATAAAATTCCGTCCATACATGCGCGTCGGATGAAGTCAAAACAAGGCTCTGACCGTCTTTCAGGTTTTCGGCTGCGTCTTTTGAGGCCAGATAACCTTCGACATACCTTGCGGGTATCCCGTAGCTGCGCATCATCATAACCGCTGCCGTCGCATAATGAACATCATATCCCTTTCTGGATTTCGTCAGAAGATATTCCAGAAAATCCGAGCTTCCCTGATTTGTCACGGCTGTTTCGTCATATGTGAGGAACTGCCCGAGCATATAGGTTATCTCCGCCCTGGCCTGAGTCGTTGAAACTCCTTTGTTTCCGTAAAGATCATATTTTTTCAAAACTCTTTCTATGTTTTCCGGTATGTCCAGATAATGCTCATATACATATGATCTGTATGCCGCTTCGGCGTTCTTATAAGCTTCTTTTACCTCTGTTGCGGGATCCGCAATTTTTTCAAGCAGCAAATAACTTTCCGATACCGGACAGATCGTCAGCTCATCTATGGAAATCCCGCTCTCATAAAACCCTTCCGAAGTCAGCCTGTTTGGAACCAGCCCTTCCGCTGCTCCGATCCGCACACCGTACGGAACTGCCGGATAAGCCCTGCAGCTTCCGGTATTTTCCACCGTAACCTTTGTTTCGCTTTTTTCGCCGACGGCTTCAAAAGCCGCCGCCGTCTGTCCTGCCGAAAAGAAATAGTTTTCCTGAAGATTGTACAGCAGCTGCGCTTCTTCCAAAATCTCTTCCGGATCCGTCGGTTTCCAGCCTTCATCCGTATAGCTGCCGGAAGTAAAACCTTTGAGATAAAGCGGCTCCCAGCTGCTCATGCTTACCTTAAGCGTTTCCTGCCCTCCCCTGCTTTTTGCGGGAAGATTTTTCAGGCTGCCTTCCGGCAGAACCTTTTGCGTCCTTTCGTATTTTATATCATGAAGCGCCGCACTGAGCTTTTCCGCGGGCGAAGCGGAATTTTCGGAATCATAAAGCGGCGAAATAACAAGCAAAAGCAAAGCCGCAAGAGCCGCCGCCATGAAAACCTGTCTTTTCCCGGCCCTGTTATTCATTGCAAACGCCAGTATGCTGCCGGCCAGAACCGCCCCGGTAAAAAAGCAGGGGCCGATCATCCCAAACAGCAGCAGCAAAAGAACGGCAAGAGCCGCCGCTGTCTGCAGCAAAAGAGGAAGCACTCTTTGGAAAAGCGCCGCCATCGCCCCTGCCCCGGCGGCAAACGGCAGGAGAAGCAGGGTTCCGTCTCCTGAATTTTCAAAAGGCATGGTATAATATCCGGTATGTAAAAATATCCATTCCCGGAACCGTCCCGCCCATGCCCCGATCTGGGGATATGAAAACACGCATATAATTATGGTATATGCGGCCAGTGCACCCACTGCCGCCGCAAGTATGATTCGGTGTTTCCGTCTGTTTCTTTCGAAAAACGCGCAAAGAACCAGCACTCCGACTGAAATTATGCAGCCCGCAGGTGCATTTACCCCGATCTTTTCTATATGCCATTCCCTTGAAAGCAGCCCCCATACACCGATCAGTATCAGAACGCCGGGCAATATCACGGCCGGACGTCTTTTATATGACGACTCTTTATTTCCGATATTGATCTTTAGGGAGTTATTTCCCTGCTCCATAGGTTTCTTCTCCTGTTTACGTATTCCGGGATCGTTTTAAAGCAGTGCCTGCTGCATTTCATCCCTGTAACGTTCCGGCGTCAGCATTACCGCTCCGCCGTTTTTACCGCTGCCCTCCGTCTGACAGACAAAGAGCCTTATACTGCATCTGTTCTGTATTTCGTCAAAGTTTGCGGGAATCTCTCTGCAAAAATATAAAACAAGTCCTCTTTTTTCGGGCTCGCCCTCTTTCAAAAACAATTCTCCGGCACTTATGCTGCCGTCAGGCCTGCCGGCCTTCATCATGGCTGCGACCGTTTCCGGCAGCTGCTCGCCAGGCGACACCTGACGAATGTCAAATATTCCGTCATTCCAGGCAACATGATAATCGTAGCCTGCCCCGCTTAACGCCTGCATCAGAGATGTAACGGATTCACAGAGCACATCTGCGCATACAGGCTCTTTTTCGTCCGCTTTCCTGTCCCAATATATAAGAATGGAGTAATCTACCGGAAGCGACGGCTCTCTTACGATGAGCTTGCCCAGCTTTGATGAAAGCTTCCAGTGTATCTGCCGCAGGGCATCCCCCGGAGTATAGTCCCGCAACTGAAATGTTTCTGATCTGTCCCGGCCTTTTTTATACGGCGAGTATTCTTTCGGATCATCCGTATCGGCGTAAGATATAAAGCGCGAAACCTCAAGCGGAAATGTTTCCGGCATTATTGCTATGCGTTTGACTTCTTCCGTGTTTATTTTCACGCCTATAAGGCCGAACCAGTCAAAAGCCTCCGCCTTTTCTATGCAAAGCTCAAGGCATCCGCAATACCCGCTTTGCAAAACCCAGCTGTTGTTTTTATCGAGATCCGCTTTTATCCGCGATTCCTCGTTTGTCATCAGGTTTTTAATGCCTATCGTCGCCTTTATTTTCCCCGACGGGAAAAAACCGCTCTGTTCCACATATAAAGACACCGTAAATTCCTTTTTTTTGGGAACCGAACCCGGAGTTTCCCATCTGAAAGCCGTTTTGGTTTTTCCCGTAATAAGCGGAAGGGCCGATATAAACGGAAGAGCTGCCGCCAGTATGAAAATCCCCCATAAAAACGGATGTCCCGTAAAGACGGCCGCCGCAAGGACCGCTGCCGCCAGTATCACATACAAAATACGATTCATGCATTATTCTCCGTCAGCGGCGGGGCCTGTATGTTTTTAAGGATATCGTCCGTCACAAGCTCGGCGGTGTATTCGTTCAGTCTTGCCCTTGATGAAAGCACTATCCTGTGCGCGAATACATCGTTTGCCACATCCCTCACGTCTTCCGGTATAACGTAGTCTCTCTTTGCCAGAAAGGCTCTCGCCTTTGAAGCGCGGCACAGTGCGAGCGAAGCACGGGGACTTACGCCGAGAGTTACCATTTCATGGCTCCTTGACGCCTCGCAGAGGGTCGCTATGTAGTCATATATGATATCCGAAATATGGGTTTTTTCGACCGTTTGAATAACGCTCATAAGCCCTTCTATGTCCGTAACTGCTTCGACTTTTTCAAGAGGATTTCCGGTATGCCGGGCCTTCATAAGATTTATCTGCGCTTCATGATCCGGATATCCGATATGCAGCCTGAACAAAAAACGGTCAAGCTGGGATTCCGGCAGAAGCTGCGTGCCTATCGAGCCGACGGGATTCTGTGTCGCCAGCACCACAAACGGCTCGGGAAGAGGATATGTCTTTCCGTCCACCGTCACCCGGCCTTCTTCCATGGCTTCGAGCAGGGACGACTGGGTTTTTGCCGATGTACGGTTTATCTCGTCCGCCAGCAGCATATTTGTCATTACGGCTCCCTGCTGTACCTTAAGATTTCCGTTGTCATAAAACGAAAATCCGGTTATATCCGAAGGCATCGTGTCCGGCGTGAACTGAATGCGCCGCGCATCCAGCCCGAGTGCCGCGGCAAAAGCCATGGCCATCGTGGTTTTCCCAACCCCGGGCACGTCGTCCAGCAAAACATGCCCCTTTGCAAGAATCGCCATCCAGATTCTTTTTATGACCTCGTCCTTTCCCGCTATGACTTTTTTTATTTCGTAAAGCACCTTATCCGTCATTTCATACATAATCATTTTCTCCGGTTCTGTATATTTTTTATTGATTTTAATCCGGACAGCTATCCATCCGAAGAGTCCGAGCCGTCTTCAACCGGCAGCGCCGGTATCGTTTCGGTATATTCGTCCCCGCAGCGTTCGCATCTGTATAATATTTCTCCGTCTATGCCCGGCTGCGGCTCGGTCCGGCCTGCTTCTTTGTAATCATGTCCAAGCGCGGGCGTTGTTTCTATGCTTTTTTCATGACACCGCTCACATTCATAATGTGTCTCGCCCGCCTGTGTGCAGGTCGGCTCGCTTGAATGCGTGATTTTCCACGCGTGTCCCAAAGCGGGAATTATTATGTTTCCGGCGGAAGTGCCGCAAATATTGCATTCGGCAGCCTTATAGCCGTCCTGCGTACAGGTCGCTTCCTGTAGTGTTTTTTCTTCTCCCCACTCGTGGGTTGAAAATTCGCCTCCGTTCAGCCACGACGTGCAGTAATGCGTAAACCGTCCTCCCTGAGATGAATATCCGCCCACGTCTTTGCCGTAGGCTAATGTAAAGCGCAAATACAGCGTATCTCCGTCAGATAAATAGTAATCCGAAAGCCCTTTTCCCGAATACACCGTTCCTCCTACCGTAAACAGCCAGCCGGAAGACATGGTAAAATCATATTCGCCGAGGCTGTTGTCGTCCGATTGGGAGCTGAAGCTCAGATTGTCTCTTTCTATTATCGTTCGAAGCAGCTCCGGAATTTCCGCCCCGTAAAACGTGCTCGGCCTGGAAAGCCGCCTGATATAATATCCGCTGTCCTTCGTCCCCGCCGTTTCCGCGTCATACTGAAAATATTCCAGCGCCTCCTCTATATCATACGAAGCCGGCTGTCCCTGACGCACCTCCACAACCGCCGGTTCTTCCTCAAGCATCCCGAGCCCCACGACCGAAGCATCCAGATAGATATATGCCGTTCCTATTACTTCCCCTTCCGCGATATCATGATAAGTAAATTTATAGCGGTTGTATCTGGAATTTCCCTCACCGTCCCAGGCAAGCACCGATATTTCATATTCCGCGGTTTCGCCCACTGCGGGAGCATTGAAATACAGCTGATAGGTATAGCGTTCCGCGTCACCGGAAACCGAATCAACAAGCTTTCCGTCCAGCCTCACTTCTATTGAGTTATAATAAATGGCATTGTTTTTATAGTCCTTTGCGCTGACCCAGAATTCATAATTCTGACTCGAGCCCTCGCCCGTTTCATGATCCAGCCTGGTATCTATGACGGGAGGATGCTCTCCAACCGTCGGATGATCTTTATCGGCCTTTCTTGCCTGATATGTAATATAATACGATTTATTATCATATACCTTGCCGCCTTTAAGTATGAGCACGTCGATCTCATTTACTTCGCCCCTTGCCAGCTTTGCGGTGTAATCCCTTTCGTTCCCGGAGCGCAGAACCGTCCCCTGTTGTGAAGTTCCCGAGTTCTTTATACGTATTTTCAGTGAATATTCGTCATCTTTATTGTTCTTCAGATATGCGTAAAAAGGCAGCGTGTCATCCTCAAGCTCGTCATAAGTAAGAGTTTTATTTGCGAGATCCGTCACCAGCTCCAGCTCGGTGTCGTCCTGAGGCTTTACGCTTGGAGAGGGCGTCGGTTTTTTATCTTCGTCAGACTTTTCACCCTCTTTTTTGTCATCAGCTTCGCCGCTCCCGCTGCCGCCCGAGCCGCCGTGATTGCCGTCGTCTCCTCCGTCACCTTCGATAACCTTTTCGGCGTTGCCGTCGGTTATGTCGGTATATTGCGTCGCCACCACGCTTTCCCGAACGACTTCTTCCGGCTCTTTCTTTTCGTCCTCCTCTTTTTCCTCGTCCTGACTGTCTTCTTCCTGATCCGGTTCATCCCGGTTGTCTTCATCCTCAGACCCCTCATCCCGGGGCGTCATCTGAGCCGCCTCCACGCGGACAGACAGCGAACCCGCTTCTTCAAGCTCGGAAAAAGACTCGCGAACAAGCCTGCTGCCGCCAAGCACCAGGGTTATGATCATAATTATGCATAATGCCGCCGTAAATGGAATCCACCATTTTTTCTTCATGGTTATTTCCGCCTTATCCGCAAACAAAAAACTGCATGACGCGCACTATGCGCATCACACAGCCGTCTTTTTTATGTGTGTGTATCTGTCGTATGTCGGCAATTATCAAGTATTCTGGCTTACATGCTACTGCAGCACCCTCCCGTTTCGTCAGGCTCTTCGCGGTTTCGGCCGATTTATTTTCAAAAGACCTCTATCCGCGCTGCGTCACATGACAGACCTGCCTTCTCCCGCATAAAGCGGAATGACCGGCTTTCGCCGCTCTGCCATGCTCACATGCATACAGCTTACGGTAAAGCTCCGGATTCTAACCGGATTCCTTTTAATCAGAAACAGCACAAGCCTTTGCGGCCGCTGCCCCTGAAAAATAATGCGCTTTTTTCATTCATATTATATATACTAAAAAACCGCATGTAAATCTTTTTTTTCGGACGCATGCTTTATTCGAATTCTTTTTTTATCGTTATATACTCCTCAAATCTCGGCAGGGCAAAAGCCAGCCTGCCGCGTCCACTTGGTATTATCAGCCCTTTTTTTATAAGTTTATCACGATATTGGGAAACACTTTGTTTGTTTATGCCGGAGATAATTGCAGCTTCAGAAGTATTTCCGGAAGACTCCGCAAGTGCCTTAACGAATACTTTTTCTTTATCCGGCAGGTCTGAATAGATTTTTTCGTAAACATATTCCCGCAAATACATATCAAAGTCAGTCAACGCTTTTTTTGTAAGTTTTACCGGTTCTCCTCTTTCATAAAGCAAATATCCGAGAACCTGAAAAGCAAAGGCATATCCTTTTGTCAGCTTTGCCATCTTAACCGCTTCCGAGCGTTCTATCCCAAAGACCGATTCAAAAGTTTCCGTTATGGTTATCATGTCCAGCGGCGCAATATTAATACGTGGCGCACGGTACAAAAATGTTAAAGACTTCTCATTCTGTAAACTGCGTACATTTTCAAAAAGACCGGTCATTAAAAAATATAGCGGAAAACCTTTTCTTATAAATATCTGATACTGTTGAGTAAACGCTTTTACGTTCGGACTGTTTGAAATATCATCTATGCATATAAGAATCTTTTTCCCCTGTTTTCGGATAATATCCAGCATATTCTCCAAAAGGGTAATTACGTTGGAAACCGGCCTCTCCCCCGAAATCTTAAATGATATTCCCTGAAAAGAAAAACTGAATTCTTTTTTCAGAAAACGGAAGCGCGAATGAACCTGTTCATATATATTGCTTGCGAGATATTCAAGCATATCCAGTTCCGGATTGAGTTCTGCAACTATCCAGTCATCAAGCCCGGCAAAATATTCGGCAAGCCTTGTTAAAAGCACTGTTTTTCCGGAACCCCTGACCCCGGTAATCATAAATGCTGACGACATAGGGTTATCCGCGAGAAATACATCCTTGATTTCATTAAACTGAACAATTGACCGGATCAAAGTTTTTGGCATCCGCCCGAACGACAGAGAAAACGGATTGCTCTGTTTCATGCTTTTCCATCCTTTCATATTGTTTCACATTTTTCATACTTCTAAATTTTTTTCATATTTTATTATATTTGTCATTCTTTGTCAAACACTCTGAACCTGTTGTTTCGTGCGGATTTCACGCAATTAAACTCGTTATTTCGTGACGAAATCGGGTTTGTGAGGTTGTAATTTCGTGAGATGTTTAGAAAAAGCAGAATCTAAAATATCATTTTAGATTTGCATATATTGCTTAAAACCTCTTCCAGCAATTTCTTTTCAGAAATTCTTCAATTTCTTCAGAGGGCGCGCCTTCATAATACTTTGCCAAAAGCTGATGAAGCTCCTCTGAATAATTGCCTGCATATTGTGATGTCAGCCTGCTGCCGACCCTTTTGCGCATATACAGATATTTTTGACCGTTTATATCTTTTACCTCAGGCGTGCCTTCGTAAGGAATCAAAGAGAGTCTGGCATGCAGATCTGCCCTTAAACGAATGGCACTCTGGATTTCATCAAATGCGGACATAAAGATCATCTCCTTTAGGGAACTTTTGAAGAAAAATATGGCAAATAATTCCCTATGAGTCAATCGCTCCGTCCATAAACTCAAGGATATTCTTTGCTCTTTGTTCCAGCGTCAGCGTTTTTGCTTCCTCAAGGCTGCCGCTGCCGAGTTTTTCGCGGAGCGCATTATCATTTTTCAGCTTTATGATTGCGTCCCTTATACTGTCCGTATCGTTGGGATCTATCAGAACGGAATTGCTTTCATCGCAAATATCGTAATTAAAAGACCTGTCGGATGAAATTATCGGGCATCCGCAGGCTATCGCTTCGACAATCGCGTTGCAGCAGCCTTCATTACGGGTCGGAAGCACAAACAAATCTATCGCACTGTAAAACCATGCCAGCTCCTGATTTTCTATCGGTTTTTTCCATATGCACTTCGGACTGTCAGGCTCAAGCTTTCCTTTGCCCGCGCACGCAAATACAGCCCCTTCAATCTGATCCACGGCGTTTTGAAGGCGAAGCACCCCTTTTCTCTCATCAAAACTTCCGCAAAATCCGACAATAAAATCATCCTCTTTAAATCCGAATTTTTTTCGCGCTTCCGTTTTGTCCTTTTTTGCAAAACGGTCTTTACGGTATCCGTTCGGAAATGTTTTTATTTTGTTTTCCGGCACAATTCCCGAATCGACGCAATAATTTTTGTTTTGTTCCGATACGGCTATAACGCCGTTAATATTTCTCAGCTCTTTTGCCAACACCGCGTTGCCGTATTTTTGATCGCCGGAATACGTAGCTTCCCCATGCGCAAAAAATGACGGAATATTGTATTTTCTTCCCATGCGGGCCACGGCCACCGCTGCCGGACACAGAAAATGAGCATAGATGATGTCCGGTTTTTCTTTTATCGCGGAAAATACGCTTTCCACGGCTTTTTCAAAGCGGTCCGTAGTCATTTTTACACGAAACTTCTGCGCGGCCTTTCCCGCCTGCCCGAAACTTATATATTTGGGATAATATAAGTCTATCCGGCCTCCCGTGTCCGTAGTTTCTTCGCTATGAAACGGAAAATCCTTATAACGCCTGTCAAAATTAACGGGCATGGGTACTATGACCGAACATTCATATCCTCGGTCGGCTATCGACCAGACCAGCTGCTGAATAAAAACACATACGTTCGGATCTGTTATGTTGGGATATTTATTTACAATAAACCAGATTTTTTTCACTATCTTTATTTCCCTCCGGGAAGTTTCAGCCAACTGCCCATCTTTTTATCAAGGGCATACGGTTTGAAGCGGTCAAAGCCACCGCCATTAATAAAACATATCTCTCCAAAAACCGGTTTTCCGTTGACGATATAGAAATCAACCCGTGCATGCATAAACGGCTTTGAAACAGCTTCTGCTTTTTTGATCATGCCATCCAAACATTCCGGCTTTGCAAATGTCTCAAAATGAGCGTATTTTTTAAAGTGGGCATTTTGAACAAACCTCCAATCCGGTGTATAAAAGTTTAATTTCGGTTCACTGTTTCGCCCTACTATAACACTCATTATTTTTGCCTTGCCATGAAAGCAAAACACTTTATAATCCCTTAGTCCGCCCGTATCATCTTCCAAATACTTCTCTACAATTATCCTCGGACGCTCAATTCCGTAAAACCACTCTCCATAACAAGGTATATATTGAGTTTTTAACCATTTGCGCAGAGTCGCTATCGTTTTCTTTTTATCTAAATCATTTTTATCTTTTACAATGATATTGAATGTTGAGCCGTGAGTAACCTTTATTACAAAGCGTTCAGGCAATTCATCAAAAGGAATCTCTTCCGGATCAAATCCATGCCAATACAACTCATTGAGCAGTTCTTCAAACCCGTTTTCTTTCAAATATTCTCTTACAAGATACTTATCAACGCATTTTGGTATTAACGGATTTCTGTCGTTTAGCTTTAACCATTGCAATTTTTCATTATAAGTGACCGGCCGTTCCGTATTCAGAGGATATCCTTGTTTGAGCCTGAACAAAAGCTTTAATTCTGACACCGGTGATATCTTATATAATATATTGAACGGAGTCAGGATGATGTTTTTTGTTTGAGTCTTCATAATTTCGCTTACTCCCAGATGATTATTTCAAGTTTACATTCTTTGCGACGCTTTCTATGATAAAACTCCGCTTTTTCTATGGCGCATTTAGCGTCTTCGAAACTGCCGCCCTCATTCAGCAGCCAATTAGGCGTCTTGCCCGAAAAATGAACCTTACCGCATCCGACTTCATGTTTCCGCAAATATGACATTACTTTAGCATCACACTCCAGAAAGACGGATCCGCTGTTCGGAAAAGAGTTATCCTGATTTTTTTTGCACAGTTCCAGCCTTTCCGCTTTTGCGGCCGAAGACTGTTCCGTACTCATGGCAGGGAATTTCAATAATACGGATATTATTACATGTCCGCTGTTTTTAAAAACAGATGAACGGTAATCAAATCCGCATTCCGCTTGAGTCCATTCCCTGATTTCACCGTCCGAAACGGTTGTCACCGTTTCGATATAATCCGCTATGGACTTATTATGCCCTCGCCCTCGTCCTGCATTCATGACTACAGCACCGCCGACCAATCCCGGTACGGAATAAAGATATTCCATTCCGCCGTACCCGGCTTCATTTACCGTATTTATGAGCGTCTGAAGCCTCACCGAAGCACCGGCTTTGAAACGGCCTCCGCCTAAATCAACCGTTTCCGCAGAAACCGACTCCATAGAAACGACAAGGTCAAACTCCCTGTCGGCTATAAGCAGATTCGAGCCGCCGCCGATTATATGTTTCGGGCTGCGTTCTTTTATGACCTGAATAAGTTCTTCGACGGATTCCGGAATTAAAAATTCTTTCGCCGTACCGCCGCATTTAAACGTGGTATGCTTTTTTAATTCTTCGTTATATAATATTTTCATTTTCTGTCCTCGCTCTTTGTTATGTCTTCGCATCCGGCAGTTTTATCCATTCTCCGAATTTATAATCCCATTCCTCCGGCTCAAAAGGCATCATGCCGCTCCAATGAAAAAACGTCATTTCACCGAAATATATTTTCCCGTCCGCTTCGTAAAAATCCACCCTGACCTGCGGTATGCCAACGGACAATTTTGCTGCCAGTTCTTTCATTTTTTCAAAATGCTCCGGTTTTTCAGGAGCTTTATCAGCGTTAGGATGTCCGTTCGTAAAAGGAAGATGATTAAAATCCGCGTCAAAAAAGTCAAATTTGGTCTCTCCGCCGCTCTGCCGCTCTGAAGCTATAAAGAGCGCCTTTACTGCGCCGTCAAAAGCAAAAAACTTATAATCCCTCAGTTCTCCGGTCAGCGAATCTTCCATATATTTTTCCGCAATTATGCGGGGCTTTACATCTTTATAAGGCCATTCCCGAAGTCCCCAGAAAAAATTATGCTTCATGCAGTGGTCTATTCTTTTTTTTGCCGCCGCCTTATCCAGTTTTGATTTGTCTTTGCATATGACAAGCCCGCCGCTGTCATGCGTGCATTTGAGCACGAAACGTTCGGGAAGCGCATCAAAGTCGATGTCTTCAAACCTGTCCCATACGCCCAGCAAAGGAACTATGTATTCATCTCCGATAATTTCACCTATTACTTTTTTGGCTTCGTATTTATCTACCATTAAGGTGTAAACCGGCTTTCTGTCATAAAGTTTCAGCCATTGGAGTTTTTCGTTGTATGTTTTCGGGTTTTCCAGGTTCAGTTCCCTGCCCATGCTAAGCCGGAAAGCCTTTTTCAAATACTTTTCATCATCCATATGATTAAAGAATTCGCGGCGTCCGAGCGTTATAAATAAAAGTCTCGGATCTTTTAATATTTTTTTTATTCGTTTGTCAGCCATATATCCCCTGTTTATCTCTCTGTTTTCAGCTTTAACAGATAATTGTCAAATGCTTCGCGTCCCGTTTTAATTATTTCCGTGTCATTCGGACGGGCCGCGTATTTTTCCATAAGACGTCTCCAGCTTATTGCTTCTGTCGGATTCTCGATAAGACGGTTTTCATGCGCGGTTCCCTCCAGAAGCCCCCTTATCTTGGCAATCCTCTCATCGGTCCCCACCGCCAGAAAAGGAGTATTCAGGCAAATGCTGAAGCAGGCTCCATGGAAAAATGATGTGATGACAAAGTCCGCGTCAGCGATTACATCCAGCCATTCAAACGGATCCAGATCAGGAAGTGAAATATAACCGGTTCCGTAAGAAGCAACCGAAATAAGGTTATATGAGCTTCCCAGTTCAGTCTTAATACTGTTTTTCAGCTTTCTGTCGGGCGTCATAACTATAATTGATTTTTCGTGCTTGAGGTTTCCGGCTCCGGCAAGCCTCTTTATTCCGTCTTTTTTTACGGGAAAATCGTACAGAAACGACGGATCGCACGAAAGCATCAGCCGGTCATCACTGCCGAGTTCTTTTTTTATCTCATCATATGTAAGATTGTCTCTTACGGAAATTACTTCAAAATCATTTAACGCTTCTTTTGCTGTTTTCCTGTCGGCCTCCGACAGCTTTGAAAAATCAGAACGGGACGATGCCGCGTAAGAAAACTTTCTGCAGCCCAGATCCCCGATAAGCCAGTACGGCGTCGGAAAGCCTCTGAAAGAATCGATTCTCCATATCTCGTCGCTTCCGGCTATGATGACGTCATACTTTCCGCAAACGAATTTTCTGAATTCTTCCATATCGTCGGAACATAGTTTTTCTGCAGATAAAATATCAGAGATCTCTGAATAACCTCTATCAAAAGCAGCCTTCATTTCTTTTCCGAATTTATATCTGCCGCGCTTTGTAAGCTTTCTTTTTAAGTCCCAGTTCCGCATGCTGTATACAGCATCTGCTTTTTTCATATTGTAGTCTATGATTTCAGCAGATATTCCGCTTTCCGCGTTCAGCCTCCTGCACAAAGCGACAGCCTGCAGGAAAGCGCCGTAATTTACGGATCTGTGATATGTCAGTATTCCTATCTTCATAAACAATCAACCTTTTGCAGTCCTTTAATGTGCTTTCACCGTTTTCCCATCAAGAGTTTGCCTGCCGCCCTGACCGGCTCGGTCACGTTCATCGATGACAGGGGCTTTGCTTTCACGGCCTGCATCCATTTTGAAAAAAACAAACGATACTCTTTATTTTTCAGAAAAGCCGCCGCTTCGCGATTCATTCTGGAATTAAATGCCTCCGGATTGTTTTTATACAGATATCCGTGCTTTTCCCATATTTTTTCATAACCCTGTTTTTTCTTTTGAAAATTGCCTGTAATGGAGTCCGACAGCGTATATTTTCTTACCAGTACACCCGGAACATAGTTTATATGATACTCTTTTGCTATACGGAGCCACATATCATAATCCTGCAGCGACAAAAGCTCCTCGTCAAAAAGCCCGCATTTATCGAACACCTCTTTTCTGATAAGCGGCATGGAGCAGCCGCCTATACAGTTTTTATATAACAGGGGTTTTAACAGGTTGCCCGATTCATTGCATGTCACTATTTCTTTTGTGCGTCCGTCCGAAAACTGCTCGACATGAGCGCTGTACACCATTCCCGTTTTTTCCGAAGTAAAGCCTTTTAACTGTTTTTCGGTTTTTTCAGGCATCCATTCGTCATCGTCGTCAAGCAGAGCGATAAAATCGCCTTTTGAATTAAGGATTCCGGTATTTCTGGCTTTGCATGCTCCCGAGTTTTTTTCATGAACTAAATATTTGATCCTGTCATCGTCAAAGTCAAAAATCATTTCCCTTATGCGCTTTTCAAGTTCCGTCTGTTCCGGCGCGTCGTTGACAATGATAATTTCCTGATTTTTATATGTCTGATTAACCGCGCTTTCAAGCGCTCTTTTCAGTATGTCAGGCTTTCTTCTGCAGGTGATGATTACCGTACTCACCATCGGATTTGCCGACATTTCTATTGTTTGTGTATTCATGAAGCTGTCCCGCCTTTTAATAAGGGATTGGTTATTAAAGCAAAGCACATTGCAACCGCAATCTGAATACTTTCCTGTGTATATGAGATGGATGCCGTTTCCGCAACAAAAAACATGATAAGAAACGCCAGAACAACGGCAAACTCTCTCCGTTTTTGAATTACCAGTTTTTTTATTGACAGTATCGTCATTTCTATAAAAAGCCAGTAATACAGGACAAAGCCGATTATTCCCAGCGTAGCAAGCATTTCCAGATAATTATCATGCGCATATCTCTGATAGACATTAAGAAATTTAAAAGCGTCCAGCCCGACCCCCGCTATCGGATGCCGGGTAAACTGATCCAGAGCATAAAGCTTTAATTTCCATCTAACCTCAGTGGAAGCTGAAGCGCCCGTTCCGTTTATGAAATCAAACATGGCCTGTATTCTGTAACCAACCGTATTATAAAGCAGAGGCAAGTAAGTAATCAAAACCCATATAATGACAATCAGCGCAGCTATAAACAGAAGCCTTTTCAGAAGCTGTACCGGATTCCTGCTTTTAAACAAAATAAGCAGCGGATAAACAATAACCGCAATTAACAGTGCTTTCTTGCTTCCGGAAAGCGTTGCAAAAGCAACCATAATTATTCCGCATGCGAGAATTATTTTATTCCTGTTGTCAATCGCCCAGTCAATAATAAATACCGCAATAAAAGAGAGATAGTTACTGATGCCTACGTTTCCGTATCCGATATACTGCCCTATCCGCTCTCCCGACCAGGCGTATATCGGAACCTGCAAAAGAATTCTTATACAGAGCGCAATACCCGCAACGGCAAGCATCAGAATCAGTTTGTCATAATTTGACTTGCTTTTAAGATATAAAAGCACGCAGCTTCCGATGGCAAGCACCTGTATCATTGCTATCAGTGCTTCCTCAATCCCGCCTGTATTTACGGCCCACAATGCCGATAACGCGCCAAATCCTATAAGCATCAAACCTCTTCTGAGATAGCGAAACAGGCTTTTTGTTATGCGGCATTTATTCATGGCCATTGCTTTTGTCCATATAATAACAACGCACTGGACTTGAGAGACAACCATAAGGCTGTGATAATTATGAAACGCTACAGTAATAACGCACATAACCAGCATGCTTATATCCGCAAGGCATAGTTTATTCACTTTTTTTCTTTTTAGGGCTAAACTACTGTCCATTTAATATAAAGTACCTGATTATAAAGAGTCTATCATTTGCGCTATGTTATCGATAATACTTTGAGTGTTGCTTTTGTATTTATCATAGTTTCTTGATTTTGCTTTTTCCAAGACATTATGCAGTTCCCCGCAGTCTCTGCACCCGCTTATAAGATTCATTTCTTCAAACATTTCAACTATTTGAAGCTGGTGATCGTCAACATGTTCACCATATTCTTTAAGCCGCGGAACCGCTATCACCTTCTTCCCGAGCTTAACGGCTCCTATAATCGCGCCTGTGCCTCCGTGAGTAATAACCATGTCCGATTCGCCCATAACGGAAGCATACTCATCACGATTCAGAAATTTTTGAAAGTTATAGTGCCTGGGAATATAATCACTGTATCCCGTCTGGGCAAATACATCTTCTTTTATAATTTGATTCTCTATAAGTTTATCAACAGCTGCCAGAAGCCGATTGAACTGGAATTTCTGCGACCCGAGCGTAATAAAGATCATCTTTTTTTCAGTTTATTAACTGCCTTTCTTATAATTCTTCTGTTGAAAAGAGCAAAAAGCATAACGCCCAAAACAGCGTTTGCTATGTTTAATATACGCGTTTGCATGAAGCACATTCCCAACATGCCGCACATAACCGCGATCTGAACGCTTTGTCTGCCCCAATTCACCTTAATTGGCTGGAAGTTTTTAGAATTAATCATCCTGTAATAATAAAGCACCACATAAGCGATCAACGTGGACAAAGAGGCCGCCCATATTCCGATATAATTGATAAATCCCAAATCGATCGCAAGATTTATGCCGGCAGCTACCATAGTGGTAACGCCTACATTTATCGTTTTTTTATGCGCTACATATATGCCTCCGAAAAAAGAGGACATGGCAAAAAAGAACATTGCCAGTATCAGAACGGGCATCTGATAATAAGCTTCTCCGTAATCGCCCCTGATAAGTATCCTGAAAATCAAAGGGGTTCCCGCTATCAGAAGCGCCGTAAATCCGAACATAAGATCAAACATGGAGCGCAGCATTTTGGAATAATACTCTCCGGCATCCTTATCCTTAACCGCTATGGAAGCATTTTCCTGCCATGCCATTACCACTATCTGCTGCGCCAAAGCCAACAGATTCGGAATCTTGTTCGCCACCGCATAAACCGCATTTGCCTGCACTCCGATAAAGGCCGTTATCACCAGCCTGTCGGAAAGCTTCAAAACCCATGAGGAAAGATTGTTCGGTATCATCGGCCATGAGTATGCCAGCAGTTCTTTTATTCGTTTTCCGGAAGCCCGCTGAAATGATATATAAGAAAACAAACGGCTTTTTGCTGAAATAAAAACAAATCCCGCGATCTGCGCTGCCGCAAGAGAAAGCATCACTCCGAGAATTCCCTGTCCTGATATATATACGGCGAGGATTATTCCCAGCATGTTCACAAATGAAATAATGGAAGACCCTATGGAATAATATTTATTGTATCCCAGTCCTCTTGCAATCTGACTGGCCGTAACATACAGGGTATCTATAAAAAAATAAACCCCTATCAGCAGCCTTGAAAATAAGGTAAGCTGCCCGAAAAACAAAGGAATGACACAGGAAACAGCCAGGGAAATCGGAATAGTTACCGCAAAAATGTTTGAAATAATTTCCTCCGCGCCGATTCTGTCATGCCTGTAATCTATGAGGAATCTGAAAGCAGCCGACTGTATCTGCAAAGTGGCAATAGGAATAACAAGCATTATCAGTGTTGTTATCAGGTCATATGTGCCGTACTCCGCCTTTGTAAGGCAGGCCGTAAGGATCGGCAATGTAATCAGTGCCGTAATCTTCGGAAGCAGCCTGCCGACAGACAGTACGAATGTATTTTTTACAAATTCTCTTTCTCTTTGCATGTCTTAATAAATTCCGCCGAGACAGATCGCTTTGGGATATATCTCAAGCATACTTTCCCACTGCACGTAAAACTGATCGGCATACTTATATAAAAGCTTTCCCGTTTCGGTAGGCGAGCTTATCTTTGCGAATGATTCTATATAAATCAGTTTTTTACGAAACATTTTAGCCAGCAGACATATCGGAATAACGGCCAGAACGCCGGTGGAAATCACAACATCGGGTCTTTCCTTTGCGAAAATCGCCAGCGACCGAAACGTATTCCTCATCATAAGCAGGATATACTTCTTTTCTTTTCTGTTCACCTGGTGCAAATAATACATTTTTTTACCGGGAACAACCGCTTTATATTCTGTTTTTTCCGTAATTATGAAGCTGTCGTATCGTTCCATAAGGGGCTTTAACATCAAAAGCTGTTCAAAATGTCCCCCCGTCGACGCCGCAAAACAAACCTTCTTTTTTTTCTCTCTCATAAAGCCTTACATGGATCCCTTTTTATCTAATACGGTCGTGATGGTTTTTGCAAGTATTTTCATATCCATTCCCAGACTGAACGTATTTATATATTCCCTGTCCAGCCTCACCACTTCTTCGAAATCCGTTATCTCACTCCTGCCGCTCACCTGCCACAGACCGGTAATTCCGGGCTTGATAGCCATGCGGACCCTGTGGTGTCCGAGGTATTTTTTCCATTCGTCAAGCGTGGGCGGCCTGGTGCCTACAAGGCTCATATCGCCTTTAAGCACATTGAAAAACTGGGGAAATTCGTCCAGGCTCGTCCTTCGCAGAAAATCCCCTATGCCGGTTTTTTTGGTCCCGTCGGGAAGGAGCTCGTTGCCGATGACCCTCGGATCAAAGTCCATCTTAAACATCATGCCGTCGGCGATTCGGTTTTCTTTCATGTATTGTGCTTTAAGCTCGTCCGCATTCGGAACCATGGTTCTGAATTTATACATATAAAAGGTTCTGCCGTTTCGTCCGACTCTTTCCTGTTTGAAAAAAACCGGCCCGGGCGAAGCTTTTTTAATCCGGGGAGCGATAAAAATATAGAGTATTCCCACTGCCGCGCAGCCCAAAAGACCCCCGACTATATCCATTAGCCGTTTCAGTGCCATCTGCCCCGGCCCGATCAGCCGCATGCTTTCGGTATATACTATATAGTTTCCGACCTTGCCAGTGCTGTTTTTCCATTCGTGTGCGGCCTCTTTATGAAAGATGCCGTGATGAACCGGTATTCCCATTTCCAGAAATCCGTCCAGAAACCTTTCCGAGAGCGCGTCATCGGCTCCGGGACTTATAAGTACGCCGTCCAGCCAACGCTCTTTCGCAAAATCATGCACTTTTTTTATGTCTGATTCCACGGGAATTCCCCGATACTCTTTTATTTCCGCTTCCGAGTCGGTCAGGACTATGGCCCGGATCGCGTAACGTATCTGGCGCTCATCGTTAAAATCTTTCATGATCCTGTCGACCTTCTCTGCCGAGGTTATCAGCAAAAGCGACTTTTTCTTTCGCAGCTTGGTTTTTCTGAGCTGCGACTTTCTCAGACACCTCAAGGTCCATGTGAAAATCAGATAAAAAACCGCCGTCATCAGGACTATGGCCCGCGACTGTTTATCCGCCAGCTTAAAAACAAAAAACGCCATTATGACAAAAAGGGTTATTCCGAGCACATGCATAACCGCGAAACGCAGTTCGACCAGATACCCTCTTTTTACGACATTTTTATAGCTTGACGCAAAATATGTCACCAGAAGATTGACTATGAGATATATTATTACCGACGCCCGAACGAGCATCGAGTCAAAGTCAATCGGAAAACCTTCTCTTATAATGTATGCGATAAAATATGCCGCATACATGCATATAATATCTATAATAATAAAATCCAGATGCTTCAGCATTTTACTTTCTTTTTCAAACAAAGCCGTTACCTCCCATCCGGATATAATTTTCAAATATTCGTTAATTTAACATTTTGAATCATGTTGTGTCAACAACTTGTATTGTCAGCAACCCGTCTGCTCCGTTTCGGGACAGGCGGGTTGCTGCTTTAAAGAAAAATTTCAGTTGTTTTTCGGTATTCTTATGTGCCGATATTCTTTAGCTCTGATATACATGAGCCGATTCGGAAGTGACGCTTGTTCCGTCTTCACCGGTTACCTTGCATCTGTAAAGATTATTAACAGTTGAGCTCTTAAGTTTTACGCTAAGCTCAGTGCCTCCTGCCCCCGCGGCTGAACTCTTGTACCATTTCTCTCCGCCGTCTTTACTGTAATACCACTGATATGACTCTGCGTTTTCGGCAGCGATTGAATAAACAACCGTATCTCCGATTTTAGCTTCAACGCTTTCAGGCTGTTTTGTTATGGACAGTCTTTGAATCTCATTGCCGGCGGACTCGGAATACAGAACAGTACCGTCTTCGCCCGTTACCTTGCATCTGTAGATATTGCCGATATTATTGCTTTTTACCGTTCCGGTGATATTGTCCGTGTCATTGCCTTCCATTGCGCTCTTATACCACTTCTTACCGCCGTCTTTGCTGTAATACCATTGATATGAATCCGCTTTCAATGCAGTTACGGAATAACTTACGCCTTCTCCGATTTTCGCGTTTGTATTTTCAGGCTGTTTTATGATCTTAAATTCCGCTTCGGTTACAGTCACTTCTATGGGGTTTTTGATGACGTCTTCAAAATCGGACGACACTGCCGCCAGATAATAGACTCCGGCCGCATCCGGCGCGGTTACCATTGCCGCTCCGTCTTCGTCAGAGAACGCCTGCGTCTGTGTCACATCGCCCGTCGCCTTGCTGATCCAGACAAATCCGATGTCTTCCATGGGCGCAGCTGCCGCACGGTAGTCTTCCGGTGTCCTGTATAAATATCCATTCATCGCCATTACGCCTTTTACCGTTGCGCTTAAAGCTTCTCCCGCTGCCACGGTATCAGACTCCGCCGTGATAAATGTATAATAGTCGCACCAGTATGACGTATCGGAATATATGAACAGATCCACAACATCGCCTTCGTATATGGGAGTTGTGTTGATAAGCGTGCCGTTATATCCTCCCCACGGGCTTTCCGTGCCGTCGTTAGGGAAGCCTTCGTTTACGAAAAAGCCGTTGGCATATGTGCTGATCCCGAAGATTTTGGTCGTTGTTCCGGTTGCGTTCACATCAAGATACTCTCTCGCGCTGTCAGGCGTGAAATCATCTCCGAACATGTGCTGATGCTCAGCGACAGCCGCATCCAGTACGGATACCGCTCCAACTACTTCGTCAACATAACCGTAAGCTTCCGCCAGATCTGATTTTACAAACAGCGGTTCCGAGAAAGTATCCGCGTATTCGCTTTCCACCTGTGCGCGAACCGTTACGTTTGCCGTACAGATTACGTTTATCTCTATGGGGTTTTTGATGATGTCTTCAAAATCGGACGATACCGCTGCCAGATAATAGACTCCGGCTTCATCCGGTGCGGTTACCATTGCCGCTCCGTCTTCGTCAGAGAACGCCTGCGTCTGTGTCACATCGCCCGTCGCCTTGCTGATCCAGACAAATCCGATGTCTTCCATGGGCGCAGCTGCCGCACGGTAGTCTTCCGGTGTCCTGTATAAATATCCATTCATCGCCATTACGCCTTTTACCGTTGCGCTTAAAGCTTCTCCCGCTGCCACGGTATCAGACTCCGCCGTGATAAATGTATAATAGTCGCACCAGTATGACGTATCGGAATATATGAACAGATCCACAACATCGCCTTCGTATATGGGAGTTGTGTTGATAAGCGTGCCGTTATATCCTCCCCACGGGCTTTCCGTGCCGTCGTTAGGGAAGCCTTCGTTTACGAAAAAGCCGTTGGCATATGTGCTGATCCCGAAGATTTTGGTCGTTGTTCCGGTTGCGTTCACATCAAGATACTCTCTCGCGCTGTCAGGCGTGAAATCATCTCCGAACATGTGCTGATGCTCAGCGACAGCCGCATCCAGTACGGATACCGCTCCAACTACTTCGTCAACATAACCGTAAGCTTCCGCCAGATCTGATTTTACAAACAGCGGTTCCGAGAAAGTATCCGCGTATTCGCTTTCCACCTGTGCGCGAACCGTTACGTTTGCCGTTACGACAGGGGCACTTTCCTGCACTGTAACAACCGCATACGCCGGAGCGGAAACGACCGCGTCCACCGTGCTTCCCGTCTGTCCTTCGGTCCAAAGATAATAGGTGCCGGGCTCTTCAAAGACAATAGAGGCCGAACCGCCTTCTGTTTCGATGCATTGAGCATTTTCGTCATAAAGCGACGTCCCGTAATAAACGACATTGTCTATAGTGGTAAGATTTGTTTCATAGCTGCCGGGCTCCAGAATCTGTCCGGGATTTTCCGGATCCATGATATCGCCGTCCACCATGGCTTTCTTAAGGGAAACCTGTAAAGCGGTATCTTCTGCTGCATCGTAGCCGTGGGTTATGTTTCCGGAAGCATCGGTAAAATACTGATATCCCGCCGCGGGATCCGCATAATAATCTCTGTTGGTAAACATGCCGATATCATAGAAATCGCCCGGCTGTACTATTATATGATCGCATGTCGTGCCGCGTCCCGCCGTCTGCAGCGGATATTCGCCGTTTGCATAGTAGGTCAGGTTATCATCCCATCCGAAAAATCCGCCGTTAAAATGAAAACTTCCGAAATCGCCGTCAACGACGCAATTCCAGCCTTCGCTGTAATAGGTTTCGGCGGCATGGATCATAACCTGAAGAAGCGTTACATAGTATCCGCTGAGGTTATTACCCTTATCAATACAAGGATATTTGTATGCTCCGAGACCGTATGCGTCCAGATCTACGGCCGCCGCTTTTTTGATGCTTACCGGAACATAAGCCAGAATCTCTCCGCTCGTCTGTCCGTCGCTTGTGAAAAACGCGCCGTCCTGACTTATCGATACATATACGACCGCGTCATCGGGGATCTCGGCGTCGGTCATGTAAACGCTCGAGTAATCAATCTCTTTTCCGTCCTGCCAGTCTCCGCCGTAATAGGCAAAAGCGGATGCAGGCAGCAGTGTGAGGCTCATAAGAGCGGCCGCCGCCATGCCGACTGCCCTTTTCCACAGTTTGGGTTTTCCTTTCATCTGCACATCTCTCCTTTGAAAAAGCTTTTTTGTATAAATAAAACAGGGGCAATGCTCCGAAACGGATACACTGCCCCTTATATACCAGAATCAATAATGACGCATATTCAACCCCGAATATGCATAACAATAACCTCACAGCAAGTCTCCTGACTCGAAATCATCCGCCTCCCCTGCCTTCCCAGTATATGCCAGTGGTAAAAGGGGATTTGTCCTTCATACAGTAGCGGGGGCTGTCCCGGATTTTAACCGGATTCCTTTTTAAGCTCACGGCGAGCACTGTAAAACCGCTCTATATTTATTTGTATGATTATTTTACATTCCCAAACAGTCTTTGTCAATCAATGCGCCGGTGAAAAACAACAAAATATCGCTCTTGTATTCATGTCGTTACGATGATATTATATAAAAGTAAATGATAAACGGCTTTTGTGGCAGCTGCGCGACCTGATTTAACAGACACGCAGTCTTGTTAATGGATATGCCGGTTTTTCCGGCTTTCCAGCTGAACAAGGGAATCGGGTGAAATTCCCGGACATGTGCCGGCTGTCTGCCTTTTTCGGCGCGGCGCGGCTTAGTAGCTGTGATTACGAAGTACGGAACCTGTGCATGCATGATACTGGCTGTTGATGCATGCATACTGCGAAAGCAGGTCATTTAATTTCTGTAATGGAAAGGAGAGAAGGCGGCTTCCGTGCGCGGGCAAACGATATTTTCTGCTTCATATTTGTTTGCCGGAACGTATAAGTCAGAAGACCTACAATAGGCGATTGCATATAAATGTATGCTTTATTTTCATACGTAAATTGCAATTTCACAGGACTTAACGCTGTCGCATTGCGCATTTTGGGATTTATTTCCCTAAAATGTGCCTATGCGGCATTTTTTTGCAAAAAGCCGGCAAACAAGAAGAAAGGAGATTTTTAAATGATCAAAAGAAAACTTCTTCCGATCATCGTCTCTGCCGTAATGGCGGCATCTCCCATCGCATATTCCGCTCCCGTATTTGCCGACGATGCAGATACCGTGACGGAAAACGCGGAAGTCACCTGCGAATCGGAAGATCTTGAAGAACCTTTACTTGAAGCAGAAGAATTAACCATTGAGCCTTTTGTTTATGAGGGAGACTCTCTGGCATTCATCGATGCGGACGGAGCCGCGTTCGGCATGTTCACCCCTCAGGACGGCTCAACCTGCTATCTTTCCGGTGATACCGTAAAGATCTACTCCATCCCCAAAAACGTTACTGTTTACAGCGGCTTTTATCTGAATGCCGACATTTCGCAAAACGATACATGGCTGGAAGAAAATTTCATAGCTTATGACGCTGATGCTCACTACACATTCAGCTTAAGCTCCGAAATGTGCGGAAAAGCTTATCCCATCGCTCCTAAAAAGAACAGCGACGGCGGCACGACAAGCAAGCAGTATTATCTCGCGATACCTGCTGCGGACAAGCTTGAAGCCGAGCCGATAGATGCCACCGCCATCTCACTCAGCCAGACTTCGGCATCGCTTATAACGGGCGACACGCTTGAGCTTACCGCAACACTTGAGCCCGAAGGCGCAAACTCGGCGGTTGCATGGGTATCTTCCGATGATAACGTCGCAACCGTAGATGAAAACGGTGTTGTTACGGCAGTTGCGGAAGGCAATGCCGTTATTACCGTTTCATCGGCCGAAGCATCCGCGGAATGCGCGGTTTCAGTATTTGACCTTGAGGTAACCGAGCTGACAGCCAGCAGCACGACCGGTATGTTCAAGGCCGTTTCAGGTTCCATAGTTAAAAACCCGATCACGGGAAGCACGGTTCTGCGCTTTGCCCTTTCGGGAACAGGCTATCAGAATATCTTTATCGGCACATACGAGGAAGCAGCTGCAACGACTGCATCCGAGCCGATAGATACCAGCAACTGGATCGGATATTATCTGAATGAAGCAGGAAAATATGAATTCGAAGTTCCGATCACGGAAGGACAGACCTATATTCCGGTAGCTGCAATATCTCACAGTTATTATACACAGGGTATATACAAATGGTACCCGAGACAACTTGAGATCGATTATGACGCAAAAACTCTCGTTTCGGGAGATTATGATTTTACGGCTCCCGTTACGGTTACCAGTTATTCTCCGGGCGTAAAACCGCAGTCAGCGGCTCTTGAAACCATCGGCGGTCCCAACTCAAACAATTATGCCGAAATATTAAAGGTTACCATGCCGGATGCGTCTTATACAAGAGCCTTTATCGGAACGGCCGATGAAGCTGCTGCGGCTGATTCTTTCATCGAACTGTCCGAAGCCAACGTATTTGAGTTCGGCATGCGTGCAAACGCGACAGGCGGTACGCTTAAGTACGATTATCTTGAAGCCGATACAGCCGTTTCTTTCTTCAATGCCGAAACCGAAAGCTGGGAAGAAACTGTCTTTACGGCCAGCAAGAGCGCCATGACGCTTGAGATCAAGCCCGCAAATGAACTGCTTATTCTTGAGCAGCCCGTAAACGCGGCAAACGCATCCGTGGGCGATACCGTAGAATTCTCGCTTACGGCATATAACGCTGATTCATATCAGTGGTTCTACAGCAAAGACGAAGGAGCTACCTGGTATAAAAGCAAGGCTGACGGCAGCGACACAGATACCTTATCCCTGCTTTTAACTTCGTCAAACAAAAACAACCAATACCGCTGTGAAGTAAAAGGTCTTGGAGACACCCTTACATCCAACACGGTAAAAGCAACTTTCGCTGCGATAACGATCCAGAACCAGCCGGGCAATACCAGCATGACTATCGGACAGACATCCTCCATATCGATCCGTCTGCGCAGATCCTCAACAGACGGAACTCCTCTTAAGGATATCATCCCCAAAATACAGTGGTATTACAGCAAAGACGGCGGAAACAAATGGTACAAGAGTTCAGCTCCGGTCAGAGACAACGGTTCGACCTCCAGCTATATTTATTACTATCTGGACGTTACCCCCGCAAATGCCGCGGCTCTGGATACAATCTTCCGCTGTGAAGTTACCTGCCCGGACGGCACGAAGCTTATCTCCAACAGCGCGGGCTGCTCAAACAAAGTCGCGATCTCCGCACAGCCCACCGCTTCACTGGCAAACGAAAAGGTTGCCGTACTGAAAGTCAGCGCAAGCTATGCGGCATCCTACAAATGGCAGTACAGCAAAGACGGCGGAGAAAAATGGTACAGCAGCACGGCAGAAGGTGCCGACTCCAATACCCTTTTCTTTACATACAAAGAAGCTGCGGCTGATAACCTGTACCGCGTTAAGGTAACCGGCACAAGCGGTGCTGTCATTACCTCCGATTCCGTAAGGCTCGGCGACTGCGTAAACAACCCTATCGCTGACGCCGTTATTACGAAACAGCCGTCGGGCATGACAGTAGGAAAAACAGCCGTTATCTCTCTTACGGCAACAAACGCTACCGCTTATCAGTGGTACTACAGCAAGGACGACGGAAACAAATGGTATGTGAGCAAAGGTGAGGGAGCTGACACCAACACCCTTAACGTAACCGTAAAAGCTTCGGCTATGAACTCCATCTACCGCTGCAAGGTAGCAGGCAAATACGGAACGGATATTTTCTCTGATACCATAGCACTCAGTGATGTAGCCGCAAACGTGGTTGACGATGCTTATATAGCGGATCTTATGAGCAAAGCCAACTTTGGCAAAGCAAACTGCATGGGAACGACCAACTGCTTCGGCTCCATGGCGTTTAAACCGCTCGTTGACGACCATAACTACTATAGCGGCACTACAAACATAGTAAACTACCTGAAAGGAGTTTTCGCCGAAGACGAAAACGGAAATGTATATCTTCCGACCTCGGCACTGAGCAGGATATCTTATACGGCTCCGCTTACCACTCTTAACTTCGGTCTCGCATATTCGGCATACAAAGAGTATGTGGACAGAAACGGCCTTGAAATGCCGGCCGAAGTGGCGGAATCAGCAAGACTTGCGCTGAAATATTTCAACACCGCCGATTATACAAAAGAAGGGTATAACAACTTCTCAGGCAGCGGATTGACATTCCTGTCCGAGGCTGTAGCTGTAGTGGCTCTGGGCGGACTTCTTGGCCAGGCGGATACCGAGCGTTTTGCAACCCTCGCAAAAGCGGCTTATGAAAATATGGACTCCGCTTTCTGGAATTCCGGAATGTACCTGACCCCGTTCCTCCAGCTTTGCGCAAGATATGACTGGTTCGACAAATCCGCGCTTCCGGCGATCGATCCTTCGGTTGCTTTCACGGCGGCAAATGTTCAGAACTACTACGCATGGGGAATCGATGTGGCAAATGATTATCCGGCACTCTGGAGCGCGTTCGTAGCTTCCGCCGTTCAGGACGGAAGCCTGTCGGCTGCCGAAGCCAAAGCTTTCACTTATTACTACGCTTACAGAGAAACAAACGGCGCTGCACATCTCGGCGTATACGGCTCTACAAGCAAGGTCGTTGATTTCAGTCAGTATCTCAATGACTGATTTTCTCAAACAGAACCGCTGAGTACTATCTGCTTGGTGTTCTGACTTATTCTCCATAAAACTGGGGCTGCCTCACGATGGCAGCCCCCTTTGTTTGATCAGCTTTATGATATCTTCTTTGTTTCTGTCGGCGACTTTTCCCGCCGCCTTTCTTATCCTCGCCAGCTCTGCGGCTCTTTTCGTTATCAGCCCTTTTTCTTTTAAGAGCATATAGACTTCTCCGTAATCCAGAATTCTTTTATTAAAAATCACATCCGCAATATACCGGTCTTTGCTGTCCTCAAACTCCCGAATGTCAAATACCTTATCAAACCGCTGAAGCATGCCCAGCGCGTAAAGAGCCGCTTCCGTACGTATGCATTTTCCGCATTTTCCGCAGTTCTTCTTTGCCGAAGCGTAAATGCAGGGATGCAGGTATTTGCGGGCATAAGCGTAATCCGACAATTTTTCCAGCTTCCGAAGCCTTGACACCTCGCTTCCCGAAGAATACATCCGCATCGTTTCGGTCGAAAAACTCTCCATTAGCAGAGTCTCATAATAAGCGCTGTCTTCCACGGCATAATAAAACCTCGAAGCCGGATAGCAGGCTGAATTATAAAAGACCGAAAACAGTTCCTGCAAAGCCAGCACCACGGCCGGAAGCCGGTATCCCGCCACAGCCAGATATGTCTCGCCCGGAATCTTTTCCAGATTTGAATTTACGCCTATGACCTTTAAGCCCGTATCTTTCGCTATACCGTCTTCTGCTCTTTTGACCAGAAAATCAAGCAGTTCTTCGTTGTGATCGCTTTCCAGCGCGCCGTTATTAGTTATCAGGAGATGCGTAAGGCGTCTGCGCGGATCCTCTGCTTCAAGATATTTGTAAAGAGTATAAGTGCTGTCCACCCCGCCGGTCCATCCGGTCACGACCGCTCCTTCGCATGATTTCACGGCGGCTATTCCTTCCGCTTCTATATGAATCTTATGAAACGTCTCCATGTTTTCGGCAAGTGCCGGTATGAGTCTGCCGTTTATTTTTTCAAGCAGGCATTTTGAAACCGGCGCTTCACAGATAATATCGGAGGCTGTATTCATGGCTTTGTAAATAAAAGCGACAACAAAGGCGTCAAGCCTGTCACGGGTAAGATATCCGGCGTATTCTTCGCTTACTTCAAACCAATATGTTTCGTTTTGCCCATCATAACTTACATCGGCGCAGAGCCTTTTGCCCTTCTGTCCGCTTATTATATACGGCTTATTTATAATAATCTTTTTAGTCATAAATATCCTTTGAAGAGACTGTTTCCACAGCCTCCGGCCGGTCGTCAGCGGTTTTTGAAAAATGAATTCTCCTGGTACATATATTAAGCGCGGCGGGACGGTGAGTAATTATTACGACCGTTCTGTCCGTCATTGATTTCAGATTATCCAAAAGCTGTTTCTCCGTCGCTTCATCCAGAGCGCTCGTCGCCTCATCCAGCATTAGCACGGGACGTCGGCTGAACACGGCTCTCGCTATAGCAAGACGCTGCATCTGCCCTTCGGAAAGGCCGGCCCCCCTCTCTCCCAGCTCCGTATCAAGTCCTTCGGGAAGCTCTATGACAAAGCTTTCGGCGCATGCTATTTTAAGAGCCTGTAAAATCTCTTCATCATGATAGCAGGCAGCCGGATCCGCGAAAGCCACGACATCTCTTATGCGTCCGCTCATCAGCAGGTTTTCCTGCGGTACATACGCAAAAAGAGCTCTCCAGAGCGCATTCAGTTCCTTTTCTTTATTATTTATGCTTTTTATGAAAAGCCTGCCTTCATCCGGACGATACAGACTCATCAGAATCTTCATTGTCGTGCTTTTACCGCAGCCCGATTCCCCGGTAAACGCAACATAGTCGCCTTTGAAAATTTCCAGATTCATCCCGTCCAGAACATTTCCCGAAGGGTCGTCCGAAGAACGATAGGAAAAACAGACGTCTTTAAGTCCTATGCTGAACAGTTCTTTTTCATAATACCGTCTTGCTTCTTCCGCCGTCTTTACCTTTCCCGTATAATCCGGCTCAAGCTGCTCCGCCTCCATTATCCTTTCGGCACTTGCAGCCATATTATAAAACTGCGGAACCGCGGTCGTCACTTCCGCAAGGGGAGCCTCTACCTGCGCGATAAGCTGCAGTACGGCAGCCATCATGCCGTATGTGATTATTCCGTTAAGGATTTTTATGCTGCAGATGCCTACTCCCAAAAAGTAGCTTATCCTGATAAGCGCATACACCGTAGTGGCGCAGTTAGACACAAACCTGGCTCTTCTAAGCTTTGCGTCCACCACGTTATCGAGTCTTTCATGGGCTTCGTCCCCTGTTTTGAGTTCTCTTGTAAACGTGCGGATTATCGGCATGCTTGCCAGCGATTCCTGAATAAACGAATATGAAATGCCCTCATTGCGCTGAACCTCTTTATGAAAGGCTTTCAGCCTGATACGCAGTCCGAGCGAAACGGCTATCATGGCGGCAGAGACGGGGATCAGCGCCCACGCCATCTGGGGCAGAACCAGAAACATGGCGGCAAAAGCGCAGACTATCTGCACTATAAGCCCGGCAGCTCCCGGAACTATGCTCGTTATGGCCGAAGCGACTATTCTGGCGTCGGAGTTGATCCTTGTCATCCATTCTCCGGTATGAACGCCGGAAACATCGCCGTAAGATCTGCTGAGCAGTTCACAGAATATTCTGCTCCTTATGTTTCTTATCAGCTTTGCCGTCGGTTTTTCTTTATAATATATGGCCAGCCAGTACAAAACAATCTCCGCCGCGACGATTCCGCAGCCGATCCAGATACAGGTAAATAAAGTATCCGTATCGCCGCCGGTCGCCGCATCGATCAGGGTTCTCAAAAGAAAGGCAAAACCTATCCCCACTATTCCCTGCAAAACTTTTACCGTAAAAAGCAATGTCAGGCTTCCCTTTGCCGTAGCCGTTATGCCCATCAGCCATTTAATTGTCTTTTTGTTTATCTTGTTTTTTTTCAAAGAAGTATTTCTCCTGAATATCAGAAGGCGTATATGTTAAAAACCGTACTTTTTGATAATATTCTGCATGTCGCAGTGTCCCTCGGAATTTTTGTCTGCAAAGTCCTTAAACAAAAATCTGCGCAAATACGAATGCTTTGCCGGCGACTCAAGAGCAGGCTGCACGGCCTGCTTTTTTGTGAGTTTTTCGATAAAAGCTTCCCCCGATATCTCTCTCAGTATTTCCTCCGCTCTCCGGCCGTTTGTAATAACAAGAGACATCCCTTTTCCGTCCGCGTATTCCGGGAAAACCTTTTCGGCTCCCCAGAAATCACCGATGGTAAAATCAAAAGGTTTTTCGCTGCCGCAGTATGGACAGTGATAACAGGCCGGTCTTAAAGGAAGCTCTTTCAGGTATATTCTGGTAAAAGGGTTGTTTAAAAATCCGGATATATGCTCAACGCCTCCCGCCGTATAAGAAACGGTATGCGCATCATTGTCAACGCGCTTATCCCGAAAGCAGAAATCCGTAATTTCCCCTTTATCTTTTTCCAGATACCTTATATATTCTTCCCAAAGCTCCGGCGAAATGACGCCCCTGCAGATAAGCGCCGCCGTAAGCAGGCCTTCACTTTCCGGAAAACATAGCCGCACGGCATGACACTGGCAGCCGCATCCCGTAAAAAGCACGGGTTTTCCTGTCGCAAGCGCTTCTTTTATGCCGGCAAAACAGCCCGAAAGCGAGCTTTGAGGATATTTGGATTTCCGCATCCCGGAAATATCATCGGACAGTATATGACAGACTTTGAAAGAATCGTCAAAAACAGCTCCGCAGACCAGACCGCCCTTTTGGATAATTCGGGAAGCGATAAGCGAGAACGCCCCGCCCGAAGTGCTTTTATAAAGCAGCCCGGGATCGTGGCAGCGAAGAGCGTAAAAGGCGTTGGAAGCCTCCGGAACCGCTTTTTTCGCGGGACAGACTTCCGAACATCCGCCGCAGTCCTTGCAGAGAGCCTTATCTTTGACCGGATAGTCAAAGCCCTCTGTATCCCGCCGCATTTTCAAAGCACCGGCCTGACATGTATACACACAGGCGCCGCAGCCGAAGCATTCAAAAGCCGAATTATATACTTCCCGCATACTCTGTCACTTTCTTAAGATAGTTCATAGAGGCCTCCGTATAAACCTTAAGTCTTTCCATGGCCGCTCCTTCAGGCGCTTTATAAAGCGTCCTTTCATAAGCATCTTCCATACCGGCGCGCAAAAGCAGTTCCTTTATCCGTCCGCTTCTGCGGTTTAAATGCCCTTTCAGGCCGGCTGCCAAAAGCGGTTTGCCGAAGATCAGCGCAAAGGCTGTACCGTGAAATGAATTGGTAAAGACCGCTTCACAATCCGCGAACGCCCCCAGCCAATCCGTTACGCTTATCCCGCTGTAAGCCTCAAATCCGAACCGGGGCATAAAAGAGCCGGTTATTACTTTCAGGTCGGCTCCTGCCTTGTCAGCCGTTCTTTTGGCCTGCTCACTCAGCGCTTCATCATATACGAGCATATAAAGCAGGTAATACGCCTTGCCCTTTGCGTTGCGGGTCAGCTTTTTCCATCCGGCCGAATCAATCAGGAAAACCGGGTCCACGCAAAGCACCGCCTCTTTTCCCGTCAGCTTACAAATATATTCTTTTGCCTGCTCCTCACGTACCGAAATGTATTTAAAATCACCGAGGATTTCGGCGCACCACGCTCTCATTTCCCGCGGCAGCTCTTCTCCCCCGAAACTGGCCGCATAAGAAATCCGTTTTCCGGGTTCGGCAAAAGGCAAAAAATAACAGGCGTTCGCCCCCAGAACACTCATATTCCAGACCTGGTCGCTTCCGGTGATAAAAATATCATAAACCGGCTCGGACCGGGCCATATCTGTTTTTTTATATTCTTTTGAGCACACAAGATACTCTTTTCTGAACTGCTCAAAAAGCCCGCTTCTCTCAGCGCGTTTTTCTCTCACGCGCTTAGCCAGAACAGCGGCGGCACCCGAAAGATTTTCTCCCGTATCTTCTGAAGATTCAGGAAAATCCGTCGTCAGAATTTCGTTGTCAAGACCCAGGTCAAACAATGTCTGCTGAAGAGCATAGGCCTGCAGAACCGCTCCGTAGTTATCCGCCTGATGAAGCGTCAGGATTCCTGCTTTCATCGCTTTTTTATTTCCTCCCTGGCACGTGCGATAACGGAGTAATTAAGCACCGCCATCCTGCGCTTTTCGAATTGTTTTGCTTCTTCCGCGTACTTTTCGCGGTCACAGTCGCAAAACGGAAGGATCGCTTCGTACAGCTTCGTAAAATTCAACGCTCTTCTCCTTTTCTGCGTATAGCTTTTATCCGAAGAAGAATGTCCCGAGCCTCTTTTTATATAATGATGCAGCACCTCCGGAACGAATCCGCACCTTGTGCGGCTCGCAGGAGGAAGCAGCAGCTGAAGATTCTGCCCTTCCGGAGAAAGCGGTATTTCCCTGCCCGGATAGCAACTGTCAAACAGCGACATGCGCAGCATATAGCAGCCGGCGAAGCAGTACGTCGTCTGCAGGAAAAGCTCATGGAATATATCCTGTGTACGGCGGTCCGATTCTTTGGTGCTGCGTGATATCTCGGTAAGCGTATCTCCGTCTATTATTATACCGTCATTTCTGACCATGCCTATATCGGGATTTTCTGTCAAAAAAACCGCTTTTTTCTCTATACACCGAGGCAGCATAATGTCGTCCGCGTCGCACCATGTGAGAAATTCTCCCTCCGCCTCTTTAAGTGCCGCATTTACCGCAGCGGACTGTGATCTGTGTTCACCTGTCAGCAGCTTTACGGTTATTCCGGTTTTTTCCAATTCTACTGTTTTCTCTTTTATACAGCACAGCGAATCATCCGTCGAGCCGTCATCGGAGAGTATAATCTCAAGAGGTCTCCAGGTCTGATAAATTACGGAATCCAGATAATCTGCCAGATAAGGCATGGCATTATAAACAGGCGTAATAAGCGATACAAGCGGCTTCATTTTTTTTTCATCCTTTTTCTGAGCAGGGCGGCATAAGACTTCATCTCGCCCTTAGGATCAAGGCGTCCTGTATTTGTCATGTGCAGCCTGCGCTTAAGAGTCAGAACTTCGGTCTGCAAAAACGGCTCCTTCGATTCTCTGAGCCTCATCATCCAATCCACGGTTTCGCCGGATCGAAGAGTTTGATCAAACAGGCCGATATTTTCAAAAAGCTCCCTTTTTATAATGGCGCATCCCGGAAGTATTCCTTTTGCGGACGTTTCTGTCACTTTTAATCCCGCGGCCTGATCTGCCGTCAGCTCAGGCGATATAAATTCAATGTATGTTCCAAACGCGGCTTTAAGAGAAGCATCCGCCTGCATGGGAGCAAACAGCTCCGTCAGCGCGCCGGGCATAAGCACGTCATCCGCGTCCAGAAAAAAGATCAGCTCTCCGTCGGAATTTCTGATACCCGTGTTTCTGGCTGCCGCCGCGCCTCCGTTTCTGACGGATATGACCCTGCATCCGAGCAAGTTCGCGAGGGCGGCCGTATTGTCGGAAGAACCGTCGTCTACCACTATGATCTCCCTTAAACCCTTCCAGTTCTGTGCTTTTACGGAATCTACCGCTTCTTTCAAATATTTTTCAGCGTTATAGGCCGGTATTATGACCGACAGTAAAGTCTCATCTTTCAACGTCTTTTTCCCGTCTCCATTTGCTTCGTATGGCGTCAGCCATTATCGAATATCTGCTGCTTTCGCTCATATTGCCATGAGTCAAAGAAATGTTTTCGTCGTGGATTCGCCTGAAGTACAATACCCGTTCCAGTTTGTGCCCCAGATCAACTCCCGCTATCTCAAGTCTGGCCAGCCATTGCGTATCTTCTCCGAAATCATAGGCTTCGTCATATCCTCCAAAACGGTCAAACAGACTTTTTCTGAGACATGCTCCCGTAAGGTATCCCGGTATCTCCGTTAAAAGAATCTGTTTCTGTCTGCATGTGAGGTCTTTTTCGCTGCCGTCAAAAAAGTTTTCATAGCGGCAAAATATTATATCGCAGTCCGGATGCTCATTAAGATAATCCACCTGAAGTTCAAGCTTATCCGGCGCCCACAGGTCGTCCGAATCCAGAAACGCTATAAGGGCTCCTCTTGCTTTCGACAACGCGAAATTGCGTGTTTTGGAGATTCCTCCGTGTTTCAGTTTATAATATCTCACTTCCTTGAACGAAGAGGCGATCTCGCCTCCTTTGTCCGTGGAGCCGTCATCGGCGACGATGATCTCAAAATCCTTATATGTCTGCGCCAATATGCTTTCAATGGCTTCGGCGATATACTTTTCATTATTATATAACGGAACCATAACCGATACTTCCGGAGTCATATGCCGTTTTTCTCCTTTTTGAGCCTGCTTCTGATGCTTCCGGCAAGGGATGCGTAAAAAGCTTTATTATCCGTCCTGTTATGAGCCGTCGTGATATTTCCTTCATGCACCCGGCGAAGATATAAAAATTCCTCAAGCCTTTGACTTAAGTCGATACCGCCCATCGCGAGCCGCGCAAGCCATTCGGTATCTTCTCCGTATGCGCATAGCGGGTTGAAGTCTCCGAATCGTTCAAACAGGCTTTTTCTGACGCAAGCCGCAGTCAGGCAGTTTTCTATCTCTTTGTTCAGAAGTATTTTCTGTCCTTCGGTCAGTCTTTCCGCCGGTATTTCCGTAAAATTCCGATATCGGCAGAAAATGATGCCGCATTCCTTGTGCTCTTTCAGATATTCCGCCTGCAGTTCCAGCTTCTCGGGAAGCCACAGATCATCCGCGTCCAAAAAAGCGATAACCCCGCCTTCGGCTTTCGATAGCGCAAAGTTTCTTGTTTTGGGAATACCCTCGTGGCTCCTGTTAAAAACACGGACGCTGGGATATGAAGCCGCGATACTGCCGCTTTTGTCTTCGGAACCGTCGTTGACAACGATTATTTCAAAATCCTTATATGTCTGGGCAAGCACGCTTTCGATGGCTTCTCCGATATATTTTTCGCAGTTATATACCGGAATCAGTACGGATACTTTCAAGGTTTTTCTCCATTGTTTTGTGGTTTTTTATAAAACTTTTGTGTCTTGTAAATAATTTTATGATAAAATCAAAACAGACCGGTGCCGTCAACGATAAATCCCCTTTAGCAAGGAGCTCCAAAATGGAACGATTTGATCTGTGTATTCCAATAGGAAGGTCGTGCAGACCTGCATCGCATTTAATAAACCACGGCCTTAGAAGAGAGGCCTTTCCTCTGGACTGGATAATCTGCTGGCCTATCCAAAGCCTCCCTCATCTCTTTGAAACCGATTTTTCTGATTTCTTTGCCGAAATCAGAGAGGGCGACGAAAAATCCGAAGATGTCTCGCACCGTGTCGTACACGATAATAAAAACAACCTCATATCCATGCATCATTTCCCGAAGGCCTTGTCCCTTGAGGAAGGTGCCGAGCGGTTTCGTGCAATCATGATTCCGCGTGCCGAAAAAATGAAAGAGAAACTTGAAAACGCCGAAACGCTGCTTCTTTTGTGCAACAGAAACAATTCGATGGATTCGCTGAAAAGCTTTCTTGAGGCATTTTCGAATATATACCCGCATCTTACCGTCAGGCTTGTAAATATCAGAAACATCAAACCTTATTGGTTCTTAAAGATAAAAAGCCGCTTTAAAAGACAGGCGAGAATCTCAAACAAAGCCTCAATCACGGAATATCTGTTCAGCGACAATATCGACATACGAACCGGACAAAAATATGACTGGAGGGGCAACACTCCGATGTGGGATATGATCCTTTCGCAATACGCTCTGACGAACCGTTTCGCAGACGGATGATATTTATTCTTTTAAGACAGGCCAGCCCTGCTCCACGTCAACCTCATGCACCGGATCGGCAAGCAGAAGATCCTGCACTTCCGCAAACTCATCCACCGTCAGCTCAAAACCCTCCGAAAAAGCTTCCTGTGCGATAGCAGCGTCCGCTCCCGTTCCCTGTGCTTCAAGCAGGATTTCTTTTTCGAGCAATACGTCTATAAAAGCTTTAAAATCCGCTTCAAAATCCGCAGGGCATCCGCTTTGCGCCTTTACGGCCGCCAGTATGTTTTTTTCGTCAGCACCGTTCACCAGATTTTCAAGTATTGCCGACCCCAGCAGACCGGTTCCGTAATACATGCCCGTGGTGAAATTGATCACCACAGCCTGTCCGTCGGCGATATCAAAAAACATTTTTTCTTCATTCAATTTATACATCTTCAAAGCTCCTTTATAATAAATTCTCTTAAAAATTCCCTGTTCACATTCAGATCAGCCGTCAGCAAAAACTCGTATACCGGAAGAGCGTTAAGCCGTGCGGCCATTATCCGGTACGGTTCGATCTCGCGCATGATACGCATGTTTCTCGCGCTTGTTTCCATTATCTTCGTTAACACCGGCCCCGGCGGCGCAAGTCTCAGCCGAGGCTCTTTCGCGTTGCAGGGGTTCGGATATATTATAGCCTGTACGGACAGTTCTTTTTTTATATCGCAAGCCCCGGCATCAAGATACAATTTGTCGTTCCGCCTCGGCTCCGTCCGGATCACCGGCATGTCTGGTTTCAGAATCTCGGCCATATCCTGATTAAGTCCGACTATACGGTAAAGCGGCATCGCACGCATCGGGCCCTCCTGATTTACCAGTATATAGTCGTCAGAGACAAAATCAAAACCTCCGAGCAGGCAGGATACGGCAAGCGTGGATTTCCCGCCGCCGCCTCTTGCGGAGATCATCACTCCTTTTCCATCCAAGCCCACGCAGGCACTATGCAGCAGCAGCAAATCGTTTTTAATAGCCCATCTGGCAAATGTCGGTGCCATGGAATGGCCGTGTATTATATAGTCGTCATATTCCACGGGAACCCTGCAATGATAAAATCTGTTTCTTAAAAAATCGCTGCCGAGCATTTCAAATTCCGGTATTATCCTGAAGTATCCGGTTTCATCCCTGCTCTGCCAGACCCCGTTTTTACCGCTTGCTTTCGGCGGCAGGTAGCCTGTGCAGTCTTCGGTCCAGTAATAAAATACCGCGTCCGGCTCTTTGTATTCTTTTAAAGCCGGAACAATAAGATATGACTTTACCGTATCGGCATGCTCCTTTGTAAGGAATCGCTGCTCTATGACATTCCCGTTTACATTTATCTGAAAGGACGAGCCTTCCTCCGGCCCGTATTTCAGAAAACGGCGTTCGACCGCCTGAAAAAAATCCGTTACTCTTTTCTTTGTCAACTTTTCATGCTCCTTTAAAGCCGGGCTCTCTTTATGTGCCGAAGCACACGCTGTCCTGCAAGCCGCAGCAACGCCTTATCTGTAAGAGAAGCTTCCTTTTTTTCCGTTTGCTTTTTTATATCTTCACTTGTCCTGAACAGGTTATGCACAGCCGAGATATATGCCCTGTATGACTTGTCATCCGCAAAAAAAGCCTCCCAATCTGCTCCGGATATGATATCCGGCATCAGCTCACTTAAAAAATCCAGATAAAAACGAACCGCATCTTTGACTCCGGCTCTGCCTGCCAGCTCTGACAGATAACAAAAATCTATATCTCTCTGCAGGATCCTGCAGCATTCCGCCATCCTTCGGTCTCTTTCCGGAGCGCTTTCTAAAACAATCCGCGGTCCGTAAGGCAGGCAAAAAAGCTGCAGCAACGCGGCCTCGTCCGAAGGGATGAATACGGCCTTATTATAATATTTCGTCCGCCGCGCTTCGTCCCATAATTCTTTTTCGGAAAACAGGCCTGCATGCGGCACTCCTTTATAAAGCTTTAAAAAAGAAATCTCTGTTGTGTTTTTTTCAACGGTCCTGTTTTTATCGGCATCTTTTACGATTTCAGGCAAAAACCGAAGCGCGCTTTCATATTTTTCCGAAGGAACGGTTATATCATATCCGAACATAATGCGCGGAGTATCCGCCGCGAAATGTGCGCGCACCGCAGAGCCTCCCGTCAGCATCACCGGTATTCCGTTTTCTTCCAATAAGGAAAGCCGAGACTGAAACCATCCGGCCTCAGCACTGTTTCTGACCTGATTATATCTGTGAATGCCCTTCAGCCTCGGCACGATTTTATCGGGAAACAGCCGCCAGCCTCTCCTGAAGCCTATTATGCCCTGCAGCAAAAGATAAATCGGATTTTCCGTATCTACATCCGTTTCGGCTGTAAGCATATCCGTATTCTCCCGAAAGAACCGGCTCCCGGAAAGTGCCTGTATCGCGATCAGATCTCTTTCGGAAAAAAGATATTTCCGAAGGTCTTCTTTATTGTTTTTATTTTCCGGCATCACAATTCCTCCGGTAATATGGCGCTTTCAAGCCCGAGTGTTCGAAGCTCTTTCATATAGCTTTCCATAACTGCCGGGGACTGAGTCCATTCTATCTTCATGAATCGTTTAAGATTCTCTCTTCTGAAAAAAAGCACTTCGGCTCCCCGCCGCACCCAGCAAAACGGCAGCAGTACGGGTGCTTTCGCAAGTACGGGATACTCTTTTTTCATAATCCGATACGGGCGAAACGTTCTTTTGAAAGTGGTCTTTATTTTCGATGAAACCGCAGGCTTTATTCCGGCACCGCTTTCTTTCGCCGCATGAAAGATGATCCCTTTTTCATCGTTGAACTCTTTGGATTCCCTGAGCGTCGTGCTTATAAGAAGCTCTCCCTCCCGGTCAAGAGGCAGACCAAAGGCCCACTGCTCCGCGGTTTTTCTGATGACCCCGTAAAAACGATACAGTTTTACTTTTTCCAGCGAGCAGCGCAGACGCGCCTCATCGATATCTCTATTAGCGAGCAGGTAGTGTATATCGAGCAGGCTTCTGAATCTTAAGCCGCCCGAGATATAATGCTTCGCGAAATGAGCGACCTGATATGCCATCTCTTCAGACGCATCCTGCTCATAACGGCAGGTGCCCTCTTTTTTTGCGGCATTGCAAAACACATCCCTGAAATATTCAAAATAGCCCGCATATTTATCCTTAAAAACCGTTTTATGCAATTCTACGACAAAGCCGGCTTTCTCCCATCTGTATTCATTATTGCTTTCAAAAACAAAATCATAGCCTGTATCCCTCATTATCCGCGATATTTTTTCATACTGCCCGGGCCGTATCACTATATCCGCGTCCGACATCCATCTGAACACCGGATCGGGATACAGCGCCTTCATTACCGCGCCCTTTATCGGGAGATAATCCAGATTATTTTCGTCAAAGCATCCATATAAAATCTCCAGCTCTTTCATCTGAAGACGATTAAGCCGGATATCACTGAAAAAACCGGCCTTAAGCCGGGTCAGTATATTCTCTGTTATGGAAATGTTTGAAATCCGGACGGCGCGATATATGATGCTGTTCAATCCCTGATAATCGCTTATTTTCAGAATCCCTTCCCAATCCGGCTCTGATTCGAAAGAACAGGCAGTCTCGGTAAGGCCGGAACGCACAAGTTTCAAAACATCCATATATAACTGCTCCATATAAAACCTCATAACTGTCTTTTATGCGTTCAGCCTTATTTCAGCAGGGTAATTCTAACATGTATTCCGATAAGAAGCAACAACTACCTGAAGCGCGCATTTTGCTTTTGCCCGGAAATGTTTTATGTTACTGTATGTAAACTCTCTAAAATGCAGCATAATATGCTTCGATGTGCATTTTGCCCGCGGGCCTTTGATTTAAAAACCTGCTCTTCTTTCAACTTCAAATATAACGCTTAAATTAATATGTCAATCTTTTTTCGTTATATAGACAACTTGTCTGATTATTTCATAAAAAACTTCGTGTTTTCAAATTTATTATCAAATATGTTGACTTTTTGCAGGTTCCCTGATACATTTATGCAAAATACGCAAACTGTTTTGTGCACAGCAGTACCGTAAACCACAATAGAAAGGAGAACCCATAAGAAAAAAATTATTCTAACTTGAACATAATGTTGGTGCAGTATAATAAATACCGCCGGCTGCTTCTTAGGGCATCCTGCGGTATTTATCTTATCCTAAAGACCGGCTTGCCTCAGGCATTTAAGAGATCACCCTCCAGCAGCAGCTCTACCGGACAGTGATCCGAACCGGTTATTTCCGTGTGAATCACCGCGTCTTTTATCCTGTCTTTTAAGCTGTCCGAAACCAGAAAATAGTCAATGCGCCACCCCGCGTTTTTTTCTCTTGCGCGGAAGCGGTACGACCACCATGAATACTCGATCTTTTCGGGATACAGGTAACGGTAAGTATCGATGAAGCCCGAATTAAGCAGTTCGGTGAATTTTCCTCTTTCCTCGTCGGTAAAACCCGCGTTGCGCCTGTTTGTTTTGGGGTTTTTCAGATCGATTTCTTTATGAGCGACATTCATATCCCCGCAAACAATTACCGGTTTTATTTCGGCCAGTTTTCCGAGATATGCCCTGAAAACATCTTCCCATTCCATACGGTAATCCAGCCTTTTCAGTTCGTTTTGACTGTTAGGGGCATATACCACCACAAACCAGAAAGAATTATATTCGAGAGTTATAACCCTGCCTTCTGAGTCATGTTCCGTCATCCCTATCCCGCGGGCAACCGATAACGGCTTCTTTTTGGTAAATACGGCAGTTCCCGAATATCCTTTCTTTTCCGCATAATTCCAATACTGCTCATATCCCGGCAGTTCAAGCGTTATCTGATCCCTCGACAGCTTGCTCTCTTGTATGCAGAAAATATCCGCATCAAAATTATTAAAAACATCCAAAAAGCCTTTGCCCACGCAGGCCCTCAGCCCGTTTACATTCCACGAAACCAGTTTCATTTATCGTAAATACCCCTTTCCGTTTTCATTCTGATTCTTCTTTATTTTCCCGTTATGCCGCTCATTTGTCAAGACGGATGCCTGAAAAACACTTGACAGATGCTCCTTAATTATGTTTAGAATTACTAATAAATCAAATAGCAACTTCTTTATAGATTAATATGCTTTCGGAGGTGTTTTATGGCTTGTTTTATAGTATCCGCAGCCGAGGCTGTAGCCGTAACCGTAATCGAAAAAGCGGAAAAGAAAAAAGAACTGAGTTCTGAAAACATAAAAAATGCAGATCCCGAAAAAGTGAAGATCCCTCTAAGCAGGAAGCTGAAATGGCTTAGAAATATGCTCTGGGGCGGAGTGGTTCTTCTTGCATTCGAACACATCTGGCACGGAGAAGTAGTACCATGGTTTCCGTTTCTGACTGCGGCGTCAAATCCGGGCGACCTGGCTGAAATGCTTTCAGAAATGGCTTCCGTGGGCGTTGTGATGGCCGCCCTTATAACGGTCGTCTGGATAGGCATCTGCTTTGCCGCCGACGCCATCATGCGGCGTTCCGCAGATACTTCATCAAATGCAAAGACCGATTTGGGAGGTGCTTAAATGACTCTGCTTATAACCGTTTTCGCGGCTGTTATCGTTACGGTAAAATGGTATACCCGCAAAGACGATTCCCTGAAAATGGGTATACTGCTCTTTTTATTCTGGGGCGCTTCGATCATGTGGTTTGTTGACGCCGTCTTTGAGTTTGCAGAACTCAAAACGGAATACTTTACCCCTCCGCTCGAAGATATGGTAAACGACGCTTTCCTCGGTTTGTCTGTCGTTGCCCTCGGTCTGGTAATATGGGTTGTAAGGCTGCTGATCACGGATCCGAAAGGCTCTGTGCGGGCGGCTCTTACACGAAAAGAGAAATAAGATGGACGAATAACAGTTATGGGCGTTGTAAATATAATTTCTTTTCTGGGCGGACTTGCCCTTTTTCTATATGGCGTAACCCTGATGGGCGACGGTATGAAACTGATGGCCGGAAGCAGGCTCGGCTCTTTTATCAACCGCGTAACCGGCTCACCCGTCAAGGCTCTCGGCATAGGCGCGGGCATGTCCGCTATTATCCAATCCACTTCCGCCGTCTCCATCATGGCTATGGGTTTTGTCAACACAAACCTGATCCGCCTGCGGCAGGCTTTATACATTGTACTCGGAGCAATGCTGGGAACTTCCGTCACCGGCTGGATCGTCTGTATATCCAGCTCCGGCAGCGGCGGCTGGGCGCAGTTTTTTTCCACTTCCGTAATAGTCGGCGTAATCGCCATACTGGGTATTTATTTAAGAAAATTTTCCAAATCTCAAAACAGTAATGTTGTCGGCGATATCCTGCTCGGATGCGCCGTTCTGATGCTCGGCATGTCAACAATGACAGGCTCAATGTCGCCGCTTCAGAGCAACCAGGAATTCTTATCCCTGATGGTAAAGCTCTCTAATCCTGTCGTCGGCATTTTAATCGGCATTGGATTTACCTGTCTCGTTCAAAGCTCGGCTGCGGCGGTCGCTACGCTTCAGGCGCTTGCGCTTACCGGCAGTCTGACGTTTTCCGTCGCAATCCCCGTGATGCTCGGTATAACCATAGGCGGAGCACTTCCGGTACTCATAAGCTCCATGGGCCTTAGCGTCCTCTCCAAAAGAACCGCTCTTGCACATCTGCTTTTTGATGTGATCGGAGCAGTGATCTGCGGCGGCATCTTTTATATCGCAAACGCCGTCCACCCCTTCGCTTTTTTGGAAAATCCAGTCTCTATTGTAGGCGTGGCGGCTCTCAATACTTTATTGAGGCTCGTGATGATCGTAGTGCTTACACCGCTGGTCGGTGCCGTGGAAAGACTGACTGTCAGGGTTTATAAAGAAAAAACACCTGACAAAACACCGGAAGAAAGCACTCTTGATCTTCTTGAAGAGCATTTCCTCAGCGACACAAACGTAGCACTGGCACAGAGCCGCAAGGTCGTCTCTACAATGGCTCTTCTTACAAAGAAAAACGTGAATGATGCCATAGAAGTCACAAAACAATATTCCGATGAGCTTTTCGATATCGTATGCGCTGCGGAGGATCTTACCGATAAATACGAGGACCGTCTCGGTTCATATCTTATCAAGCTCTCCAGAAAACAGTTCTCGACTCAGCAAAACAAGGAGCTGTATACTTATCTGCATGTAATAACCGATCTGGAACGCATGTCGGATCACGCGCAGAACCTGGCGGAAAGCGCAAAAGAAATTCACGAAAAAAACATTGTTTTTACGGACGAAGCGCGGCATGAACTCGATGTGCTCAAATCGGCCATTGGCGAGATTGTCGAAATAACAATAGGCGCTTTCGTGAATAACGACTATGACGCCGCGCAGCGGGTAGAGCCTCTCGAGGAACACATAGACAACCTATGCGATGCTTTAAAGCTCAACCACGTTGACCGCCTGCAAAGCCTGGAGTGTACTTTGGAGCACGGCTTTATTTTCAACGACCTGCTTAACAACTGCGAAAGAATAAGCGATCACTGCTCCAACATCGCCGTAGCTATGCTGGAGATCAACAACGATGTTTTCGATACGCACCAGTATCTGAAAAACGTTGTGGACACGAAAGACGAAAGTTTTCGCAAATATTACGAAGAATACTCACAAAAATACAGCTTGTGACTTTTACTCGGTCTTAAACTGTCACAAGCTGTAATGGTTTTTAATGCCAATCGGCTTTCATTATTTCGGCAAGCATGTATTCTCCCCAGGAATACTCCGACAAAAAATCGCCTCTGAATCGATCCCTTGTATCCATTTTCCGATCCTGCCATGCATAATAGTCACAATCAAACATATCCGTATTGACCATCTGCCCTCTCGAAGTGGAAATCAGCAAAGAGGCCAGCCCGGCTTTATTCAGGGCGTGTTTCAGCCTTCTTAACGCATTGTAATACACGGTCATGCTTTCGCTTCCATACGCCCTTCCTTCCCAGATTGTGCTGTATATTTCCTCATTGCTGATCTCGCGTCCTCTGCGTGTCGCGATCAGCGCCAGAATTTCTTTTGCCTTGCCCGTCAGACGGACCGGTTTCTCGTCTTTGGACACAAGAAACCTTCCGAACATCTGTACGTATATGGTTTTATGCTGCCTTCTGGCAAGCAGCCTCAGCTTTTGCATCATTATCTCAAGCATCTCTCTGGTATAGGGCTTGCCAATATAGTCGTCCCCGCCGATCTTATTTGACTCACACACAAAATTATCGTAGGCGGTAATAAAAACGATCAGGATGTCTTTGCGGATCTTGCGAAGCTCTTCCGCTAATTCCAGCCCGTCCATTACAGGCATATCCACATCCAGAAACGCCACTTCTATATTATTTTCCTGCGCATAAGCAAGGGCTTCCTCCGGGCTCTCAAATGTCGCGACTATATTGAGATCCTCCATTCCCTCGCTGAGTCTGACAAACTTTCTGATCATGATCCTTTCATCGTCAACAACAATTTCTCTCAAATTTTCGCCTCCTTTGGCACTCGAATTGTGACAAGTGTTCCCACTCCCACCGTGCTTTCAATCTTAACCGATGCATGCATCACTTTATCCAGACGGAAAATGATGTTTCGGATTCCGGCGGATTCAGTTTCTTTTTTTTCCAATCTTTCCTGAAACGCAGCAACATCAAAACCGATCCCGTTGTCCTCGACCTCAATGATAAATCCGTCCGCCACCTCTCTCGTCCTCAGCCCGATCGTCCCTCCGTCCATGCCTCTTTCATAAACGCCATGTCGGATGGCATTTTCTACAAGCGGCTGAACGGAGAGCGGCAGAATACGAAAATCCTCTGTTCCAATCTCATATCTCACTTTAAGCTTTTCGCCTAAGCGCATTGCTTCTATGTTTATATATGCCTGTATGTTTTTCAGTTCCTGTGAAAACGGAAGCGGCTCGTCATTTGACATTGCCCGTATACAACTTCTCAAATGAACGGTAAAATCCCGAATAAGATCTGCCGCATATTCCGGGTTTGTCAGAACTATTTCCTGAATAGAGCCGAGCGCATTGTAAAGAAAATGCGGCTGCATTTGACTCGCGGAATTTTGAATACGGCTGAGCTTGAGCTCATTTTCCAGCTCCTCTAATTCTTTTTCCTGTTTTTGCTGTTCCGTCAGGTCGTAGATGACGCAGAACGAATGTATATTGTCCGTGCTTGATTCTTTGTAAAGATAAAAAACTTCTTTGCACGGCTGAATCTCTCCGGCTGTTGTTTTTACCGAAAAATCAACCGACGCCCTTTTTTCTCCTTTTTCAAAACATCCCAGCAAATAATCTTTGCTGCCGATCTGCCGGAATTTTTCATTGTTGGAAACCACAGTGTTGGCTGACATCCATTCATGCAGAAGGCTGTACCTGTTAAACGAAGGCGTTTCCGGTACTTTTATCAGTCCTTTCATAGGCTCCGACGTATAATTCATAGCCTTCTCAAGCACCTGATCCTTTGTCAGATTTACTTCCATATATGCTGCCGCGCTTGCCAGAACAGCTTCCATATGAGTTTTTTCTTTTTGCCGCATGTCGGAGAGCTCTTTTCTGTGCGTTATATCACGCCGCATCATCGCGTCTATATTTCTCACGCCCATAAGAATATGCGTCTTATCGCCAACCATCTGTATTGTAGCCCGTATCTGATGGTATGCCGGCGAATCATTTTTCAGAACACGATAAATAAAAGAATAATATTTTTCTTTTTTTAATCCCTCCACCAGAGCTTCTTTTTTCAGCATCCGCATCACATATTCCCGATCTTCGCTGAAAATAATATTAGGAATATTTACATCCAGAGAAGCGAAAAAATCTTCTCCTTCGCTTGCAACTTCCAATTTGCGGTATGATTCGCTTTCATGATATGTCTTATAATTATTATTTTCCAGATCTATATCATAGATGCTTTCATAATTTTCAAAGAGAGCCCGGGCAAGCATCTCATAAGTAACGCCTTGGCTATACTCGGTCACGTTATCACCCCCATTCACTTTCAACACCGTCAGGATATCACCGGTCAGTGGATTTTTGCAAGGGTTTATGAAATGCATATTATCATTCCAAGCCCAACACGCCCCTAACGCGGCCGTGCCTGCCGTTAGGGGCGTGTTTTTTTAGAGCTTTATTTAAACGGTATTATAACATCTCAATCAGTAATTTTCTGAATGCACTTCAAAAAAGCTCTGCGGATGAGCACATACCGGACACACGTCAGGAGCATTGGTCCCGCTTTCGATGTGCCCGCAGTTTCGGCATTCCCATGTCGTAACTGTATCTTTTGCAAACACTTTTTTGGTTTCCACGTTTTTAAGAAGCGCACGATAACGCTCTTCATGGTGTTTTTCGACGGCTGCAACCATACGGAATTTAGCCGCAAGCTCCGTAAAGCCTTCTTTTTCAGCCGTCACGGCAAAGCCTTCATACATGTCCGTCCACTCGTAGTATTCGCCTTCGGCGGCAGAGAGCAGATTTTCAGGAGTGTCTCCGATGCCTTTGAGTTCCTTGAACCACATCTTTGCATGCTCTTTTTCATTTTCGGCTGTTTTCAGGAAAAGAGCTGAAATCTGCTCATAACCTTCCTTTTTTGCCACAGACGCAAAGTATGTGTATTTGTTGCGCGCTTCAGACTCGCCGGCAAAAGCCGCCTCCAGATTTTTCTCTGTCTGAGTGCCGGAATAAGGATTCTTTTTTTTGCTTTCTCCGTCATTTTTGATAAACTTCGACGCCGGCTGTTTGCAGACAGGGCATTTAAAATCATCTGTCATCGAACCCTCATGTACGTATCCGCAAATCGTGCATTTCCAAGCTTCCATATTATTCATCTCCTTTTCTTACAACTGTTTGTTTGGTTTAATAGTTTCTTATTATATTATTTATGGTTTTCAAATCTTATCTGCTGTTCTTTTATCAGCGGATATCTGATCAGGGCTTGTCCGTCGAGGTTTTCAGCATGCATGTTTACTGCTGTAATCTGGCTGTTTTCATACGTTTTATAATAATATATGCCTTCGTCCGAATTGCAGCACGAAGAATATACCGTGATTTCGTATTTGTCCTGCGGCAGGCGGACGCATCCTCTTTGCTGCTCTACCGATCCCAAAATGTGAAAAAACTGGCTGATGCTTTCACTTTCGGTGTCACCGCAAACAGAATTCATTCTCGTAAAAGCAGCCTTTACGAAACGCGAAGAAGAAGACAAATCGCCCGGCAAACCCATTGCTCCCATTCCGCGGCTGTATTGATCCAGCTTCAGCTCTTTTGCAAATCGGTTTTGTGCCGGCTCCGGCGAAAGCTGCATATAATTATTTAAAGCAAAAAGCTGTTTGTCGAACGGCGGATTGTTTGTCATAACCCCCGTCGGATTGTCATAGATTTTCAGTCCGTCCTTTACTGATTCCACAACTATCGCTTCTTCCCTGTCCGCTATCATCCAATGAAGAGGCGAAAGCGGCAGCTCGCTGCTGAAATTAATATTTACCAGATTGAGCGTGGCAAGCAGCTTTTTCGTCTCTTTAATATCGGCGCATTGTCCGAGTATCCACGGAATAAACTCAAAGGGCGTAACATTGTCACAGCCCTCGGCGCTCTCTTTATAGTCCGCATTCTCAGGAAAATTAAGTCCCGCCATGCTAAGCCCTTTTTCATTTGTGGCATCATAATACAGCGGATAGTCACCCGCAACATAAGCCATACCTATAATGGCATAGTGGGTTTTCATTTCATCGCACATCCTGAAAGAAAAAGGATAGTTCCTCGGAGTTATTACGACGTTTTCATCATATGAATACTCCAAATCCAGATTTCGCCCGAAATAATGGGCTTTGGTAGAAAAAGATATTGCCGTACACATATTATTTACCCTCCGGGTTAGTATATATTGTCACAACTTGTTTTCCTTCCTGTAAATTGTATTATAAATCAGAATGTTGTTCTTGTCAAGACCGACAATTGATTAAATAATGTAGCCTTTTATTCTGACCGGTGTTATAATAATAAGCAGACATTTTTTGCGCCGTATGGGCGCCCGGTTATACGATACTTCAAATATCAGGAGTCAGAAATGAATTATATCGGAATTATCATACTCGTTATCGCGCTGTGCCTCGCGGCGGCATTTATTATCACAAGGTCTCTAAGCAAAGCTCTCCCGCTTAAAAAAAGCAGGAAAATACTGATATTCGTTATTTTCGCCGTCGTGTTCATGGCAGTGACCGCATTTTCGTATTTATCACAGTATTCCCACGCCGACTCTTTAGTTGAAAATTATCTTAAAAGCAGCGAGACCGTCACTGTTACAAAGACGGCAGACGGATATTACTTTGACGGCCCGGCAGACGATTCGGCAGTCATTTTTTATCCGGGCGCAAAAATAGAAGCGACTGCTTACGCTCCCCTGCTCTTTAATCTCGCCGCACAGGGGCCTGACTGTTTTTTGGTCGAAATGCCCTTTAATATGGCAGTTTTCGGAAAAAATTCCGCTTCAAAACTCATCGACGGATATGATTATGACAAATGGATCATGATGGGACATTCTCTGGGCGGAGTTGTCGCTTCCGGATATGCGGCAGAGCATCCGGATGAAATATCTGAACTCATATTGCTTGCAGCCTACCCGACGGCCGATATCGCAGACTCCGTGAAGCTTCTCTCCATATACGGAAGCGAGGATGCCGTGCTCAATATGGATTCATACGAAAAAAGCAAAGCGCACTGGCCATCTGACACCTCCGAAGTCATAATAAAAGGCGGAAACCACTCCGGTTTCGGTAATTACGGCGAACAGAGAGGTGACGGCACCGCTTTAATTTCCGCGCAGGAGCAGCAGCAGGAAACCATAGAGGCCATTTTAAATTAAAGCTTGGCGAATAACTGTACAAAGGAGAGGCGTTGATGAAAAAGAACGAAATCTGGCGTTCATTCGGAACAGACTATAAAAACATGACAAAACGGCTGCTTCAGCGATGCGGCCTTAATGAGCTTATACCTGTCGGAGCGCAAATCGGCATAAAACCCAACCTTGTAACCCCCTCTCCCGCTTCATATGGAGCCACAACGCATACCGAGATCATAGAGGGTCTCACAGAATATCTCCTGGACTTCGGTTTTCGCGATATCGTCATTGCAGAGGGTTCCTGGGTAGGCGATAAGACCGCCGAAGCCTTCGAATACTGCGGATATAATTCCCTTGCAAAAAAATATGGAGTAAAGCTTCTTGACACACAGCTGGACGGTTCCGTAAAGACAGACTGCGCGGGAATGAAACTTAATATCTGCTCCTGTGTTTCGGGCTTTGACTTTTTAATAAACGTACCCGTCCTCAAGGGGCACTGCCAGACAAAGATTACCTGCGCACTTAAAAACATGAAAGGATTAATCCCTAATTCGGAAAAGCGCCGCTTCCACTCTTTGGGGCTCCACGCTCCGATAGCGCATCTGAACTGCGGCATACATCAGGACTTTATTCTCGTGGATCACATATGCGGCGATCTTGATTTCGAAGAAGGTGGCAGGCCGGTTACAAGGAACTGTATCATGACCGCTCTGGATCCGGTGCTTGTGGATGCCTATGTATGTTCTCTTTTAGGATATGCTCCGTCGGATGTAAAATATGTGACCCTTGCCGAATCTCTCGGCCTCGGCAGCGCGGATCTTTCCGAGCTTAGGCTCATAACCGCAGAAGGCGACCCTTCGGCAGACGTTCCCTTAAAAAGGAATATTCTTTCCGTAAACTATGAGGTCGATGAGGTCGATTCCTGCAGCGCCTGCTATGCCCAGCTGATCCCCGCGCTTAACCGCCTTAAAACAGAAGGCCTGCTGGATGCCCTTACGGAAAAAATAAGCATAGGTCAGGGCCATCGTGGAAAAAAAGGCGCCCTCGGTATAGGAAACTGCACCGAAGGCTTTGATTTCTGCATAAAAGGATGCCCTCCCGACAAGGAGGACATCTATAGAAAACTTAAATCATATTTGACGGCTCTTTAACTGACCGTCTGCAGCTTAAGATACCTCTCCGCTTCCGCCATCTTACGAAATTTCATAACCTAATATGTCCTAAATAAGCCATGAAATTAATCTTTTTATCTGATATTATCAGCTAAACATACTTTTCTGTGCAAATAATGTTAAATTTCATCCAACTATTGCAAAGACATAGACCCGTATTGTATTATGTAGCTGAAAAACAGTGGGCATGCCCACAGAAAACGAGGTATTGAAGTGATTTCACGTGATAAATATCTTAATCAGTTAGTCAAAAGAATGAACAACGGGAAGATTAAGGTCGTGACCGGTATCCGCAGATGCGGAAAATCCGTGTTGATTAATGAGATCTTTTATGATTATCTGATTTCACTGGGTATCGCAAATGACCATATCATCCGTCTCTCATTAGAAGACAACATCAATGCAAAGTACCGAAATCCGCTTCGGCTGGACGAATATATCCGGTCACTTATAAAGGATTCGAAAGATTATTATATTCTTCTGGATGAGATACAGAATGTTGTTTCGATTAAAAATCCATGGATCGATGACACAGATGCTGACGACAGAATAGGATTTCCCGACGTGCTGATGGGCCTTATGAAGATCCAGAATATTGACCTTTATGTGACCGGCAGCAATTCCAAAATGCTGTCAACGGATGTCGTAACACAGTTTCGTGACAGGGGTGATGAGATACATCTGAATCCTTTGTCTTTTAAAGAATTCTATGACGCTTATCACGGAAACAAAGAAGACGCATGGAGAGAATACTACACATATGGCGGGCTTCCCAGGATATTGGAATTTGAGACGCACAAGGAGAAGGCAGATTATTTAAAGAACCTGTTTCATAACACTTACCTGAAAGATGTCATGGAAAGACACGACATCCGGAATGACGAAGAAGTACTTGATGATTTGCTGAGTATTCTTTCGTCTGCCATCGGCTCGCTGAGTAATCCGTCCCGGATTTCAAATGCTTTTAAGTCTGAGAAACATAAGATTATTTCTTCCGAAGCCATCAAAAAGTATCTGACCTATTTCGAGGAGGCCTATCTCTTCAGTGAAGCGAAAAGATACGATGTCAAGGGGAAGAAGTATATTGACACTCCGATGAAATATTATTTCACAGATATGGGGCTGCGGAACTCCTGGCTGAATTACAGGCAGCTTGAAGAAAACCATATCATGGAAAACATTATCTATAATGAACTGATTATGCGTGGATACTCCGTTGATATTGGAGTTGTAGAGTATCAGTATCGGGACAGTGAAAAGAAAAAAACAAAGATCCAGTTGGAAGTGGATTTTATAGCAAGAACCGCAGGAGATATTTTATATATTCAATCCGCCATGCATGTTGACACAGATCAAAAACGCGCCCAGGAAACCAATTCCCTGAAACGCATCAACGACTCCTTTAAGAAGATCGTGATCGTCAGGGATCATATCATGCCATACAAAGATGAGGATGGCATCTTATTTCTTGGGATCAAAGACTTTCTTCTTAGGGAAGACTCATTAATCTTTTTTTAACTGACCGTCTGCAGCTTCAGATACCTCTCCGCTTCCGCTTCCGAAATATCGTACTTTGCCATCAGTCTGGTCTTGATCTCTTCATCCCGCAGATTCATCTCTTCCCGATATATGCGGATCGATCCGAAAATCAAACCCTCCGCACGGCCTTCTTCTATTTTGTCCATATCTCTAATGCTGATTGCCATATATTCCTGCCTCCATTCCTTTTTTAATCGGGCTGTTTTTACTGCCTGATCTATCCTGCTTGTCAGATCATTCTCCGAAATCATTTCAAGCAGTTCCTTCGTGATATCCGGCTGCGTAGTCAGAACTTTCCAGAAAAGATAGCATAGAATTATTATCTTTTCTGCGCCTGTTTAGGTCTGTTTAGGACACATATGTAAGGTTTTTCCAATAATCACATTAGCACGCTCATTTGACAGCGTTATTTTCTTAATAGCTTTCTTTTAATTTTTCTTAATTGTTTAGAAAGCAGTTTATCATAAATATATTTATATTCGTCCGATTTTCGATACAACAATACAAATACAACATTGAAAATAACGGTGGCTTCAACTCCTCTTATCAAAAACAGCCATATTCCCTTAAATGACGTTGTAGTTAATAAAGCTGTAAAGACGCAAATTATTATTAAAGCTCCTACCGTAATAAGATATTTAATTGATTTTATCCAGAAGTACTTGGATGGTTTTCCTAATGCATGCTTATAAATAACAAACGGATCATACCAATAATTAAATCCTACATAGGCTACAAGAGTTCCTAAAAACACGCCGAACATTCCCAAAAACTGCACAAAAATCAACGATAACACCAAGTTCGTTATCGCGCTGGCTACGGGTCTGAATCTCCCCTGCACGAAAAGGCCGAAAGCATTTCTAAATACGCCATAGGTCTCTGTCAGCCCCATAAAAAAGAAATTCAGAATAATCAGTATGACCGTGGGGCGGTCAAGCATAAAGTTTGTTCCGGCCCATATTTTAATAAAGGGATCCAAAACCACAAAGAAAGCGGCAGCTACATATCCGAAAATCCAGTATGCAAAAAATGTCCCTGCCGAGAATAATCTTTCCACCGCGTCCTTGTTGCCATCGAAATACAGATGTCCCGCGCTGGCGGAAATACCGGTAATACCTTTTTTTATCAATGAATAACACGCATGCGTGATCATATAATAATTTGAGTACAGGCCGACAGCTGTTAATCCGATAAATTTTGAAATGATCAGATTATCCGTGCTGGATGTTACTATTCCGCTAATCCTATATAACAAAAGCGCCTTTGTATCATTAATAATAGTACGCTTGTCTTCAGGATTCAAAATCTCATGGTTGTTTTTCAGATACGGATACATTCTGTATGATAATGCCGCCAATACGGCATTCTTTATCAATTTAGATGCGAACTGAATAATAAGATATGCGATAAAATTATGAGTAATAAACAGAACAAGTATCTGTCCCACACTCATAACCACTGTGGAGACAATTGTGCCTATCGAGATAATGTAGCTTTTTTGATCGCGGTTAATGATGCCCTGCTGATACGCCATCAAATATGTTCCGACCGAATCAATCAAATACAGAAAATATATTAAATATATGCTTTCGGGAACATTCGGAACCTCTTTTATTAAAGACGGAATAAACGGCATCAAAACAAGGCCTATAGCCAAAATGATCAACGCTATGCCTATATATACTTTTTTATAAAACGCCATTATCTGACGTGTTTTGTGCTCGTCTTTAGCCGCCAATGATCCATAGAGCATAAACCCCAAAGCGTTTCCTATGCCCATTTCAGCCAGCGAAAACATTGAAAGTATATTGGTAAACAGTCCGTTAAATCCAAGATACTCCTGCGCCATCTGATGAATAAAAACAGTTCTGACCACAAAAGACGCTATCATGGTAAAGCAATATTCTATTATGCCAAAACTGGAATTTCTTACAGTATTTGCTGTCCGCGACCTGTTTTTACTCATTCTTTAATATCTCCACCGCTTATTTTATAGCAGCTTTTCTAATCAAATTCTTAATTTTTCCTTTTATATTAACTTCCGCATACTTATTCATGACTTCAGAATATCCCCTGCTTCGGATGGTTTGAAAAACCTGAGTTCTTTTCATTGAAATTTTAGCCGGCTTTACCAAAGAATTCTGAACGGTTTCGTCTTTTAGAACTTCTATCTTTTCAAGTTTCTCTAATGAAGAAAACAGTTTTGCACCTTTATCCGTATTTGTAATGACAAGAGAAACGCCTAACTTATCAGTAAATTCTGGCTTGTTTTTTTCGATTCCCCAAAAGTCTCCGATAGTAATGTCTCCGGGACGATCATAATTTGTATATTGACATGCGCCACATGACAGCCTGTTTATCATATTATGAGAAAACAGATTACTAAAAGATTGTAGCCAGAGCTTATCATGTATATATTTTCTGTTAATAACAGCTGATACACAATAACCTCTCCATCCTAATCGTTTATCGCGAAACTTAAAAGAAGATAATTTTCCCTTTTTTTGCAGCTCTTTGATAAATGCTCTGAATACCATAGGACTGGGAACTCCGTGACATATTATGTCACAGGTAATTAAATTATCATATTCTTTTTGAAGATAGCCTTTCAATCCGGCAACTTGACACGGTGTACCTACAAATAAAACTTTCCTTTCAGCCAAATGCTTTTTAATTATTGAAAAAGCATCTCCCATTTCGCTTTGAACATAATATGTAGCGCACATCGGCTTTATCTCACCCATGTTTTCAGCAAAGGCATGATAAACCCTGAAATTCTTATCCATTGCCGCTGCGCAAATAATGCCTTCTTGTTCTATTACCGAAGCTGCCAATGCGCGAAACATTCCTCCCGATGAACTCTTTATTCTAATGCTCTTTGCGTTTTTTACTCCGTAATATTTTTGATCATTTCGTTTTTCCGGTTGTTTAAATACAGGACATACTTTATGACACAGCCCGCAATGAACACACATCTGCTCATTATAGTTTGGCGTCATAAATCCTTCATGGTTTTCCTCCATTATGATTGCATGGTTAGAACAAACCGCTGCACAGGCACTGCATCCGACACATCTGTTGTCTCTGCAAAACAGCTCTGTCTGATCTGTTTCATTTTTGATCTCAACATCAGGAAAATCATTGATTGCGTTTTTCAGATATGTCTTTGATCTAATAATATATTTATCTAATTTTTTCCAAACCTCATCATAATCTATAGGTTTTAACAAACTATGTATAGATGTATTACTGTAAAGGATCCTATCCTTTAATCCTGTCAACTCAAGAAGATTCAATATTCTCTCATCTTTTCCCTGATCTCCGGTTAAGATCGCACAGAACGGTTTTCGAAAAATTATAGCAAATGCAAGACAGTGAAACGAAGCAGTAACCACCATTTTTGCACTATTGATTTCTTCTAAAAACTGTTCCGGAGAAATATCTACCCTCATCTTCATCCGGGGGTTCACTATTTCTTTTGGTGTAACCTGACTGCTTAAAACATGAAAATCATCGGTGCCTTTATATCCTGTATTTAAAAAATCCTGAATCTGACTTTGACGATTTGTATAGAAAAAAATATAAGGCTTATTATATTTCTGCGGAGACTCCTTAAGCGTCATCCATTCTTCTTTGCTTATCAGAAAAACCGGATCGAGAACAAGATGAGGTTCCCGGCCTGTCAACTGCTGAACAAGTTTTACGCCAATTGTTTCTCTAACGGCTAATCGGTTGAACGCTGATAGACATTCAGAATAATCCGTTTTAAGTCTGTCAGGTATACTGTCCATGCCAAAACTTGACGAATATGATATCTTTTTTGTATTGTCGTTTACAAAATTTAACAGATATGCAAAATCCTCCCCATTATGAGAATAGTTCCATATCTGATCACTTCCCACTATAAATTTATCAAACGAATCATTTAGTTTCTCTGCTTCTGTTGAGTTTTTATATGTTTTGTTTGTTTTTTTTAGATATCTTGCATAGAAAGCATCAAATTTTTTTCCGCGACGGTTTAATACCGGCATTCCTGCCAATGTTTTGCCGGCCTGCATTATTTTCTTATTCTTTATTGCATTTTTAAATTGATATTGCATGTCATACGTATGACTTCGATGTTCATTTTGATAATCAATATATTCACATTCGATGGCCATATTTTGTATTGCCCGCTGCAGCGCATAAGCCTGCAGCGCAGCGCCGTAATTATATGCGTTATGAAACGAAATCAATGCAACTTTCATACTAATCCCTCAAATTGAATTCTCATACATATTCTGCAGTTCTCCGGTAATAACAGACCAATCGAAAATACGACAGTTTTCTATGCACCTCTGCGATATTTCAGCATAATTGTTTTTAATATTTAAAACAGCAGATATTATTTCTTCTGTATCCGCAGGTGATACATCATAACCCACAAGTCCTCTTGGAAATGTTTCATCAAAGCCCTGCCCTCTGGTATATATTACAGGAAGTCCCTGAGTCATAGCCTCTGCATAAACCCTGCCAAATGATTCTCTAAACGAAGGCATAACAAAAATATCGTTTTTTCTATAGTAATTAATAAGCTCCTCTTTTGTAAGATAAGGCACAACTGTCACATATTTATTATCACTAATCAAATTCAAAACTTTTTGATCAAGCACCTGTCCTATGACTGTAAAATGTGTTTTTATGCCTCTTTCGTTGAGCTTTACCACCACATCCAATACTCTTTCAACGTTTTTATTCTGATCTATTTTGCCTACGCACAGCAAAGAAAGCGGCTCCTGTACTTTTGACCTGGGCTCCGCAATATTGTCAAGCCAAAACGGTTCCAGCCCGTTCGGAATGACATAACATTTTTTTAAAATGCTTTCGGTTTCTGACTCGGAATAGCATTTTAATAGAAATTTTTTCTTATAAGCATCCGATAAAAACAGTATTCCCGCCGCGTCGTTTGCTATTTTTCGTGCTATTCCCCTGAAGATATTATGCTTCAAAAATGCATTTATATCTGTGTTCCTGACAGATACAATGTATGGAATGCCATATTTCTTTTTTAATTGATATGCAACCCAACCTCCGTTAAACAAAGTATGGCTGTGAATAATATCAAACTCTTTTAAGTTTACATTTTCACAAACAGCTTTTTCTATTTTTTTCTGTTTATATTTATATATATATCTGTCATTTTTATTAAAGCATTCACAATGAACTACTTTTTCATCCATAATGGCTTTATATTTGTCTGATATTTCCGCGCCTTTTTCCACTGCGTTAAATGCCAGTACTTGGTTGCCCATTGATTCAAGATAGTTCATTGAATCACGAAACACCATTGCCCTGTGATAGTAAGTGCATATATATAGTATCTTCATATTTTCCTCATATTACTTTAAAGAAATATTGTCTTCTTTCAGATTTACAAACGCCACCATAACATGCCTGATGCTTCAAGGTCGGATATTTTATACAGACCTTTCACATCCATAATGACTTTTTCGATATCCGGTTTCTTCTTGTATAATTTTTTTATATCGTCTATTTGAAGTTCCTTAAATTCATTATGTGCAACCGCAACAATAATACAGTCCGCATCCTTAATCTGATAAAAATCCACAAGACCTATACCATACTCTTTCATGGCATCGGCATCAGAAGCCCACGGATCTGCAATATCAGGAACTATTCCATATGTTTCTAATTGTTTAATAATATCCGCAACCTTGCTATTCCTTATATCAGGACAATTCTCTTTAAATGTAAGACCCAAAATAACAACTTTGCTCTTTTTTGGCGCCTGCCCGGCTTCTATCATCTTTTTTACCGCCGCGTCCGCAACATATGCGCCCATTGAATCATTTACTATTCGACCGTTCAATATTATCTGACTGTGGTATCCGAGCTTTTCAGCTTCGTATGTAAAATAATACGGATCAACACCTATACAATGCCCGCCGACAAGTCCCGGCCTGAAACCCAATGCGTTCCATTTGGTATTCATTCCGTCTACTACTTCATTTGTATCTATGTTCATACGATCAAATACCATGGCAAGCTCATTCATAAACGCTATGTTTACATCCCGCTGACTGTTTTCTACTACTTTAACAGCCTCTGCCGTGCGAAGATTTGAAACAGGATAAGTGCCGACTTCAACTACGATATTATAGACAGCCTGAATGACTTCAAGTGCTTCCTGATCTATTCCTGATACGATCTTATGAATGTTTTCCAACCTGTGAACTTTATCTCCCGGATTTATTCTCTCAGGGCTGTATCCTACCTTAAAATCCGCACCGCATTTCAAACCTGATTCTTTTTCCAGAATGGGTATGCAAACGTCTTCCGTACATCCCGGATAAACCGTTGATTCATAAACAACAATTGCTCCCGGAGCCAGATTTCTTCCTATTATCTCTGATGCACTGATAACCGGCGTAAGATCCGGCGTATGGTCAGTATTGACCGGTGTAGGCACTGCTACGATAAGGAATTTTGCTTTTTGTAAATCTTCTTCATTGGACGTGAATCTTACCGTAGTATTTTTAATGGCTTCATCTCCAACTTCATTTGTTGGGTCTATGCCGGATTTGTATAGATCAATTTTAGCCTCATTCAAATCAAACCCGATAACATCTATGCCTTTTTGAGCAAAGGCAACCGCAATCGGCATTCCTACATATCCTAGGCCTATAATCGCAAGCGATTCTTTATTATCAAGAAGACTATCGTACAGTTTCATAGAACTTTTATCCTTGTATTTTTTTAATTATTTCAATCAGTTTCTTCGTGTGATTTTTAAAATCATAAGCTTCCGCTGCTTTTCGGGCATTTTTTGACAGCAGGTTTTTTTCTTCTTCCGTTAATAAACTCATCTCTTCAATCCCTTTTGCAATATCCTGAGGCGCAAAACCGTCTGTTATTTTCCCGCACGCATACTTTTCGACAATACTGTACCCGGGACGGACCGTATAAAAAACAGGCTTTCCGGCCGCAAAATATTCAAATGCCTTATTATAACTTTCACCGACCCGAAGAAGCGGATTCATTTCCCAATGAACCAGATTCAGATCTGCTTTACTGTCTATGGACGGAATATATTGTTTGTTTACCCGTCCTTTGAACACAACGTTTTTAATATCTTCTTTTACTACCCGCTCCTTGAGCGACTCTAATTCATCACCGTCACCGAAAATAATAAATTTGATTTTGGGATCTTTTATCAGTTTTGCCGCATCAACAATTAAACCCAGATTATTGATACGTCTGATTGCTCCGGCATAAACAACTTTAAATATGTCCGGATTATCCAAGTCATCATCTTCATACGGATAGTTTTCGAGATTATAATCAAACGCCTCAAGATCCACTCCGTTGTTTATATGAAATAACCGCGTACGGCATATCGGGCCTCCGTGCTCCCTGTCCCAGCCTTTTTCTATTACATAATCAGGGCCGCCTTCCTGTGTAAATATAACGGCATCGGCTTTCTTATATATGCTTTTTTCGCCTGAATACATCACCCTTGCCGGAATGCTGTCTTTTTTTATTCGTTTGGAATATGCAACGATAGCCTCCGGCCATAAATCTCTTACTTCACATATGCATTTTATTTTAAACTCTTTTGCTAATTTCAGTCCTGCTACCATGGTAAGAGGATGTACTGAGGAAGCTAAGATTATATCCGGTTTTCCGTGTGTTTTGGCATATTCACGGGCTGCGATTTTTACATTGTGATAAAAATCGATCATGTTTAATACTCTTTGCTTTCCATTCCCCGAATATCTTCTTGCTTTGACAAAAACAAAAGATGTGTCTATTTCTTTTGCTGTTTTTTCAATCCATTTTGCTTCGTTATCAAAATACCGCTCTTGAGTATTATTATTCTTTATATTTGCGCAAAAAATTGTGGGTTTAAAACCTGCTTTGTTAAGATATTTGGCAAAATAATAGTGCCTGCCGCCCTTATCAAAGAGCATATGGCTGGCATAATGATTCATTATCCAAATCCGACTGCCATTGTTGTTTTTCATAATTATGTCTCCGTTATTGCACTTGCTTTTATTGAATCGCTGTGTTCTAAGTTGTTTCTGTCCATTAACAAGAATAATATCATCAGTATCAGAGCACCATGTGTAAATAGCACGGTAGTAATTGTAGTTCCCATGATTACCGTAGCTAAGTAGAAACTCGTCGCAACCGTAAGTCTTGAATCAAGGTTTTTTGAACAGCGATCAAACAATCTTAATATCAATACTAAAACAACGGGCATTATAAATGCACCTATGTTTCCTAAGTTTAATACCGCATCTGAAAACAGTCCGTTATTAGCATTCAAGCCTTCTGCTATATACTTTGAGCCTATTATGCGCCCAACACTTGTACCTGCTTCAGCATATGGACTGTTCAATCCAAACAATTTTAATGCTGATCCTCTAAAAAAATCCGGTTCATTTGTAAGGAAGAAATCATAATAATACTCACCTGTAATATTTGGCGAAAACAGCATTCTTCTGATGAATAACGTTGAAATATTATTTGTCCTTATTATCATGTGTTCAAATAGACCCGCTGCCACAAATATTACAGCTCCAATGATAATAATATTTTTTATTCTGTTAATATTCGAATTTTTAAGCACAAAAACTACGATAATAACAATAAACGGCATAAAGAAAGTTGACTTTAAGCCATCAACACCAAAGCTCAGCATTTGTACTGCAAAAAAAATCACTGCCGGTATTTTTTTCTTGTTGATTAAAGCATACGCCATTAACACCGGGTTTATCGCTCGCGTCCATGCGAACAAATATGACAATGCCGTTGGAAAATTATAGGTTTGCGCTTCCGAACGGAGCTCATACACATTAAACAAATTAAAATTGATTCGAAAGCGTGTATATACTGCCGAAATAAACAATACAATAAATAATGAGACAAATCCTGCTATCAACACAAATTTATCATTTATCTTGATTTTTCCGACCCGCAACTGAACCGGATCTTTTAAAACAACTCTTTGAGATAAGTGTTGCGCCAAAAGCAAAATAAACCAGTAAACGGTATTGAACACGGTATATCCAATTGATGTCGTCCCGAATGCAACAACGGTTGTAAACGGAATAAAAGATATTAAAAACAGAATCGAAACGATAATATTTGACATCCTGTAGTGACTATATGTCAAAATATTAATAAAGAAAACAATTCCTATAATAAATAACACCCATGATATAAATTTCGATTCTAATGAAGCGTTATTTATATATCCTCTATATGCATAAACAGGACTTACGGAATACTGATATACTAAATCCAGCAATACCCTGTATCCCAATAGAATCAAACATATTATCCAAATAGAAATAGGTTTTTTATTATTATTCATTAACCTTCCTCGACTATTGGATTCCAAATTTTCACTTCATTATATTTCATCATATAAACATTTTCTTTATAGTTACCTATGTTTTTCACATTTGTTTTGCCTTGCAGATTATTTAAGATCAGCTTCATATGATCACATCCGGCTTCATATGCGTGAGGATATCCTCCTCCAAATCTTGGATTAACTTCAGAAATAAAATAACTACCATTTATATCAAAAATATCTATATCTATCTGTCCTCTGTAGCCGGCCTCTTTGACAAATTTTTCTATCAGATCAAATAATTCAGGATCTTTTAAGCTGACGGCCTTATCTGTCTCTCCGGCGCGCATCTTGATTTTCTTCTTAGTGAAGATGGAAACAACTTCTCCGGAGATTAAATCGATATACACGTCAGCACCGATCTCCTGACCATCAAGAAACTCCTGAATCATGAGATCGTCCTCATGAGCGAACAAAAGCTCAACCATCTCTTTCTCGTAGACCTTAGAAATGCTGATGCTCGCACTTCCTCTATATGGCTTGACAAATACAGGATAAGTAACTTCTCCTGCAGTTACGGCCTTATAGAATTCTTCTTTGTACTTCCACGACCTGGCACAGTTGTATCCGTGCTTCTTCAACCACTCATACATCTGCATTTTGTCAAGAGCCATTTCGCAAAGTTCATAGGAACTACCGACCACAGTTGTTCCAACCGCTTCAAACTTCTCTTTATTGGCTGCAAGAAGTGAAAGCTCCGGATCGATAAGACTTAACACACCTGCTATTTTTTCTTTTTTACAGATATCTAAAATTATATCTATATATCCCGGCTCCGTTATAGGAGGCACGATATAATGCTTATCCGCATCATAAATCGCAGGTCCGAGGTTGTTTGCATCCGTCGCGATAACCTCTCCCGTTCCGTTAAACGCTTTTTTAAAGTACTGAACAATTTTGTTTCTTGTACCTGCTGCCAGTATTAAAAAGTTCATATATCATTCCTCAATGCGTCAAAGAACAGCGGCGTTCCTCCGGTATGTATAAATAAAATGTTTTTATCCGTTACTTCTTTTAAGTATTCGGTCATCCCCATAAAAGCTTTTCCTGTGTAGGTCGCATCTAAAGGAATGCCGTATTTTTTCAATGCGTCAGTAATTATTTCTCTGCCCCGATAATCATCTTTCCCATAGCCTGACGTATAATCATCTATAAAAACAGTTGCGTTTTGTATCTCCTCTTCAACCGCCTTTTTACCCATATATGACCTGATGCTTTCAAGAATCACATTTCGTCCCCTCGGATTTTTACGGGCTATGCTGATACCGATAATATTTCTTTGATCTTTATTTAATAATTGTCCGCATACAAGGCCTGCCTGTGTGGTTCCCGTTCCGGAAGCAAAAAAGATGTAATCAAAAAAAACGTCTTCCTGCTCTTCATAGTTTTTTATTTCCTGATAGCATTCCACATACGCCCGCGTACCGATATCTCCATGTCCGCCCCCCGCAATAAAATACGGTTTTCTACCGGTTCTTTTTAACAAATCAAGTTTTTCTTCAATTGTATCATGAACATCTGAAACCGGCACTTTAGTTATCTCAGCCCCAAACAGTTTCATCATCTGACTGTTAAAAGTTGGATGTGATGCTTCTAAAGGACTGATTATGAAGCATTTCATACCTCTTAGACAACACATGTTTGCTATTACTCTGCAATGATTTGAGCTGGCTGAGCCGTAAGTAACTACACAGTCATATTCTCCAGCATCTATTTCTTCGAAAAACAAAAAAGCTTTTCTGGCCTTATTTCCCCCAAATGAAAACGGGATCAAATCATCTCGTTTTATCCAAAGTTGATTGTTATTAAACTCACCTAAATTATGGATAATAGTATTAATCACCTGAACACATCCAATCGTTTTTTAGAAATCCATATGCAAAGCGATCCGCAAAATGTCCGCGTGAAAAAACATCGTTTCGCAAACAGCCTTCTTTTACAAATCCCACACGTTCAAAAAGCTTTTGTGCAGCAATATTTTCTGTTTCTGTAAATAGATATATTTTATTTAATCCTAATTCTTCAAAAGCATACCGAAGAATAATATGACTGGCTTTTGTCGCTACACCTTTTCCTTTATAAGACGTTTCTCCCATTGCTATATAGAATTCGGCTTTAGAGTTTTTTCTGTCAATGCTCAACAAGCCAATCGTGCCTACAGGGATTCCGTCTGATTCAATTACAGCATCATATCTTGTATTTTCTGATTGATGACTGTCAAACCATTTTTCTGTTTTTTCAATACAGATAGGTATATCATAATGAAGAAATTGATTGTTTTCTGGATTATTTATCCATTCAACTTTCTTTGGAATGTCAGTTTTCTCAAACTTGCGTACCGTTATTTCCATTTCTTGCTTCATCTAGTCTCCCGGCTTTTATTTCACTTCCGACCTGAATATCCGATTTGTTCACTACTTTTTTTACTGTCTGCATAAGAATATCAAGATCCATTTTAAACGAAACATTATTTACATATTTTAAATCATATTCAAAACGTTCTTCCCAACTGTTAATTGCATTTCGCCCATTCACTTGTGCTAACCCCGTAAGCCCCGGCCTTACGTCATGCCTGTGATGTTCTTTTTCTGTATAATACGGAAGATAAGAAACCAACAAAGGCCTCGGCCCAACCACAGCCATATCTCCTTTGAGAATATTTAATAATTCCGGCAGTTCATCAAGCGATGTAGACCGCAGTTTTTTGCCAAATGATGTAAGTCTTATATCATCAGGCATGAGATCCCCGTTTTCATCTCTTTCGTCTGTCATTGATCTGAACTTATACAATTTGAATATCTTTTCACCCTGTCCGGGTCTGTCCTGAGTGAACAAAACCGGTGAACCGAGTTTAAGCTTTACCAATAACGCAGTTATCAAAAGCACCGGGCTAAGAACGACCGTAGCTACGGCAGCACAGAAGAAATCCAAAGGCCTCTTCACATACTTTTCATATATCCCTTGCACATGCCCGACCGCTTCATCAGATTTAGCCTTAACTGCATTTACAACAGCTACTATCACAGTCAGCACAATAATCACTTTTAAAATAAGAGCAACTATCTTCAATATTTTTTTCATATTTTCTCCGGTCATTTAAAACAGCGTTTTATAATATCCATAATCACATCCGCCTGCTCATTCGTGATCTTATTGTCACTCGGCAGACAGACGCCTCTTCTGAAGATATCCGCTCCGACATCGACCATTCCGGTTTCTTTTATATAGGCATTGCTTCTTGCGCGGCCGCTGCCGTTTTTCGTAATAAACGGATTTGTCCGGTATATCGGCTGCATGTGCATGGGCTTCCATATGGGTCGGCCTTCGGCATTAAATGCCTGCAGGGCTTCAAGTATCTCGGTCGGACAGCTTTTGCCGGATTCTCTTACATACAGGGCATCCTGTTCGCCACGCACCGTCGCGCACATTGCTTCCTCATTTACAGTAAAGCAGGACAGCCAGAAATTGGGTCTGCAGGTTTCCGGATCGAAGGGATTCATCCTGACCGGAAGGTCTTTTAATCCTTCTTTATATCTCTCATAAAGAGCTTTTTTCTGTGCTATATGCTCTTTAAGATAAGGTATCTGGCCTCTTATAACTCCGGCTATAATATTGCTCATGCGATAATTGTAGCCGATTTCTTCATGCTGGTACCAAGGCGCGTCTTCGCGGCTCTGAGTGGACCATTTGCGCACCTTGTCGGCGTCTTCTTTCGAATCCGTAAGGAACATTCCGCCGGAGCTTCCTGTTATTATTTTATTACCATTAAAAGATATGCAGTTGTAATCTCCGAGAGTGCCCGTTTCGACCCACCGACCGTTCAGTTTATATTCGGCGCCCAGCGACTCTGCCGCGTCTTCCACTATCAGAGCTCCGTGTCTGTCCGCTATGGCTTTGATCTCCTGCATCTTAGCAGGGGTTCCGTAAAGATGAGCCACTATGATAAGCTTTACATCCGGATATATCTCAAAGGCTTTCTCAAGTGCTTCGGGACACATGTTCCAGCTGTCGTATTCGGTATCTATAAAAACGGCTTCTCCGTCCTCGTATGCCACAGGATTTATGCTGGCATCAAACGTCATATCGGAACAGAACACCCTCTTGCCCGAAAGAGTTCCTTTATCGGGAGCGGCCTGTCCGTAAGGTCTTTCGCCTGCCAGCTTTACAGCCAAATGAAGCGCGGAAGTACCGGATGAAAGCGCCACGGCATGTTTTACGCCGATGTATTCGGCTATCTGTGCTTCAACTTCGTTTATATTTGCTCCGACAGTGCTCACCCAATTTGTACGGATGGCATCATCCACCCATTTCTGCTCTTCGCCGTGCATCGTCGGGCTTGAAAGCCAGATCTTGTTTTCAAAAGGCTTGATCCCTTTAAATCTGGGATCCGATAAATACTTGTCTTTCATAAGAATCCTTCCGTGATTTCACTGTGCCTGTTGTCTCTGTCCTGCTCAATATAGCTAAAAATTCTTTTTTTTATTGAATAAAACCTTCTCATCGTTTATAATTGCGGTAAGATATTCTTACAAGGAGGTTTTCGTCATGTCAAAATACATAACTGATGTTACCGCTGTCTCTTCAAAAGGTCAAGTGGTACTGCCTAAATCTATTCGTGACAGTTTGAGCATCGTTCCCGGTATTAAACTGATGGTTATCAGCGATGGTTCCAATATTTTGTTAAAACCAATTCCTAAGCCGGATATCTCTGAGTTTCAAAATCTCATGGACGCTGCTGCCAAATGGGCAGCTGATGTCAATCTTACCGAGAATGATATAACTGATGCCGTAAAAACAGTCCGCGAGAGGAGAAAACCCGTTATATGAAAATAGTTATCGATACCAATGTAGTTGTCTCTGCCATTTTTTTCGGAGGTCATCCCAGAGACTTGATAGAACTATTGGTGAAGCATAAGCTGGTGGCATATGCTTCACCAGAAATAATTACGGAGTATCAGGAAACCGTGAATGAACTTTTCTCAAGATACCCAGAAAAACCCGTTTCGATCCCTCTTACTGCGATCATCGCTGCAATGAAACTGATTATCACTACTTCCGACATCAAAGTTTGCAGAGATGAAGATGATAACAAATTTATCAATTGTGCAGTCGATGCCAACTGTCTATATATCATTAGCGGAGATAAGGATCTTAGCGATCTGAAAAATTATGGTAAAATTCAAATAGTTACGGTTTCCGAATTTTTCTCTTTATTTAACCTATTATAAAAATATAACATATTACGCCGGCTTATAATTCACCACGATCTCCTGCACCAGTTCTCTTATATTATCTTTGTTGTTATATGATGCCACCATCAGCTCCGACAGCTGCTTCAAAAACTCGTCTTCATCGAAAGCTATCGGCTTTCCGATATGGATCATGTCGTTTTCGGTCTTTGTGAGACCTTCTTCAGCCATCAGTTTTTCTTCGTAGAGCTTTTCACCCGGACGAAGACCGGTATAGATCACTTTTATGTCTACGTCCGGTCTGTAGCCTGAAAGCCGGATAAGGTTTCGCGCAAGTTTGTCTATTTTGACAGGCTCCCCCATATCGAGCACAAATATTTCTCCGCCCTTTGCATAGGCTCCGGCCTGGAGCACCAGACTCACTGCCTCGGGTATGGTCATGAAATATCTGATGATCTCGGGATGGGTTACGGTTACGGGACCGCCTTTTGCAATCTGTTTTTTAAATAGCGGTATGACGGAACCGTTGCTGCCGAGTACGTTGCCGAAGCGCACCGACACGAAGTCCGTGCTTACGTTCATCAGCGCTGCGTCGCTCAGGCTGTCCGCATGTGCATCTCTGATCCAGTGAGTAAAGAGCTGCGGCATTTCAAAGGCACGGCCCTGCTTTATTTTTTTATCAAAAGTCTGCACTATCATCTCGCACAGACGCTTTGACGCGCCCATTATATTTGTGGGATTCACCGCCTTGTCAGTGCTGATGAGTACAAAACGCTTTGCGCCGAAAACCATTGCCGCATAAGCGGTTTTGTATGTGCCTATGGCGTTGTTTTTAATGGCCTCACATGGTGAATCTTCCATAAGGGGCACGTGCTTATGGGCCGCCGCATGGTAAACAATATCCGGCCGATACGTCTCAAACAGTTTCCATATTTTTCTGGAATCGCGGACTGATCCGATTATGAACTCCATCTTTAAGAAAGGATATCTGTTTCTCAATTCAAGCTGTATATCGTAAATATTGTTTTCATAGACGTCAAAAATAATCAGCTGCTTAGGATTGTGGGCTGCTATCTGGCGGCAAAGCTCGCTGCCGATAGAACCGCCTCCTCCCGTTACAAGCACCGTTTTGCCCTGTATGGCATCCAGAATTTCGTCCATGTTTACCCGTACGGGATCTCTGCCCAGCAGATCTTCTATATCCACCCGGCGCATACTGCTGATGGTAACCTTTCCGGTGGCTACTTGCACTCCGGACGGAATGGCTTTAACTTCGCAGCCGGTCTCTTTGCAGATCTCTACGATATCCTTGCGCTGCTTCGCGGTAGCGCTGGGAATGGCAATATAGATTTTGTCGATACGATACTTTTCGGCCGCTTCGGCTATACATTCCCTGCCGCCTATCACCTTGGCTTTATCCACGTATCTGTCCCATTTGTTGGGGTTGTCGTCTATTATGCATTTAACGACCTCGTTTACCTCTTTGGAAGTCTTAAGTTCGCTCATGATCGCGCGCCCCGTGCTTCCCGCGCCTATCAGCATAATATTCTTTTGATCTTTTCCGGCTTTATTGTTGCGGCCGCGAAACAGATAAATGAATCTGTACGAAAACCTGATCCCCAGCGTCAGAATGAACTGGATCACTATACCGAATACATAGTAAGAAAGCGGCATTCCTCCTGCAAATAAATTCATCAGAAGAATGTTTGCTCCGAGTGTTATCAGGGATGCTAAAATGACTCTGTAAAGTTCGGCGTAGCTTGCAAACCGCCATATACTGTTGTAAAGCCTGAAGATAATAAATATCGCTATGCAGATGACGATATAAAGCAGAATAAATCGTCTGTAAGAATCCAGATATTTATCAGGTATCGAACTGTAGTTCATGTCAAACCTGAGCAAAAGGGCGAAAAAATATGACACGGCTACGGCAGCCGCATCAAACAGTACAAGAAATATCCTGATCAGCTGCCAGTGCTCGACTCTGTGTTTTTTAAATTGTATGTCGGCATTGTCGCCTGTGTGTTTCGGGTTTTCGTTCATACCGGCTTTGTCCGTAAATGTATATCTGTTCCGCCGACTAACGCCTCCCTAACACGGCGTTAGCCAAAAAAAATAAAGCTCCTGTTTTCAGCGTTCTGCCCGTAATATCATGACTGATCTGACCGGTAAAACGCTGACCCTGATATTTCAGAAGGGATGCCGCGGGAGCGTAAGCTCCCCGGCATCTTCCCTCTCTATAGAGAGTCCTTACTTTGGTCTACAAGAAACTTAAGTCTCAGATTAGTGAGCTTTTCTTCTCATAGCAAAGCCAACTGCAGCCAGTGCAAAAAGTCCTGCTACTGTAGCGTATGCAGCCGTTTTTGTGGTTGAGCCTGTTGCAGGAGAAGTCTTTCCGCCTGAGCCTGAAGAAGATTTGTCGGCGATAACGATCACCGGTGAACAGCTCTCAAACGTGAAAGTCGCTTTCTTTGCAGTATAGTCAACCTTGTCAGCCTTGATTACTTCCCATGCGCCTTTTGCAATATTGAAATGCAGGCAGCGAATGTTTGTGTAATCTGTTGTAAGCTTGTCAATTACAGGTGTTGTTGCAGCTGCGGGGAATTTAACCTTTGCAGTTTCCGTTTCTCCTACTGTATGAACATCCCATACTGCAGTAAGAGCCACTGCGCTTCCCACGTTTGCACCTGTATCGGCAATCGTCTTTGTTCCGGCATTGATAGCCTGGCAAAGAGCGTCAACGTCAGCGCTAAGGCCTGTGTTGATATACTCAGCCGTGATCTCAAGGTATGGTGACGCTTCCTGCTTGGACTCCGCAGCAAAAGCGGTCGTGCCGATACCCATAACCATAGCTGCTGCAGCTATGACTGCTACAAGTTTTTTAAACATGTTGCTTTTTCCTCCTTTCTCAAGAATCTGAGCGATGTCAGAAACGTTTGATTCCTGATATCGTATATATAAATCTATAAAGATAGATTTATCGAAAATATTAATGCTCCGCTTCAACGAGTACGGCCTGCAGAAGGTAGCGCTGCACCGAATCCGCGTCGTAGCAGGTGGACAGTGTAAGGATTTTGCTGTTTTCGTCCAGCTTATCCTTCATCTCCATGTCGAAATTGGAACTCATGTCCCTTACGTCGTAAATATCCTGTATGTAAAGCTTAAGCCCCTCCGGAGTGTCGAAATTATACCATTCCGGAATAAGCCTGTCGTCATAAATATATCCGGCGAATACCTGATAATGCAGAATCGAGTCCGGAGTATAGACTAAAATCTCTTTGTTGTTGTCAAAGAAATCTTTGTCCATGTAGTCCTTTATTCCCCGGAGCATGGTGCCGTTTTTCATGGCATGCCCGTAGACGACAGTCACGGGATCTTTTTCAAAATCTTTTGTATTGTAAGTGGCCTGCGTGTACAGCGCTCCGGCGTACTCATCCTGACCGTACATGTTTCTATGCAGATAGTAGTCGTCATCATCCGGGTTCTGAAGTATCGGGTAATCCACCAATGTGTTCGGTATGGTTATCCATGCGTAAATATCCGGATTTGCTTCCTGAAGCGATTTAAAATCTATCGGTACCTGCACCGGCTCAGGGGTCGGTGTCGGCTCGGGAGTTTCGACCACCGGCTCAGGGGTCGGCGTCGGCGTTATTTTGTATTCCTCCTGTGCCTCCTCGTAAATCTGACCCGCGTTTTTTTCTTTTAAATAGTCATGCACGGCCAGTCCGGCAAAAACAGCTGCCGCCGCTACGATGAGGACAAGAATAATTTTTTTAATCATGTCTGATCTTTCACTTCAACATAAAATGTATTTATTATCAGGTCATATAATGCGTCCTGATCCACAATATATTGGTCGTATATCTCGTCTGTCCCAGATACGCCCTCGCCCGGAAGCGTTAAGGATTGGCTGTCGGCATCGGTCACTGCAGCCTCCAGCATATCCACGAATTCTCCGTTGTCCATATTTGTGACCATATAGGGCTTTACGGCTTCATATATCTCCGTCAGAAAATGCGGATCCTCGTTTGAGCGTGTTCTCGCAAGCGATTTATATGCCTTAAGATAAGCATCCTGGCGCTCGCTTCTGGCAACCGCGCTCTGGCTTTTTTCGGTATCTCTCGAACGTACAAAATTCTCCGTGTTTTCGGGAGTGAGCACCACCGTTTCGCCCTTTTTGAATTCGGGATGCTTTTCCTCGAGTGAATCGTTCGGAACTTTTACGGTAACTTCTCCCGCCGTCTTTGCCAGCGCGTCGATGCAATCGAGAGAAAGCGCCGCGTATTTGCGGATGGGCACATTGTAAAAGAGCTTTGATACGGCGTCTCTTGTCAGCTCGCAGCTTTCATACTTTCCGTCTCCGAAATAATACGCAAGGGAGATATGGTCCTCCTGCCAGCCCTGATCCGATCCGTCCTTTCCGATAAAGTGTATGCTTGTCATGGTATCTCTCGGAATCTTGATCTGGGTATAGTCTCCCGTCTGGCGGTCCATGGCGATCAGATAAAGAACATCGCTGCGCCCTGCGGTTTTTTCCGCCTCGTCATAGGCTTCTTCCGTTGTTTTGTCAATGCCCATCAGAAGTATGTTTGTCAGATGGTCGTTGTATTTGTATTTTTTCCCGTTATAGGTGACATACTGAAAAGTCTCGTCATCCGGCACGGAGTCTCCGGCCGTATAAACATTCCCGTTTTCTGAGTTTCCCATAACAGACGGCAGGATCTTTATTCCGAAAAAGAGTCCGACGCAGGCGGCCGCTATAAGGATAATCACCAGCGTAACGGTATTTTTTTTCTGTCTTGCGTTTTTTTTGCTCATGAAAAACTATTTGCCTGTCTTTCCGGAATTGGGCGGCGCCGCTGACGTTCCTGACGAACCGTATCGGCCGTATTTTCCGTATTTGCCGTATCGGCCGTATTTTTTATATTTGCCGTACTTGCTGGAATATACGCCCGCTTCTTTCGGATCCACCATGTTTAATACGGCTCCTAAAATCTTACAGCCGCTTCGCTCAAGCTGTTCCACTGAGCGCTGCGCCATACGGTAGCTCGTGTCTTTTGCGGAGACCACAAATACGGCCCCGTCACATACCTGCCCGATAACGGCCGCGTCGATAACAGTCCCTACCGGCGCGGTGTCTATGATAACATAGTCATAATCTTTTTCCAGATCCCTGATCAGGTCTTCAAATGCCTGTGTTTCAAAAAGCTCCGTCGGGTTGGGCGCGGAAACACTGCTCATGATGATGTCCATGTTCGGCATGGAGGTATGGTATCCTATTTCGTCCATCTCACACTGTCCGCTTAAGTATTGCGGAAGTCCCATCATGCCGGCCGGCAGCTTCATCTTTCTGCTCGCGGAACCTTTTCGGATATCCGCGTCTATGTAAATGACTTTTTTTCCGGCTTCCCCGAACTGGCGCGCTATCTGGAAAGAAAGTTCCGATTTGCCTTCGTTCGGATGAGAGCTGGTGAAAAGTATGCTTTTGACATTGCGTCCGGAAAGGCCGATGTTCGTCCTTAAGGTCTTCATGGCCTCTTCGTAGTAATATCCGTATTTACGGTTGTCTTTTATGCTTACGGTCTTTGTTATCCTCATTTTTCTGATTCTCCATATCCATAATAGCCTGCTGTGCCTTTAACCTGTGTGCGGTCAGGTATTGAGGCAAGCACCGTAAGTCCGAGATAATTTTCCACGTCCTGCTCGGTGCGGATCGTATCGTCCATCATGCTTCGCACGGCTATGATGATTACGGCCAGGATAAGCCCGAGTATCACGCCGATCGCCACGTTTTTGGTCGTGTTGGGGCTCGAAGAGCTTATCGGTATTCCGCCCTGCGAAAACACCTTGGGAGGTGAAGCTTCCATAACGTCGCTGATGTATTCGGAAGCGTTGTCGGCCAAAGTGTTTACGATCTGTGCCGCCCGCTCAGGACTTGCGTCCGTCACCGTAAGCTCCAGAATTCGGGTGCTTGACGGGTTGTTTATGCTTATCATCCTTGATAACGTCTTGTAATCCATTTCAAGCCCCACGTCATCGATAGTCTTATTTAAAACGTCAGGCGCTTTGATAAGCTGTGTATAATCTCCCGTCAACTGGCTTCCGATCTGGAGATCCGCCAGAGACATAAGCGTCGTCTCCTTTGTCAGCACAAGCATGCTGGCGGTGGATTTATACTGAGGCGTAACAAAAAATTTCGTATATCCGAATGCCAGTGCCCCTCCGATCAGCGCGCATATGAGAAGGATATACCATCTCCTGCCGATGGCCCTGAATATCTGCGCCAGATCTATCTCCACTTCCTGATTGTGCTGTGTTTGGGTTTTTTTATTGTCCATATTTCTTTTCGTCTCTTCCTGTTTTCTTGTCGCTTGCCTTTAATTTACCACAGTCTCTTTTAAAGCTCCGGTGCATGGATTATCTGAAGCTTGTCCGTGAATATTTCTTGCGGGTTTTCCACAAATATGCGTCTCGCAACGGCTTCGCCATGCTTTTTTGCTATATGATCGGCGCATTCGCCTATATGCACCGACCGGTGTGTAAGCGAGTGAGCGTCCGAATCCACAAAATCTATCAGGTCGTTTTTCAGAAGCTTTTTACAGAAGTTTTTAACTTTCATGCCGTCTGCGCCAAGTATGGCGTCGGCGTTTACCTGCATCAAGGCTCCGCGGTCTTTCAGCTCGCCGATAAATTCCGTATCCCCGGTCATTGCCGGATATCTTTCTATATGGGCTATTATCGGTATATATCCCGCATCCAAAACGGCCATCGTCCTTTCTTTTATGAAGCTTTTCATGTGCCGCCCCGAAAATTCCAGCAATATATAGTCGCTTTCGGCCATGGTAAAATGTTTTCGGGTTTTAAAATCTTCTTCCATGTCCATGTGCGCATGGAATTCACATCCGAGTTTCAACGTAAGATCCGGGAACAGCTTTTTTGCTTCGGAACATAAGGCTTCATAGCGGCTTAATATCTTTTCTTCCGGCGTCTCAAACATCCTGACGCGGTAATGGGGCGTCAGCACTATGCACTCCACTCCCTGCCGGACTTCCTCTTCAAGCATGCCCAGGGCTTCTTCCATAGATGCCGCACCGTCGTCTACTTCCGGAATTATATGACAGTGTATGTCGTATATGGGTTCTTTAAAAAATTTCATTTATTGACTATTAACTCGCAAAACAATGATTACGGGTTTTTAAGACCACAAAAGCTCCGCGCCTGCAATTGTTTTTTGAAAGCTGCGAAGTAACAAAACCATGTTTATTGTTCTATAATGCTTTATCATAGCACACTTCTGCGGATACTAAAAGCAAAAATTGCTTTTTCGCATGTTATTTGAGGATACTATCCCCCATATTCTGTAAGTATATATCATTCACCACTAACATGCAAGTATCTATTGCGGCCCTCTCCACAACAAAAAACCGCCGCGTTTTATGAGTTTTTTTTGTGCAAATTGCACCAATGTTTCAAACGTCTTTGCTTGACACGCAACCGCGGCGCCGCTACAATATTATTAAATTGTTGATCTGTTCAGACTTGCAGTATATTTGCTTTTTGAAAAGCGGAAAGAGAGATCATAATGAAACTGACATTTATAGGCGCCGCTCACGAAGTCACCGGCAGCTGCATGCTGCTCGAGGTGTGCGGCCGTAATTATCTGATCGACTGCGGCATGGAACAGGGGGCGAACGTCTTTGAAAATGAACCGCTTCCGGTCAGCCCGGCGGATGTTGAAGCGGTTCTTCTGACTCATGCGCATATAGATCATTCCGGCATGCTTCCCAAATTGTATAAGGACGGCTTCAGAGGTTCCATATACGCTACCGAAGCCACCGTGGATCTTTGCAACATAATGCTCAGGGACTGCGCCCATATACAGGAATCAGACGCCGAATGGCGCAATCGCAAAGCCCTGCGCGCCGGCACGCCTGTCACCGAGCCGCTCTATACTTTAAATGACGCCATCGGGACCATAGAACTCTTCCGCCGCTGCGCTTATGAAACCCGGATACCCATAGGCGAGGGCATAGACATTTCTTTTACGGATATAGGCCATCTGCTTGGTTCGGCCTGCATAGAGGTCTGGCTTGAGGAAGACGGGGTCTCCAAAAAGATAGTTTTCAGCGGAGATGTGGGAAACACGAATCAACCGCTCATAAACGATCCGAAGACCGTTGCGGAAACCGACTACCTTGTGATCGAATCCACATACGGCAACAGGCTCCATACTCTGAAAAGAGGCGATAACGCGATAAAGGAGCTGGCGGAATGTATTCAAAAAGCATTTGACCGCGGCGGAAATGTGGTTATACCTTCATTTGCCGTCGGCAGGACTCAGGAGCTTTTATATGCCATCCGGCAGATTAAGGCCGCCCATATGGTCTCGGGACATGACGGCTTTCCCGTATATATCGACAGTCCGCTGGCAATAGAGGCCACAAACATTTTCCTCCAATGCAACCGCTCCTGTTTCGATCCCGAAACCACGGCCATCCTGAACAGCGGCGAAAACCCGATATGGTTTGACGACATCAGGCTTTCGGTGACTTCCGACGACTCTATCGCCATAAACGCCGATCCCGCCTGCAAGGTCATCATATCCGCCAGCGGGATGTGCGACGCCGGCCGTATACGCCACCACTTAAAGCACAACCTCTGGGATGCCCGAAACATAATCGTCTTCGCGGGATATCAGGCTGTAGGTTCACCGGGCCGCGCAATACTCGACGGCGCAAAAAAAATAAAGCTCTTCGGAGAAGAGATTGCGATCAAAGCGGAGGTTTATCCCCTGCACGGCACAAGCGGTCACGCCGATAAAAACGGGCTTCTGGCCTGGGTTCAGTCTTTTGAAAAAGGCCCGGAGATGATCTTTGTAAATCACGGAGATGAGGATTCTGTCGAAGATTTCGCCAAAACACTTTCGGAAACTTTCGGCTATCAGGTTTCAGCGCCTTATTCCGGGACGCAATATGATCTTAAGACGGGCGAATGCACCGTCCATACCATAGGAAGGCGCATAGCGCCCAAAGGAGCGTCCAAGGCCCAGAACACATACAATTCTCTTATTGCGGCTTCACAGCAGCTGCTCGATCTGGCCCGCAATTACAAAGGCCGCACAAACAAAGAAATCGAGCAGTTCACCGCCCAGATCCGCTCTTTGGCCGAGCGGTGGGAAAGCCGGCTGTGAGCATGTCATTCTTTTAGACGACAAGAATGGGGCTGGCGCATTATACCTTATCATGAATATTCTTCCAGGGACCGCTTGCGCTTAGTCCTCACGCAACGGTACTAACCTCACGCTACGCTTACGCTTGCGTTCGCTAAGTACCGGCGTTGCGGATGTCCCTTTCAGAATAATCATTCTTTTTGTATAATGCGCCAGCCCCCATTTTTGCGCTGACAAAATTATATAATCTCCGGAATCACATCATTTTGAACGATCTGCTCATAAGTCTGCGGCTTTATCATCCAGCAGCTCTTTCCGTCTTTCACAAGAACAACTCCCGGTATCGGATTGTTGTTGTAATTCGACGCCATGGAGTATCCGTATGCGCCGGTTGAAAACGTAGCGAGAATGTCGCCGGCCTCAACCGAATGAGGCATCATAAAATCAGTAAGAATGATATCCCCCGATTCACAGCATTTGCCGCATACCGTCACCTTTTCATCCGGCTCCTCGTCAGCTTTGTTCGCCAGAACGGCATCATATTCGGCCTGATACATGGCAACCCGGATATTGTCACCCATACCTCCGTCGATGGATACGTATTTGCGAAGCCCTTTTATATCTTTTATCTGCCCTATGGTATAGAGCGTAAGTCCGGCTTCTGCGACTACGGAGCGCCCCGGCTCTATGACCGCCGCGGGTGTGGGAATACCGATCTCTTCCGCACGCTCCTTAAGACGCGCCATCATGGGATCGAGGAAGAAACTGTACGGTTTTCTCTCTTCGTTTGTATAGGTTACACCGAAGCCTCCGCCGAAGTTGACTTCTTTAACTACGGCGCCGTATTCATTTTTGATCCTGGCCGCCCAGTCCATGAGCACGTCCAGTGCTTTCAGGTAGGCATCGTTTTCAAAAAGCTGAGAGCCTATATGCATATGAAGGCCGGTAAACTCCAGCCATTTTGAATCGATTATCTGTTTAACGATAGGCAGAAAAACATCTTCATCCAGCGGAACGCCGAACTTTGAATCCTTTTTACCTGTCACGATATAATCATGCGTGCTGGCAGCGACTCCGGGCGTGATCCTTACCATAATGTTCATCTTTTTGTTGTATTTTTCACACGCCGCCTCGATAAGCGGGACTTCCTGAAGCCCGTCCAGAATGATCCTGCCCACGCCGTATCTTACCGCATCGTCCAGCTCTTTCGGCAATTTGTTGTTGCCGTTGAACTCGACATGCTCTGCCGGAAAACCTACGCTTTCGGCCGCGTAAAGCTCTCCCCCCGATACCACATCTATACATGTTCCCATTTTTTTGAGGATTTCAAACATCCCCTTGCAGCAAAATGCTTTTGAGGCATAAGCTATTCTTGCGCCCGGATATTTGTCCGTGAAATCCCTTTTAAGCTCCGCAATACGGCTTTCTATGTCCGTATATGACATTACATAAAGCGGCGTGCCGTACTGTGCCGCGATCTGCGTCATGTCACAGCCGTCAAAATATAATTTATTATCTCTTATCTCTTTTACAGCCATTTTTTCTCCAAATTTCTTGTATTTGTTTTTAAGCGTTTTTGAGATGTTTCCATCTTTTGTTTAATAAGCAATCGAATGATTCGATTTTATGGTTTCCGCAAATTACAGCAGATGCTCTCTTAAGTAATCTCCGCTCTTGTCCGAAAGATACGCCGGCGGAATATCAAGAATGGTCTTGCAGCCCGTCTGCCCTTCGTTTGCCATGCGCATTGCCGCCCTTGCCACACATACGAGCACGCTTGTGGTGAATTCGGGGTTTGAATCCAACTTCAGGCTGTACTCGATAATATGGTTGTGCTCTTTATTTGCGCCCGTTTTTCCGGAACGGAATACAAAACCTCCGTGGTTCATCCCCGCATGGTTTGCAAAAAACTCTTCCTCCGTAATAAAGTTTACCGTGGTATCGTAATCCGAGAAATAATTCGGCATTTCCTTGATCTCTTTTTCCACGGCTGCGGCATCCGCGCCTTCTTCAAGAACCACAAAACATTCTCTCGTATGTTTTTCGCGGGTAGTCAAAACGGGATTGCTGCCGCTCCTTACCGCATCGAGCGCGCTTTCCACCGGTACCGTATACTGCTTGCCGTTCTTGACTCCTTTTGCCCGTCGGATGGCGTCCGAATGGCCCTGTGACACGCCCTTGCCCCAGAACGTATAATCTTCTCCGTCCGGAAGAATGGCGTTTGCGTATACACGCGCAATGGAAAATGTTCCCGGATCCCAGCCGCAGGAGATAACGGCGATCTTGCCGGCTTTTTTTGCCGCGGCGTCAACATTTGCGAAATGCTCCGGTATCTTTGCATGTGTATCAAAACTGTCAACCACATTGAACATTTCGGCATATTTCGGGGTCTGGACCGGCAGATCCGTTGCGCTTCCGCCGCAAATGATCATTACATCTATTTTGTCTTTCCAGCTTTCGACATCATTTGCCGAAACTACGGGAATTCCCTCTGTAGCTATCTTTACGCTTGCGGGATCTCTCCTGGAAAACACAGCCGCTAATTCCATGTCCGGCGCCGCATTTACTGCAAGCTCCACTCCGCGGCCGAGGTTTCCGTATCCCATGATTCCGATTCTTGTCATCTTTGCTCTCTCCTTTTCCGTATAAATATCAGCCGTAATAGCAATCTCCCGGCACTGATGCTTTCATGCCCTGAGGCCTGTTTAACAAATAATACAGCAATTTTATCATAAAACTGCGTTTTTGCACACTGTTTTCTTAATAATTTTGCATGAATCGTTTATGCATCCTGCACTTATAAGCGTTTCAGCCTTTTTATGCTTTTGTTTTGTCGGTTTTTTGAATATTACAAAAGAGACGTACGCATCAGCACCGTCTCTTTTTATAACGTCAATCTTTTTTTCCTGTGATCTTATCTTTTACTTCTTTGGCTTTTGCGACGATCTTGTCATCTATATCCGTCTTGTCCAGCACCTCTTTGGCTTTTGCGACGATCTTGTCGTCGATATCCGTTTTATCCAGCACACCTTTTACGGCGCCTTCTGCTTTCTCTTTTACTTCTTCAAAAGTCTTTTTTACATCCATGGCCAATCCTCCTTATTATCTGTTGTTTCTTAGCCTGTATGTATATAATATGCCTTTTTAACCATATTTGCAAGACTGTTGAGCTATCTGCCGCCTGTTTTCCGTTTTTTTCCTGCCACGGCAACGAACACGGCCGCAGCCGCAGCTGTGCAGAGCATGATTATCCATCCCGCCAAAGTGTTTGCATCCCCGGTCTTTGGCGATTTTGCGCTTTTTCCGGAATCGGAGCCTGTATTCGAAACCGTATTATTTGCCGCCTGCTTTTTCTCCGCTTCCTTTAATCCGCTCTGAGTCTGATCGTTATCAGAACTTGCGGGGATTACTTCTGTTTCCACATGCGTTTCATCCCGTTTGCAGATGCGCTGACGCTCTCCGGTCTCTTTTTTCGTCGCTTCTTTTGTCACGACCCAGTCGTTCCAGTCGTGACCTTTTGCGGAGATGATAAGAGAATCCATATCAGTTACCTCGGAGCCGCCGTTTTCATCAGAAAATACCTTGTTGCATATACTGCATGTCCAGTAAGCCGCCATGCCGTTTTCAAGGCAGCCTGCCGGAACTTCATCTGTCTTTTCCATTATATGGATATGGCTCGTAAATTCCGCATCCATCGTCACCGCGTACTGCCAGTGATGGCCCCAGGAACCGGTTGTATGCGTATAATGACAGATATCTCCGTTGTTATCGGTCTCTTCCTCATCCTTGTGAATAAGATTATTCTCGGTTTTTAATATGGACAATGATGTATCCTGGTTTATTACCGTGACTTCAAACGAACCGGCTTGTTTTTTCGCCGCGTCCATAAGCGAATCCGCCGCCTCGCTTATCATCACCTGCACCGTCGGATTCGATGGGTCGGTATAGGCCGATGCCGTCGTTTCTTCGTACAGGATTTTCGTGCTTTTCTCTCCGGTACGCGTATCGGTAATTGTCAGCTCTCCTTTAACCGTTGTGGTGCTTCTGTCCGTCGAATCATTCCTGTTTTCTCTCGGTTTGCTCTGATAATCCCAAATCGCTTTAACCCGCGTGTCTGCATTTACGGTAATCTTATCTCCGGGTTTGTATTCCTTACCGTCCACAAGCCACGCATGGAACGAACCTGTATATCCTTCTCTGCTCCAACTGAATCCGCAGGCGGGAAGCTCGAACTCGGTGCCGGCATCCACACTCTGAGAATCCATCTTGCCGGATCCGGTGCCGGAGTCAAAAGAGACTTCACATACTGTCTTTTTGAATACGGCAAACAGGGTATTCAGTTCACTGTCGGACTGATTCGTTCCGTTTTCCGGCGTATAATCAAAGGTAAGTTCCGTTGAGAGCAATGTCCCGTTTTCCTCTACCGTACCGCCCGGCGGCACCACATACCATCCGGCGAAATCATACCCGTCTTCGACTTCCGCTATCATTTTCATGGACATATGGTTGTACTCGCCATATGTCCAGTTTCCGCCTGTGACCGGACCTTTTGTTGTTTCGATATGAGTCTCGCCATTAATGATATAGCGTCCGTAAAAAATATGTCCGCCCTCGCAATCCCTGAAAGCCTTTCCGGTGTTCAGGTTATATGCGCCATAACGATACGCCACGCCCCAGGTCGCAAAGAAATTCATGTCCTCTTTGATTGTCGGTATGTAGGAATACTCTTTATTGAACGCAATTCGCATTCCTATGCCATGGTCGCCGTTTTCATAGATCTCTCCGTTCCATAATGACCAGTGATCAAACTTCCAATTCGGATGATCGGGATGCACCGGCTTCGCACCGTCTGCAGGATCTCTAAGAGCTGCGCCGTCTTCAACCTGCATGCTGTAAAGCAGTTTGTCATAACCCTCATCCGCGTAGAAATTCACCGTATGCGTATTCGCCGGCTTCTTCTCAAATACAGCACAGATATAAGGAGTTTCTCCTTCTCCGACCGGGTTTCCCGAAAAGACATACACCTCATTGGAAGAAACCAGCTTTTCCTCCAGATAATACGGATCATCCGCACTGGTTCGATTGATGTTGGCCTGATACCAGCCTGCAAACGTATAATCGTCCGCGCAATCCGCTGTCAAGGTAACCGTTGTACCTGCCGGTACAGTCTGATTCGTGGAACCGGTCCAGACTTTTCCGCTGTCCGCCGGAACAGTCCCGTCTGAACATAGATATTCGATTTTAACACTGCCGCCGGTATTCGGTTTATGATCCGTATCGCACATCCAGACACTGAAATAATCTTCTGCCTGAGCGATACTTACGGTGGCGCGCAATTCCATTACAGATTCCGCATGGTAACTTCCGTCATTTTCATCGATCCAGGTATAATTGTAGATCATCGGTGCACCGCTTAAAGTACCGCCGCTTATCTCAGCACCAGTACCGGAAGTACCCTGTGAGAAGAAATAGCCGTCCCGTGCGGAGACCTGAACGACAGCCGTGTACTCTTTCCCGGCTTCGAATTTCATTTCTTTTGTATCGGTCGGACTGGGCGGAATCAGAATTTCTCCGGTTTCATTGTCAATCCATAACGAGTACGCCACAGCATATTTGCCGGAGTCGCCGACCGTGACAGCCGCTTCCGGATTATGCACCGTTATTATCGCGCCTTCTATATTTACAACCGACGCACTGACCGATGAACCTGCCGCCGGAGGTGTAATGCTCAGCGACACCGTATCGACCTTCTCGTATACCGTATACAGCTTATATTTTGCGAGAAAATGATACTCCCCGGTCACCGTTCCCTGCAAAACCCTCGCTTCGTCAAACACATTCAGATCACCGTCAAAAATTGCATCGTTGCTGAATTTAAAAGTGTTGCCCGCGAACTCTGTATCCGTGATTACTGCATATGTGTTTTCCGTAAATAATGAAGCGTAATCTTCTGTCTGTACTTCGTCATACGCATCGCCGGCTGTCAGATTTGTCAGCGCACTCTCAAACTCCGTCTTCTTCTGCGCAATATAAGAAGACTTGTCGATACCGGTGCCTGCCATATCGATACTGCTGCCGCCGTTTTCAAATGCCACGCAGCAGACTTTCTTTTTCGTACCACCGGACTCATCAGCGGTCAGCTCCGTCTGGACGGAAACCTCCACCGCCTTCGCCATGGGCTTTACCGCTTCGGCCGCTGCGGGTTTTGCAAGATCTGCGGCTTCCTGAAGAACGGTATCGTTCCCGTTTTCAAAAACATCATCTCCCGGAGTCGGATTTCCTTCACCGGGTTCTTCGTCTATACCATCGGCTTCCCCGGTCTCTTCGGTCAAGAGGCTGACTTCTTCTGCCGCACCGCCTTCCCCTGCCAGCACCGGCACAACAAGAATGCTCAGCACAAGACAAAAAATCATGAAGAATATGCCTGTTCTTTTCTTCATCGCACTCATCTCCCTTATATTGCATTGTCAGATTTAATTCAGTCAAAACCCGCCTGCAAATCATTAACGGCCCGGCTTTGGCACGCCGCTCCGCCGCAGTTTTGCATCAGCTGCTGCTGTGTGTATTATACAGGATCTCTTTCAGGCCTGCACCCCCGAAACGCAATAAACTAACCGGAATCAAACAAAAATCAGGGTTAGTTTTAGGTCAGGTAGGGCCGCGAAGAGTGTTTTTATTTGACACGGAGCCGGTTTTCCCCTATTCTGTCTACATATTTAATTTGGAAAGGGGCGCGAGGAAATGTCGGTATCACGTTTTGGTCACAACAGAAGGTTTTTCTGTTTCCTGATGATTTTTCTGTGTTTTTCCCTGACTTCTGCCGGTTATCTTTCCTGGGTCTATCATCTCACCGAATTTTTTCCTTCTTACACCGTTGATCTTCTCGGCATGGTGGCGGGCTACAGTGCCCAGGCCGCAGGCCTTGCTCTGCCGGCACTGTTTGTCTTTTGCAGAACCGGCCGCTCTCAGAGACAGCTTCTGCTGGACAAAAACCTTTTCCTGCCGTCATGGATGCTTCCGGCGGGTCTGATACTTTATATCATCTGCCTGATCCCTTCCGTTCTGAGCGGCTTTCCGGCCGGCGCGGTCGTTTTTGGTCTGTTGTCAAATTTTTTCTGCGGGATCATTGCCGCCTGTTATCTGCAGGAGCTCAGCTTTGTACCGGATGATTCCCACCGCGGCATGATTTTCGGCTTCAGCTACGGCACTTCCTCAATAGCGGTATGGCTGCTTTCCCTGCTCTTCGGCGGCACATTTTTGCGTGCCAAACCGGTCCTGATAGTATATCTTGTGCTGGCCGCTGTAATATTTTTCCTGTCTTTGCAAAAAAAAGAGAGCCGGATGTCCGCCATGCTTCAGGATCCCCCGAAAGGCGCACGGCTTTCAGTCCGGCTTCTGTTGCTTTTTTCCGTAACTATTCTGCTGCTCAGTCTCGTAAAGAATATAGGCTTTAATTTTCCGTTTTCAGATGTCGCGGACGGAGTCAATTTGGAGCTTTCCCGCATTTTCTATGCCGCGGGTCTGATCCTGGCAGGATTTATCAGCGACAAAAACCGCAAATACGGCGCCGTATGCACTCTGGCCGCTCTGATTACACCCTTTATAATGCTGGCTCTCTCAGGCGAAACAATCCCTGCCATGATCTTCTGGGGCCTTGATTATTTCTTTTTCGGTTTCTTTTCGGTTTTCCGGGTGCTGTTCTTTGCGGATCTTGCCTCAGCAAAACACCTGCCTTATCTGGCCGGATTCGGTCTGCTTTTCGGCAGGATAGGTGATGCCGCGGGAACTTCCGTCTGCATGGCTTTTTCCGGAAAAGTCACTCTTCTTGTAATTATCGCAGCCCTGCTGTTTGTGATTACCGTATTTTTCTTTTTCCGCTTATTTGTCAACACATATGTTTCAAATGAAAATAAAGCAAAAAGCCCGCAGGCAGTCTTTGAAGAGTTTTCCATAAGACATGACCTCTCTGCGAGGGAGCGTGATGTCTTCCGGCTGATAATCGAAGACTGCCATAACCCCGAGATCGCCCAGCATTTGTTCGTTTCGGAAAGCACCGTAAAATTTCATATTCATAACCTGCTGAAAAAAACAGGCTGCAAAACCCGTCTGGAATTGATGGATAAATATAAATCAGAATTGTTCTGAAACATACAAAAAAGCCATAAAGCCTAAAAACAGACTTCATGGCATAAGCACCAGTCGATAGGGGAATCGAACCCTTTCATACTACCATTGAATATTCATAACTGTGTTTATACATATATTCCGGTGCACAATCAATATTCCCTTTGTTCCATGTTATCACACCATGATCAATAGTCGGAAACATAAATATTTCCGGTTCCTTAAGCGGCTCAAAAGCAGGCCCTGTCAACACACTTGCATCAAACAACCGTATTTCTCCATTGTTAAATGTTATAAGCATTATCATATCAGGCAATACCTTGACAGCTTCAACTCTGATAGTTTTTTCCGGCACTCTGCCATATACTATACCATCTTTTATAAACATTAATACACTCTCCTATCTCAAAGGCTCTATTTTGTCAAACGGCATGCTCCTAACCGCTTTATTCCATGCGGCATAAAGTTCATCCTCATGAATAGCCATCCATCCAACAAGAATGCGATATTGTTTTACCGGGATTTTCCCTTCGATCACTTCTCCATCTAATCCAACAGATGCTTCATATTCCCCGTAATACACATGCACATGCGGCTTGTGATGTCTGTCATTGTCTTCAAAGAGCATTTTTATAATAATTCCGTAAAAACGGCTCAGTTCTGGCATTTTTATTGTCCTTTCAAAAATTAGCTTTCTTGTGTCTGACTATTATACTCCATTAACAAAATTAGTTCAAATAAAAAAAGAAGGATTGCAACAAAAAACCATTCTTGCAAATCCTGTCAGGCAAATCTACCCGGCGGCAGCCTGTTTACAAAGAAAAATGCCACGAAGTCTTATAATAGACTTCATGGCATAAGCACCAGTCGATAGGGGAATCGAACCCCTGTTTCCGCCGTGAGAGGGCGGCGTCTTGACCTCTTGACCAATCGACCCTGCCACGCAATCTTACTATACAGGCGGCTCTCTTGTCAAGATTTTTCTTGGAAACGACAGCGCTCCGATTTCTCGGAAGCTGCAAATCCTCTAAAAAGCGCATCGTAAAAATCCGTTTTAACGGTCTTATTCCTCAACAGCTTCCCATTCGGGATACTCAATACCCAAAAGCGTAAGGCCGCAGGCCGGAGCCGTCGGCCCTGCGGCGGCTCTGTCTTTTGCATCCAGGATTCGCTTCATATCGGAAGGCTTCATTGCCCCTTTTCCGGCCTCTATGAGCGTGCCCGCTATGATGCGTACCATGTTGTATAAAAAGCCGTCGCCGCATATCTCAAAGATGATCATGTCGTCCCGGGCGAAAACCTCTGCGGCGTAGATCGTTCTGACCGTTGAAATTGAAACCGTATTTGCCGAACAGAAGCTTTTAAAATCATGAGGCCCGATAAAACACGATGCCGCCGAATTCATGGCTTCGGCATTAAGCTTTCCGGAACAAAAAAAGCTGTCCCGCCTTCTGATAGGATCCGGAAAAACGCGGTTAAGTATCTTATACTGATATGTTTTGATCGTCTCGGTATATCTCGGATGAAAATCCATGGGAACTTCAAAAGACTGCTGGATGCAGATATCATCCGGCAGCCGCGTATTAAGTCCGTAAGCAAATTTTTCACCGGGAATACGTGATTCTGTATCAAAAACCGCCACATTTCCGAGGGCATGTACTCCCGCGTCCGTCCTGCTCGCCCCGATGGTATGGATCTCCTCCCCCAGCCATTCTGAAAGCGCCTTATCTATAGTCCCCTGTATCGAAACCGCATTCTGCTGAACCTGCCAGCCGCTGTACGAAGTTCCGTCATATGCCACCACGAGCAGAATTCTTCTCATCCGTTATTTCCTCATATAATAGTATCGCTAACCGTTCCCCGAAAGATTAAGTGGCTCTCACCAGCCCCACAACACCCTTGTCAGTATTACGACCCCCAGATAAACCAGCACCACCGCATACGCCTTATAATCACCCGGGCAGTACCTAAGAGGCTTCATCCTCGTGCGCCCCTGGGCGCCGCGATAACATCTGGCTTCCATGGCCGTTGCCAAATCAGAGGCCCGCCTGAACGCCGATACGAAAAGCGGAACCAGTATCGGTACCATCGATTTTGCTTTTTTTAAAATGTTTTTGCTGTCCAGATCGGCGCCTCTTGCCATCTGCGCCTTCATTATCTTATCGGTTTCCTCCGAAAGAATCGGTATAAACCTGAGCGCAATCGACATCATCATGGCGATCTCATGCACCGGCACCCTTATCTTTGAAAGCGGCGCAAAAAGCTTTTCCATGCCGTCGGTCAGCGCATTCGGCGTTGTGGTAAGCGTCATAAGGGACGCGCCGATCACAAGATATACAAGCCTTATTGCCATAAATACGGCTACGCTAATGCCTTCATAAGTTATCTTAAAAATGCCGAATCTTACGATCTCTTCTCCCGGCGTCAAAAACAGGTTAAAAACAACCGTAATGATCATGATCACAAAGATGGCGCGAAGGCCCTTTATCATATATTTTACCGGCACTTTCGATAAAAGTATCATTGTGATGAGAAATCCCGTACAGATCAGATATCCCCATCCGTTTACCAAAAACAATGATACGATATATATCAGCGTACCGACAAATTTTACTCTCGCATCCAGCCTGTGCAGAACAGAGTCCGCAGGATAGTACTGGCCTATGGTAATGCCTTTCATAATCAGATTATCTCCCGGCCAAAACAATCAGCCCCTTCCGAGGGCTTTCATGACAGAGGCTTTTGCTTCATCTACGGTTATGGCGGATAAATCCACATCTATCCCCTTTGCTTTCAGCGCATGCATCAGATATGTAATGCCGGGCGCGGCAAGCCCCATTTTTTCTAATTCGGCACAGTGCGAAAAAACTTCCCGCACGGGTGCGTCAAAAGCCTTTTCTCCCTTATTCAGAACAATGATCCTCTCGGCACAGCGGGCTATGTCTTCCATGCTGTGAGAGACGAGTATTATCGAAATGCCTTTTGTTTTATGAAGCCGGCCAAGCAGTTCGAGAAGTTCTTTTCTCCCCTTTGAGTCAAGCCCGGCCGTAGGCTCATCTAAAATAAGCAGCTCCGGCTCCATTGCCAGAACTCCGGCTATCGCTGCCCTTCGTTTCTGCCCGCCGGAAATATCAAACGGGGATTTTTCGAAAAGGTCCTCGGTTATGCCCACCTGCGCCAAAGCAGCCGCCGCTCTTTCTTTGCACTGCGTCTCGTCAAGCCCCTGGTTTTTGGGGCCGAAACACACGTCTTTTATTATGCTTTCCTCAAAAAGCTGCTGCTCGGGATACTGAAAAACCAGGCCGACACGAAATCTTAACTTCCTCCTGTCGAAGCCTTCCTCCCAGATGTCCTCGCCGTCGTAAATGACCCTGCCGCCCGTGGGCCTGATAAGCCCGTTGAAAAGCTGGATCAGCGTGGATTTGCCGCTGCCCGTGTGTCCGATAAGCCCGACAAATTCGCCGTGCTTTATTTCGAAAGACACGTCTTTGAGTGCTTTTGATTCGTAAGCCGTCCCGGGATTATATGTATATGAAACCGCATCTAAGATCAGTGATTTAAGCGACATAGAGCCTCCACCATTTCATTTACGGTAAGTACCGGTTCTTTTATATCAAGACCCTCTTTTTTCAGTTCGTGGGCAAGAAGCGTCACCTGCGGCACATCAAGCCCCAGCTCAAGCAGCCGCTCCACCTGAACAAAGATTTCTTCGGGTGTTCCATGCATCTCTATCCTGCCTGAATCCATTACGAAAATCCGGTCGGCATCCGTGACCTCTTCCATAAAATGCGTGATAATAACAACCGTAACATTTTCTTTTTTGTTAAGCTCATGAAGCGCCGCAAGAACCTCTTTTCTTCCCGAAGGATCCAGCATGGCTGTCGGTTCGTCCAGCACTATGAATGACGGCTTCATGGCCATGATTCCCGCTATGGCAACTCTTTGCTTCTGGCCCCCCGAAAGCCTGTTCGGCGACTGCTCCCTGAAAGCTGCCATGCCGGTAACTCTCAGCGCCTCATCAACCCGCTGCCAGATTTCATCCGTGGGAACTCCTAAATTTTCGGGACCGAAAGCAACATCCTCCTCGACTACAGACGCTATTATCTGATTGTCGGGGTTCTGGAACACCATGCCTGCACTGCGTCGTATCTCCCAAAGATAAGCGGGGTCTCTCGTATCCATTTCCCTGATAAACACAACGCCCTCCCCGGGAAGCAGAAGAGCGTTCAGAAGTTTTGCGAACGTGGATTTGCCGCAGGCGTTTCTGCCTATGATGGCCGTGAACTCTCCTTCCTCCACAACCATATCCACGCCTTTGACCGCATGTGTAACTGTCGGCTCTTTTCCTTCGTCCTCGTATTGTATGTAATCATAATGCACATTTTTCGCATTGATTATCGGCATGTCATTCTCCCCGAATCATCGTGTCTATTACTTCCCATATTTCATCGCGGCCCTGCTTTGTTTCGGCCGAAAAAGGAAATATTTTTGATCCTTCCGGCATTTTCAGGACTGCTTTTATACGGGAGAGCTGTTTTTGCGTCTGGCTTCTCTTTATCTTGTCCAGTTTCGTGGCTATGACTATAGGTTCAAAGCCGTTTGCCGAAATCCACCTGTACATCATAATATCATTTGCGGAAGGGTCGTGTCTTATGTCCGTGAGCAGAAACACAGCCCTCAGGTTTTTCGATGAAGAAAGATATTTTTCGATCATCTTTCCCCACTGTGCCTTTACTTTTACATTTGCGGCGGCATAGCCGTAGCCCGGCAGATCCACAAGATAAAATTCATCGTTTATATGATAAAAATTTATGGTCTGTGTTTTTCCCGGCTGAGAACTCGTTCTGGCGAGATTCTTTCTGTTCAGAAGAGCGTTGATAAGCGAAGATTTCCCCACGTTTGAGCGTCCCGCAAATGCTATCTCTGTCTTTTGCGTATCAGGCAGCGAACTTGTAATTCCGCAGACTATATCAAGAGCCGCCTTTTTTATTATCATATAATAATGCCTCTTTTAGTACTTCTTTCATATCGCTTACATAGACTATCCGGAGCGGATCCGTGATTTCTTTGTCTATCTCTATTATATCCGGCTTGCTCTCCAGCGGAACCAATACGGTTTTAATATCGGCCTTTACCGCCGCCAGCAGCTTTTCTTTGAGCCCTCCGACAGGCCTAACCTTGCCTCTTAAGGTAATCTCGCCCGTCATGGCCACATCAAAACGGACTTTTATTCCCGATGCCGCGGAAAGAATGGCCGTTGCCATGGTAATTCCCGCAGAGGGGCCGTCTTTCGGTACCGCGCCGTCCGGCACATGTATATGAATGGAATGCTTCGTGAAAAACGCGTCTGAAACCCCGTATTCCTTTGCTATGGATCTCACATAGCTTAAAGCAATCATGGCGGATTCCTTCATAACGTCGCCCAGATGACCGGTCAGTTTAAGCTCACCTTTGCCCGTGAGCGTATTAACTTCTATCTGGAGGGTGTCGCCTCCCACACTGGTCCAGGCAAGCCCCCTTGCAATCCCCGTCTCCGGGGCTTTGTTTGCCATGAAAATATTGTATTTTTTGCGGCCCAGATAATCTTCCAGGTTTTTAAGGGTGATCGTTACCTTTGTTTTTTTCTGTTCATGAATCGCGAGAGCCGTTTTCCGGCAGATTTTTCCGATCAGCTGCTCAAGCCGTCTCACGCCGGCTTCTCTCGTATATCCGCTGATTATGGCGCTCATAACGCGATCCGATACGGAAAGTTCTTTTTTTGAAATGCCGTTGGCTTCCATCTGCTTCGGCAGCAGATATTCTTTCGCTATATGAAGTTTTTCATTTTCGGTATAGCTTGTTACCTCTATAAGCTCCATCCTGTCAAGCAGTGGTTTCGGTATGCCTGAGGCGTCATTCGCCGTCGCGATAAAGAGCACCTCGGAAAGATCGACGGGTATATCCACGTAATGATCCGAAAATCTTATATTCTGCTCGGGATCCAGCACCTCTAAAAGCGCGGAAGACACGTCTCCTTTATAAGCGCTGCTGCCTACTTTATCTATCTCATCCAAAAGCATCAGGGGGTTTTTAACCCCGGCGGACTTAAGTCCGTTTACGATTCGTCCGGGCATGGCGCCGACATAGGTGCGGCGGTGCCCCCTTATCTCTGATTCGTCTTTTACACCCCCGAGGCTCATTCGTATATATTTTTTATCAAGCGCTCTCGCCACCGACTTTGCGATGGATGTTTTGCCGGTGCCCGGCGGGCCCACGAGACAGATAATCGGGCTTTCGCCCTTTTTCTTTAATGCCCTGACGGCCAGAAATTCGAGAATCCTCTCTTTGATCTTTTCCAGCCCGTAATGATCTTCGCGCAGTATCTTTCTGGCTCTTGCAATGTCTTCACTGTCCTTTGACATCTTATCCCACGGAAGCGCCAGCAGCGTCTCCACATAAGTTCTGATGACTCCGGACTCCGCGGGATTTCCGCTTCCTATAGAAGCAAGACGGTCTATTTCTTTGTTCAGCTTGTTCTTTACTTCATCGGAAGCAATGAGCTCTTTTGTTTTTTTTCTGTATTCTTCTATTTGGGACTGCGAATCGTCCTCTCCCAGTTCTTTTCTGATGATTTTTATCTGCTCGCGCAGAATATATTCTTTTTGATTTTTGTCGATTCCGGCCTGGATCTTGCGGGAAAGCTCCTCTCTGATGCGCATGATATCGTTTTGCTTTGCCAGATAATCACAAAGCACATCGTATCTTTGCGTATGATTTACCGCATCCAGAAACTCCTGCCGTTCCTGCATTGACAGTGTAAGCTGAAGGATTATCTGATCTGTCGAGCGCTCCACGGTATCAATCTGCAAAAGCTGCTCCATGAGCTCTTTTCCGAATTTTTTGCTTCTTCTGTTGTATTCGGAAAGAAGCTCCCTTAATGTTTCGAGCCTTGCTTCCTTTTCGGCTTCGGAGGAAAACGCAGCCGCCTCGGAACCGTATATCTGTACCATGGCTGCGATAAACGGCTTATCCTGCGAAATCGCAAGCAGTCCGCCTCGTCCGAGGCCCTCAACAAGAACCCTGACAATGTTGTCAGGGAGTCTTATAATCTGCTTTATGGAGCATATCGTGCCTGTCTCGTAAAGGTCTTTAAATGCGGGATCTTCCACGTCCGGATCCTTCTGAGCCACCGCAAATATATGCTGGTCTCTCAAAAGAGCATTTTCAACAGCTTTTATGGATTTTTCTCTTGATACATCAAAATGAATTATCGTACCCGGGAGAACGCTCATCCCTCTTAAGGCTACTGCCGGAAATGTTTTTATGGAATCGTTCATTCTACTCTGCCGTTTCTTTTAAATGTATATCTTCTATCTTTTCAGGCGCTTTCGCCTTTTTCTGAACTTTCTTTTTTTTGTCGATCAAAGGCATGTCTTCGCCTTCGACCGCCTCTTTTGTCACGATACAGCGTACCGCGTCCCCGTCAGAGGGTATGTCAAACATGGTGTCCATCATGGTGTTTTCCATGATGGCACGCAGGCCTCTGGCTCCGGTCTTTCTTTCGATTGCCGCTTTTGCTATGGCTCTTAATGCGTCCTGCTCAAACACCAGTTCGACATCGTCCATGGAAAACAGCTTCTGAAACTGTTTTACTATCGCGTTTTTCGGCTCTGTCATTATCCTGATAAGCGCGTCTTCGTCAAGCCCCTGCAAAGAGACAACCACGGGAACACGACCCACAAACTCGGGAATAAGGCCGTATTTGATAAGATCCTGCGGCATTACCTCTTTAAGAAGCATAGCGTTGTCTTCTTTGTCGTCCAGTCCGAGATCGGCCCCGAAACCCATGGATTTCGTGTCTTTTCGCTGCTTGATTATGCGGTCTAACCCCTCGAAGGCGCCGCCGCAGATAAACAGTATGTTTGTGGTATCTATCTGTATAAACTCCTGATGCGGATGCTTCCTGCCGCCTTTGGGCGGAACATTTGCCACTGTTCCCTCTAAAATCTTAAGCAATGCCTGCTGCACGCCTTCGCCGGAGACATCCCTTGTAATGGAGGCATTTTCGGATTTTCTGGTTATTTTGTCAATCTCGTCGATATAAATTATGCCGCGCTCCGCTCTTTTTATGTCATAGTCCGCAGCTTGGATAAGACGCAAAAGTATGTTTTCCACATCCTCTCCCACGTATCCGGCCTCTGTCAGATTTGTCGCGTCGGTTATTGCAAAAGGCACGTTTAAGGTTCTGGCGAGAGTCTGAGCCAGAAGCGTCTTTCCCGTTCCGGTAGGGCCGAGCATAAGGATGTTGCTCTTTTGGATTTCGATATCGGATTTATCTCCGGTCAGGATCCTTTTGTAATGATTATATACGGCCACGGAAAGCACTTTCTTGGCGTCTTCCTGACCTATGACATAATCATCCAGATATGCCTTCATTTCCTTTGGCTTAAGCAGGTTTATCCTGTAATCTTCATTTTGATAGCTGCCCTGCTCCTCTTCTTCCAGTATCTCCATACAGACTTCCACACACTCATTGCAGATGTATATTCCGTTGGGTCCCGAAAGCATTTTTTGTACCTGAGACTCTTTCTTTCCGCAAAAAGAGCATCTCGCCATCGGTATATTTGTTTTGCTCATAAAAATAAATCTCCTCTATATCTGAAAAGGGCGCTTCAAACAAAGGTCCGAGCCTTTATCTGATACACCCCTTTTTCCTTACCTGTTGGTAATAACCTTGTCGATGATCCCGTATTCTTTAGCCTCTTCGGCAGACATGTAGTTGTCTCTTTCGGTATCGACCGCGATCTTTTCGATCGGCTGTCCGGTGTTTTCGGCAAGGATCCTGTTGAGCTTATCCTTGATTTTAAGAATCTGCTCCGCCATAATGCTGATTTCCGTAGCCTGTCCTCTGGCGCCGCCCGAAGGCTGGTGAATCATTATCTCGGCATTTGGAAGGGCCATGCGTTTTCCTTTTGCGCCTCCCGAGAGCAGGAATGCTCCCATGCTTGCGGCCATGCCTATGCAAATAGTTGAGACGTCGCATTTGATGTACTGCATTGTGTCGTAAATGGCAAGACCTGCCGTGACCGAGCCGCCCGGGCTGTTTATATAAAGGTGGATGTCTTTGTTGGGATCCTCCGCTTCCAAAAACAAAAGCTGGGCGACCACAAGGGATGCGGTAAGATCGTTTACGTCTTCTCCGAGGAAAATGATGCGATCTTTCAAAAGTCTTGAATAAATATCAAAACTTCTTTCGCCGTGTCCGGTTTGTTCTATTACTATAGGCACAAGACTCATTTGAGTTCTCCTTTGAAATTATACTTCTACCGCGTTGTCGCCTACAAATTTGGCGGCAATGTCCGGTCTCATTTCTTCGATCATCTGTTTTTTAATATCGTCGTTTATCAGCTTTTTGACATCTTCCACGGTTGTGCCGTAGCCCTCAGCCATAAGCTCAAGACGCTCCTCGAAGTCCTCCTCCGTGGCATTCAGATTCTCAACTTCAGCGATCTTTTCAAGCGTAAACTGGTTGCGCAGATCGGTTATGGCCTGAGGCACCATCTGCTGTTTGTATCTTTCGTATGTGGTGCCCATAAGCTTCAGGTACTGCTCCAGCGTCATTCCCTGTGTCCTGAGCCTTTCGGAAACGCGGTTTACCATATTTGTTGCGGTTTCATCTATAAGGATGTCCGGCAGCTCTATGGTCGCGTTCTGCGCCGCCTTGTCAACGGCCGCCATAATCTTTGCGTTTTTGGCTTCTTTTTCTTTATCGGCCTTAAGTGTTTTTACGATATCGGCTTTATATTCTTCGAGCGTGTCAAACTCGGATACTTCCTGCGCGAATTCGTCATCCAGTTCCGGAAGCTCTTTTCTTTGTACTTTATGTATGGTGCAGGCAAAAACGGCTTCTTTTCCCGCGAGCTCGCTTGCGCGATAGTCTTCCGGGAATTTAACGACCACGTCTTTTTCATCGTTTGCGTTAAGTCCGGTAAGCTGATCCTCAAAGCCCGGGATAAAGCTGTTTGAGCCGAGCACGAGGTGATAATTCTCTGCCGAACCTCCGTCAAATTCCACGCCGTCCACGCTGCCTTTATAATCCAGCACAACGGTGTCTCCCATTTCGGAGCTGCGATCGTCTATGGTGATGATCCTGCTGTTTTTATCCTGCTCGCGTTTCAGGAAACGCTCAACGTCTTCATCGGTTACTTCCGTGGAAACCTTTGGAACTTCGATACCTTTGTATTCTCCGAGAGTCACCTCCGGATATATTCCTACAACCGCGGTAAAAATAAACGGCTTGTCTTTGCCTATCTGTGTTATCTCCACGTCAGGTCTCGTAAGGATCGTAAGGCCGCTTTCCTGTGCCGCCTTCGGGTATTCGCTCATAAGAAGAATATCCGCCGCCTCTTCGTAAAATACGCCTTCGCCGTACATTTTCTCCACGATCTGTTTCGGCACTTTTCCTTTACGGAAGCCCGGAACCGAAATGTTCTTTTTCTGTTTAAGATAAGCCTTGTCGATGGCCTCCAAAAACAGCTCGACCGGCAGTTCTACGGTCATTTTCGCCGTGTTTTTTTCTAACTTTTCAACCTGAACGCTCATTATTTCCTCCTAAATTTTATATACAAATCCGGACCTTTTCCGTGTATGTATACCTTTCCACTATGCAATCATTTTGAGATTATAGCACACGCGGTTTTATTAGGCAAGAAAAATTCTTGCACGCAAAAGGCTTCTTGCAATATCCTCTCTTTTGTTATATACTTGCAAAACACTGGAAGGGAGACTGATGTTTATGAAAATGGAAAAGATAAACGATAATCAGATAAAGTGCATCCTTTCTCTTGATGATCTGAATACAAGAAACATTAAAATAAGCGAGCTTGCCTACGGCTCCGATAAAGCCCGAGGGCTCTTTTTTGATATGATGCAGAAAGCGCGGCGTGAGCTGGATTTCGATTTCACGACCGCTCCCATTATGGTGGAGGCTATTCCCTCCTCCGATTTCCTTACGCTTATAATTACAAAGGTTACCAACGCGGAAGAGCTGGATTCCCGCTTTTCAAGATTTTCGCAGGCTCCGCCGTCGGGCGGGCAGGAGAGGGTTCCCACGGCGGCCGATTCCCTGCTCAACCTGCTTAAAAAAATAGGCGAGCCGGACAGCGTAAGCATCACCGTGGAAAAAGACGGTCAGACCCTGGGCAAAAGCAACGCGCCTTCGCTTCCCGAAGCGCTGTCACAGCTTTTCGGGCTTGCTGCCAAAGAAAAAGAAAAATCCGCTTCCGATACTCCTAACGTCATTCAGGCCTATCGTTTCGAAAGCCTTGACGAATGTATCAAAGCGGCTCAAATCGTATCCGTGCCCGAGGAATGCGTCAATTCTCTTTACAAATACGAAGATCACGCTTACATCCTGATCATTCACAGCACGGGAGCTTCAGCCGAAGATTTCAACCGACTGTGCAACATCCTGGTGGAATACGGCATACCCGAAGAAATCTCGGATATTACGGAAGTATATCTCAAAGAACACGACTGCTGTATTCTTTCCGCAAACGCCCTGCAGGCACTGCGGACACTGTGATAAGCGAAATTTAAAGGGGGCCGGTTTGGGCAAGTCCCATAAGGAAGTATTTTCTATGTAAGGTTCGGTGCAATCTCTAAAGAGGTTGCACCGTTTCTTTATTATGCTGCAAAACGATATTCGTGTGGATTTTTACGGATTTCTTCCATCATTATAATGATTTCATCTTCGGTTGGAATTTTAAACATTCCGACCGCTGTAAAGTAAATATCCACTTTTACATAACAATGACCGCTTGATTTATCGTTGTTGTGGACCTCAATGCGCTCAATTAGAGAATTGACCAGAGTGGGTGTTAGTTCCTTAATATCCGTCATTTCACGAAAGGTACGGAGCAGTAATCTCAAGTCGAGACTTTTTTGTTCGGCTTTGTCTAAAACCGCTTGCGCATCGGATACAGTAATTGCAAGTTCTTTTTGTTCTTTTTCATATTTTGAAACTCGTCTTTCGTAAACATCATCTGACAATCTTCCAAAAGTATTATCCTCGTAAAGCTTATCCATCAAGCGTTCCAATTCTTCAAGTCTTCGCTTGCCGTACTCAACCGTTTCCTGCATTTTTTTAAATTCAGCTTTACGAATCGCCTTGTTTTTCATTGCCATCATATAAAGAAAGACAGGTTCATGACAGCGAACAAAATCAGCGAAGTCGCTGATAGCTTCCATTACAATTTTTTCAAGTACTACATTTCGGATATAGTGAACTTTACAAGTCCCTCTGCCGGACCTATAGTTGGAGCAACAATAAAATTCTTGATTTGTATTCAAACTTTTAGCAGAGCAAAAATAAAGTTTCGCACCACAATCAGGACAAAAAACAAGACCTGAAAATAGACTTTGCCGTCCTGTCGCAGTAGGACGGCGTTTATTTTTGCGAAGCTCTTGTACCCTTAGCCAATCCTCCTCCGGGATAATCGGTTCCTGCATATTAGGAATAATCTGCTGTTCTTCGATAGGGTTATAAATGACCTTGTGAACCTTGTAACTGACAGTAGTAGATTTGAAATTTACCGCACATCCCGTATATTGTCTATTTTCAAGAATGTGTACTATAGTTTTCTGATCCCACGCACATGGATTTAGCGGTATCTTTTGAGAGTGTTTTCTACAGACAGATTCATAATAAGCAGATGGAATTAAAATATTTTCTTTTTCCAACTGTCTTGCGATTTGTGACGGTCCTCTTCCGCCAAGCGCTAAAGCAAATATTTTACGCACAATTTGTGCGGCAGGTTCATCAATTAACCACTTCTCCCGATTTTCAGGATCTTTCACATATCCAAAAGGAACAGATGATGAAACACGCTTTCCGTTATCTGCTTTGGACTGCCATACAGCACGAATTTTCTTACTTGTCTGAGCTGCATACCATTCGTTAAAAATATTGTAAAACGGCAGCATTTCCATCCCTTCACCTGTAGTGCTGTTGACATTCTCCTGAATGGAGATAAAGGTAATGCCAAGTGAAGGATAAACGATTTGTGTCAGTCTGCCGGCTTCGACCTGTTCACGACCAAAGCGAGATAAATCTTTCACGATGATTCTGCTGATTTCTCCGTTTTCAGCCATTCTCTGCATACGCTGAAAAGCTTCTCGATCAAATCGAGTTCCCGAAATCCCATCATCCACGAAGAACATGGTATTCTTGTAACTGTGTTTTTTGGCATAATCAAGTAAAATCTGTTTTTGATTCGTAATTGAATTTGATTCATCAACCTCGCCTTTCTTTTTGTCATGATCTTTCATATCCTCAACAGATAAACGACAATATAGGGCGGTGATCAATTCATCAGGATTTGCAATTTGTCCCTTGTTTTTATTTTTAGTTGTCATAATATTTTTCTCCTTTCCGACAACCGGACACTGCAAAGGCATTATTATTTTACAGTGTTCGGTTATCTTTTTTCTATTGTGTGGTTAAATTAAATTCTCAGAAAGAATCAATTTTTTGAATTGCTCCATTACGCTTTGTGTTCCCTTTGGATTAAAATGAGTAGATACTTCGTAAATTGTACCTCCAATTTTGGTTTTGAAAGTACTTTCGCCAAATTTGCAAGTGTCTTCATAATTTAAGATTTTTCCATTTTTACAGGGAATAAAGTAATCTGTAATGCAGGCAGTCTCATTATTAGAATGAATATCTATTTTTTTAGTCATAAAAATCCTCCTTATCTCGAATTTTTGTCCCGCAGCCGTTTTCGGTGGTAGGCTTCACAGAGTTTTACAATAGTTTCTTCCATTTGAGTAATAGTGTAGTCTTTCGGAAAATATTTACGAATACGGTGGGCTGGAATTTTCACACGCTCTATCTGATTGGCTTTTTCTTCGCTCATAATGGCGGACAACTGTTCTTTCGTGAACAATCCCTGTATACTGAGAGCCTTTAAACGCTGTGCCTGAGATAAATTAGGCGTACAATCGCTGTATTCCATTTCGGACACCAACATTATCTGTTCTTCGGGGAGTAGATAGGATAGCTCGACAGCAGGAGTGAAAGCAATCCGCTTTTCATCAACCATATCCAAAATAGGTGGGATAAGATTAGTAAGACGAATATAGCGACGAACTTGATTTTTACTTTCATCTGCTTGTTGTCCTATGATTTCAGCGGTTTCTAACTTCCGACCAACTTGGTCGGAAGTCAGGTCAGAGCGTTTGCCTTGTCGAGATAATGCTTCCATTTTCAGCTTGTAAGCGAAGGCTTTTTCCGATGGTAAAATATGCTCTCGGTGCAGATTGCTGTCTACCACTGCGATGGCAGCGGTGTCACGATCAAGGGGAACAATTAAGGCAGGGACTTCTTTTATCTCTGCCTTAACTGCTGCACGAAACCGTCTGTGTCCCGATACAATTTCATATTCATCTTCGGTGTTTTTTTTTGGCCGGACAATTAACGGAGATAAAATACCTTGCTCCTGAATACTCTCGATCAACGCGTTCATTTCTTCGTTGTCCTGAACCTTAAAAGGATGTCCCTCAAAGGGGAATAGTTTTTCTATTGCAATATTTTTCGGTGTGTTTTTCATCGTTCATAATTCCTTTCTCTATTTTTGGTTTTTACTTGTATTTCCATAGCACGCTCGGTTTCAAGCAATTTCAAGATATGAGGATACCGCTCGGTGATGGATTGTGCGGTTTTGAGATTTTCACGCAAAGGTTTTAACTTTGCAGAGATTTTTTTTGCCGCTGTTTTGTTCTGTTCTTTTTCTTCTTCCGATTTTGGGCGGCGGATACGGTTATAAATTTTCTGCCGCTCTGATTCCAACGCAGAAATATCCGTAGATTTTTTCTCGATAAATGAAACAAGCTCCTGTGCGGAATCAATTTGATTCTCACAAAGAAGCTTGTATTCCTTTAAGGTTTGATCTAATTTTCTGACTTCCTGCCGTAGTGCCGGGGATAGAGGCTTTGGGGATGACGGCTCTATATTGTTGCCTGTAATCAGCTTCCAAAGCTCAATAATCAATGCAAACGCAAGCTGTATCCCGTCCATACGCTGTGCTTTTTTAAATTCGTATTCAAGCTGTAACAGCGGTGCATATCGTTTTGGAATACGAATTGCGTAAAGAGTAATATTTTTCTGATTATCAATCAGTCTCTGCCGTATTTTCTCCTGCGTATATTGCTCACCCAAAGAATCAAGACGGACAGAGCGTTTCCAACCGGGAGCAATAATGGAGGGATGGTGGTAATCGCTGTTTCGGGCGTAAGAGTAGCCGAGATTTTTCAGGTATAAACCGAATGTTTTCCAATTGGTTGTATTTGAAATTGCTTCATCAATATCCCGTTTTAAAATATCCCGGTGAGTGAAACCGCCGCTTTTGTGTATCCAATAGTCTTTCTTTCGATTACCTGTGAATTTGCTCGGGGGCAATACGCTTTTCCCTCGTTCCAAGCAAACTGCGTCGGAAATCTCTCTCAGCTTGTAATGGTCTGAAATATGGTTCTCAAATTTCCGACCGGTGCGAAAAGATACAGAATTAACCACAATATGATTGTGAAGATTATCTGTGTTTAGATGGGTGGTGACTACTATCTCATAATCCTTGCCCCACATACGCCTTGCAGTTTCCAGTCCAATTTGATGTGCTTCTTCGGGCGTAACCTCGCCGCTTACAAAACTCTGATAACCGTGATAGGCAACATTCCCGCCGAGTTTGCCATAACGACGCTTAGTAGCCATCATATATTCGTATGCTCTTTGTTTCGGACAGTTGATACCTGAAACATATATCGTTTGATCTGTCTTTTTATCATCCTCAACATAACGGAGTGCTGCATATAAATCCTCATCTAAGAACTTTTTATCAGTGGTTTTGTCAGGGTTACGGGCATAGTCGATTACTTCTTTCAGCCTGTTTTTGACAGGCCAGAATCCTGTGGTAGCCACGTCACATCACACTCCGTTTATCGCTTTCGCCATAAATGCCGAAAGGCTCATCACTTCGTGGATGTTCCTTTTCCCCACAAAGCAGGCTTTGCGGGGACCCCGATGATTTACCCTCAATTCCGTTCTTAATTTGTTTTACGGTTTCTTTTTTGGGCAGTAAAAGCGCCGAATAAATTTCATCTATCAGCGAAAGCAGTTTGCTTTCTGTTTTGTGCGTAAATCCCGCTGTGTTGCAAAGCTGGCATAATTTGTTGTAGAAATCAAAAAAGACATCGGGAAGAACCGTTTTCGGTTCATATCCCAACGCCCTTTGCACCAGATATTCACTAACAGATAAATTGCATTTTTCGGCAAGTTGTTTGATTTTGTCTTTATCTTTTTGATTTACCCGAATCTCTATTCGGGCAAATTTCTCTTTTGTGTTTTTGTTCATAGATTTATCAGTCCTTTCAAAATAGGGTGTTAGGGACGGCAGTCCCTAAAGAGTAAATCGGCTAAACAGCCGATTTTGAGTTGGAACTTGCCGTACAAGTT
>CAYMCZ010000003.1:183265-202708 GCA_964389285.1 uncultured Lachnospiraceae bacterium | reverse complement strand
CCATTTGTATTCATTCATAAAGATTGTTCCTTTCAAAAAAATAGAGACTATGGCGATAATCTACCATAGCCCCTAAAAGTAAATATAAAAATAGAGACTATGGCGATAATCTACCATAGCCCCTAAAAGTAAATATAAAAATAGAGACTATGGCGAAACATTGTCCACAGTCTCTAACTAAAGTCTGCTCGTTTCTATCATCGAGGAAATAGGTACACAAAACAAAGGGTATTAAAATCTCAATACCCTTATTCTTGCTTGTTTCCCTATTTCCCGATGAAAAAGAAAGCAATCATGCTTTTAGTTTAAGCTCCGTACAATGCTTCATCGGATACATTTGCACAGAGCTGATTCGTCTTTTTAATTCGTCAATTACAATTCTATTTTTCATGTGGTTCACTCCTGTTTCTAATTATAGCAAAGGTATCTTCTAAAAGCAAGAGTTTAGAAATAGTTGGGCTGCTGTCTGTCAAATTCTTGTGTGCTACTTTATAGCACATGAGCATTAATGCATGGCATTAAACGGTATGGCGAATTAAGAAAATTGCTTGGAAGCGTATCGCAAAAGGCGCTGACGGCTCAGCTTCGTGACATGGAAGAAAATGGGCTTGTCAATCGCCATGTGTGCGCAGAGGTTCCGCCTTGTGTGGAGTACAGCCTGACTGATTTAGGCAAAAGCCTAAAGCCGATTTTGGACGCTATGCAGACATGGGGTGAGGACTACAAATCACAAAACAAATAAAATGAAGTAAAAGCCAAGACAGATTCCAAAAGTCTGTCTCGGCTTTTTCGTACTGTTTGGAGCTTATCGCCTTTGCACCTGTTCACTATCGTTAAAAGGGTGGCGTGTTCATCGTTAATGGGGTATCCGGTGCATCGTTACATTGTATCAATTTCGGTGTGGCAACGGATCCGGCCTGCGGTACCTCAGGCTTTCTGGTGGCCGCCAGTGAATATCTGAAGGAAAAGCGCAAAGAAGATGTTTTCTTCAATCGCCAGAACAAGGATCACTATATGAACCATATGTTCCATGGCTTTGATATGGATCGCACAATGCTCCGTATCGGTGCCATGAACATGATGACACACGGCGTGGATAATCCCTTTATTGAATACCGTGACAGTCTTTCTGATCAGAATCCGGATCGTGAGAAATACAGCTTATGTTTGGCAAATCCCCCTTTTAAGGGCTCACTGGATTATGATACGGTGTCTACGGATCTTTTAAAGGTCTGCAAAACAAAGAAGACAGAGCTTCTGTTCCTGGCTCTTTTTGTCCGGATGCTGAAAATCGGAGGACGATGTGCCTGCATCGTACCGGACGGCGTGCTGTTTGGATCCTCTACAGCGCATAAAGCGATTCGGAAGGAACTGATCGAGAACCAGAGACTGCAGGCGGTGATCTCCATGCCCTCCGGTGTGTTCAAGCCTTATGCCGGAGTTTCCACTGCTATTCTGATCTTTACAAAGACCGGACACGGTGGAACGGACAATGTCTGGTTTTATGATATGAAAGCGGATGGGTTCAGCCTGGATGATAAACGCAGCGAAGTTAAGGAAAATGATATTCCGGATATCATAGAAAGATTCCGGAACCTGGATGGAGAGACTGATCGCAAACGTACCGAGCAGAGCTTCTTTGTGCCGAAGCAGGAAATCGTGGCCAACGATTACGATCTTTCCATCAACAAATACAAAGAAACCGAATATATACCGGTGGAATATCCGCCGACGAGTGAGATTATGGCCGATCTCCGGGAACTTGAGAAGCAGATTGCGGTGGAGATGGATGAGCTGGAAAAATTGCTTAAGGAATAGCAAGCTTTTGAAAGGAATAGACAAAAAACATTAGTTACAAGAGGAACATGAATTTGATTTTGAAATATAGGATACATACAGAAGGAAATATTCATATAGACACAGCACTTTTTAAAACGCCAGAAATAGAAGAGTATTTTCATAGTGAACATAAATATGATTACAATGAAAATACAACATTAAGAGATTTTATTTTACACTGCATAAAGGACGCACCATTAAAGGGCGAACAAATATCACAAGACATAAAAACCTCATTAGAAAAAGGCTGGTATGAAAACAGCTTTCAAATAAGATTTAGAGGAAAACTACGCTCAATTATTTGTACAGAAAAAGTTCAATTACGATTATTTTTAAATTACATAGATTTTATCGATAGTGACATTTTAAATTTAATATGGGTACTTGGCGATTATGGAAAAGGAGATGTGTTCAGAAACGAAGGGGAACAAATAGGTGTGAGCTTTTATTTCCATTCTAATGAATCAAATCATATGTATGAACCACATGTACATGTCTCAGAATTTGGAACAGATGGTGAATTATTTGTAACTTTGCGACCAGAATCGGCTAGTGTAAAAGCAAGTAGAGGAAGATTTGATACAAAAAAGCAGAAAAAGGCGATAGCATTTATTAACGCTCACTTGCCAGAATTCATTGTATTTTGGAATGATATGACAAATGGAATATATGTTGAGCCTTTTATGATTTAATAGAGAAATTGAGATTTGTAGGGATGACTAAATGAAGGTTAAGCTTGGTGAATTAACAAGGATAAAAACCGGAAAACTGGATGCAAATGCTTCATCTATTGATGGAGAATATCCGTTTTTTACCTGTTCGCGGGAACCACTCAGAATATCATCATACTCATATGACTGTGAGTGTGTTTTGGTGGCAGGCAATGGGGATCTAAACGTTAAATATTACAATGGAAAATTTGATGCCTACCAGCGAACTTATATTATTGAGGATAATGGTGACCAACGTCTGTATATGCCATATCTGTTCTTTTTTATGGAAGGATACGTTGAAGAGCTACGAAAACAATCCATTGGTGGAGTTATCAAATATATTAAACTTAGCAATTTAACAGAAGCTTTGATTGAGCTTCCAGATATAGAGACTCAAAAAGAAATAGTAAATGTGCTTTCCAAGATAAAGAGCATTATTGATGCGAGAAATCAAGAAATTCAAACATTAGAAAACCTTATTAAAGCCCGATTTGTCGAGCTCTTTGGGACATATCCGGCTAATGAAAAAGGTTGGGATACTGGTACAATACGGGATCTTGTGACAGAAGTACGGTATGGGTCGAGTAGAAAAGCGGCTGATGGAGAATCAGGGAAATATCCGTACCTTCGTATGAACAACATAACGTATAACGGCGAATTGGATCTCACGGATACAAAGACCATAGATGTCCCCGATGAGGAGTTGGATAAATGTACGGTTCGGCGAGGAGATCTGTTGTTTAATCGAACCAATAGTAAAGAACTTGTTGGAAAAACATGCGTCTATAACCGTGATGAAATGATGGTTCTTGCAGGATTTGTTGTCAGAGTACGGCTGAATGATAGAGCTCTTCCGGAATTTGTATCTGCCTTCATGAACACTGATTTTTCAAAGCAGATGCTGCTTGGTATGTGTAAGGCAGCGATAGGACAAGCAAATATTAATGCTCAAGAATTACAGAATATTGGCAGTTATATTCCGCCGATTCAGATACAAAAGGACTTTGTTTCATTTAAGGCTCAGGTCGACAAATCAAAAGTTGTAGTTCAGAAAGCTTTAGATAATGCACACTTATTATTTGAGAGTCTAATGCAAACATATTTTGGATAGAAAAGAGAGGAACTAACAATGAAAGATTTAAGTAGAAATGTTACTATGATATGTCCTATTTGTGGAAACGACCAGTTTTCCGCAACGGATGTAGAGGTGGAGGATCTTTCCAATGCAGAGGATGATATTCGTATTCAGTGTTCAGACTGCAAAACCATTTTTACTAAAGCAGAATTGATCGAGGAAAACCAAGAGGTGATCAATGCAAACATTGAAGAAATCAAGCAAGAAGTAATTAAAGAAATAGAGAATGATTTTAGAAATGCATTTAAGAAAAAGAGGTAAATATAATGGAAGGGTTCACAGGATTTCTTCAAGTATGGGGAGCACTGATTCTTGCTGCGGCCTCTCTTCTTATAGCGATTATATCACTTGCTAAAGCGGCAAAGACGCAAAAGATTCAGAATCAACTTAATCAGATTGAGTTACATATTAAACAGTATGAACTCGATAAAATCACAAAAGAGAAGAGAGAGGCAGAGAGCTCTTGTGTAGAAGCAAGGGTGATTAATATAGCGAAGAATAGTTGGAAACTGAGAATATGGAATTCTGGAAATACTACTGTATTCAATGTAACAGCAGAAATTGAAAAGGACGCTGAAATTATTATACTTGATTCAAAAATGCCTTTTGAAGTACTTGAACCGAATAAGAGTTTTGATGAGAACATAATTGTTCATATGGGATCTGCGAGGAAGTTTAGAATTACAACTGCCTGGCAAGATGATAAAGGCAATGCAGATGAAAAAGTTCAAATTGTGAGTTTATGATAATTAATATTGATTTCTCACAGTTGTTTAGAGATGAGGTTATAAGATAGAAAGCGATGACCAACTTTGATTTCTTAAAAACAGAAGAAAAATTCGAGAGCTTCGCTGATGTAGCGATATCAGCAGAGAAGATCCTTCCGATTGACGTGTCAGCATCGATCATCAATTGCCGGAGGGCAATGGAATTTGCTGTCAAATGGATGTATTCCGTTGACAGTTCTCTGGTCATGCCGTGGGATGATAAGCTGGTCAGCCTGATGAGTACGGAAGAATTCCGTGATGTTGTGGACAACAGTCTCTGGATCCGGATGGATTTCATCCGAAAGATGGGAAATACGGCGGCGTATACGGGCAGAAAGGGAACAAAAGATCAGGCGCTCCTCTGTTTGGAAAATCTGTTTATTTTTATGGACTTCATCGCCTATTGCTATGGAGATGAATATACAGAAAGAAAATTCGATCCGGCGCTTACCGAAGTGAAAGATCCGGAGCCGGTCACTCCGGAACCGATCATTTCAGAAGTCGATCTAGAAGCTCTGATCAAAGAAAATGCGGCACTGAAAGAAGAATTGACAGCACGGCGTGAAGAACAGCAGCAGACGTATGTTCCGAAGCCACTGGACATCTCTGAATATAAGACCCGGAAGATCTATATTGATTCCATGCTGGAGGATGCCGGTTGGATCGAAGGTAAAAACTGGATCAATGAAGTAGAACTGCAGGGTATGCCGAACCAGTCAGGAGTCGGATATGCCGATTATGTGCTGTACGGTGATGACGGCAGGCCTTTGGCAGTGATCGAAGCAAAGCGCACCTGTGTAGACGTGGCAAAGGGCCGCCAGCAGGCAAAGCTTTATGCGGATATTCTGGAGAAAAAGCATGGCCGGCGCCCGGTGATTTTCCTGACCAATGGATTTGAAACCAGAATCCAGGATAATCTGTATCCGGAACGCAGATGTTCCGTGCTTTATTCCAAGCGGGATCTGGAAAAACTTTTCAACCTTCAGGCGATGCGTTCCAGTCTCTCCTATGTTGTTGTCGATAAGAGTATCGCAGGGCGTTATTATCAGGAAGCTGAGATCAAAGCCGTCTGCGACAGTTTTGGAAAGAAGAACCGCCGTAAGGCGCTGCTGGTCATGGCGACCGGTTCCGGCAAGACGCGGACCGTCATTGCGTTGGTGAAAGTGCTGCAGGAACAGGGCTGGATCCGGGACGTTCTGTTTTTGGCGGACAGAAATTCGCTGGTCACACAGGCCAAGCGAAATTTTGTAAATCTTCTTCCGGACCTCTCCGTGACGAACCTGGTGGAAGAAAAGGATAATTACACGGCCCATTGTGTATTCTCAACCTATCAGACCATGATGAACTGCATTGATTCTGTCGAAGACGACCAGGGCAAGCTCTTTACCTGCGGGCATTTCGACCTGATCATCTGCGATGAGGCGCACCGGTCCATCTACAATAAATATCAGGATATCTTCAATTACTTTGACGCGCCTCTGGTCGGCCTGACAGCGACGCCAAAGGATGAGATCGATAAGAATACGTACGAGATTTTTGAACTGGAAAACGGCGTTCCTACTTACGGCTATGATCTGGCGCAGGCTGTCAAGGACGGATACCTGGTCGATTTCATGTCTGTGGAAACACAGCTGAAATTCATCGAGCAGGGCATCGTATATGATGATCTGTCGGAGGAAGACAAGCAGATCTATGAAGATACCTTCGAAGATGAAAACGGTGAGCTTCCGGAGAGCATTGCTTCTTCCGCCCTGAATGAATGGATTTTCAATGAGGACACGATCCGTGAGGTCCTGAATATTCTGATGGAGCATGGACTGAAGATCGATTACGGCGCGAAACTCGGAAAGACCATTATCTTTGCCAAGAATCACAATCATGCTGAAAAGGTCCTGGAGGTCTTTAACAAAGAGTACCCGCATTTGAATAACTATGCAAAGGTTATAGACAATTATATGACCTACGCACAGAGTGCGATTGATGAATTTTCAGAGCCGCAAAAGCTGCCGCAGATCGCCATTTCTGTGGATATGCTTGATACCGGAATCGATGTGCCGGAGATCCTGAACCTGGTCTTTTTCAAGAAGGTCATGAGCAAGGCCAAGTTCTGGCAGATGATTGGCCGCGGGACCAGGCTCTGCCCCGGTCTTATAGATGGGGAAGACAAGAATAAGTTTTATATTTTTGATTTCTGCGGAAACTTTGAATTCTTCCGTATGAACAAAGGAAAACCGACAGCGAATATGATTGCGCTTCAGGGAGCTATCTTCAATCTGGAATTCCAGATTGCCTATAAGTTGCAGGATCTGCAGTATCAGCAGGAACAGCGTCTTGTAGCATACAGAGATGCCCTTGTAGAGCACATGACCGGAAAGGTGCAGGAGCTCAACAGGGAAAACTTTGCTGTCCGCCAACATCTGAAATACGTGGATCTCTATGCAAACAAGGACAATTATAATGCCCTCACATATGAGGATACGCTGCTTGTCCGGGAAGAGCTTGCTCCATTGATTGAGCCGGAGCCGGACGATGCAACGGCGCTTCGGTTTGATGCGTTGATGTATGGCATTGAGCTGGCATACCTTGTGGGGAAGAAATATACAAGAGCCAGGCATGACCTGATCACCAAAGTAGCCGGTATCGCAAGCGTCGCCAACATTCCTGAGATCATGGTTCAGTCAGAGCTGATCGATAAGATCCTGCATACCGATTATGTTGAAAATGCCGGAATCAATGAATTCGAACATATCAGGGAAAATCTCCGCGACCTGATGAAATATCTGCCGAAGAAAAAGATCCGTTATGATACGGATTTTGATGACCAGATCCTGTCGATGGAGTGGAAAGAATCTGAGCTGGAAAACGATGATCTGAAGAATTACAAGGCAAAGGCAGAATATTATATTCGTCAGCACCAGGATCATGTCGCGATTCACAAGCTGAAGAACAACGTTCCGCTGACAGAAACCGATGTAAAAGCACTCGAAGAAATTCTCTGGAGCGAGGTCGGTACAAAAGAGGATTATGAAGCAGAATACGGCAGTAAGCCCATGGGCGAATTCGTCCGGGAAATTGTTGGCCTGGACATGAATGCAGCAAAGGAAGCTTTCGCGGAATATCTGAATGATGCCAGCCTGGACAGCAGGCAGATCTATTTCGTGAATCAGATCGTGGAATACATTGTTCATAACGGTATGATGAAAGACTTGTCAGTGCTGCAGGAGGCACCGTTCAATGCCATGGGCAGTGTCGTGGAAGTCTTTACGGATCTGGCGGTTTGGATGGGAATCCGTAAGGTGATTGAGCGGGTGAATGCAAACGCATTGGCGGCGTGAGGAAGCCATAGATGAAATATGAGGATTATAAAAAACAGAAAAAAACAATCTATTTTTGCACAGGATTGATTTCAAGCTTTTTAATAGGTATCGTTTTAGGAATATACCCAGCTTTTATTTCTGTACCGATTTCAAAGACAATATCGATTATACTAATCATTGTAGGTTATGTTTTATTTCATGTTTTAGCCCATAAATTAAAAAAATATGAAATCCACGGACTGCATAAAATAGCATTAGGAGCAATCTGTATTTATACTTATAGCCATTGCCTCTTGGGCTTTGGACATAGTAACACTGCATTGGAGATTTTTTATTTTTGTCTGATTTGCATATATGTATTTCTTTTGGTAGAAGGCGCGATAATTTTTTGCATGTCTTTATGGCATGTTTCAAAAGGGAAACGAAAAGATAGTCTTCTCAGACTTGAAAGTATAGTTGCTATAGTAACAGCCATTATATCTGTGATAATATCCTTTGCAACAATAAACAGTAATTTTTAATGAAAATGGATATCAATGGAGTATATATGATACCACTAAAAATTGAAACCCTCCTTTCCGGGAAGGTTGTAGAACAAAACAGAGTTGAATATAAATCCGGCTGGAATCCGGGTGTAACTATCTGCACGATTTGTGCATTTGCCAATGATTATTCGAATGTAAACGGCGGATATATTGTAATCGGTGTTGCGGAAAAGGATGGTATGCCGGTTCTGCCTCCGGTTGGCGTGCCGAAGGACCAGCTGGACTCAATCCAGAAACAGATATTTGAATACTGCAATCGGATTGAACCACGATATATTCCGTCAATTGAGGTGGTCAATTATCCGGATGAAGACACGCATCTCATTTATCTTAAATGTTCTCCCGGAGATTCTGGACCGTACCAGGCACCGGTCGATGTCTATTCGAAAGTGAAGGCGGATCGTGTCATGAAATACTGGATCCGTCCGGCATCGCTTACGGTTGCGGCAAAAAAAGATGAGATTGCTGAATTGTATGAGAAGTTCAATTCCATTCCGTTTGACGACCGTGTGAACCGTAAAGCGGATCTTTCATGCATACGGCGGGGATATCTGGAAGATTTCCTGCGGATCAGCGACAGCTCTTTGGCGGCAAACATCAATCAGATGTCCATGGAGGATATTCTGACTTCTCTTGAAGTGGCGAATGAAACCGACACCGGAATAGAGCTTCGGAATATTGCTGTTCTTATGTTCTCGGAGCATCCGGAGAAATATATTCCGGGAGCAACGATCGAACTGGTCTGGTTCCATACAGAAGAAGCCGAAGGATCGGACGAGTTTACGGAAAAACTGTTTACCGGTCCGATCTGGAAGCAGGTTCAGGATGTTCTGGATTACATTAATACAAATATAATCACGGAAAAAGTGGTGAAGATCACCGGCAAGGCAGAGGCAGAAAGGTTCTTCAATTATCCGTATAATGCCCTGGAGGAAGTGCTGGTCAATTCAGTCTTCCACAAGTCCTACCGGGATGATGTTCCGGTGAATGTCCGCATTTATACCGATCGGATCGAGGTCATCAACTATCCAGGCCCGGACAGATGGATTGATATGGAGAAGTTTGCTGCAGGGAAGATCCGATCCCGGAAGTATCGTAACAGAAGAATCGGGGAAATGTTCAAGGAGATCGACCTTTCCGAGAAACAGGGAACAGGTATTACAAAGATTCTTAGAACATTGAAAGCAAATGGCTCTCCTGCTCCGGAATTTGATACTGTTGAGGAAAGAGTGTATCTGTCTACGGTGATCCGGATGCATGAGGGGTTTGGCGTTGTTGACTCTCAAAGTGACCCCCAAAATGACCCCCAAAAAGTCTCTCAAAATGACCTCCAAAAGAAGCAATCTTTTACAAGGATGGAAGAAGCGATAATCCAGGTGATACAGGCAGAGCCCACGATTACCAGAGCAGAAATAGCTGAAAAGCTTGGTATTAGCTTGAAGACAGTGGCGCGCCGGTTGAAAGGAATGACGAATGTTCACTATGTTGGTAGCAGCAAATCCGGACATTGGGAGATTGATTAGAAAGAAGAACTGGCAAATTATGTCTTTGCCAAAATGCATGAAGCATCGGGATTAGGTTTAGAGCATACGTAATACGCGATAGCATGGCGGAGGAACCGAATATGGAGTACGGGAAGAAGGAATCGGAACAAGGAAGAGAGGAATAGAAAATGGTTGACAGTGAAAAACGACTTTGGGGCATACACACTCAGGATGATAATCTGTTTCTGAAGCAGGGCAAGATTGCTATTGGCTGGCGTGAAATGGGCGATTTAAGTATGATTGATGATAATCGGGATGCCTTTAAGGCCAGATATCAATCTGTGTATCCAGATGCTAAAAAAGGTTCGATTCCTACAGGATCGGGCATGTTATACCGTTTCTGTCACGAGGTCCAAAGTGGAGACTATATTGTTTTTCCATCCAAGAGTGATCGAATGATCAATATTGGAGAAGTAACCGGTGATTATGTTTATGATGCCGCACAGCCTGAATATGTTCAAACCAGAACGGTGAAATGGCTAAAGAGTCTCCCCCGTACAGTATTCACTCAAGGTGCTTTATATGAAATAGGATCCGCTATGACATTTTTTGCAGTGAAGAATTATGCAGATGAGTTTTTGTCTGCACTTGAAAAGGGCTTTAAGCATACGGCAACGTCCGCCGGTGAAGATCCAACTGTCGGGGCGACAGCCGAAGATATAATAGAAAGCACGAAAGACTTTGTGCTGAAGGAGCTTAGTCGCAACCTGAAAGGTTATGCACTTGAAGAATTTGTTGCGAATTTACTGCAGGCTATGGGCTACAGAACAACGGTTTCACCACAAGGCGGCGACAGTGGAATTGATATTACCGCATATAAAGACGAATTGCCGCCTCGTATTCTGGTCCAGGTAAAAAGCCAGGATAGTGATATCAAGGAATCAACGATTCAGTCACTCAAAGGCGCAATGCGTGAAGGCGATTACGGACTATTTATCACCTTATCGAATTATACAAAGAATGCCCGGAAGTATCTCGACAGTACACCTATTATTCGAGGAATCAACGGTACAGAATTAGTAGAGCTTATCTTGAAATACTATGATGATCTGGATGAAAAGTATCAAAAAATGATTCCTTTGAAAATGGTTTATATTCCCGTCGGGAATAGTAACTGAAGTTATAATCTGATTAATAGAATTCATTTGTATTGGGGGCTATATGGCGTACTCATTATTGGCACACCTTTTTCCAAGAATCAAAGGATCTCAAGAGGATGTGGCGACATACTCTTTGAGTTATATCTTGGACCAATCTGTTATTCTAAATGAAAGCTTCACAACGGAAATGCCGTATTTACAGGCACTTTGAGGCGGGAACCCAATTCAAATCCCTCCTTCTCCGTTGGTTAAAAAGTTACGCGAAGCCTTATTCTATAAGGGTTCGCGTGATTTTTTTGCCTTGAAACGACTTGAAATTTTGAAGACATTTGTGACGATTGTGACGATAAAATCTATGACGATACCAGGTGTGTTAAGTATCGTCACAATCGTCATTGATCGTCACGGATTCTGTATATTCAGTGTTTCTGACGAGTGTAAATGTCCTCTTTTCCCGTGTCCGTTCACCCGGAAGATACAGCAAATTATATTTCCGGAGCAGAAGGCCGCAGTTGATATTCAGCTTTCTTGTAAGCTTATTTGGCCTGATCAATCCATCAAGCCCCGGGCACTCCTCAATAAGCTCGCTGGCGCTTCCTTCCCATGCGTTCTCACGATCTTTGATAAAGTCAGCAATCAACGCAAGAATCGGATTTTCCTTTTCCGGAAGCATCTGTACTTCCTCTTTTTCTTTTGACCAGAGACAGGTTTCAAGATTTCTCTTAAGCGTCAGCTGCTGGTCAGGCTGGTCACGTCCCACAATATCCAGAACCGCCGTATCCGCCGTGCGTTTGTCTTTGCGCAGGACAAACGCTGCGTCGGCGGCGCCCAGCAGGCCGTTCGTGCCGGAGATCATCTCAAAGCTGTCAGATGATTCCAGCTTTCTGGTATGATGAACGACCAGGATGCAAACAGCATTTCCGTCGCTGAACTGTTTCAGCTTTGAAATGTTGTCATAGTCGTTCGCGTAACTGAAACGGTCGTCCTGCCCTTCCCGGATCTTCTGCAGCGTATCGATAATGACCAGCCTCATATCAGGATGATTCTTTACAAAATCCTCGATCTGCGACACTAGCCCTTCCTGAATCTTTTTTGACCGTACTGCCAGATACAGATTATCTGTCGCGTTTTCGCCAAACATCCGGGAGAGTCGTTCCTGCAGGCGGCTGTAATTATCCTCAAGTGCCAGATAGAGGACATCTCCCTGACGCACCGGATAATCCCAGATCGGCTGGCCGGTCGCGATACTGTATGCCAACTGCAGTACCAGAAATGACTTCCCGATCTTTGGCGCACCGGAGAAAATATACAGCCCGCAGTTCAGCAGGCCGTCGATCACCGGCATACGCGGCTTGTATGCGTTGTCATAGAGCTCCGTCATTGACAGGACTTCCAGTCCGTTCAAATCCTGTTTTAACGTTTGATTGTTTAACAATTCTTCTTTTCTTTTTTCTTCCATAGATCCTCCCTGTTATATGAATTGCTTTTTTGCCTGATTCGTTATTTGCTGCGGGGTTCCTTCATCCGGGTCCGGCTACAGGCACCCTGCTCGGCGCTGTAGCTAAGAGTCTTTCTCTTTCATCGTTTTCTTCATCCCCTTGGTCCGCTCGTTACGAATACGTAAGTCCTGGCGATGACTTCCCCGAGGTGAGTAGCGGATGGCCGCTATTCAGTTTTTGAGCTTTTTATTTACCTTTCCATATCTCTGGTGTGGACGAAATCCAGATAATGGTTAATGGATTTTCTGTAACGACATAATTGTAAAGTAGCGACATAGCTATGTTAATATTATACATAGTGTGTACGCTATTTGCCAAGAGTGCAAAATTGGTTTTTGTGAAAATAATAGTTGAATCGCTACTTCCTATGGTTTATAGTAGAATCAGCTGGTTCAAACAAAAGAAATGGAGAGCATCAGATATGACTATTGGAGAAAAAATCAGATATCGAAGAAAATCTATCGGGATCACGCAGCTTCGACTCGCGGAATTAAGCGGAATACATCCGGTATCAATCCGAAAATATGAGACAGACAAAATGGTTCCTGGCCCGGAACAGCTGGCCAAGATCGCGGATGCACTTTCAATAAGTTTGTATGCTCTTGCCGGTTCAGATGATCATTTGTTCTGTCTTGAAACCGAAGGTGATGTCACAGGGCTTCTGATCACCCTGTGCAAAGAAGGAATCATTCAACTGACCGGCGAACGAGATGAAGATAACCACATCACGAACGATTCTTTGAGACTTGTTGTTGAAAAGAGACTTGCAAAGCTTTTCCGGGTAGAATACTCCGATGCGGATATCGTAAAAGAAAAAGAGGCCTCCCTGGTTTCGTTCAAGGTTACCTCCGTCTTCATCCAGGACGCTCTAATAAAATGGGAGCACAACAAGTATTTATACAACAAGGCGTTATCTAAGTTTGGCGATGATACCGATAAAGAGATCCAGAAGCTCTTAGCGGACTTCAAGGCAAAGATCGAACAGGCGGAACTCAGTTTTCAGAATACACCGCGCCTGCTTGACGGCAGAATAAGGATCAATCCGGATTATTAAATGGAGAGCTGAATATATGTCAAATGAAAATACCGAAATCATGATTGTTGATGAGAATACACTTCGCAGCAAGATCTATATCATTCGCGGACAGCAGGTGATGCTGGACACAGATCTTGCAGAGATATATGGATATGATCATAAAGGCTTTAACAAGCAAGTAAAAAATAATGAAGAGCGTTTTGATGACGAATTCCGATTCCAGCTTACAAAAGAAGAAGTCACAGATTTGCGGCGTAAAAATTACGCCGCAAATATCAGCCCTATGAGCAGAACACTGCCCTATGCTTACACAGAGCAAGGTATATACATGCTTATGACTGTTCTAAAAGGCGATCTGGCAGTAACGCAGAGCAAGGCTCTGATTAAGCTATTCAAACACATGAAAGACTATATTTCCGAGAATCAGGCGTTGCTCACAAACAAAGATTTGTTAAAACTGGCTGAAGAACGAGTGAAAACACAATCGCCATTCAAAAGATCGAAGAGAATATGGTCACAAAAGCTGACCTGTCTGATTTCATGAAGCTCTTCAATCAAGGGTTGAGCAACGAAGAGATCCTGATCCTTGACGGTGAACCCTTCAAGGCAGATGCCGCCTATCAGAAGATTTACCGCAGGGCAAAACGAAAAATCGCCATCGTCGATAATTACATCGGCGTAAAAACGCTTCAGCATCTTGCGCATGCGAAAGCTGCTGTTAAAATCGCGATCATCAGTGACAATAAAGCGCGTCCTCGTCTGACATTGACAGAGTATCAGGATTTCCTGACAGAAAACCCTGGCAGAAACGTAACATTCCTTCAATCGCTGCATCAGGCTCATGACCGGTATATCGTTTTGGATGAGGGAACAAAGGACATGAAAGTATATCACTGCGGTGCTTCCAGCAAGGATGCCGGAAACCGGATCACAACGATAACAAGGATCATGGATATAGATGATTACAAGGCCACGATCCGGGCTATGCTCACAAATCCGGCACTTACACTGCGATAATCTACGTTGTTCTGAAGAGAAAACCACCTTTTCGGGTGATGACAAAACAGAAAGGCAGCTTTATTATTGAAGAAAAGATAAGATGTGAAGATTAAAGGAGGACAGCAACAATGAAGAGAAAAAGGATTATAAGCCTGGCCGCGGCTGTGCTGCTGGCGGCGGCAACGCTTCTTGGCGTGCCGAAAGCCTCGGTGACGGCTTACGCGGACAGCGGGGATGCCGCGATGTCTATGGGCGCCGGGGCGCTTGCAAAGAACGCAAATTCACCCGAAGCGCAGGTACTGAAATACGGCGGGCAGAGCTGGTATGTGATCGGGCATGACGGCAGCAGTGCAACATTACTCGCGAAGGAAAACCTGGGACATACGGAGTATGATCCAAATACAAGCAGCAATGCTTACGGGACCAGTACGCTGAAAACAAAAGTTGATGCGATCGCAAGTGGATTTACATCTCAGGAGCAGGCGGCTGTCTCATCCCGTACACTCACAGGCGGGAATCCCGATTACGGCGTAGAGGGACACAACGAAAATGATATCAGCGGAGATTCCGTGAACGCTCTTCTGTGGCCGCTTTCTGTCGCAGAAGCAAACAATGTGAACAGCGAGTTGCGTAAGGCGGATCCGGCCAATACCGGCAGGCCGTCCAGCTTCTGGTGGCTGCGGTCGCCCGGCGACAGTGATTCCGGGACGGCGTACGTCGACGGCAAGGGCGGTGTCAACAGCAATGGAGGCACTGTCGGCATTAATGAGCTCGGGGTGCGTCCCGCTTTTTATTTAAATCTGTCATCTGTCCTCTTCACATCTGCCGCCGCAGGCGGCAAATCTTCCGGCGCCGGAGGCGCCGACGCTCTTTCGGAAATCGGAACCAATAGCAATAATGAATGGAAAGTAACGCTGAAAGGCCTTGCGCCTGGCTTTAACGTCAGCTATTGCGCAGGCAGTTACGACAGTGGATCCGGAGCGGTCACCGTAAAATATAGAGGAGCAGCAGGTAATTATATCTCCGCGATTGTCACAGACAGCTCCGGAGGGACAATTAAAAAATACGGCAAGATCGCCGCGGTAAACGAAACAGACGGCGAAGTTGTAATAAACACGGCCGGCAAGATGGATGCGGGCGATAAACTGTATGTGTTTTGCGAACAGGACAATGGCGACAATGCCACTGACTATGCTTCTGGTCTGAGGGAAATCCCGATCCCGACAACGGGCGATCATGTGTGGCATGTCGCGACCTGTACGGAACCGAAGACCTGCAGTATCTGCGGTACGACGGAAGGAAACGCGAACGGCCATTCGTTCGTTTATGCGCTTTCGGAAGACGGAAAGAGCATTACAGCCGCCTGCAGTGCGGAAAACTGCCCGTCCGGTTATCACGAGAACGGCATAACCGTTACGCTGAAAGCCCCGGAAGATCTTACCTGTGACGGGTCCGCAAAGGAAGCGACAATCAGCGGTTATCAAGCCGATATCCCGAACCTGGAAGAAGAACCGGAGATCGTATATTACAAATCCGCCGGCGAAGGAAGCACGGAACCGGATGGCAATAAGCTCTCCGGCGCGCCTTCTGCAGCGGGGAACTATGTGACAAAAATAACCTGGGGTGAAAAAACAGCAAGCGCTGCATTCACGATCACGAAGACTGCGGCGCAGATCAATAAAGCGCCTTCTGCATCCGCGATCACCTACGGACAGACACTGAAAAACAGCACGCTTTCCGGCGGGGAAGCTAACGTACCGGGCACCTTTGCCTGGAAGGACAGCACAAAAGCGCCTGCTGTTTCTGACAGTGATAAAACGGAATATGACGTCGTGTTCACGCCGGAAGATACCGATATATACGCTGCAGCGGAATGCAAAGTGACCGTAACCGTGAATAAAGCGGACGCGTCCGTGACTGTCGCGCCGGAAGGCAAAGACCTGTCCTGGAGCGGAAAGGCGCAGAAGCTGGTCAGCGAAGGCACTGCGTATGGCGGTACGATGCAGTACGCTTTCGGTACGGACGACAAGACCGCCCCGGCGGACGGCTGGGGCACAAACGTTCCCGAAGCGGCTGATCCCGATACTTACTATGTATGGTACAAGGCTGCGGGGGATGAGAATCATAACGATTCTGAAGCGGCCTGCGTGACATCCACGATCACAGCGAAGCTGCTCTCTTATAAAGTGACATTCAAAGTCAAAAACGGCGCGTGGGATGATAAAACGACAGCGGATAAAACCGTTACCCTTTCCCGTTACGAGAATGAAGATCTGGCATTAGCACTGAAACCGGAAGACATTCCGGCGGTCGGAAACGAACCGGAAGAGCACTATAAAGCGGGAAGCTGGGATAAAACACCGGATACGGAAACCGAAATCAAGGATAATCCGACATATACCTACACCTATACGGAACTCGGGAAACTGACGATCCGTTTTGACGCCAACAGCGGCCAGGGAGAAATGGCCGATTTCTAGTATTATGAGGGAGAAAAGGCAGCGCTGCCGGCCAATACGTATACCAGATCCGGATATTATTTCACCGGATGGAATACCGCGGCAGACGGATCCGGCACTTCCATCTCCGATAAGGGCGAGGTACAGGATCTGGAAGTCACACTCTATGCGCAGTGGAAAAACATCTATAACGTGATCGAAGGCGCAAACGCGAAGGTTCAGAAAGGAGGCAAAGACGGTCTGACCTTTAAGACAAACGGAGATTACAGCAAGTTCACCAGTATTAAGATCGACAACAACAACGTTGCCGTATCCTTGTACGATTCTAAATCCGGCAGCACCATCGTAACGCTGAAATCGAAACTGATCGACAAGTTGGCCGTCGGCAAACATACCATCGAGTTCCTGTATACGGATGGTTCCTGTGGGACAGAGTTCGAAGTGCAGGCAGCGACAGAGCCGACAAAGACGCCGACGCCTGCGCCGACAAAAACACCGTCCAACGGATCCGGAAAGACTGCGGCAAATACCGGTGATCCGAATTCCATGGGAACATGGATGGCCCTGGCCGCAATATCGGTACTGGGAATTGGTGCAGCGATGTTCGCAAGAAGACGTTATGGAAAGTACTGATTTTGCACAGGAAGAGCAACCCCCAGAGGACACCTGTTGAAGGGATTATCAGTAAAAAATCTGAGAGGCTGAATATTTAAATTGAGTTATCAACAAGAACCCGGCGCATGTCCGGGTTTTTGTTTGGCTGGAGATAATGTGATATAATTCGTTTACAAACTGGCGATTTTGTGATATTTTTATTGTGAAGCAATGGAGGTTTTGTGAAAGGAAGCAATATGCAAGAGATCAAGCTGAAAAGAAAGCTTTATGATGAATTGCTTAAGTGGAAGAAAGAATATGCGCCTGAATATGCATTGTTCATAAAAGGCGCGCGTCGTGTTGGAAAAACCACGATAGCGGAAGACTTAGGCCATAACGAATACAGGTCTTTTATTACGATAAATTTCCAGTCCGCAAATGATACGATCCGTGATTTGTTTGTAAACAGTCTGCTGGATCTGGATTATTTTTATAATGTTATTCAGATGCAGTACGGCATTAAACTTTTTAAACGGGAATCTCTGATCATTCTGGACGAGATCCAGCTCTATCCACTGGCAAGGCAGGCTTTAAAAACCCTGCTGGCGGATGGAAGATATGATTTTATCGAAACGGGCTCTCTTGCCGGGATAACGAAAAAGAGCAGGAAGGCAGAGATCCTGATTCCGTCGGAGGAATATGCCATAGAGATGTTCCCGCTGGATTTTGAGGAGTTTCTTATGGCTATGGGCGACGAGATAACAATGCCGTTCATGCGTTATAGTTATGAAAATCTCAAACCACTAGGGAAGGTGCATAAAGACATCTTTCGTAAATTCAGGGAATATATGTGTGTGGGAGGAATGCCGCAGGCGGTTGTAAGTTACTGTAGGGAGAAGGATTTTGAAAAAGTAGACTTTGTCAAAAAAGAAATACTTGCCCTGTACAGAAACGACATCAAGAATCAGGAAGAAGAAAACAGTACCTATGTCGGAAACATTCTGGAAAATATTCCATCAGAATTGTCAAAACATGAAAAAAGCAGTACGTTTAAACTCGCGCATGTTAATAAAAATGCCAGATACCGCGAGTACAGCGGGCCGCTTAACTGGCTTTCAGAAGCTATGATCGTGAATGTGGCAAGGAATGTTACGGATCCAAGTCCTGCGCTGACCCTTAGCATGGACGATGAACGGTTCAAGTGTTATCTGCTTGATACCGGACTCCTGATAAACTTAAGTTTCGGGGACGGCTCCTATATGGATAATGCTTTCTACAAGGCAATACTTACGGATAAACTTCATATCAATGAAGGAATGTTCGTGGAGAATGTAGTGGCCCAATGTCTTCGAAGTAACGGTCATAAGATTCTCTTTTATGTTGAATATAATGATAATGGAAAACCGGTAATGGAGATCGACTTTCTGATCAGAAAGGACAGGAAGGTAATTCCTGTAGAAGCTAAATCCGGAAAGACGTTTGCCATAAAATCCCTGCAGAATTTCAAAAAGAAATTTTCTAACCGTGTAGGACTTCAATATGTACTTCACGACGGTGATATAAAGCGAGATGGCGAAACGATATACCTTCCGTACTATATGGCTGCGATTATATAATGCGGTATAGGCAGCTGCCATATGGAAAAACGATTTTGAAGACATTTGAAGACGTTTTTGCTTTGATGACGTTACGGAGCCCTTATTTTACAGGGGTTCCGGAGATCGGGAGGTCCTTCAAATCCCTCCTTCTCCGTCAAAAGAAAGCGCGACATTGTGCAAGTACATGTCGTGCTTTTCTTTTGACGAAGCCCTGTGGGCTTCGAGGCAGGCAAAGCCTGCCGCAGCTCGTAACGAGCCGGCAGTCGCTTCGCTTAGTTAAGCTCGTAACGAGCCGGCA
>CAYMCZ010000003.1:0-183165 GCA_964389285.1 uncultured Lachnospiraceae bacterium | reverse complement strand
AGCTCGTAACGAGCCGGCAGTCGCTTCGCTTAGTTAAGCTCGTAACGAGCCGGCATTCGCTTCGCTTAGTTAAGCTCGTAACGAGTCGGCAGTCGCTTCGCTTAGTTAAGCTCGTAACGAGCCGGCATTCGCATTCCGCTTCGCTTCATGCTCATACCGTCTGTCGCCATATGTCTCTTCGCCAAAACAGCCTTTCGTGAGCAAGCTCCCGCGGCTGCTTTGGCTCGATCCATTCGGCTCGTTACTCGCTTAAATCCCTCCTTCTCCGGTTTGAAAAAAGGCAGATAAATGCGTGAACGCATATCGGTCTCTTTTTCGAAAGGATTGTCGCTCTCTGTGATATGTTCATTGAAGAAACGCAGTTGTTTGAGGTGGTTATAGATTGAGCGAATCAGAACTTTATAAAGAACTTGGATTATTAACAAAATCCAGGAACAAATGGGAAGAAAACATACCTTATATTTTTTCTCTTCTGGACTATGAGTCTGTAAAAATACAGGCCAAAGCACTCTGGCTTCTCGGCGAAATGGGACTTGCGTTTCCGGCTTCCGTTGAAAAGTGTGTTCCGGCTGTTGCGGCTTTTTGTGACAGCGATGTGCCGCTTTTAAGGGAACGTGCCGTCAATGCTCTGGGCAGGATTGGAAGGGGAAATTTCTCTGCGGTCGAACAATACTGGGAGGGACTGTTCCGCTTTGCAACAGATGAAGATGCGAGGGTTCGCCTGAATTTCATCTGGGCATCGGAAAACATCGCTGTGAACACACCGGATATTTATGAAAAACATATGCCTATATTCGAGAAACTGTTGTATGATGCGGATGACAAGGTAAGGATGGAGGCGCCGGAGATCTTCCGCGTTATAGGCATACGCAGGCCGGAGTATGTCAGGCCTTATTTGGATGAGCTGCGAAAACTGTCAGAAACAGATGAAAATCGTGTCGTAAGGATTCATTGCTCAGGGGCAATCAAGGCGACAGTTTCGAACAAGAATGATAGACTGCCTGACGAAGGGAAGAATGGATGAATTGAACGCGTTTGTTCTGCATGTTATAATATTTGCTAAAAATGATAACAAAAGCATTATGTAATTCGAATAAATGCCTGAAAGGATGATTGATTTGTGAATGTGCAGGATTATTTTGAGAAGCTCAGGGAGATAAAGGATACGTCGATGGCAACGGTGGCAGAAGACGGCACGCCGCGCATACGTATTATCGATACTATGCTGGTCGGGAATGAAAAGCTGTATTTTCTGACTGCCCGCGGCAAGGATTTTTATTTGGAACTGATGAATACCGGGCATGTTGCGGTGACCGGGCTCAATCATGATTGGGAAACCGTTCGCTTATGGGGAAAAGTGAAAAATATCGGGCATGAAAGACTGGACGAGATTTTTGAGAAAAATCCGTCCATGAACGACGTTTACCCGGGAGAAAGCAGGGAAATACTGGAAGTCTTCTGCCTGTACGAAGGCGAGGGCGAATACTTCTGCCTGGCGGAGCATCCGATAGTCAGGCTTCCGTTTTCTTTTGGGAAAAAAGAATTTCAGAAAAAGGGCTTCGAAATTACGGGAAAATGCATCGGGTGCGGAGTCTGTGCGCAAAGCTGTCCGCAAGGGGCGATCAGGGAAGGAAACCCGTATGAGATCATACAGGAAAACTGCCTGCATTGCGGTCGCTGTTTTGAAAAATGTCCGGCTGATGCCATTATACGAAGAATCGGCGCGAAAGAAATGAAATGAGAAAGGCGAATCAAGCATGAAAAAAAATAAAACAATAATTGCCTGTATTTTAGCGGGCGTACTGGTACTGTCAATAGCCGGATGCGGAGCGTCCGGAGGATCGGAGACATCCGGCGAAGATACAACGTCCGTCACCGCGGAAATTACTTTGCGCGTGGGCTCCAAGGATTTCACGGAAAACGAGATCGTGGCGGAGCTTTATGCCCTGGCGCTGGAGGATGCGGGATTTAAAGTGGAACGGGTTATGGATGTGGCGTCTTCCGTGATCCATACCGGCATTGTGAATGACGAGATCGATCTGTATCCGGAGTATACAGGCACCGGCCTGATAGCCGTTTTGCAAATGGATCCGATAACCGATCCGGAAGAGGTCTATCAGACGGTAAAAGAAGCTTATGAAAAAGAATTTGACCTGATCTGGCTGGATTATGCCAAAGCCAATGACGGGCAGGGCCTGTTTATCAGTAAAAAAGCATCTGATGAATACGGGATTACGAATATCACTGAGCTTCAAAAACATGCTTCGGACCTGCGGTTTGCCTCACAGGGCGAATTTGACGAGCGGGAAGACGGACTGCCCGGCCTTGAAAAGGTTTACGGTCCTTTCGAATGGAAATCCTCAAAAGTTTATGACAACGGTCTGAAATACCAGGTAGTGGAAAATGACGAGGCGGACGTTTCACCGGCGTACACGACGGAAGGGCGTCTTTCCGAGACAGATAAGTTTGTTCTGCTTGAAGATGACAAACAATGCTGGCCGCCGTACAATCTGGCTCCGGTCGTGCGAAAATCAGTGCTGGAAGAAAATCCTGTCATAGAAGAAGCTCTGAATAAAGTCAATAAAACATTGGATACCGCAACAATTACCGGATTGAACGCAAAAGTCGATGTGGACGGCGAAGAATACGAGGATGTGGCGGCTGAGTATTGGGATTCTATTAAATGACGGAAAAAATGCTGGATTATCTGCAACAGAATACGGCAGATATACTGATACAGGTACGGGATCATCTGCTTATAAGCTTTTTAGCGCTGGCGATTGCCGCAGTGATAGGGATTCTGTGCGGATATGCCGCGTCACGGGCCTTGAAAAGTGAAAAATGGATATCGGGACCTTTTCAGGTGCTCAGAGTCATACCGTCGCTGGCACTTCTGATTTTGCTGATTCCGGTCATGGGAACGGGCGTTGCGCCCGCAGTGACGGCGCTGACGATTCTGGCAGTTCCTCCCATCCTGCTTAATACCATAGTAGGCTTCAGGGGAGTTCCGGCTTTTATGGCGGAATGCGCGCAAGGCATCGGGATGGATCGGAAACAGATTCTTTGGAAAGTGCGGGTTCCTCAGGCAATGCCGATGATTTTGGCAGGACTGCGCACGGCAATGATAGAAGTTATCGCCAGCGCGACGCTGGCAGCAAAAATCGGAGCAGGAGGTCTGGGAGAGATTATTTTCACGGGACTGGGACTCAACAGGATGGATCTTTTGCTGATAGGAGGCATAGCGGTAGCTGTGCTCTCTTTGCTGTGCGGTCTTTTATTTGACCGTATCAGCAGGAAAGTCATGCCATATAAATATGTGTAGGAGAAAGGATTACCTTTATGCCGGCGATCATTTATCAGGATATTTGCAAGAAATTCAAAGGAAATACGCAGTGGTCGGTGGATCACGTGCAGGCGGAAATCGAGGAAGGAGAATTTGTTACGATCCTCGGTTCGTCCGGCTGCGGCAAGACCACTCTTTTGAAAATGACGAACCGGCTGATCGAGCCGACAAAGGGAAAAGTTTTTCTTTTCGGGGAAGATATCAGCACGATTGACCCCGTAACCGTCCGCAGAAGAATGGGATATGTGATCCAGCAGGTCGGCCTGTTCCCGCATATGACGGTAGAGTACAATATCGCGGCGATACCCAAGATCCTTAAATGGGAACCGGAAAGAACAAAGACAAGGGTAACGGAGCTTTTAAAACTGGTCGGACTGGACCCGGATCAGTTCCGGGGCCGTTTTCCGTCGCAGCTTTCAGGCGGACAGCAGCAGAGGATAGGTCTTGCGCGGGCGCTTGCCACCGATCCGAAGATCATGCTGCTTGACGAGCCGTTCGGCGCCATTGACGCCATTACAAGGCTAAATCTGCAAAATGAATTAAAACGGATTCATGACGGAACTAAAAAGACATTTCTTCTGGTAACGCACGATATCAATGAAGCTTTCAAACTGGGGCATCGCGTCATGATCATGAACGAAGGAAGACTTCTGCAATTCGATACGCCGGAAAGAATCGTGAAACATCCCGCGGATCCGTTTGTGGATATGCTGATAAGTTCGGCCAGGGAGCAGGAGGAATTCTGGAGCGGTAATTTACGGACGGGAGATATAAAAGAGTGATTGAATTTCTGATAAAACATCCTGAGAAAATAATTACGCCCTTTCTGGAACATATCGAACTGCTGCTTGTCACGCTGGCGATTTCGGTGGCTGTGGCGGCGGCTCTTACCGTGCTGTCAATGAAAGTAAAAGCGGTCGGTGAGATCCTGCTGCATGTCTTTTCAATAGTTTATTCCGTGCCGTCGCTGGCACTGTTCGTTCTGCTTATACCCGCGACGGGACTCGGGAAAGACACGGCCGTGATCGTCCTTGTTTTTTACAATCAGTATTTGCTGCTGCGAAATTTTCTGACCGGACTTCGGGAGGTGGAACCGGCGGTAGTCGAAGCGGCAAGAGGGATAGGCATGTCCGATATGCAGCTTTTATGGAAGATACAGATTCCGCTGGCAAAGAGCGCTTTGTTTGCGGGCATACGTCTGGCAGTGGTTTCGACGATAGGTATCGGAACGATCGCCTCGGCAATAAACGCAGGCGGACTGGGCGATCTGTTGTTTGACGGCCTTCGGACGATGAATATCGCCAAAATCCTTTGGGGAAGTCTGCTTGCCGCCGGGCTGGCGATATTGATGAACGCCGTTTTGAAGTATGCGGAAAAAAGAATAGAGGGAAAACAAAGAAAGGAGATATATTTATGATAAAGATTTATTGTTATAATCGATGCAGCACCTGTAAAAAAGCTTTGAAATGGCTGGATGAAAACAATATTGAATACACTGAAATCGATATTAAAGAAAACCATCCGGATGAAAAAACGATACGGGAGTATTATTCAATCAGCGGGCTGCCGCTGAAAAGGTTTTTTAATACAAGCGGAATTCAGTACCGCGAACTGCAATTGTCAAAAAAACTGTCAAACATGAGCGAAGACGAGCAGTTTGTGATTCTGGCTTCAGACGGGATGCTTGTGAAACGGCCGTTGCTTGCGGGTGACGGCTTTGTGCTGACCGGGTTTAAAGAAGATGAGTGGAAAGAAAGGCTTTTGCCGTAAATCCCGTTGGGATTTTTTAAAATAAACCATATTTACGGGACTTCGAGAGGAGTCGTTTTCAACAAGGTGGTACACCCAATGAAAGAGAATTTAGCACAGGAGCAGCGGCTGGATCTTCTTGTGGAAGAATTCAAAGCTGATTCCGATGAATATAAAAATCTGGAGACGCCGAAGGATGCGGAAGGGAAGCGGAGGCTTCTGCGGTCGCTGATGAATATCCGTATGCCGAAGAAAATGCCGGAGGAGGCAGTGGCTTTGCAGGATGAATACCTGAAGGCAAGAGCCGCGGAAAAGGGGATTGTGCGGCTTTCGGATATCCCCGTCATTCGTGACGGGATCTCTGTTTGGCAGGGAGATATTACGAGGCTTGCCGTGGATGCAATCGTAAACGCGGCCAACTCACAGATGCTTGGATGCTTTGTGCCGATGCATGCCTGTATCGATAATTGTATTCATTCATTTGCGGGGATTCAGCTGAGGGAAGAGTGCAGCAGGCAGATGAACATGCTGAGGATGAAGTACGGCAGCAGTTATGAGCAGCCGACGGCAGTGCCGATGCTGACGGATGCATATAATCTTCCGGCAAATAAGGTGATTCATATTGTGGGGCCGATTGTGCGGTATAAGCTGACGCCGGAGCTTGAAAATGATCTGGCGGACTGTTATAAAAATACACTGGATATGTGTCTGGAGAACGGCCTCAGGAGCGTGGCTTTCTGCTGTATTTCAACGGGATTGTTTCATTTTCCGAATGAACGGGCGGCTGAGATAGCCGTGGAAACGGTGCAGAGATGGCTTCCGGGACATGAAGGACAGATGGAAAGGGTAGTCTTTAATGTTTTCAAAGATGAAGACAGGGAGATCTACGAAAGACTTCTTTCGTGAGATGCCTAACGGATATGAAGAATCCATCAGAAAAGGAATAAGCGCCGCGAGGCGCTTTGGCGGAAATATTTCGTATGGCAAAGGCGCAAGGGATGAGCGGATTGCCGGGCTTAAAAAAGAAATAGAGACGGCAGATGCCATAGTAATCGGAGCGGGGGCCGGACTTTCCGCCTCCGCGGGACTTACTTACAGCGGCGAGCGTTTTGAGAAGTATTTTTTTGATTTTGCAGGGAAATATGGGATCAGGGATATATATTACGGCGGATTTTATCCGTTTCCGGATGATGAAACGCACTGGGCATGGTGGGCAAGGCATATCTATTTCAACAGGTATATTGACGCCCCGAAGCCGGTGTACGGGGAACTGTTTGAACTGGTAAAGGATAAGAACTATTTTGTAATAACGACGAATGTGGATCATCAGTTTCATAAAGCGGGTTTTGATAAAAAGAGACTGTTTTATACCCAGGGCGACTATGGCCTGTTCCAAAGCGCGGATCCTGCAATTCGGAAAACCTATGATAACGAAGAGTGGGTAATGAAGGCGATGCAAGCCCAGGGTTTTGTAAAAGACGGCAAAGGTGAGTTTGCGGTACCGGAGGATGGAGAGATTCTTATGCGTATTCCGACGACGCTGATTCCTAAATGTCCGGATGGCGGCGGTAATGTAAAGATGAACCTCAGAGCGGAGGCTTCTTTTGTTGAAGACGAGGGCTGGCACAGGGCTTCGGCGGCGTATTCGGATTTCTTAAAAAGACATGAAAGACTCCATGTGCTTTATCTGGAGCTTGGTGTCGGAGCGAACACGCCTGTGATCGTAAAATATCCTTTCTGGCAGATGACAATGTCAAATGAAAAGGCGGTGTATGCGTGCCTGAACCGCGGGGAGGCTTTCTGCCCGTCAGAGATCGAAAACAGGTCAATCTGTATTGATGGGGACGTAGGAGAAGTGCTTGGGAATATATCATAATTAAAGATCCGATCCGGTCGTTAAGATCGCGGCGGATCTTTAAGGAAGAGACAGGTAGTTTTTAAGCGCAGGTATTTTCTCAAGCGTTTCATGATATCCCTTAAAATACAGTTCGCCGAGTTTTCCCACATCTTTCTCGAAGAGGGAGACCGTGACGGGTTCGTTCGGGGCAAGCACGAAAACACGGCCGGCGTCGGCATCCTGATCGATCTGATCGAGAAGCCTGTTGTAGCGCAGGCCGGACTGTGCCAGACATTTCGCAAATGCGGGGTATTTTCCGTACATAAGCCCTATAAGTTTCGAAGGCTTTTTGTAGGGTTTTCTGAATGAAAGTTCCTGGGTCCGCACGACGATGATCTTTTTATGTCCGTCTTTGATTGCTTTGCCGTATCCGATACTGACATAGCACCCGCCGTCCAGATAGTGTTCTCCTTTGATCACGGTGGGCTTTGAAAGGAAAGGCACTGAAGCAGAGGCAATGATCGCCTTCGTTATATCGGGATGATTTTTGCTGAAGTAGACGGGCTTTCCTTTTTCAAGCGAGGTGGCCACGGCGTGGTATTCTTTCTTTTTATCATAGAAGCGCTCGAAATCCACATTCATTTTCGGCATTATTTCATCAAAAAGATAATGAAGTCCCATGATGCTTTTTTCGCGAATAAACGCTCCGGCGCCCACGTATTTTCTGTCATTTCTGTGAGAGAGATTAATGCGGGCCGTCAGTCCCGCCTGTCCGGTGACATAACCTATTCCGTTAAGGGCTCCGGCGGACACCCCTATTGTAGTGCGCATGAGAATCCCGTTCTGCATAAGCGCATCCAAAACGCCGGAAGTATAAAGGCCGCGCCAACCGCCTCCCTCAAGAACGATACAGCCCTCCGTGAAGGGGCCTTCAACCGTGGTGCACGGTATTTTATTAATCTTGCTGAATGTTTTCATTTCAGAGAACCTCCGTATTTTTACCGATATAATGCAGGCACAGCATGGTCAGGTCATCGGACTGTCCGGCATCCCGGACAAAATCACGGATGCTTTGATTCATGTTTTGCAGCAATGCTTCGGGGGACGTGTCGTTTGTCCGGTTGAGAGTTTCCAGAACACGGGACAGTTTGAACATTATTCCTTCCGAATTTTCAGCTTCGGGAAGTCCGTCAGTGTAAAGGAAAAGCTTTGAGCCCGGAAGCAGCGTAAGTTCATATTCCGAATAGACGGTATCCGACATACCGCCGACTATAAAGCTGTGTTTGTCCTTAAATATTTCAAAAGATTTGCCCGGCATTTGAATAATCGGGTATTCATGGCCTGCGTTTGACGCCCTCAAAATCCCGCCTGTCAGATCCAGTATTCCCAGCCAAACGCTTACAAACATAGAGCTTTCGTTATTTGCGCAAAGATGTTTGTTGATGCTGTCAAGGATATCGGCAGGCCCCAGGCCTTTCGCAGCCATATTTTCTATCATGGTCATGGTTTTAGTCATAAACAGCGCGGCAGGAATTCCTTTGCCCGATACGTCGGCAATTACCAGAGCCAGAGTGTTTTCATCGATCAAAAAGAAATCATAAAAATCTCCTCCCACCTCTTTTGCGGGGAGCATGGATGCATAAATATCGAAATCTTTCCTGTCGGGGAATGCCGGAAAAGTGTCCGGAAGCATGTCGGACTGGATATGTGAGGCAAGCTCAAGTTCGGTGTTTATGCGTTCTTTTTCCGCCGTGATAGCGGCATTTTCAGCAATATATGACCGAAGACTTTGCCCCATTTCTTCAAAAGAACGGGAGAGATCTTCGATCTCATCATTTGTATTTATATGGGCATGGAGCGGTCCGGTGCTGTCTTCCTTGAGTTTGTCAACCACATTTGAAGCGGCTTCTTTTAATTTTAAAATTGGCGAAATTATTTCTTTTCTTAAAAAGGTATAATCAATATACAGCGCGACGGCCATTATTAATAATAACATGACGGCTATATTTATAATAAGCCTGATGATGGAAGTGCGGATATCCGTTATGGAAACGTCCAGTTCGGCATACGCCACGATTTCGGCATTCCGGTTAAATATCGGATATATGGCCGTTCCGATCATATTGCCGTCTTCGTGGTAAATCGTCAGGGTTTCTTCCGGATTGCCGAAAGTCATGCTTTCCAGAGTTTCCTGCTCTTCGGGGCGGTAAGCGCGGGATATCATAGGAATAAAGCTTGGATTTTCGCGGCTTGCATACCAAAGACAGATCACTTCGTTTTGCGCAGGTATCACGACCTGGAAATCCCGCAGAGTCGTATTGAATGATATGGCTTCCGCAAGGAATAATTCAACTTCAGTCCATTCTTTGGCAAGAGTAAGCTGCTCTTCGGTATAAGCGGAGTCGGTTTCAGGCGCCTTCGTCATTGTCAGGTGCCGGGAATTCAGTATGTCCGAAAGCGAGTCCGCTTCACTTATAATATTTTCAACAAAACTGCCGCTTGTTTGCAGTGTTACGATTTTTACAAACGAATATGCGAGTTCGGTATTCTCGTTTATCAGTTTTTTGTAAAACATAAGGCTTGCGACAATACAGACGCCTCCAAGGATGACGCCGCCAAGCAAAAACAGCTGCAAAATGCTTTTCTTTACAATAGAAGATCTTTTCGTTTTCTCAGGAACCTTTAAATTAAAGAATATTTCAGGATACTTCTTCCAGGAACCGCCGGAGCCTTGCGGGAATGGCCGCCGCTTCATCCAGACCGGTTTCACCTATATAAACAGACTGGTTTTTTCCGTGATAATCGCTGCCTGCCGTGACAAGCAAATCATAACGGTCCGCAAAAACAAGCATTTCATTCCTCAGTTTCGGATCGAATTTGGAATAATACGCTTCTATGCCTCTGAGCCCGTATCCGATCAGGCGCCGCAAACGCAGATCCATCTCTTCTCCGGTTATCATCTGGCTGCCGCTTCCAAAGGCCGGGTGCGCCAGCACCGGAATTCCGCCGCCCGAGCGGATTCCCGCAATTGCCTCTTCCGGCCGCACGTATTCGCTTTTAAAACGCAGTTTGTCTATGTAGCCGTGAATAGCTTCTTCTTTTGTCGGGGCACATCCGTATTTCACCATCAGATTTCCTATGTGAGGCTTTCCCGGATTTTCCATTTCGAGGAGCTGTCTGATTTCGTCATCAGGAAAAGAAAAGCCGAATTCGCTGTTTAAAAAGTCCAATCGGGATTGGACTTTGTTTATTCGATATTTATGTCCGAGCGCCACTATTGATCGGACTGACTCCGCATCCGGGTCGAAACCGTATCCGAGTATATGATATTTTCCTTCTTCGTCCCTGCATGAAAATTCAACACCGTTGATAAATCGCGGAGTCATCCGCGGTGCTATATCATTTTCCGAAAGAATAGAACGGATTATTTCACAACCCTTAATCCCGTCGTGATCAGTCACCGAAAATGCGTACAGTCCTGCTTTTTCTGCAAGCGAAAGAAGTTCTTTCGGAGTGTCGGTTCCATCGGAAACGGTTGTATGAATATGCAGATCTGTTTTTAAGATGTTGTCCATGGGTTACCTCTGTTTTTGTGCTTTTTCAATAATTATTTTACTTCTTAAGGCCGGATAAAACAAGAAATAATAAAAATATGTTGACGATACACAGGGGGTATGGGATAAACTTGTCTCGGAGCATGTTTAAATTTTCAAAAGCACGGCTTTGAATCTGAAAGGACGGTGGGCTTTATGACGGATCAGGATCTGAAAATGAAAATTTATGAAGTTATCTGCCGTCATGACGGAATCAGGGCGAAAGATATAGCGAAAGAAACCGGTATAGACAAGAGAAAAATCAACCGGATGCTGTATTGCATACCTTTTGTCCGGGAGCTGTGTTATCGCGATGATGAATACTTCTGGCATGCTTTGATAAGGCAGACTTATCCGCATTCGGGTCTTGTTGATTTCTGCGGATATTATGATACCGCAGAGCGTTTTTTGTGCCTGACGGAAGAGGAGTGGCTTAAAGAGCTGATAAAGGGATGCAAGTCCGTCGGACGAAATCTGAACGACACAAGAGGGCTTTTTAATTCTTTCCGTGATACAAGGAAAGTGATTGCGGCACTGTTTTCCGATTTGGAAAAACTTGGAGGGCGCGGTTGTAGAAACTGGAAATCCTGGGAGATTTGTTTTGAACTGCGGATAAAACGGGCTAAATTTATACGCATTTATGCGGATGTACTGATTATCACGGACAACAAAGTATTCTCTCTGGAATTTAAGATGAAAGATGTGATTGAGCCTGACGAAGAGCTGCAGGCCGTAAAATACGCAAAATATTTAGACGTGATTTTCGGCTCGGATTATGAAGTTATTTCAGCGCTCGTTCTGACAAGAGCAGCGGATTTGTATCGTTGGGAGCAGTTGCCGGAGAGCACGGCGCAGGTACCTGTGTGTTCCGGCGATATGCTTTTCAATCTGTTTGATGAGTTTATCGGGATTTTTTAATTCAGCCGGGGAAATCTCCCGTTTCTGAGAAAAGCCGCAATAACCTTTGAGACAGGGTTATCGCGGCTTTTTGAGTACTTAATATGATAATAAAGCCAGAAAGGAAATTCCGTCAAATTACACTTTCTGTAAATTGATTACTTTAAGCGACTCCATGTATGCTGAGAGAATCTTCATCGCGCCGTCTTTTTCGGGAAAAGAGCACTTGCTGAATTCAGCCAGAAGCATTGTTTCGGTAAGTTCCGGTTCTTCATAGTCGTCTTTTAATAAATGGTCGGGACTGACGTTAAGTGCGTTGCATATTTTGCATATTGAAGAAACGGTCATGTTTTTCTGCCCGCGCTCAATGTCAGCAAAAGCCCGGTCAGAAAGGCCGGCAAGCTCTGCGGCCTGAGACTGTGTAAGATTAAGTCGCTTTCTTGCCATAAGTATTCTGTTGCCGATTATTCTCTTATCAGATACGAACATGTCTATTCCTCCGAAAAAAATTTTTTATATTATAATGTTTTAAAAGAAATGAAACACTAATAATTCTAAAAATTTATACCTAAAAACGGATCAGTATAAACTGCACATTATCGTGCTTTATATAAGGAATAGTAGCGCCTGCTGTTACGAACAAACAGGTGCTAATGTCGTGTAATTACAAGATTTATAAGTCCTGTGGTTATATTTACCGAAGAAGAACAGCTGTTTTTCGATATTTCTTTGATTTTCATTTGTATTTCTGTCAACAAAGCATCACCTCAAGCCGTATTCCCTGCACAGCTTTTCCAAATATTCGTTATCCGAAACGATTTTATGAATGTCTTCGATACGGTTTTCCTGCAGAAGAATTCCAACCAGTTTCGTAACGGTCTCACGTCCCGCTGACTCGCCTTTTATGACGCCTATGGCTTCGCCCTTTGCAAATCCGGTTGCTTCCCCTTTTGCTACGCCAATTGCTATGCCTCTGGCTTCTACTCTGTCCAATAATTCACACATTGTTTCCGGTTTTCCTCCTTCCCATTCAAGTGCTTCGACAAATCTGCCGTCGTTTGTCATGGCCGACATCAGTTTCAGCAGTTCGTCCACTTATCATCCGAAGAGGCATATCTTTGTCATAAACACTTTGGTTTTCTATCCCTAAAAAAGCTATGCGGATATTCAGCTTCTTCCGCCACGACCGGATTTCCTTTTAACATCAAAGCATTTACTATATCGGCGAAAACGTCGTTGAACGCTTCGAGCGTTTTTTCCGTCAGATCTTTCTCGGCCATAAACATCTTCCCTTTCCGTGATTTTCTGATATCACGATAGCACACGAAAAAAAAGAGATTCAAGGCCGGATTGGGTCTGTTTAGGTCAAGCAAAGACCATTCAGGTCAATTCGATATAATTCAGGCCAACTTGGTTTTCAGTGAGGATTATAACATTTAAAAGTCAAACAGGCAATGGAGTTATTGTACTTATGCGACATTAGTGCGGTATATCAATTAGCAGCGTATCACAATTTTATATTGACACAAATAAAGTTAGCGTAAAAATTTATTCGGAAAAAGGACAATAAATAAGAAAGAGAACACCACTTTGTGATAAAGTATCAGATGCGACCTATACCTAAACAAAGGAGGATGTTCTCTATGATTAAGAGTATACAACATTTCGAGGAGATTAGCACAGGGGTTTTTGAAAAGATTATCGGTGAATTCTTTCGGAATCCAAAGGATTTTGCGGCATTCACCAAAGGCATTACCGAAGAATTGCATAAGATTGGGCGCATGATGATACAGGAAGTTCTCGAGGAGATGGATCAGAGGCTTCGGGACAGTGGAAAGAGAAAGCAGGAGTGGGTCATTGAAAACCGCCCCTCGAAGCAGTTGGTGACAGTCCTTGGGACCGTGGACTTCCACAAGACATTTTTCACCAATAAGCGAACCGGCGAGTCGGAGTGTCTGCTCGATTGCATCCTTGGGTTCGAAAGGAACGAACGAATCGCAGAGGAGGCCCATGCCCGTATTCTGGAAGAATCCGTACAGACCAGTTACCGCCGCGGCGGTGAAGAGTCCTGCATTACACAGGACAAAGTAACAAAACAGACTGTCATGAAGAAACTTCATGCACTGGAGTTCCCGAAAAGCTGGAAAACACCGGAGAAGAAGCGAGTTGTTGACTATCTGTATATCGAAGCAGTCGGAAAATATGTGGAATCGATCAGCCATACTTTGCGACTGAACAATAAAAGACAGCAATACTTCCGGAAATGTATCTGGGAATTATAGTTTGAAGCACCGGTTGATATCCCAAGATTCATCGGAGCCGGAATGAAAAAGACACAATAACCAGCCACTGCAATGCCGCATGCTAGACTTTCAATATAAACTAAAAAATGATATATTGAAAGGGCAAAAACAGATTGATAAGTAAAGAAAAAACTTACGACAAGCTTAACTTTACTGACGACTTTATGTTCTGTAAGGTGCTTTCCGCAAATCCTGATATCACTAAGGAGCTTCTTAAAATGCTTCTTAACATTAGGATAAGGTCGATCAGCTTCCCGGATTCACAGAAGGCTATCGATATAACATCTGACGGACATGGCATCAGACTGGATGTTTATGTCGAGGATGCGGACAATTCCGTATATGACATTGAAATGCAAAATTCGATGCATGCGAATCTGCCGAAGCGAACCCGGTATTATCAGGGCATGATAGATCTGAATATGCTTCAAAGAGGTATGTCGTACTCAGAGCTTCGTAAAACCATCATAATCTTCATATGCATGCGGGATCCGTACGAAAGAAATCGCAGCGTCTATACATTTGAAAACAGATGCGTAGAGGTGCCGGATTTAAGTATGCGTGATGAAACATCTAGTGAAGTCGGCTCTTACAAATGAAGACTGGAGGATTGAGTATATGGCATTGAACATACGGGATATGGACAAGATCGCAGAAGGCCGTGCGGTTGGACTGTTGGAAGGTCGTGCAGAGGGGATACGTGGTGCGGTTCAGATATATCGTGACGAAATGCACTTAAGCGATGAAGAAATCAAGGTCAGACTTATCAAAGTTTATGGTATTTCAGATAGTGAAGCCGCAATGTATCTTAAGGCGAACTGATAATTTAGAGATCATAGCAATATGCGGACTCTATATAAAGATTATTGCGAAATCGTCGATGAGGTGTGGCTGCGCTTCAATCAAAAAGACAAATCGGAACACGACTGGTATTACAGGCGTATCGGCGGCAGGGATACGCTAAGAAAAGTTATACTCCCGGATACGTTAAAAGAGATAGAGGATTACGCTTTTATATATTTTGACGCTCTTCCGGCTCCAATTCGCTGAATTGCGCCATCCTTTACCATTGCACCCAACACAGCCTCTACTGTCGTGGGGCTGACATCCGGAAGGATCTTGCAGATCTCCGCTTTGGAAAGCGGCGTCAGGCTGTTTAAGACTGTAGCCTCGATGCGGGCCTTCTTGGTAATCTTTTTTCCGTGGACGACAGCAAACCGCTTGTCCAACTCCTTATAGCACATATACAGGGTAGATAGAAAGTTCTCGATAAACGGGAAGTAGCTGTTTTCATTCGCATGCCAGCCAACAGAGGATTGCCGCAGTGACTCGTAATAGAAAGCCTTATGAAGGGTGATCTGCTCCTCAAAGGACACATATTTACCCACATCATAGCCGTTTTTATAAAGCAACAAGAGGGAGAGTAGTCTGGACATTCGTCCGTTGCCATCGCGGAAAGGATGGATACATAGAAAATCCAGGATTACACAGGGAATCAGCAGAAGCTGGTTTATGTTCGCATCGCGGCAGGCATCCAGATAGGCAAGCTCCAGTTGCTCCATGGCGGCCTCTGTTTCGGCTGCCGGGGTGGGAGAGAATCGCACCTTTCGGTTTCCGGCCGCATCCACTTCAAGAATCACATTGTCGTCCGTTTTGTAACGGCCGCCGTACTCATACCCGGCGATGGAGAGCAGCATTTCATGCAGTCGCAGGATGTCACGTTGCCGGAAATTGATATGCTCATAGCCTGTATGGATCTCATTTAAGGCATCCCTGTACCCGGCAATCTCTGCCTCATTGTGATTCAGCGGGGCGCTGTTCTGATTGACGATGGCGACGATACGGTCATCACTGGTGACGATCCCCTCGATGGCGTTGGAGCTCTTGACCGACTGTACCTTCGCAATGGCTTCCAGCTCCGTAAATATACGAACATGTTCCTCTTTTCGAACACCGGCCATTGTTTTCAGGCTTGTGATACTCGCTGTGAGATTTACCAAGCTTGCGGGCAATAATCCGTCATTCAAGAACGAGTAATCAAATTTTCTCATTGCAGTCCCTCCAATCTGCACATGATATTAGCATATCATATGCAGAAAAGCAAGGGATTATCACGACTTTCTGCATATTATATCTTTTAAATATATGCAGAAAATGGTACCGTTAAATGCAGTTCTTTAATGCGTTTTGATGCAGCATTAGGATTCGTTTTGTGTTTCACGGCGCATGGCCGGAGACTATTCCGTCCTGTCGTTCTATGAGGTCGGCCAGTCTGCTCAGTGCGTCGGGGATGTCGATGTTTTGCGGGCAGAGTTCCTGGCAAGCGCCGCAGGCGATGCAGTCGGCAGGCATTCCTTTGGAATTGACCGAGGATAAGGAAAGCGGCGGTGAGATGGCCGGTCTTACCTTGTGGGCATTCAGGAGGTTCAGAAAATCGGGAATATTGATTTCCATGGGGCAGCCTTCGCAGCAATATCTGCAGGTTGTGCACGGAATATGCATATAGCTTTTAAATATTGTGCAGGCCTTTTTGAGTTCGGCCATTTCTAAGTCGGAAAGGCCTTTGTCGTCGTCGAAAGTTGACAGATTGTCTTTGAGCTGTTCTTCGGTGTTCATGCCGCTTAAGATCACCTGAACGGCCGGCAGACTTTTTACGAAGCGCAGAGCCCACTGCGGGATGCTCCAGTCGGGATGAGCCGCTTTAAGGATTGAGTTTCCATCGGGCGTAAGATCGGCCAGCTTTCCGCCTCTGACGGGTTCCATGACCATTATCGGTATATTGCGCTGCGCAAGGATATCGTATTCTTCTTTGGCGGTTCCGAAGAACCAGTCAAAATGATTTAGCTGAAGCTGGGCAAAGTCCCAGTCGTGATAATCTGCGAACATCTTAAGCGTCGCGGGATCGGCATGACTTGAAAATCCCAGATAGGTGATGCGTCCCTTTTCTTTCATTTCCATAAAATAATCTATGCAGCCGCTTTCGATATACTGACGGCTTCTGGGTTTGTTCAGGCTGTGGAGCAGATAAAAGTCTATCCTGTCGGTACCCAGCCTTTCCAGCTGTTCTTCAAATGCGGCCCTGAAATCCGGCTGCAGTGAGATATTGTATTTGGAAGCCAGATAATAGCTGTCTCTCGGATATTTTTTCAGTGCTTCGCCGAGGCATTTCTCGGAATCGCCCTTGTTGTAAAGGGGCGCGGTATCAAAATAGTTGATGCCGTTTTCATATGCCAGATGCAGCAGTTTGTGAGCTTCTTCGTGATTTATGGGCGCGTGCAGATCGGTCATGTCGCTCGATGGCAGTCTCATGCAGCCCATGCCGAGTGTTGAAAGCCGGATGTCTTTAAATGCTTTGTATTTCATGCCTGACCTCCTCGAAATACGGTCGTTTTAAATTATTATATCATAAGAGCATTCAAAAACATAGGGAAGTCGGAAAATAATAATGTGGCGTAAAAATGGCTTTTGCGTTTTATTTTCCCGTTAATTGTGATATAGTATTTTAAACCGATCAGGTATAGGAGTGCAAAATAATTGAAATCCGTTTTTTCAAAACCACCCGGAGGTGACGACACAAAGAAGAAGATCAGAAAAGTTAAAGAAACTTCTCTGATCACCAGGATTATTGCGGCCTTTGCGGCAATGATAACCATTCCGATAGTCGCGACCATGGTGGTTTCCCAGTTTTCAAACAGACAGAATATAAAAAGCATAGAATCCCTGCAGCTCGCGATCATAGTGCTGGCCATTACGGCGGCCATAATGCTGATCTGGGTTTACTGGAGCATTAACCAGCCGGTTACGGACCTGAAAAAAGCGGCGCAAAACATCAGGGACGGTAATCTGGAATTCGATGTGGAGGCAAATTATTCGGTACATGAGATGAACGAGCTCGCGCTCTCGTTTGAGGAGATGCGAAAGAGGCTCTGGCAGTCCCAGCATGAAATGATTGAAAGCGACAGGGAAAGCAAGGAGCTTTTAAGAAATATTTCCCATGATCTGAAAACGCCGATAACTTCGGTAAAAGGCTATGTCGAAGGCATAATGGACGGCGTGGCTGACACTCCGGAGAAAATGGAGCGTTACGTAAGGACGATTTACAATAAAACGCTGGAGATGGACAGGCTCATAAATGAGCTGACATATTATTCCAAGATAAATACCAACCGTCTGCCGTATGAATTTACAAAGCTGAATATAAATGATTATTTTGCGGACTGCGTCGAAGAGCTGAAACTGGAACTCAAAAGCGAAGGGATTCAGTTTACGTATAAAAACATGCTTACCCAAAACGAACTTGTCATAGCGGATCCCGAACAGCTTGCCCGGGTTATACATAATATAGTCAACAACTCCATAAAATACATGAACAAACCCGAAAAGAAAATCGAGATTCGTCTGCTGGACGCGGGCGACTATATACAGGCAGAGATTGAGGATAACGGGTGCGGAATTCCGAAAAAAGATCAGAGTAAGGTCTTCGACAGATGTTACCGTACGGACGCATCCAGAAACTCCGGCAGCGGAGGCAGCGGTATCGGACTTTCGATTGTGAGAAAGATCATGGAAGATCATGGCGGCAAGGTCTGGGCCGGCGGCGAAGAAGGAGTCGGAACCGTCATCAGTTTTGTTTTAAGAAAGTATCAGGAGGTTGATTACAGTGAGTAAGATTTTAATAGTAGAAGACGAGATAGAGATCGCGGAACTGGAAAAGGATTATCTCGAGCTTTCGGGATTTGAAACCGTTATTGAAAACAACGGCGACGCCGGCCTCGAAAGAGCCTTAAACGAAGATTTTGATCTCTTTCTTTTGGATATTATGCTTCCCGGCATGGACGGTTTTGAGATATGCAAAAAGATAAGAGACGTAAAAAACACTCCGATCATAATGGTTTCGGCCAGAAAAGAAGATATAGACAAGATCAGGGGCCTGGGACTCGGTGCGGACGACTATATAACAAAGCCGTTTTCGCCAAGCGAGCTCGTCGCAAGGGTCAAAGCACATCTTGCCCGATATGACAGGCTTATCAAAAGCGGTATCGTGGAAAATGACGTTGTCGAAATACGCGATTTGAAAATCGACAAAACCGCACGCCGCGTATGGGTAAGAGGAGAAGAAAAAGTATTTACCACCAAAGAATTTGACCTGCTTACATTTCTGGCTTCAAACCCGAATAAAGTTTTTACAAAGGCAGATCTTTTCAAAGAAATCTGGGAAATGGAGTCTGTCGGCGATATTGCAACAGTGACCGTTCACATCAAAAAGATAAGAGAAAAGATTGAGCTTAACACCGCAAAGCCCCAGTATATCGAGACGATATGGGGCGTGGGGTATCGTTTTAAGATTTAAATAAGAGAATTTATAAAAAACCGATTCACGGAAAAACAATTTGATGTGGTTAAAGAAAAAATATGGTATAATAAACCGAAAAACATGCAGAGGCTCATTACCGAATGGGAAAAATATTTATGATCATGGGAAAAAGCGCCGCAGGCAAAGATCTTATATATCATGAGATACTTCATGATGAGGCGCTTGGACTTTTTCCGCTGGTTTTGTATACCACAAGACCCATGAGAAAAGGCGAAACAAACGGAAAAGAATACTATTTTTCTGATGAAGACCATCTGAAAACGCTTCGTTCGCAGGGGCGCATTATCGAAGAAAGAGTCTATCATACCGTTCACGGCGCCTGGTATTATTTTACCGCGGACGAAGGTCAGATCGATACCGATACGAAAAGCTATCTGACTATAGGCACGCTTCAGTCTTTTATAAAGATGAGAAACTACTTCGGGGAAAGGGTTGTTTTGCCGCTTTACATAGAGACGGATAATTATATCAGGCTCATGAGAGCCTTAAACAGAGAAAAAATGCAGGGCAATCCTGCATATTCAGAGGTGTGCAGGCGGTATTTAGCAGACGAAGAGGATTTTTCTGAAATAAATCTTGCAAAATCCGGAGTTAATAAGAGGTTTTCAAATGATCATGAACCGCAGGATTGCATAGATGAGGTAAAGGAATATATAAAACAGGAGATAGTAGCAAATGAGTGAATTAAGAGGCTATTCATCCGTTATCGGACATCAGGAAAATATAGCCATGCTCAAAAACATAGCGGCCAAAGAGAGGGTGTCACATGCCTATGTCTTTCAGGGAGAGGCAGGCATCGGGAAAATGAAGCTGGTAAAGCTTTTTGCGGCCGCGCTTCAGTGCGGGCTGCGCTCGGGAGAGCCGTGCATGAATTGTCCGTCATGTATTAAGGCAGCGGGCGGCAATCACCCGGATATCATTACCATCCGGCGAACCAAAACCGATTCGATCGGCGTTGATGATATCAGAGAACAGATTATAGATACGATACAGATTAAACCCTATGAAGGAAAATACAAGATATATATCATTCCGGATGCTTCGCTGATGACGGTTCAGGCGCAGAACGCGCTTCTGAAATCACTCGAAGAGCCGCCCAAGTATGCGGTCATCATCCTGGTGGCCGACAACGTAGGGATGCTGCTTCCGACCATCATGTCAAGGAGCATGGTGATAAATGTCCGTCCGGTCAAAGACAGTGTTCTTAAAGAATATCTGCAAAAAGAGCTTTTTGTTCCCGACAAGCTGGCTGATATTTATACCGCCATTGCAAAGGGAAGAATCGGCATGGCTGCCAGACTTGCCGGCTCTGACGAATACCGGGTAAAAATTGACGAAAGTATTTATCTGCTCGGCAGATTTAAGCAGATGAATTCCATAGAGCTTATAGATTATCAGCGAAAAATCGCGTCAAATAAAAACGATATTTTTGATTATCTGGACTTGTTTACCATATGGTTCAGAGATGTTCTGCTGTATAAAGCCACGAAAGAAGCCGATTCACTGATCTTTAAAAACGAGATTCACGCCATAAAAACATGGGCAAATACGAGTTCGTATCAGGGCATACAGACGATTATCGATGCATTTGACGTGGCCCGCACGAGATTAAAAGCAAACGTAAATCCGGAGCTTGTTCTGGAACTTGCGTTTTTGACAATGCTGGAAAATTAGGAGAAAAGATAAATAATGACAAAAGTTGTAGGTGTAAGATTCAGAAATCCGGGAAAAGTATATTATTACGATCCGGCCGGTATCGACCTGAAAAAAGGCGATTTCGTGGTCGTGGAGACGGCAAAGGGGCAGGAGTACGGATTTATTGCGATGCCCTTAAAAGAGGTTCCCGAAGAAAAGATATCACCGCCCTTAAAAAACATACTGCGAAAGGCGACCGAAGAGGATGCCGGGCGTGTGGCTGAAAACGAAAAAAAAGAAAAAGAAGCCTTTAGGATATGTCAGGAAAAGATTTCAAAAAAAGGTTTGGACATGAAACTTGTCAACGTGGAATACGCATTTGACGGAAGCAGGATCATGTTTTATTTTACCGCCGATGAGCGGGTGGATTTTCGGGAGCTGGTCAAAGATCTCGCGGCGACATTCAAAACCAGAATCGAGCTTCGGCAGATAGGGGTAAGGGACGAGGCGAGACTTTTGGGAGGCATCAGCATTTGCGGGCGTCCGCTTTGCTGCAATTCCTATCTTTCCGAATTTGCCCCGGTATCAATAAAGATGGCAAAAGAGCAGAGCCTTTCACTTAACCCGACAAAGATATCGGGCTCCTGCGGGCGCCTTATGTGCTGCCTCAGAAACGAACATGCTACATACGAATATCTGAACAGCCGCCTTCCGGACAAAGGCGATACCGCGATTACTCCCGACGGGCTTACCGGAGAGGTGGTGGATCTGAATGTGCTTCGGCAGATCGTAAAGGTTCTGGTGGATGAAGGCGAAGAAAAGGTCATCAGGGAATATCCCGTGGATGAACTTAAAATAAAAGCACGTCATAAAAAGAAAAACAGGGAGAGCATATCAGCGGCGGATGAAAAGGCCCTTAAAGCTCTGGAGGGAGATTGATCATGGAGATTACTCTTGACGATCTTCAGAACGGATATTATATTTACCAGTCAAAGGACGGCTTTCGTTTCGGTATGGATGCCGTTCTTTTGTCGCGTTTTGCGGAAATAAGGTCTTCGGATAAGGTTATTGATCTGGGGTCCGGAAACGGGATTATTCCCATACTGCTGGCGGCGAATACAAAAGCAAAACATTTTGCCGGACTTGAGATTCAAAGAAAAAGCGTGGAGCTCGCAAATATGAGCGTGGAGTACAACTCTTTAAATGACAGGATCAAAATCGTTCAGGGCGACATAAAAAACGCTTCGGACATTTTCGGGAAAGAGAGTTTTACGGCCGTCGTAACCAATCCGCCTTATATGATAAACGACCACGGGCTTAAAAACAAAGATGAAGCAAAATACATAGCAAGGCATGAAGCCCTGTGCAGCTTTGAAGACGTGGCTGAAGAAAGCGCGAAGCTGCTCGTTTCCAAAGGCAGGATGTTCATGATACACAGACCGTTCAGGCTCGCGGAGCTTTTCTGCACTTTAAAAAAATACAGGCTTGAGCCGAAAAGGATGAGGCTTGTACATCCTTATATAGACAAGCCGCCGAACATGGTGCTTATAGAGGCCGTAAAAGAGGGCAATCCGAGAATAAAAATAGAAAAACCGCTGATAATATACAAAGCACCCGGCGTTTACACCGAAGAAATTGCAGCCCTTTACAGATTATGATTTGCTTTTCAAACATAACGGGTCTATAATGAAACGGTATTTTATAATCAGAGTTGTTTTCGGGAGGTATCATCATGAGCGAAACAATTGAAAGAAGTTGTATAGATTGTTTAAAGACCAACTGCTGGTATCCTGACGAGGGCGGTTATCCGGCGTTCTGCGTTTCAAAACAGGTTGTCACCGAAGAAGACAAGGCCAAATCTCTTGAGACATATAAAGAGGATGACAATGCCAAAATAATGGCAATGGCAGCTGATCTGGAGTACAGAAGCTACGGCAGGATGACGAGAGTCGAGGAAGTATGCGATTTTGCCATGGCTATGGATTATAAAAAAATAGGCATAGCTACCTGTGTGGGTCTAATCCGGGAAGCAAATATTTTTGCGAAAATAGCCAGAAAAAAAGGCTTTGAGGTGTTCGGCGTAAGCTGCAAGGCCGGAGAAATCAAAAAAGTGGAAGTAGGCATTGACAAAAAATGCGAAGCGGTAGGCGCCGCCATGTGCAATCCGATACTTCAGGCTCAAATGCTGAACAAAATCGGCACACAGTTCAATGTTGTTATAGGACTGTGCGTGGGACATGACAGCCTTTTCTATAAATATTCAAAGGCTCCGGTTACGACGCTTGTGGCAAAGGACAGGGTGCTTGCGCATAATCCGGTGGGGGCGTTGTATCAGGCAAACGCTTATTACAAAAAGCTGCTTCAGGATCAGAAATGAATGAATTTCAATGGGAAAAACATTTAAAGATAAGGACTTTCGGAAGAGAAGGTTCCCAGTCGGATGAATTCCGGTACGCATACGAACCCACTTCGTATGCCGTTCTTGAGCGTATAGCCGCAAGCGGATATATTACGAAAGATAATACCGTAATTGACTTCGGCTGCGGAAAAGGACGGGTGGGGTTCTTTCTTAACCATGAGATCGGATGCAGGGTGATCGGCTTGGAGTACGATAGGATGATTTATGAGATGGCCTTAAAAAATCACAGGTCGGCAGGCAGTCCCGCAAATGTGGAATTTATCAACATCAGCGCGGAAGAATACCGTGTTCCGCCGGAGGCGGACAGGCTTTTCTTCTTTAATCCTTTCTCGGTGGAAATCTTATCTTCGGTCATGGCACGTATTAAAGAAGCCTGGTATCTTTACGGGAAGGAGATGTTTCTGATAAGCTACTACCCTTCGGATGAATATATTTTTTATCTTATGACCGTGGACGAGCTTATCTTTGTGGATGAGATAGACTGCTCTGATCTTTTGCCGCAGAAAAACGACAGGGAGCGTGTAGTCATTTTTAAGACGGCAGGCGGCTCTTGGCAATAAAAAACGATATTTATTAGTAATTTACGGGAGAATTTCATGCAAAACTTAATGAAACGGAAAATAGACAATAAAGAAGTTGTGGTAGGAACGCTGATGGCGGTCGGGAATCCCGCCGTTATGGAGCTGCTGGGCTATGCCGAGATCGATTTTGTAATGCTCGATACGGAGCAGCGCCCGCATACGGCAGAGGAGCTGATGAATTTCGTTCGCGCTGCTGAGCTTGCCGGCATCACCACCATAGTAAGAGTGCCCGAACCGACTCATAAAGAAATTCAGAGTATAGCCTGGTCGGGAGCCAAAGGTGTTGTGATACCCTGTCTTAAATACGTGGAGCAGGTAAAAGAACTCATAGACATAGCGAAATATCCTCCGCTCGGAAACAGAGGATTTGCCAAGGGGCGGGATTGCGGATACGGCAACGAAGAGTGGTCTAAAGGACATGAAAATTACATGAATGTCTCAAATGAAGAATTTATGGTGATCCCGCAGTGCGAGACTGCGGAATGTCTGGATTGCATAGAAGAGATCACGGCGCTCCCGGGGGTAGACGGCATACTTATAGGGCCTAATGATCTGTCCATTTCCATGGGGATACCCGGACAGTTTACACATCCCGATTTTGTAAATGCCATCGAACGCATAAAAAACGCATGCAAGGCAGCGGGTAAGCCGGGCTTTGTTTTCTGTGGAAATATTGAAAAGGGTCGCTCTTATATCGAATCCGGCTACGAAGGAGTGCTTTTCAGCCGGGACAGCAAAATAATCGTGGACGCATACACTCAGATAGTGAAGGGTCTGCGGGGATAAGCTTTTCGATTAAACAATAAGAGGAGCTGTCGCAATATTCATTCTTCTTGTATAATGCGACAGCTCTTCTTTGCTTTGTTCCAATAATCTGAAATCATTGATTATCGGGAATAATCGGGCAAGCGAGGAGAAAAGCCCGATAAAAGGGAGGTTTTGAAAGGTATGTATATTAGCCCTCAGGCGAGTTGCCTTTGGCTAACTGACTGTATAATAGCATACCGCATTTAATAATGCAACCCTTTTTTTAAAATTTTTAAGCCTGCTTTGTTTTACGCATGGATAAGACGGCGATTGAGATTATCGTGATGATCATACCCAAAATCGAAACGAGAGTCGGAATCTCCGAGAAAAAGATAAGACCGAATATCATTGCGGCAACCGGCTCTCCGGAATTTAAGATAGTCACGATGGACGGATCTATTATGCCGGACGCCGTGGTTATAAATATGTATGGCAGCGCGGTAATGAACAGGGCGTGCATTATCATTAAAAGCAGGTTGTATGCCGGATCCTGTGCGATAAAGTCCGCTATGCCCGAAAAGTTTGTAAAAGGAGCCGTAACGAGAGTTATGATAACTATACAGTAAAATGTCACGGTCAGGCTTCGTATGCCGTGCGACGCGGCCGCTTTTGAAAATATGGCGGTCATTCCGAACGACACGCCCGAAATAATGCCCGCCGCGATACCCGTGACCGACAGATTTACGTCGGAGCCGATTATGCCGCTGACGAGCACGCAGCCGATTATCGAAAGAAACATACAGACGATTTTGACGCCCGTGACCGGTATCTTAAATGCAAACCGGGACACTATCATGGTATATATAGGCGAGAGAGATAAAAGAACGGCCGCAAACGAAAGAGAGAGATGCACGCTGGCGTAATTGAAGGTTATATTGGTGATCAACATTCCGCACAGAGCGCATAAAGCGATCCAGATCAGGTCTTTCGGCTTTATTTTAAACAGGGTTTTGTCTTTTATTAACAAAAATAAAAACATAACTGCCAGAGACAGCCCTGCCCTCATAAAAATGATGCTCATATTGCTCAGACCGGCGCTTTCGAATGTTCTTACAAAAATGCCGGCGGAGCCGAAAAGAATGCCGCCGAGTATGGGCAGCAGAACGGCAAATCGTTTCATGACTTAACTCCGAAAAGAGATATTAACAGCTAAAATTATAGCCAACGGAAGATTATTTTACAAGAGATGTTTTTGAGATGTGATTTATTTTCAGGGACGCTAGGGATTTTGAGGGGCGGGATACGCATATCGAGCAGATGTATTTATTTATCCGAATGGTAAGCATGGTGCTGCTCATAACGTCAGAGAGTGTATTTATGGACGACAGATTCCGCGAAAGGCCTGTGCCGAGCTGCTTTGTATAGGCTTCTTTTCTTGTCCAGCATTCAAAAAAACGCTCCTCTTTGGATTTGCCGGAAGAGTTTATATAGTTTATCTCATCAGGGTGAAAGACTTTGGCGTAAATATTTGCGGGGATCCTGCGAGCCGAAGATTCTATGTCGGTGCCGATAAAGCTTTCGTCCGTAAGAGCGAAAAGCACTGCGCTTTCAGTGTGTGAATAATTAAAATCCAGTCCCGTATCGGCAGGATAAACCAGATGCGGCCTTCGGTTTGTGCCGTATGAAAACTTAAGCCTGTCCGCCGGGATGTGAAGCAGATCGAAGAAGGCTTTATTTGCGAGAAGAGCCGAATATAATGACAAAAGCCGGCCGGATTCTTTTTTGTAGTTCATGATGGCGGCGGCGCGTTCGTCAGATAAAGAGGCGAGCGCTTTTTGTTCGCGCTTTGTCCATTTACACCCTTCAAGATCAAGATAATATGCTTTTATCATGCTCTTTACCCCCCCTTTCTTTTTTGTGCGGCAGTTTGATCTGAGAGAGGATTACCGCGGCAAACACGAGTACGCAGCCCGCAAATTCTTTCAGGCTCAGGGTTTCGTTTAATATCAGCCAGCCGAAAAGCACGGCGAAAACGGATTCCAGACTCATAAGCAAGGTGGCTACGGCAGGAATGGTGTTTTTCTGTGCTATGATCTGAAGGGTATATGCCACTCCGCCCGAAAGTGCGCCCGCGTAAAGGATGGTGATTTTTGCATCCCATATCGAAGAGAGCACCGGAGTTTCAAAAGAAAAGGCGAGAACCGTTGAAATCAGTGCCATTACAATAAACTGAACGCAGGACATCATCACGGGATCCGTGTTTTTGGATGTGAAATGATCGATCACCATTATATGCGCCGAAAAACAAAAGGCGCATATAAGGCAGAGCAGGTCACCCATCGAAAGATAAAAACCTTCCTGAACACATAAAAGATAAAATCCGGCGACGGCTACGACCACGCAGAACCAGATTATTTTCGGCACATGTTTTTTTAGAAAAATGCCGAAAATGGGGACTATGATTATATAAAGAGTGGTTATGAAACCGGCTTTTCCGGCAGTCGTCATGGAGATGCCGACCTGCTGAAATGAGGATGCGGCGGTAAGCACCAATCCGCAGAAAATCCCTCCGATGAGGGATTTTCTGTTAAGTGCTTTCTTCTCTGAATGCGACATGGGTACTTCTTTATATCGCTTTTTTCTGAAAATAATGACTACGGGAATAAGAACCGCAAAGGCGAGAAGGCTTCTGCTCATGCCGTAGGTAAAGGGGCCTATGTATTTCATGCCCGCACTTTGGGCGACAAAAGCCGAACCCCAGATCAGGGCGGCTATAATGAGCAGGATATTTCCCGTGTTTCTTTCTTTTGAATACATTTGTATTAACTCTTATTCGGTATCTGATATTTCGTCGATAATTTCGTCTGTTTCGGTGGCTTTTTCCTGAGGAGCTTTAGTTGTATCGAAAAGATCTTCACGCAGAATTGTTTTCATATCATCAAGAGTGATATTTTCCGCGGCATTCAGGCGGCGGGCCTGATTTGTGATGATCTCCTCGAAAAGATTGCGCGCCTCTCTTGCGTTCGCGAAATTTTCGGGTGTATTTATCTTTTTGAGCCTCAGCAGATCCGAAACACGGTTTAAATTTTCTTCGTCAATGCTGTAATCATATTTTTTGCAGTATGATTCGAATATGGCGGTAAGCTCTTCGATCGAATAGTCAGCAAAAGCGATATACTTGTTGAAACGGGATTTAAGGCCGGGATTGCTGTTTATGAACTTTTCCATGGGTCCGGTATAACCGGCGACTATCACAACGAAATCGTCGCGGTTGTCTTCCATGGCTTTAAGTATTGTATCGATGGCTTCCTGGCCGAAGTCGTTCCCCTCTTTTGCGAGCGCGTATGCTTCGTCTATAAATAAAACGCCGCCGAGAGCCTCCTGTATTTTTTCCTGTGTTTTGATCGCGGTCTGTCCGACGTAACCTGCCACAAGGCCTGAACGGTCAACCTCCACAAGCTGTCCTTTGGAGAGAACTCCGATCTGTTTATAAAGGCGGGCTATGATCCTGGCCACGGTGGTTTTGCCGGTTCCGGGATTACCGGTGAAAACGAGATGGAGATTCAGAGGCGCTGTTTTAAGACCGCTGTCAGCACGCATTTTCTGGATTTTTACGTATGCGTAAAGCTCTTTTACGTCATGCTTAATGGCGTCAAGGCCGATAAGCGCGTCCAGATCTTCCATAGGGTCTGTTTCCGGCTGCGCGGGAACTTCCGCTTCGGCTGCCGCCTCTTCGTTTTGCGGAGCCGGGATCTTTTTTATGGGGTTCAGATCACCGGAAGCTTCTTTACCGTCTCTGAATATCTGATTAAGTTTTTCGTCAAGTTCCTGCTTGAGCTTTTCGGCTTCGGGATCGACTCCCGAAATCAGATCTTTCTGAAGTGTTGTAAAAAGATCGTTATATAAATCATTTATTTTTTTATCTATCAAGATTTGATCCTCCGGATATTTTTCGGTGAGATCATCATACCACTTTTGAGGTATATAAGTCCAGCCTTAAACTAAGAGGGCTGTCGCAGCAGCCCCATTAAAATCAGAGTGTTCAGTTGTTCAGCGGATCAAATACGATTGTTCCGGTTTCCCTTGTGGCTTTTAGGTTTAAAATCCTCTGGTTGTCCGAGCCTCTGAAATTCAGCAGTATGTTTTTTTTGGCTATCATAAAGGGGCCGTCCACCAAGGTATCTATATGGTCAAGCAAATCGTCCGTGATATCAAAATAGCGCTTTCCGCCGGGGATCAGGTCTTCTTCGTATATATATCCGGTAAAGGCCCAGATGTTTCTGTCCGGAAGCTCTTTTTTTACCCGTTTTACAAGCGGCAGAAGAGCTCTCTGGTTAGGCTCTTCCATGGGGTCGCCGCCGAGCAGGGTAAGGCCGTCGTAATATGGTTTTGACAGTTCGCTGATAATGAAGTCTTCAATTTCGGGAGTGTATTCGCGTCCGTAGTCGAAATCCCATGTTTCAGGCTGAAAACAGCCTTCACAGCGGTTAAGGCAGCCGGAAACAAAAATTGTCACCCGGATTCCGCGTCCGTTGGCGGAATCCGTCGTGATTATTTCACCAATATGCATAACCGTTTCCTCCGAATTCGTGAAAATATAAGCGAGGGGCTGCCGCATATTCATGAGAATGTATATGCGACAGCCCTGCTGCAGTGTTTTTCCGGAACAAATAATCGTTCAGTCGGCAAAAGTTTTATTTGACATATGCAGCACGCGGTCTTTAATCTCCTGTGTACGTCCCTGATTCCAATACTGCGTTCCGATATATCCGCATGTCCTTCTTGCCACATGCATTTTATTCTGGTCGCGGTTTCCGCAGTTGGGGCATTCCCAGATGAGTTTGCTGCCTTCTTCGATGACATTGATCTCTCTGTCATATCCGCAAACGTCGCAGTAATCGCTCTTTGTGTTAAGCTCCGCATACATGATCGTTTCATAAATGTGTTTCATGACCGCGAGGACAGCGGGAAGATTGTTTTCGAGATTGGGAACCTCCACATAGCTGATAGCGCCGCCGGGGCTTAAGTTCTGGAAGTCGGCCTCAAATGTAAGTTTCTTGAAAGCGTCTATATTTTCGGTTACGTGTACATGATAGCTGTTTGTCACATAGTTTTTGTCCGAAACGCCTTCGATAACGCCGAAATCACGTTTTAAGGCTTTTGCGAATTTATATGTGGTGGACTCAAGCGGAGTGCCGTAAACCGAATAGTCGATATTTTCTTCGGCTTTCCATTTTTTGCATGCGTCATTGAGCGTCTGCATTACCTTCATGGCAAACGGTTTGCCTTCTTCCGAGGTATGGCTTGCGTTTTTCATGCGCATTACACACTCATAAAGCCCGGCAAAACCAAGTGATATGGTCGAATATCCGTTGTAAAGGAGCTTGTCGATCTTTTCGCCTTTTTCAAGACGCGCAAGGGCTCCGAACTGCCACAGTATGGGGCTTACGTCGGAGGGCGTACCCAGAAGCCTTTCGTGTCTTTTCCTGAGAGCCCTGTGACAGAGATCGAGATAATCTTCCAGAATCTCCCAGAATTTTTCCTCGTCGCCGCCGGAGAGGCATGCTATATACGGCAGGTTGAGGGTTACGACGCCCTGGTTAAAACGGCCGTAATATCTGTGGCTGCCTTCTTTATAGTTGAGAGCGTTCGGGATGTTTTTGATACCGGCATCCGTAAAGCGGTCGGGCGTAAGGAAAGAACGGCAGCCCATACAGGTATAAACGTCGCCTTTAAGTTCTCTCATGACTTTTACCGAAATGTAATCGGGAACCATTCTTTTTGCGGTGCATTTGGCCGCAAGAACGGTCAAATCCCAGTATTTGGAGTCTTCCGTGATATTGTCTTCATCGAGAGCGTATATCAGTTTGGGGAAAGCCGGAGTGATCCATGCGCCGGTTTCATCCTGAACGCCTTTGATGCGCTGCTCAAGGACTTCTTTGATTATCAGGGCAAGGTCGTCTCTGGTCTGGCCCTCGGGAACTTCGTCCAAATACATGAACAGCGTGACAAAAGGAGCCTGTCCGTTTGTCGTCATAAGAGTTATAAGCTGATACTGGATCGTCTGCACGCCTGCCTTTACTTCTTTTGCGAGGCGTCTCTCAACGGTATGCTCGATCTTGGCTTCGTCCATGTCGTCGCCGTTTTCCGTTCTTTCGGCGATAACGCTCTCCCTGATGAGCTGTCTGGAAATATCCACGAAAGGCGCAAGATGAGCCAGAGATACGGACTGTCCGCCGTACTGGTTTGAGGCCACCTGAGCTATTACCTGCGTAGCTATGTTGCAGGCCGTGGCAAAGCTGTGAGGTTTCACGATCTTTGTTCCGGAGATGACTGTTCCGTTTTGGAGCATGTCTTCGAGGTTTACAAGACAGCAGTTGTACATGGGCTGCGCGTAATAATCCGTATCATGAAAATGAATTATGCCTCTTTTGTGAGCATCCACCACGTCGCCCGGAAGCAGGATACGATCCGAAAGATCGCGGCTTACATAGCCCGCGATATAATCACGCAGCGTTGAGTTTATAATCGGGTCTTTGTTGGAGTTTTCCTGCTTTGCTTCTTCGTTTGTGCGTGAAAGAAGCGTCAGAATCTCGTCGTCTGTTGTGTTGGAGCGCCTTGCCAGAGCTCTTTGATAGCGGTAAGTGATATAGTTCTGAGCCAAAGCGAACTTGCCGCTTCGCATGATCTCGTTTACCACCATGTCCTGAACTTCTTCGACGGAGGGCGTTACGCCTGTCATTTCGACTTTTGTTTTGATAGTAGCGGCGATCAGTTTTATATCGTCATCGGAAAGCCGCTTGCCTTCCGGAACGCTGGTGTTTGCTTTCTCTATGGCCTTTTCTATTTTATCGGTCTGAAACACCGTTTCCGTCCCGTTTCTTTTTATGATTTTCATGTTGCCAATCCCCCTTCAAATATAAAAAGCATTTAAAATGTATTGCGTTTTTGATGTTGCGTTTACACATTATAAATGCTTTTTATCCGGTTGTAAACCCCATATATAGATTTTTTTTAAAACCCAAACACTATATATTGATAATTGAGAAAGCGCTTAGTTCAGAAAGAAACGATACCCAAAGACTTCAGAAGCAGCACTACAAGCAGTATCGGGGCGACATATTTGACCATGGCCACATATAATCGTTTTCGTCCCATTTTATCACCGGTTTTTTCAACTTCGTCTATAACAAGCTTCGGTCCGACTATCCATCCGATGATAATGCAGGTCGCTATGGCCACTATGGGCATGAGGGCGTTATTGCTGATATAATCCATAAAATCAAGCACCTGACCAGTGCTTCCGTTTGGAAGCGGAGCTTCAAAGTAAAGCAGGTTATAGCCGAGACAAACTATGAGACCGACCGCAAAAGCGATAAAAGTCTCTATGCCGGCAGCTTTTTTCCTGGAAATATGAAATTCATCCATAAAGCTGGACACGATTGCTTCCATTATTGATACCGCGGATGTTATGGCCGCAAAAAGAACCATTGCGAAAAACAGGGCTCCTATGAAGTTGCCGATGGCGCCCATGGAGATAAATACCTTGGGAAGCGAAATAAACATAAGTCCGGGGCCGGAAGAGGTCATGCCCTCCGTACCCATGAAGGTAAAGACGGCGGGAATGATCATGACGCCCGCAAGGATGGCTATGCCTGTATCAAATATCTCGATGCGGTTGATGGCCTTGCCGAGTTTGACATCGTCCTTAACATATGAACCGTAAGCTATCATAATGCCCATTGCCACACTCAGACTGTAGAAAAGCTGTCCCATGGCGTCCACAAGCGTGTTGAAAAAGCTGCCGGGAGTAACATTTGAAAAATCCGGCACCACCAGTATTTTTAAGCCTTCAAGACCCGTGCGCGTCACGCCGTCGGCAGTCGTATGCTTCAGCGTCAGAGAGAAAATGGCGATAATAATAACAAGAATTAACAAAACCGGCATCAGGAATTTGGAAAGCTTTTCTATTCCCCTGTTTACGCCGTTAAAAATACAAAAAGCACAAATGGCAAGAAATATCGCCATCATTACGACCGGCTCGGTAGTTCCGGTGATGTAACCTGTAAAATATCCGTCCTGAGCGGCTGCAGCGCCCTGACCGGTGACAAATACAAAGAAATATTTAAGCACCCATCCGCCGATGGCGCAGTAATACGGCATGATGATCATTGGTACCAGACAGGCAAAGAAACCGACGAAACCGCCCTTTTTTGTAAGTGATTTGTAGGCCGACAGAGGGCCTTTTCTGGTCTTTCTTCCTATTGATATTTCGGTTGTCAGAAGCGCAAAACCGAAAGTGAGAGTAAGAATAATATATATCACGAGAAAAAGACCGCCGCCGTCCTTGGCCGCTAGATAAGGGAATCTCCATATATTTCCCAGACCGACAGCGCTTCCGGCTGCCGCGAGCACAAAACCTATTGACCCTGAAAATGAACTTCTCTTTTTGGTATTCAAAACCGTATCTCCTTCTTAAATAAAGTAAATATAATTTATCACAAATACAAAACACACGCAATTCAGCGAATTAGAACATTAAAGCAGAAATACGGTTTTGTATTTTGCATTGCCACCCTAAAACAGTTGATGTATAATCACTTTAAACATTGTTACCCTTATGTTTTTTACGTAAAGCAGTAAAGGAGAGAAATGAAATGAAAAAGAAAATTATAGCTGCGCTGGTTACCGCGGCGGCAGTAGCTGCAATGACGGCATGTGGTAATAACACGGGCAGTGACACGTCTGAGGCTCAGGGAAGCGCAGTGACGGAGACTTCATCGGAAACCTCTGAAACATCGTCTTCATCAGAGGGGTTAGAAGGAACCGTTGCGGCCTATGAAATCCTCGGGCTTCAGGACATGCCGGAATGCAATTATCTTGACTGCATAGCAGGATATCATTACATTCAGGTGTATGACGCATACGCACTGGGTATTGTTACGGAGCAGACGGAAGCGGTGGATGGCGTCAATACCTATCAGGAAAATGCTTCCAGTATTACGTATTCCGTTGACGGACATATCGTAAGCATTAACGAAAACTCCAAAAGCTATATGGAATATGACATGGGCGAGGACACAATTGAGCTTGCTCAGTCACAGCTTAACAAAGCCATGGAAGAAGGAATTAATGTAACGGGAAGAGAATTCCAGGGAAAAGGAAGCGGGATTATTCCGCTTTATTCGGATGACGGCGATGATCAGGAATATGAATATTATGAATATCTGACGGATGCATCAACAGAGTCCATGGCTATGTCAACGCTTGAACGCTTCTATATGAACGACGGGGATGTTTTCGCGATTTATACAAAAGCAACCTTGGGCGAGACGGAAACCGAGATGACAAAGGTTATAAAGAGCATCAAGACCGATATTCCGGAAGGAACATTCACTATACCGGATCTTTCGGGCTACGAAAGGATTGATTAATAAAAGTCATTTTTCAGCGATTTATTCCGGGTCGAAAAAGATACTGAACAGAGTTACCTGCGGTAAACTATAAAAAAATAAAAAAAAGCTTGATATTTTCGAAAAGGAGCCTTATAATCTTTTCAAGAGGATAAGGCTTTTTGTATTTAAAGATTTTTAAACCATATTAGAAGAGAACGGCCAAAAGGCTTTTTATTTTTAACCGCTGGTTAGCTATTGCTAACCAGAAGGAGATACGTGAAATGTCGGAAAAATTAGTCATCCAGCATTGTTCACCGGTGCTGGCAGGCATGAAAACGGGAAGCATGTTCACCTGTTTTTTTGAAAATAAAAACGTTTTAAAAGAAGAGATGCGCCGCCTGAATCGCATATTGGGAAAAAAAGGAATTCGGGCGATATCTTTGAGATATAACAATCAAAGAGCACTCATATATCTGTACAGACCGTCGTATCTTTTGCGGGATCTGAAAGATCAGACTGCCACCAGGATTCTGTGCGAAAGAGGTTACTGTATAGACAAACCGGGAAGCTGCGTGGCTCAGCTGATAGCGCGTATAGGAGAGGAGGCAGAATTTCCTCATGAGATAGGGCTTTTTCTCGGATATCCTCCGGAGGATGTATGCGGATTCATCGAAAACAAGGCGGATTGCTGCAAATGCGTCGGTTGCTGGAAAGTATACGGCGACGCCAATAAAGCAATGAAGCTGTTTGCAAAATATAAGAAATGTACGAGCGCATACAGAAAACAGTATGAAAAAGGCAGATCTTTAGAACGGCTCGCAGTTGCCGTCTGAGATAAGTATTATTAAACAATTTATTATTTTAAGAAAGGTTGATGTTAAACATGAGTAAAGTAGCAGTAGTATTTTGGAGCGGAACCGGAAACACGGAGAAAATGGCAGAACTGATTTGTGAAGGCGCAAAAAATGCCGGAGCGGAAGCGGATTTAATAACTGCAGCAGATTTTTTCGCTGATAAAATGGACGAGTATGATTCGGTGGCATTCGGATGTCCGTCCATGGGAGATGAAGAACTTGAAGAAAGTGAGTTTGAACCTATGTTTTCAGAGTGTGAAGCAAAGCTGTCAGGCAAAAAGATAGCTTTATTCGGTTCATACGGATGGGGGGGACGGCGAGTGGATGCGCACATGGAAGGATAAATGCGAAAAGCTTGGTGCCGTGATGGCGGCAGAGCCGGTCATCTGCAACCACGATCCGGATGCTGCAGGCGCAGAAAGCTGCAAGGCTCTCGGCAGTGCACTGGCATAATAATCAATCATGTAATAACGGGCATTAAACAGCCGTTAGCTATAATTCATTCTCTTTACCTAAAAATATAAAAAACGGGGCATCGCGACCCCGTTTTTTATATTTTAGGTAATGCCGGCGGTGGGACTTGAACCCACACGGCGTTGCCGCCAACAGATTTTGAGTCTGCCTCGTCTGCCATTCCGACACGCCGGCGAAGTTTGTCCGGCGCATTTATAAAGAAAGCAAGGGGGCGCCTTCGATATAATAATGCGCGCCGGACAAAGAGTGTTATTTAAGGAAATCGGAATAGTCAACAAATGTGATGCCGGAGGCTTCATCTTTGGTAACTTTGGGGTCCTCTCCCTTTGAATATGCTTCTGAAAGAAGCGATTCAAGTGATCTGACCGGAATAGCCAGCTCGATTTCATCTGGCATTTCGATTACGGGTTCTTCGGAAACGACTTCTTTAACCGGAGCAAAGGTGTTTGAACGGTTGACCTGTGCCGAGTTAAGGGCAGCTTCCAGAGCGGCTCTCATATCCGGGATATCTGCTGTATGAGATTTAACGGGAGCTTTTGCTGTTTCAGGTTCAGAAATGCTTATGTCAAAGTCGTCTGCTTTGAAGCCGGTCTCTTTGGCAGGCATTTCATCCGAAACGGAGGAACGTCCCGGCAGATCGACAAAAGGCGACGCGCTGCCTGCGCTTCGGTCTTTTCTTTCCGCATCGTCCGAAAATGTAATCTCTACGCTTTCATCGCCATAAGATTTTTTCCCGGAGGGAACAGCTTTAAATATTTCTGTTTCGGGGTCGGCTGCTGTTTCCGAGCCCGTGATTGCGGCCGGCTCCTCGATTTCTTCATCGATAGCGGGAGCGCTTGACGCGCTTACGCTTTGATCCTGATTCTGGAGAGCGTCAAGGGCGTGAGGCCGGGTTTTGCTTTTGGACAATTCGTTGAAATATATGCTGTCGCTGTCCGCGCTTTCTTCGTATTCTTCGTCGTCTTCCTCGTCGTCAAATTCGGAGGAGCGTTTTTTCGACCTGGCTTTCCGGCTGACTATATCGGAAATGATAAAAAGAACCACCAAAAGTACTGCGGCAAGTATAAGGATTATGGTACCCAGCAGGCTTTCCAGCGCTATGCTTATATATCCTATAAAAGGAATTACAAAAAGAAGCTTTGAAGCGGTCCTTCTCAGTTCGATCGTCTTTTCGGGAGATCCTGAAGATGTACGTACGCTGATCGTCCCGTCATCGCTGTTGACGTCTGTTACTTCATATATATATGTCTCATCGTCTGTGTTGTAGATAATGCTGTCACCGGACGAGAGAGAGGAAATAGGTTCTCTGGTGCCGTACGCAACAGAACCTGTTTTCATATTAGTCGCTTTGTCAGTACCGGAAACCACGGTGGTAACACCGAGAAGCGGTGGTACGAACAATGCCGCCAGCGCAGCTATGAACACAATTAAGAGTATGCTCATCAGAACTTTGAAAAATTTTGCCATATGATCTCCTTTGTCTCAGGAAAGACCTGAAAGTAATCATCTCTTAATAACTTTGATTCAAAATTATAACGCACTTTTAAAGTTTATGCAAGCATTCGAAGAAAAAGGTGATTTTTTATCTGAAAAAAGCAGTATTTTTATATTGTGCTTCGCCGGATTCGTGTTATTATTAGGGACACAAGACAGAAGTCTCAGAAAAGGAGAATCATTATGATAAAATGTCCTTCGTGCGGAGGCGGCTTAAGGTTCTCGCCGGAAGACCAGATGCTTATTTGCGATTATTGCGACAGCAGGTTTTCGGTTGAAGAGCTTAAAAACAAAAAGCTTATAACCGCGGAAGAATACAAAGAAATCATCGGAGATGACTCGGGTTTTGCCGCAGATGAAAAAACATTTGACGCAACTGTTTTTACCTGCCCGCAGTGCGGCGGACAATTGTTGAGTACCGATGAAACTGCGGCCACTTTCTGCAGTTTCTGCGGTTCTTCCGTGATGCTTAAAAGCAGGATGACAAAGGAGTTCGCGCCGGATTATGTCATTCCGTTTTCAAAATCAAAAGAGGACTGCGCGGCGGCATACAGGAAATATCTTTCAGGAGCTCTTTATGCTCCGTCTAAGATGAAAAAAGAAGAACAGATCAGTAAATTTCGCGGGATATATATGCCTTACTGGGTATATTCAATGGATTACGAAGGGCAGATCGCCGTTCCCGGAAAAAGAACTCACAGAATGGGCGATTATGTCATTACGGATCATTACAGTGTTACCGCAGATATCAAATGCGTTTATGACGGGATAGCATACGATGCGTCTTCTTCGTTTTCAGACAATCTCAGCAACGCCATAGCACCGTTTGACATTAAAGAGGCAAAGGATTTCAATGCGGCTTATCTGAGCGGATACTATGCCGATGTATATGACGTATCCAAAGAAACCTATGCGCAGGAAGCAAAAAGCGTAATAAAACAGGACATGGCATGGAAAATGTTCAAAAATCCGGTCTATGAGAAGCACGGAGCAAAAAGGGCGGCCATAGAGGCCAGTATACATCCAAAGAACACAGAGACAAAATTAGGGTTTTTCCCCGTATGGTTTCTGTCATGCAGAAATAAAAAAGGCGACAGGATAAGCTACGCGGTGGTAAACGGACAGACCGGAGAGACGGCGGCGGATCTGCCGGTATCTTTCGGCAAATATCTGACGGGCTCGCTTATTACAGCGGTTCCCATTTTCCTGCTGCTTACGCTTTTCCTGACACTAACTCCGAGAGCGGCGCTTATTACGGCCGCGGTGCTTGGCGTTATAGCCTTTGTACTTGCAATGGCGCAGTCGGGAAAGGTCGCGAAAAAAGAGGCAAATCTCGATGACGCGGGATATATGGCGGTGCATAAGCCTGATCCGAACGTAAAAGCCCCAAAGAAAAAAGGCCTGTGGAAACCGATGATCGGATTTTTGATATGCGTTGCCTTTGCCGTCATTAATCCGGTGAACGATATATATTCTTATATAGCGGCGATAGTGGCAATGGCGCTCATCTGCTGGTGCTTCAGGGACATCATCAGTGCCCACAATATTCTTACGACCAGAAAGCTTCCGCAGCTCGGCGCGAGGGGAGGTGATGAAAATGCGTAAGGCGGCAAAGATTCTGAACGTGATATTACTTGCGTTTTTCGTAAGCGCATTTTCATTTGCGTTTTTGACTTTGGATGTGTCGGCAAATGACGCTTCAAAAAGCAACTCCGAGACCGGTTATAAAGTTATAATAGAAGATGACGCGGAGGTGCTCACAGATGCTCAGATCCAGAGCCTTATCGATAAGATGTATTCGCTTACCGAATACGGAAATGTGGCACTCAAAACCATTGATTACAACGACAAGTCTTCGTCGGCCGCTTATTCTGAAAACTATTATTATTCAAAATTCGGAAACAGCAGCGGCGTTGTCCTGCTTATAGATTTTTACTACAGGAATATAATCATTTCGTCAGACGGGGAAATGTATAAGACGATAACAAAGGCAACCGCAAATACAATAACAGACAACGTATATACATTTGCGTCCGGCAGGGATTATTTCGGCTGTGCCAGCGAAGCGTTTTCACAGGTTCTGACGAAAATGCAGGGGAAAAGCATTGCCGAACCGATGAAGCATATAAATAATATTCTTATAGCGCTAATAGCTGCGCTGGTTATCAACTTTATCATAGTAAGCAGAAAAGCCAAACTCAGAAAAGCGAAATTTTACCAGATCGTTGAGTCCGCTAAATATTGCTCGTTGAGAAGCACAGAACCGCAGGGGGTATTTTTAAAGACTACCAAAGAATATAAACCGCTGTCAAAAGGCAGCGGCGGATTTGGCGGCTTCGGCGGCGGAGGCGGGGGAGGCTTCGGCGGAGGCAGCGGAGGCCACAGATTCTGATTCGTTATTACTTGGAAATATCTTTATAAAAAACTGAGACCGCTGCCGTACAAAGGTGCAGGGATCTCGTGAAAGGGCAGGAGAAAAAATGTCAGAAGTAATTAAAACAGAAGAAATCATTTCAGAAGAAACAAAAACGGCGGAGGAAATCAGACCGAAAGAAATAATACCGGAAGAGATAAAACCGGAAAAGGTCGTTTCCATGGAAGAGTTGGAGGACGAGATCGAAGCTTCGTTTGATAATTTCAGGGATGTCGACGCCCAGGGATGGGATAAATGCGCCGAATACATGGAAGAGCAAACGATATTGGAGTTGCCGGTGGAAGGCATCGCAAACGATAAAGGCGTTATCGTTATGACGGAGGGTATAAGAGGCTTCGTTCCGGCATCTCACATTTCCCTCAAAAGGGTTGACGATCTGAATGAATACCTCGGGAAAACGCTTCAGCTTCATATAATTGAAGCCGATCCGTTAAATAAAAGGCTGATTCTTTCAGCCAGAAAGATCCTTCAGGACAAAGTCAGAGCGGAAAGGCTGGCAAAGATACAGGCGATAAAACCCGGAACGATAGTTGAAGGCACGGTGGATTCCCTGAAACCCTACGGCGCCTTTATCAAAATAGATGATGACGTGACGGGACTTGTACACGTTTCGCAGATTTCGCTGAAAAGAATACAGGATCCTTCGAATGTCCTGAAAAAAGGTGAAAAGGTCAAGGCTAAGGTTTTAAATACAAAAGACGGAAAACTCTCTCTTTCCATGAAAGCCATATTAGAGGATGAACGGGCTAAAAAAGAAGCTGAAGAAAGAAACGTCAAACTGCCGCAGTCCGAAAAAATCGGATCGAGTATGGCCGACCTGTTAAAGAATATTAAAATAGACTAAGTACGAACGGGAAAATAATCAAACCAGCGAGCTGTATGCCGTCTGTGCGTCAACTATATTATAATGAATGCCTTCTTCGTTAAATTGGCCAAGGCCGGTAACGAGAATATAGCGGCAGCCGTCAAATTCGCCGAAACTCACAAGGCAGGTGCCGGCTTCATCCGTAGTTCCCGTTTTGCCGCCCAGTATGACGGCTCCGTTTGGCATATGATTGTTTCCGAGAAGGCCGAACATGGTGGAACTAAACGTCAGCCCGTCGGGATGTATTTCGGTAGGAGCGCACACATGACTTGCGGAGGTGATGATCTCATAAAAAAGATCATTGTTCAGAGCATACTCAAATAAAAGGGCCATATCACGGCAGGTGGTATAATTATCGTCGGAATGAAGGCCGGTGGAGTTGGAAAAATGAGTATTTGTCATGCCTATCTCAGCGGCCTTGGTATTCATAAGGTTCGCAAAGGCTTCTTCGCTTCCGCAGATTCGCCGCGCAAGCGTAATGCAGGCCTCTGCTCCGGATGGCAGAAGAACCCCGTACAGAAGATCTCTTACGGAAACCTGTTCGCCTTCCTGAAAGCCCGCGACGGACGCGCCTTCTTCATATAATGAAGACACCAGTCCTTCCGGGATGGTAATCAGCTCATCTGTATCGGCAAGCGTTTCGATGCAGACCAGAGCGGTCATTACCTTAGTCATGGATGCCGGAAACATTATGTCGCCTGCGTTTTTATCGAGAAGATCATTTCCCGTGGTCGCGTTTTTCATATACGCATATACGCTGTAAAAACTTTCGGGAGACAGCAAGATATCTTCTTTGGCTTTGACGGGCTGCGTTGTTTCGGAAAATCCCTGAGCCGCGCTTATATCAAAGCCGTCTTCACTCAGATTCCTTTCTGACTGTACCGTCTCGGAAGTTTCGGACGTATTATTGCCGCAGGCAGTCATGGACATAATCAGAATTGCTGCGATTGCGGCCGAAACGATACGGTATAATCTTTTTATTATCATTTTCAACCTCCCGGAAGTGATGGGGTTTGAGTTCCTGTTTGCTGCAGTATATCAAAAATCATGTAAACATGCAAATTTAGTGATGCCTGAATAATCTTTATAAAATAGACGAGGAGGAAGTTATGGAAACAAGAATAGCGGTTGTATCGATGACGGTTAAAAATTTCGAGTCGGTACAGGAATTGAACGGTATTTTTCATGAATACGGAAAATATATTATGGGCAGGATAGGACTTCCATATACGGAAAAAAACATAAACATTATCAGCGTTGTTTTGGACGCTCCTCAGGATATCGTAAACACGCTCTCGGGCAAGATAGGAAAGCTTGACGGAGTGAACTCAAAAGTAACATATTTCTGAAAACAGTTGTTTTAATACAAAAATAGGAGATCAGACATGGGACTTAATGATCTGGCTGCTTCCGAACGAACCCACATAGGTTTTTTCGGTAAAAGAAACGCGGGGAAATCAAGCGTGGTAAATGCCGTTACAAATCAGAGCATAGCCATAGTTTCCGACAAATTAGGGACTACCACGGATCCGGTAGTAAAAACAATGGAGATTCTTCCGCTCGGCCCGGTCGTAATCATAGACACGCCGGGATTTGACGATGAGGGGGAACTTGGAAAGCTTCGTGTGAGCAAGGCCCGTCAAATATTGAACAAAACGGACGTAGCGGTTCTTGTGGTGGACATAACCGCCGGGATGAAGGAGTGCGACGAAGAGCTTGTCAGACTCTTTGAGGCGAAAAAGCTTCCGTATATTATAGCCTTTAACAAGTCCGATCTTACAAAAAGCGCTGAACCGGGAAAAGCTCATTCGAACTATCCTGATAATTCGATCATTGTTTCCGCGGTTTTAAACTTAGGGATAAATGAGCTGCGCGAAAAAATAGCCGCGCTCGACAAAGCGGGAAAAGTGCCCAAATATATTATCAGAGATCTGATTAAAAAAGGCGACACGGTTGTGCTCGTCATACCCATAGACGAGTCGGCGCCAAAGGGGCGCATCATCCTGCCGCAGCAAAACGTATTGCGTGAAGTTTTGGACTGTCACGCCGCTGCCGTCGTGGTGCAGGACAGCGAATATGCCGGCATATACGACAAACTGAGAAAAAATCCCGATCTCGTAATAACAGACAGCCAGGCGTTTGATTCGGTAGCGGCAAATACGCCGGACGAAGTCGGGCTTACTTCTTTTTCAATCCTGCTTTCACGTTACAAAGGATATCTTAAATCGGCGCTAAAGGGCGTGGATGCCATAAAAAAGCTCAAAGACGAAGCGGTAGTTCTTATCGCCGAGGGCTGTACCCACCACAGGCAGTGCAACGATATAGGAACGGTAAAGCTTCCGGGACTGCTGAAAAAACATACCGGAAAAGAGATAAAAATCCGTACCTGCAGCGGAACCGAGTTTCCGGAAGATCTTTCTGATATAGATCTTATTATTCACTGCGGAGGCTGCATGATAAATGAACGCGAAATGCGTTATCGCGTAAAATGCGCGGAGGATCAAAATGTTCCCATTTTGAATTACGGCATAGCCTTCGCTTATTTCGGAGGGATCCTTGAACGTTCGATAAAAGTGTTTAAGGAATTATGACTATTATTAAAAAACTCTTTCCAACAGGGAATTTTTTGAATGGTGTTGAATGTTTTTAACGGTTTTTCGGATTAAATATTTACAAAACCATTAAAATAGTGTATAGTGCTATGGAAAAAATCATTCAGAGGAAATTATATGGTTCAGTATGTTATAAAAGGGGGAAATCCTCTTTCGGGCGAGCTGGAGATAGGTGGAGCCAAAAATGCTGCTCTTGCTATTCTTACTTCGGCCATAATGACGGATGATACCGTTTCTATTGACAATATTCCGGATGTAAGTGATATAAATAAACTTCTCGGAGCCCTTAAATTTATCGGGGCAACCGTGGAGCGTACGGATCGGCATGCCGTAAACATAAGCGGAAGCACTATCTCTTCGGTAAGTGTGGATTATGATATTATCAGAAAGATCAGAGCATCTTATTATTTGCTCGGAGCTTTGCTTGGAAAATATAAAAGAGCGGAGGTTCCGCTTCCCGGCGGCTGCAATATAGGCAGCAGACCGATAGACCAGCATCTTAAAGGCTTTCGGGCCATGGGTGCAAAAGTTGACATAGTAAACGGATGTATCGTGGCGGAGGCCGTCAGGCTCAGAGGCGCGCATATTTTCCTGGATATGGCGTCCGTAGGCGCGACCATCAATATCATGATGGCGGCAGCCATGGCGGAAGGAAATACCATTATCGAAAACGCGGCGAAAGAGCCGCATGTAGTGGATACAGCCAATTTCCTGAACAGCATGGGAGCCACCATAAGAGGCGCCGGGACAGAAGTGATCAGGATCAAGGGTGTTCCCAAACTTCACAAATCCACGTATTCGGTCGTTCCTGATATGATAGAGGCCGGGACATATATGACGGCGGTGGCAGCGGCCAACGGAAACGTTCTTATTAAAAATGTAATTCCGAAACATCTGGAAGCCGTGTCCGCAAAGCTTAAAGAAACCGGATGTGAGATCAAAGTATATGATGACGCTATCAGGGTTATTTCAAATGGGCGTCTTTCAAAAACACAGATAAAAACTTTGCCTTATCCGGGATTCCCCACGGATATGCAGCCGCAGATGGCTGCGGTCCTGGCTGCATCAAACGGGACGAGCATTGTTACCGAAAGCATATTCGAAAACCGTTTCAAATATGTGGATGAGCTTGTGAGGATGGGAGCCAGCATCAAAGTCGAGGGCAATACAGCCATAATCGAAGGCATGCAAAAACTCACCGGAGCAAGGATAAGCGCACCCGATCTCAGAGCTGGGGCGGCGCTTGTAATAGCGGCTTTGAAAGCAGAAGGCATAACCGTGGTTGACGACATTGAATTTGTCGAAAGAGGTTATGAGGATTTCGAAATCAAGCTTCGTTCGATAGGAGCCGTGATCGAAAAAGTTACAAGCGAACAGGAAATTCAAAAGTTCAGATTTAAAACCGGCTGACCCGGTTGGACAGATAAGACCGTATGTCCTAAAGCTCCAAAAACAGCTTGACTAAAAACAGAATAAAGGTTAGATTATTAACATTATTTCGGGCTGGGTTTTTTACGGCAAGAGGATTTGATGTTAATATAAATACTGACATTGAGTCCGCTTTTGCGGGCTCAGTTTTGATTATGTCAAAAATCATATTTATTTGACATAAAAGTGAATCGGTTTTATATGTAATAATTGCTTAATAAGGAGAGATTTATGGAAAAAAGATTGTTTACTTCAGAGTCGGTTACGGAAGGACATCCCGACAAGATCTGCGATCAGATCTCTGATGCTGTGTTGGATGCGCTTATGGAGCAGGATCCCATGAGCCGTGTGGCCTGCGAAACCTGCGTAACTACCGGTATGGTGCTTGTAATGGGAGAGATCACGACAAAGGCAAATATCGATATTCAGAAAGTTGTGCGCGATACGGTTAACGAGATAGGCTATAATCGTGGGAAATACGGTTTTGACTGTGAGACATGCGCGGTTATCACCACGCTTGACAAACAGTCGGCAGACATTGCTATGGGCGTTGACAAGGCTCTCGAGGCGAGAGAACTGACGGATGAAGATATAGAGGCTATCGGAGCAGGCGATCAGGGTCTTATGTTCGGCTACGCATGCAATGAAACGGAAGAATATATGCCTTATCCGATCGCGCTTGCTCATAAACTGGCAAAGAGGCTGACTGACGTTCGAAAAAACGGCACGCTTCCTTATCTGAGACCCGACGGCAAAACGCAGGTAACCGTGCAGTATGATGAAGACGGAGCACCGCTCAGACTGGATGCCGTAGTGCTTTCCACGCAGCATGGAGCCGATGTTTCACAGGAGCAGATACACGCGGATATTAAAAAACATGTTTTTGAACCGATCCTTCCCAAGGAATTCATTGACAGTGAAACCAAATTTTATATTAATCCCACGGGACGCTTTGTTATCGGAGGCCCTCACGGGGATTCCGGTCTTACGGGCAGGAAGATAATAGTGGACACCTACGGCGGATATGCCCGTCACGGCGGCGGCGCATTTTCGGGAAAAGACTGCACAAAGGTTGACCGCTCGGCGGCTTACGCGGCAAGATACGTAGCCAAAAACCTGGTTGCCGCGGGACTTGCGGACAAATGTGAAGTCCAGCTTTCGTATGCGATCGGAGTTGCGCAGCCCACATCCATACAGGTTGACACATACGGTACGGGAAAGATATCGGATGAAGCGCTTACAAAAGTCGTAAGAGAGAATTTTGATCTTCGTCCGGCGGGAATTATCAGGATGCTGGATCTCAGAAGACCTATCTATAAGCAGACTGCGGCTTACGGCCATTTCGGGCGCAACGATCTTGATTTGCCTTGGGAAAAACTCGACAAAGTCGAGGTGCTTAAAAAATATCTCTGATTTAAAACATACAACGCATCCGGGCTTTAGTTCGGATGCGTTTTTTTAGGAGCGCAAATATGAGCATTGCAGTAATAGGAACCATTTTTATGGATATAAAAGGATATCCATTTGCAAAGCTGTCCGCGGACGGAAGGAACCCCGGAAGGGTAGAATACGTACATGGCGGCGTCGGGAGGAATGTAGCGGAGGATCTGGCAAGGATCGGAGTTAAGGCAAACCTTGTCAGCCTGGCTGACTTCGGAGGCGCTGCTTCGGATATCATAAGCCGGCTTAATGCAGCCGGAGTAGGGACGGAGTTTATCGGAAATACGGAAACGGGAATGGGAACCTGGCTTGCCGTTTTCAATCATGAAGGAGAGGTAGTCTCTTCGATATCGGTGCGCTCGGATCTTACTCCACTCGTGGAAGTGCTGGATAAGGAACACGAGAGAATTTTTAAGGATGCCGACAGCATTATCATAGAAACGGACATAGACGAACCCGTATTAGAGAGGGTGTTTTATTATGCCGAAAAATACGGGAAAAGAGTCTTTGCTTTAGTTTCCGTTATGAGCATAGCCAGGCAAAGAATGGAATATATAAAAAAGACCGAATGTTTTATATGCAATCTCGAAGAAGCATCTCTTTTGTTCGGATTTGACCTTTCGGGAAAAGAGACCGATGAGATAAGGGCTTTGATAAAAGAAAAGGCTGTAAGGGCCGGGTTGAAACGTGTTATAGTAACCATGTCCGAAAAAGGGGCGGTTTATCTGGATTCGGACGGAAGTACGGGTTTTTGTCCTGCCGAAAAAGTGGCGCTTGTGGACGCTGCGGGAGCAGGAGATTCGTTTTGCGCAGCTTCGGCCGCCGCGCTTACCTATGGAAAGAGCATGAAAGAAGCGTGTGAGATAGGCTCAAAGGTTGCCGCCGAGGTTATCACAACGACAGAAAACGTACCGCCTTTTATGAAGATATTTTCTTAAAACCTGTCTGATACGGAGGAAAGATGAATTACAGGATCATAAACGCAAAACTGCTTTTATACGGAGCTGAAGGGTTTCATGTAAAAGATGGTGATTTGGATATCAAAGACGGAAAGATAGCTGCGGTCAAATGCAAATCAGAAAAAAATGAAAACCTGCACGGAGGGCGCAAAGAAGAAGTTTATGAAGTTATAGACGCAAAAGATCATCTCGTGATGCCCGGGCTGATAAACATGCACACCCATGCATATATGACGCTGTTCAGAAATTATGCCGATGACATAGGTTTTTCGGAATGGCTTTTTGAAAAAATAATACCTGTTGAAGATACCCTGCCGGATGAAGCGGCATACTGGACAAACCTGCTTGGTATTGCCGAGATGATAAAAACCGGAACCACCTGCTATGCGGATATGCACCCATATAAACGTCAGTCCGCGAAAGCGGCAAGTCTTGCCGGCATAAGGGCGTATATCGGCCGGGGACTGGTGGGAGAGGATCTTTATATGGACGGCCTTTCAAGATTTGAGGCCTTTAAAGAAGAAAAAGAAAAATATGAAAGCGAGCTTATAAAATTTGCAATTTCGCCGCATGCGGTATACAGCTGTTCGGAAAAACTGTACAGACAGGCGGCCGAAGAAGCGAAAAAAATGAATATTCTGAAGCAGACACATGTTTCGGAAAGCATTGCGGAAGTAAACGATTGTCTTAAAAAGCACAAAAAGACACCGGTACAGATACTTGATGATGCGGGGTTTTTGGATGATAAAACGATTCTGGCCCATTGCGTCCACATGCGAGGAAAAGACATAGAGACAGTTGCCGAAAGAGGAGCTTCGGCAGTTACAAACGCTGCCAGTAATGCAAAGCTGGGAAACGGGTTCGCGCAGCTTACGGCAATGGATGAAGCCGGCGTTAATGTCTGTATCGGTACGGACGGGGCTGCCAGCAACAACACTTTAAATATGTTCAGGGAAATGGGACTTCTCTCGCTTATTCATAAAGGGCTCGAAAAAGACCCGGTGGCGATGCCCGCGAAAAAGGTTATTGCAGCGGCAACCGTAAACGCTTCAAAGGCGCTCGGGATGGACGGGCGGCTCGGAATAATCAGGCAGGGAGCCGAAGCCGACCTCATTTTCCTGAATTTAAAAACAACTTCCCTGTTCCCGAACAACAATATTGTTTCGTCTCTTTGTTATTCGGCGAACGGCTCGGAAGTGGACAGTGTGATGATAGCCGGAAAATTTGTCATGAAAAACAGGGAGCTGACCACTATAGATTTGGAACGTGTATATTTCGAAGTGGAAAAAACAGCCGGGAAATATCTTTAACGGAGGAAGAGCATATGAGTATTATCAGAGATTCGTCGCTTGCGCCGTCGGGCAGAAAGAAAATTGAATGGGTTCGGTCGTTTATGCCGGCGCTTTCGCAGATCGAAAAACAGTTTGAAAAAGAACAGCCCTTTAAAGGGCTTAAAATAGCGGTCTCCGTTCATCTTGAGGCTAAAACGGCAAATTTGGGCCTTGTGCTTGCCAAAGGAGGGGCGGAAGTCTATCTGACCGGATGCAATCCGCTTTCCACCCAGGATGACGTGGCGGCGGCTGTTGCCGGGATGGGAATAGAAACTTTCGGATTTTACGGGGCGACAAAGCAGGAATACGAAGCTCACCTTGAAGCGGCGCTGGGGTGCCATCCGCATCTGATAGTAGATGACGGCGGAGATCTGGTTGATCTGCTTTCGGGGCGCTGTGCGCCGTTTGCGGACAGGCTGATCGGCGGCTGTGAAGAAACCACGACCGGGATAAAAAGGCTGAAAGCCAGAGAAAAAGAAGGCATACTGCCGTGCGCGATGATGGCGGTTAACGATGCAAAGGCCAAACATTATTATGACAACAAATACGGAACCGGCCAGTCAGTCTGGACGGCCGTTATGGATACCACAAATCTGGTAGTAGCCGGAAAGACCGCGGTAGTGGCGGGATACGGCTGGTGCGGAAAAGGCGTGGCCATGCGGGCCAAAGGCATGGGTGCCGATGTTGTAGTGACCGAGACGGATCCTTTTAAGGCTCTCGATGCCATGATGGACGGATGCAGGATAATGCCGATGGATGAGGCGGCGGCGTGCGGAGATATATTTGTGACCACGACCGGGTGCAACAAGGTCATTGCCGACAGGCATTTTAAAGTGATGAAAGATAACGCGATACTTTGCAACGCGGGGCATTTTGACTGCGAGATCGACATGGATTATCTGCGGGAAAATGCCGTCAAAACCACGGAAAGAAGAAAAAACATAATCGGATACACTTTATCTGACGGAAGGACTCTTAATGTGTTGGGCGAAGGAAGACTCGTAAATCTGGCGTGCGGCATGGGACATCCGGCGGAAATAATGGACATGTCGTTTGCAGTACAGGCACTTGGGCTTAAATGGCTCGCGGATCACAGAGACGCTCTTGAAAAGAAAGTTTATAATATACCCGACAGCATAGATAATGAAATCGGAAAATGCAAACTGGCGGAAATGGGCATCAGGATAGATACCCTTACACCGGAGCAGGAGGAATACTTAAGCGGCTGGAAAGCCTGACTAATTTAATATTGCATTTTTGCACATAATGTAGTATAGTCATTCTTGTGCAAAAAGCAAGCGCCCTTAGCTCAGTTGGTAGAGCAGTAGACTCTTAATCTATTTGTCCAGGGTTCGAGTCCCTGAGGGCGCATTTTCTTATTTACATAATTATTTTCAACTGGTGACGGATTCTCACCGGTTGTTTTAAAATGTGACGCAATATCTTCATTTACTACAGGAGGCCGACCATGGATCGATATTTGATTTATACGGATGCAGCGGCAGATATTCCGACATATGTGTTTGAAGAGGATGACTTAAGAGTGGTTCCCATGACCTATTTCCTGGACGGGCGGGAAATACGGTTTGACACCGGAAGCAGGGATCACGACAGCATCTGTGATGAGTTTTTCGCGGCGCTTAAAAACGGTGTCGACGCGAAAACGACACAGATTAATCCTTACAATTTTACGGAAATATGGGCTCCGGAATTAAAATCCGGACATGATATCCTGTATCTCTCTTTTTCGTCGGGGCTTTCGGGCAGTTATTATAACGCCTGCTCGGCGGCAGAAATTTTAAAAGAAGAATATCCTGACAGAAAAATCGTTGTTTTTGATACGAGAGCGGCCACCATGGGACAGGGAATTATCGTCCGCGCCGCGGTTTTAAACAGAAAACAGGGCATGTCCATAGAAGAAAACGAAAGCTGGCTTCTCGAACACAGAGAAAATCTCTGTCACCGTTTTATGGTCGGCGACCTGAATCACCTCCATAAAGGAGGCCGTCTTTCGGCGGCGGCAGCGGTTGTGGGCGGCATGCTGAAAATAAAGCCGATTCTGATAATAGATGATGAAGGGAAACTGCATGTGAGCGCCAAGGCCAGGGGCCTGAAAATGGCGACGAAAAGACTTATCGAAGACTATCTTCATGAACAGGGGGTTTCGGATGTTCCGCCCATCATTCACATAGGACATACCTCTCTTTATGAGCAGGCCGAAGAACTCAAAGAAGAAGTCAAAAAAGTTGTACCGGAAGGAATGATTATAGATATAGTAAATATGGGCCCCATCATCGGCGCGCATGTGGGTCCGGAACTTTTGGCGGTATGCGGATGGGGATTCCACCGCCTGGCGGAAAAATAAAATCAGATGCCTGCGCGGCATCATAAAAAGGCGATCATGACCAAGCGAACGAAAGCGGTCCTGATCGCTTTTGGTATTTAGGGATGTGCAATGCATAAAAATGGTTTTTGAATGCATATTATGCATAATAACGGCATGAGATCAGAAAAAATCAGCATAATTATTCAATTTTTCTATTGATATTATTAAATTTAGGGTATATAATCAATCATTATGAAAAGTGCTTCACATTTCGAATCAGGAGAAAACAAAATGGCTAAAGTTTTTATAGACGGAAGTGCCGGAACGACCGGCCTTCGTATATTTGACCGCTTATCCAAAAGAGCGGAAATAGAATTAATCGTACTGCCGGATGAGATCAGAAAAGATACCGGTGCGAGAGCCGACGCGCTGAATGACTGCGATATCGCTTTTTTGTGTCTGCCCGATGACGCCGCAAGAGAGGCGGTTGCGATTACTTCAAATAAAGACACGGCTATCATCGATACTTCAACGGCTCACAGGACCTCGGAGGGATGGACTTACGGCTTTCCTGAGATTACCGGATATGAAGCCGTAAAAAGCTCAAAGAGGGTAGCCAATCCGGGCTGCCATGCGAGCGGATTTATCGCTCTTGTGACGCCGCTTGTCAAAGAAGGGATTTTAAAGCCGGACGCATTCCTTACATGTGTTTCACTTACCGGATATTCGGGCGGGGGCAAAAAAATGATCGCGGAGTACAACGCTCCCGACAGATCAGAGCTGCTTTCGGCGCCGAGAATGTATGCGTTGGGACAACAGCATAAACATCTCAAGGAAATGCTTTATGTTTCCGGGATGACACATGCGCCTGCCTTTTGTCCGATCGTAGCTGACTTTTACAGTGGAATGGAAGTAACCGTGCCGGTGTTTAAAACCGACTTGAAAGGCGGCGTGGCGCAGATCACGGAAATATATAAGCATTATTACGGTTCAAAACTGGTTCATTTCGAGGAAAATGCACAGGAGTCCGGTTTTATGTCGGCCGGAGCATTTTCGGGAAGAGATGATATGCAGATAACGGTAAACGGAAATGAAGACAGGATACTTCTGGTTTCCAGATTTGACAACCTGGGAAAAGGAGCATCGGGAGCGGCTATCCAGAACATGAACATTCTTTTGGGGTTGGATGAATGTTGCGGACTTGAGTTGGAGGAAAATAAATGAAAAATATTTCAGGCGGCGTTTGCGCGCCGAAAGGATGGAAGGCGGGAGGGATCCGCTGCGGCATCCGTAAAAACAGGACAAAAAAAGATCTGGCATTTATCATAAGCGATGTTCCGGCGAGCGCGGCGGCCGTTTATACGACCAATCTTGTAAAAGGCGCGCCCATAGACGTTACAAAGGCCCACATAGCCGACGGAAAGGCCCGGGCGGTTATCTGCAACAGCGGAAACGCGAACACCTGCAATGCGAACGGAATAGAGATAGCCGAACAGATGGCAGCTCTTGCGGCTGAAACATTTGATATCGAAGCCAAAGATGTGGTAGTGGCTTCAACCGGAGTCATAGGCGAGCCTTTGATAATAGATCTGATAGCAAATGCGATGAATGAACTTGCGGAAGCTCTTTCGTATGCCGGGTCTGATGATGCGGCAGAAGCCATAATGACTACGGATACAAAACCGAAACAGGTAGCCGTAGAGTTTGAGATAGGCGGAAAGACGTGCAGGATGGGAGGAATCGCAAAAGGAAGCGGTATGATACATCCCGACATGGCAACCATGCTTGTTTTTATTACAAGTGATGCCGCAATTTCCCCCGAACTCCTTCAGAAGGCTATCAGTACGGATGTTTCCGATACGTTCAATATGCTGAGCGTAGACGGGGATACCTCTACAAATGACATGTGCGTTGTGCTCTCCAACGGGCTTGCCGGAAATCCTGAGATAACGGAGGAAAACGAAGATTACGCGGTATTTATGCAGGCATTAAACACTTTGAATGTTACGCTCAGCCGTATGATTGTCGGTGACGGAGAAGGAGCCACAAAGCTTCTGGAATGTGTCGTTTCCGGTGCTGCCGACAAGGAAACCGCAAAAAAAGTGGCAAGAAGCGTAATCTGTTCATCTCTTGTAAAGACGGCAATGTTCGGGGCAGACGCCAACTGGGGCCGTATCCTGTGCGCCATAGGCTATTCGGGAGCAGATGTAGATGTACATAAGGTAGATCTTTCGCTTTCTTCGGGCAAAGGCACGATAGAACTATGCAGAAACGGAGCAGGAGTTCCGTTTTCCGAGGAGAAAGCAAAAGAGATTCTTCTGGAAGAAGAAATCGAAATCAATATAGAGTTGAATTCGGGAGATGTAAAAGCTACGGCATGGGGGTGTGATCTGACATATGATTATGTCAGGATTAACGGAGATTACAGAACCTGAAAAAACCCGCATCAAATACAGGAGAAAAAACATGACTGATAATATTTCCAATGCGGAAAGGGCGGAGGTGCTGACACAGGCACTCCCATATATTAAAAGATATACGGGCGAGATCGTCGTTGTGAAATACGGCGGAAATGCCATGGTCAACGAAGAACTGAAACAGCAGGTAATGCAGGACATGGTTTTACTGCAGCTTATCGGGGTCAAGGTTGTGCTTGTTCACGGAGGAGGCCCGGATGTGAGCGACGCCATGAAAAAATTCGGCAAAGAACCGAAATTCATAAACGGACTTCGGGTTACGGACAAGGAAACGATGGAAATAGCCCAGATGGTACTGGCGGGGAAAGTAAACAAGACGCTGGTAAACATGCTGGAATCCCACGGAGGAAAAGCCATGGGGATATCGGGCATGGACGGACGGCTTATTGAAGCCAAGATTAAAAATGAGTCGCTGGGCTTTGTGGGCGAAGTGACAAAGGTAAACATCGGGCCTGTGCTGGATCTTCTCGAAAAGGGTTATATTCCGGTTATCGCAACGCTCGGATGTGACAAAAAAGGCAATGCTTACAACATTAACGGAGATACTACGGCGGCGGCCATTGCCGGCGCTTTAAAGGCGAAGCGTCTCATTATGATGACGGACGTTGCGGGGGTGCTTAAAGACCCTGCGGATGAATCTTCTATCATAAAAGAAATGTCCATTATGCAGGCCGAATATCTCAAAGATGAAGGAATCATTTCCGGAGGGATGATACCAAAGGTGGACTGCTGCATATCGGCCATTAAAAGCGGGGTGCAAAAAGTTATTATCATGAACGGATGCATACCGCATGCGATACTTATGGAGCTTCTCACAAACGAAGGCGCCGGAACTATGGTAAAGGAGGACTGACCATGGGATATATTACTGAAATCGATAATAAATACGTGGCAAATACATACGGACGTTTTCCGGTGGAGATTGTATCGGGAAAGGGTTCTCTCGTGACCGATTCGGACGGGAAAGAATACATTGATATGGGCTCCGGAATAGGTGTTACGGCTTTCGGAATAGGAGACGACAAATGGAAGGAAGCCGTTATAGCTCAGCTTGAGAAAGTGCAGCATACTTCAAATCTGTACTACACGCAGCCCTGTGCGGTTCTTGCCAAGATGCTCTGTGAAAAAAGCGGGATGAAAAAGGTTTTCTTCGGGAATTCCGGCGCGGAGGCAAATGAATGTGCAATTAAGGCTGCCAGAAAATATGCGGCGGAAAAACACGGGGCAGATCATTTTACAATAATCAGCCTTGTAAACAGCTTTCACGGCAGGACACTTTCAACCCTTGCCGCTACGGGACAGGAAGTTTTTCACAAGCTTTTTCAGCCTCTTACGCCGGGTTTTGTAAATGTGGAGCCGGGAGATATCGAGCTTCTTAAAAAGACGGCAAAAGATACCAAGGCGGCCGGGATCCTGATCGAGTGTGTTCAGGGAGAAGGCGGAGTTATCGCCCTTGATAAAGAATATATACAGGGCATAGCCGATTTCTGCAAAGCCGAAGATATTATTTTTATGGTGGATGAGGTTCAGAGTGGAAACGGACGTACCGGAAAGATGTTTTCCTATCAGCATTTCGGAGTAATGCCGGATGTAGTCACGACCGCAAAGGGAATAGGAGGCGGCCTGCCTCTCGGAGCCTGTCTTTTGGGTGAAAAAGTGGAATTTACGCTCGGAAGCGGGGATCACGGCTCTACTTTCGGCGGGAATCCGGTAAGCTGTGCCGGAGCTATAAGCATAGCAGAGAGAATAGACGAAGCTTTTCTTGCTCAGGTTGCTAAAAAAGGAGAGAAGATCAGAGGTGCGCTTGAGCAGGCTTCCGGTATAGAAGATGTAAGCGGCATGGGTCTGATGGTAGGAATAAAGACAAGCAGGCCGGCAAAGGATGTCGTAAATGAATGCATTGAAAAAGGGGTGCTCTGTCTCACCGCGAAAGACCGGGTAAGGCTTCTGCCGGCGCTTAATATTCCGGATGAACTGCTGGATAAGGCGTTGGAGGTGATCAAAGAGGCTGCGGCTGTATAAAGTATAATGACAGATATCTAAAAACGGGGCTCATCACATTATACATTATCATGAATATTCTTTCAGGGATCGCTTGCGCTAAGTCCTCACGCAACGGTACTAAGCTCACGCATCGCTTATGCTTGCGTTCGCTAAGAACCGGCGTTGCGGATGTCCCTTTCAGAATATTCATTCTCTATGTATATTGTGATGAGCCCCTTTTTCTCTGCAAAAATGCTATATGGGTGATCAGAATACGATCAGTCCGTTTGCTCCGATAGCAAGAAGTGCCGGAACAAATACGAGAGAAACGATCGTCATAAGCTTAATCAGGATGTTGATGGAAGGTCCCGATGTATCTTTGAAGGGATCGCCGACGGTGTCACCGACTACAGCGGCTGCATGTGCTTCTGAGCCTTTTCCGCCGTGATGTCCGCCTTCGATATATTTTTTGGCATTGTCCCAGGCACCGCCGGAGTTGCTCATATAGATGGCGAGGAGAACACCTGTTACGAGAGCGCCGGCAAGCAGTCCGCCGAGGGCGCTTACGCCGAGTAGGATACCAACGAGGATGGGCGCTACGATTGCGAGGATGCCGGGAAGGATCATCTGTTTAAGAGCTGCCTTTGTGGATATGGCAACGCAGGATTTGTAATCCGGTGTGCCTGTTCCTTCCATGATACCGGGGATTTCTTTGAACTGTCGGCGAACCTCGGAGATCATCTTGTTTGCTGCCTTGGAAACCGAAGACATGGTCAGAGCCGTGAAGATGAAAGTGAGCATACCGCCTATAAAGAGGCCGATAACGACTTTAGCGTCAAGTATGTCGATTGAAAAGCCTAAGCCGACTTTATCTGCGAAACTCTGGAAAAGAGCCAGAGCGGTAAGCGCAGCGGAGCCTATGGCAAAGCCTTTTCCGATGGCTGCCGTTGTATTTCCTACAGAGTCGAGACTGTCGGTGATTTCACGAACTTCTTCGGGCAGGCCGCTCATTTCGGCAATACCGCCGGCATTGTCCGCTATGGGGCCGTATGAGTCAACCGCTACGGTCATTCCCGTAGTGGAAAGCATTCCGACCGCTGCAAGGGCTATTCCGAATACGCCCATGAGGGCAAATGAAAGCGCAATACCGATACAGATCAGGATGATCGGGATAACCGTGGATTTCATACCTACAGAAAGACCGCTTATGATCGTGGTAGCGGGACCTGTTTCGGACTGTCTTGCGATTTCTTTAACGGATGAGTATTTTTCCGATGTGTAAATCTCGGTAAGTTTTCCGATTACGAGACCCACGACTATACCGGCTACTATCGCTATTGCCGGTTTCGCGCCCTCTGAGGGAAGCAGTGTGAAACTGAAGACAAACGAGCAGATAATTACTATGATGGCGGATACGTATGTACCGATGTTCAAAGCAGTCTGTGGGTTTGAGCCGTCTTTGCATCTCACGAAAAGAGTACCGATAATTGAAGCTATGAGACCTACCGCTGAGATAAGAATCGGGAATATTACATAAGAGCTGAATACGCCGGCTCCTTCGCCTGCGTAAACAACGCCGAGCGTGATGGCCGAAATCAGAGAGCCTACATATGACTCAAAAAGATCGGCGCCCATGCCTGCTACGTCGCCTACATTGTCGCCCACGTTGTCGGCGATTGTGGCGGGGTTACGGGGATCGTCTTCGGGAATTCCGGCTTCGACCTTACCTACAAGGTCAGCGCCCACATCCGCAGCCTTCGTATAGATACCGCCGCCCACACGGGCAAAAAGCGCTATCGAAGAAGCGCCGAGGGAGAAACCGAACATTACGTTTACGTCTCCCAGCAGGAAGTAGAGCAGGCTTACGCCGAGGCAGCCTAGTCCGGCCACGCACATACCCATAACGGCACCGCCCTTGAAAGCGATGTTAAGAGCGCCGTTCATACCTTTTTTCTCTGCCGCGGCGGCCGTTCTTACATTGGCCTTTGTAGCGACGGACATTCCGAAATATCCGGCAAGGATAGAAAACAGCGCGCCTACCAGAAAGCAAATCGTCGTGATCCAGCTGATGGCTAAACCTATGGCGACACCCAGAACTATTACGAAAATAATAAGTATCTTATACTCTGAAAACAGGAAAGCCTTTGCGCCGTCTGAGATGGCTTTTGCAATGCTTTTCATTTTGTCATTGCCGGCATCCTGTTTTGAGACATATTTTGCAAGAATTAAAGCGTAAACAAGTGCGATAACCCCGGCGCATATGCCGATTATCATATAAGTGCTCATAATTACTCCTCCTAAAATTTGTTTTGCACTTAAATTGTTATGCATCAAAACCAACTTATACGGATTGTTTCCGTATAAATTGGTTTAGGCACAGACATTATAATAATATAGGATTTTCAAGAAAAGTCAATAAAAATAAGTGAATTCACACGGGTATGTTTTTTGATAAGCTTATGATATACTTGATATCTGTAAAAATGATTGTTTAAGGTGTGAAAATAAATTGATTTACGACATTAAAAATGACTTTCTTCCCGTTACCGTTCGGGAGATGAGACAAAGGGGATGGGATGCGCCGGATTTCGTATATGTGATCGGCGACGCATACGTGGATCATTCTTCTTTCGGGCACGCCATAATCAGCCGGCTTCTGGAAAGATACGGTTTTAAGGTTGCAGTCATTTCACAGCCGGACTGGAGAGATGAGGAGAGCATAGCCGTATTCGGACGCCCCAGACTCGCTTTTCTGGTTACGGCGGGCAACATGGATTCCATGGTAAATCATTACACGGTTAATAAAAAACCCCGAAACCGGGATGTTTATTCTCCCGGAGGCAAAAGAGGGCGCAGGCCGGATAACGCAACTATCGTTTACTGTAATCTGATAAAACGAAAATATAAAAACACTCCGGTTATTATAGGCGGCATCGAAGCCAGTCTGAGAAGACTCGCGCATTATGATTACTGGTCCGGCAAAATCAAACGCTCGATCCTTCTGGATTCGGGCGCGGATCTGCTGCTGTACGGTATGGGAGAGCGTTCCGTGATCGAAACGGCGCAGGCGCTGGATTCGGGAATCGACATTAAAGACATTACATTTGTGCCCGGAACCGTATATAAAACAAGGGATATTTCAAATGTATATGACGGGATAATTCTGCCGGATTTTAAAGATATCGAAGCCGATAAAAAGACTTACGCGAAAAGTTTCACCGTACAGTACCGCAATACGGATCATATTACCGCAAAAGCCCTGATAGAAAAATACGGTGAAAACAGATATGTGGTTCAAAACCCGCCGCAGCCGCCTCTGTCGGTGCGTGAGATGGATGAAGTATATGGACTTCCGTACAGGAATGAATATCATCCGGTTTATGAAAAGGACGGCGGAGTGCCGGCTTTGTCGGAGGTGCGCTTCTCGCTTACAAGCTGCAGGGGATGCTTCGGCGGATGCAGCTTCTGCGCCCTCGCTTTTCATCAGGGAAGAAGACTTCAGGTCAGGAGCCACGATTCTTTGCTCAAAGAAGCGAGAGAGATGACAAAGGATCCTGATTTTAAAGGATATATACATGATGTGGGAGGGCCTACGGCGAATTTCAGGCAGCCTTCCTGTAAGAAACAGGCTGAAAAAGGTATGTGTACGGATAAACAATGTCTTTTTCCGAAACCATGCGGAAGCCTGATTGCCGATCATTCGGACTATATTTCGCTGCTGCGTAAGCTAAAAGAGCTGCCGGAGGTAAAGAAAGTATTTATCAGATCAGGGGTGCGCTTTGATTATGTTATGGCAGATAAAAGCCGGGAGTTTTTAAAGGAATTGTGTAAGCATCACATAAGCGGACAGCTCAGAACCGCGCCGGAGCATGTTTCGGATAAGGTGCTGTATTATATGGGCAAACCGGAGCATGAAATATACGGAAAATTCTGCAGGGCAGTGGAAGACCTGAACAAAAAAAGCAAAAATAAACAGTATATTGTTCCGTATCTGATGTCTTCGCATCCGGGATGCGGACTTACGGAAGCCGTGGAAATGGCGGAATACATCCGTGATATGGGGTTTATTCCGCAGCAGGTGCAGGATTTTTATCCGACGCCCTCCACCCTTTCCACGGTTATGTATTATACCGGCCTGGATCCCAGAACCATGAAGCCGGTATATGTCCCCAAAAATGCGCACGAAAAAAGCATGCAAAGAGCCCTGCTTCAGTATTCCAAACCTGAAAATTATGAGCTGGTCAGGGAGGCCTTATTAAAAACCGGACGGAGGGACCTCATAGGCTTCGATAAAAAGAAGTGCCTGATTCCGCCGAGGAAGATAAAGGGGCGTCCGACGCAGGAAAAAAGAAGAAAAGCCTCAGGAAAACAGTAAAGGAATACAGCCGGAGAACGGAACCGATAACGGCTCCGCCTCCGGCTTTTTCTGTGTCAGAATGGGGGGATGTCGTATTTTATAACGTCCACCTGGTTTGATCGGTATGAAGAAGTTCGTGTGATTTATGAGACAGCGGTTTCTCAAAGAATTCTTCGTATACCTGTATTACGGACGGGTTTTCATGTGAAAATCTGAGAGGATTGTTCTTATCCAGCACATAAAGCCGCTCGCCTCTCTCTCCGGCAAGTTCGGCGCCATCGGTAATGGGCTGCCCGCCGCCGCCTGCACAGCCGCCCGGACATGCCATGATTTCCACGAAATCATAATCGGCTCTGCCGCTTCTTAAGTCTTCTATTATGGCTCTTGCATTCGCAAGTCCGCTGGCAACGCAGGCTTTTACGGTTACTCCGCCTGCGGTAACGGTATATTCTTTTCTGCCGTCAAGACCGCGTACGGCTTTAAAAGCATCGGGGTCGGGGTTTTTGCCTTCAAGAACAAATGCCGCCGTACGAAGGGCTGCTTCCATAACGCCGCCGGTAGCTCCGAAGATGACTGCGGCACCCGTGCCGGCGCCGAGAGGAGAATCGAACTCTTCTTCATTGAGAGTCCATACATTTACGTTTTTCATCTTGAGTATGCGGTCAACCTCACGGGTCGTGATAGACAGATCCACATCTTTGCCGTGGCCAGCGTCATTTACTTCGGGCACGTCAAACTCATATTTTTTGGCGGTACAGGGCATGATGGAGACGCAGAAGATCTTGTCGGGATCAATGCCTGTTTTCTGAGCGAAGTAGGATTTTGTTACCGCGCCGAACATCTGCTGCGGCGACTTTGCCGTTGAAAGCTGCGGAACCATGTCCGGATATTCCAATTTCAGGAAGCGAACCCAACCGGGGCAGCAGGATGTAAAGAGCGGCCTTTTAAACTCATCCGGATGAGTCATCTTATAGAGGAATTCGTTGCCTTCTTCCATTATGGTAAGGTCTGCCGTGAAATTGGTATCAAATACGTAATCGACGCCGATTGCCCTGAAAGCCGCCGCCATCCTTTTTTCGGTAGCGTATTCGCTCGGAAGTCCGAGACCGTCGCCCCATGCCGCACGAACCGCGGGAGCAACCTGAAGCACGACAACGGTTTCGGGATCGTTTATGGCGTCCAGAAGCTTCAATGTGTCGTCTCTTTCGCGCAGGACTCCCGTCGGGCAGTGGGTTATACACTGTCCGCAGTATGAACAGTTGACTTCTTCGATTTTCTGTCCTCCGCGTACGCCCACATGAGCGTGATTGCCGGAGCCCATAAGATCCCATACGCCGAGAGACTGAACTTTTTCACAGATGTTTATGCAGCGCAGGCACTGGATGCATTTGCTGTTTGTCCTGATGAGAGGGAGTTCTCTGTTCCAGTCATTTGCGGAAACTTTTGTCGGATACGGGTTGTCAATGAGATTCATGTCCATTGCGAGGGACTGAAGCGAGCAGTTGCCGCTTCTTACGCACGTCGGACAGTGACAGTCGTGGTTTGAAAGGATGAGCGCAAGGTTGTTGCGGCGGGCTTTCATTACACGGTCGGTATCTGTCAGGATCTCCATGCCCTCGACACAGGCGTTATTGCAGCTCGCTAAAAGGCGAACCTCGCCCACGACCTCCACAACACAGATACGGCATGACGCCGGTTCGTTTATTTCTTTAAGATAGCAAAGCGAAGGAATTATGATACCGTTTTGAAGCGCCGCTTCACGGATCGTTGTACCTTCTTTTACAGAAATCTTTTTTCCATTTATTGTTAAATTTACCATTTATATGTTCTACCTCCCCGGAAAGATCCATAACCGAAATGGTCACAACGTAAACAACGATCGCACTCAAGCTGCGCTTCTTCATCGGTGATACGATATTCCATGATATCGAAATCTTTATTCCTTTCCTCCGCCGGACGCTCTTTAAGCATCACTTTGCCCCATGCGGGTTTACCCAGGCTTGATGCCGGCGGAATATCGAAGTCAACTGAGATCGGAGTGTGAAGACCGCAATATTTGTCTATATTGCCGGCGGCTATTTTTCCTGCCGCCACGGCCTTTATAGCTGTCGAAGGGCCGAAATAAGCGTCTCCGCCGGTGAAAATGCCCTGCATGTTGGGAACTTCCCCTCTGTCGCTTGCAACCACACGCTTGCGTTTTGTTTCAATGCCTGCGGCCTCAAGGAATTCGGAGTTAATGTCCTGACCTATGGCTACAAGCACGATATCGGCTTTAAGAGAAACTTCATCAAGAGCCGAATCAACCGGCTTGGGTCTGCCGCCTTCGACAGGCCCCGCGTTCTGCGGTTTGCATACAAGTCCGGCGCATTTGCCGTCTTCAACCAGAATACGTACGGGAGCCATCAAAGGCATGATCTCGCAGCATTCGGCTATCGCGCCTTCAACTTCGGCAGGATCGGCCGTCATATCTTCGATACGTCTTCTGTAAGCGGTAACCACCGATACCGGGTTAAGACGTTTGGCAGCGCGTGTAGCGTCCATCGCAACATTTCCGCCGCCTACGATAACGATTCTTTTGCCCGTGAAATCAGGCGCGCTGCCGTTGTTGACGTCTCGGAGGAAGTCTACTGCCGAAAGAACGCCTTCGGCGTCTTCGCCTTCCACGCCGAGAGCTTTTCCGCTGCTTGCTCCTATTGAAATATAAACACAGTCAAACTGATTTTTTATTTCGTCAAACGAAATATCTTTTCCTATTTCGACACCGTATTTTACTTCAAGTCCCGTCGAAAGGATCGCGCTGATATCTTTATCAAGCTCTTCGTCCGGCAGACGGTACGGCGGGATTCCGTAACGGAGCATACCGCCGAGTTCGTTCCTCATTTCAAATATGGTAGTCTGGTAGCCTTTCAGCTGAAGGAAATATGCAGCCGTAAGTCCTGAAGGGCCGCCTCCTATGATGGCAACCTTTTTGCCGTTTGAAGGAGCGCAGGAAGGCGCGGGAACCTTGCCGGCATTTTCGCAGGCATAACGTTTCAGTGCCCTGATATTGATCGAAGCGTCCACTATATTTCTGCGGCACTGTGTTTCACAGGGGTGCTCGCATACAAGACCGCATACCGTGGGGAAAGGATTGTCTTTTCTGATAAGACGTACCGCATCGGCATAGCGTCCTTCTTTAATAAGAGCGATATAACCGGGTATATCGACATTTGCGGGGCATCCGTGTACGCAGGGTACGGATTTGAAGTTTTCCGTACATGTGCCGTGCAGAGTGTGAGACTCATAATCGTCTCTGAAAGTGTGGATACCATCGAGAACAAGTTTTGCGGATTCAAAACCTATGGCGCAGTCTGCCGAATCATATATGGCATGCGCACATTCTTCGATGGCATCGAGGTCTTCAAGGCTGGCCTGTCTTGACAATACCTTTTCAAGCAATGCATTCAGCCTGTCGAGACCGACGCGGCAGGGAATGCATTTGCCGCAGCTCTGGGCAAGACATACCTCGATGAAGGCAGAGGTAATATTCACCGGACACTCGCCCACCGAATAGGTCCCCTTCCGTCTTGAAAGAGCAGCAAACAGTTCTTCAACCTTGGACTGAGCCGCGGTTTGCTGATTAATTACCATATTATTACATTCTCCTCTCTATAATATGATGATAATAAATAAAGCCGACAAGTGATTGCTTTGAAAAATATTTTATAATGAGTGAATTTGTCTGTCAATTATTGATAATAAAATAACGGGAAAATAATATTGACCGAAATTGGAAATAAATATATACTGGTGAATAAGAATCGGCTTTTTTAAAAAAGCATTACTTGAAAGGGGTTTTATGTAATTTGAACGATAAATGTTTACACAATTGCGATACATGCGGTTCATCCTGTAATACGGAACAAAAAGAAAATAAAGATATTTTTGCAAGGATAGAAAAACTTGTCGGAGAATTGGATAAAGACGAGATTCAGACAATGCTCGGGAAAATATCCGAAGAACTTGAAAAGGAGGGGTTTTGATGTTTTGTTCAAAATGCGGTGCAAATATACCTAACGATGCCAAATTCTGTCCGGAATGCGGTGCTAAGGCGGCGGTTTTTCCGGGAAAAACACAGACGGGTGCCAATCCTTCATATCAGACGCCTGAGAGAAAACCCTGGGAAGAGATGCCGCCCGCGCCTTCGAACGGTTTTGCCATAGCGGGTTTCGTATTGTCGCTTGTAGCAATATTTTTATTCCCGTATTTTATAGTGCAGATACTGGCGCTTATCTTTTCCGGCATCGGTCTTTCGAGAGCGGACAGATTAAACGGCAGCGGCAAAGGCCTGGCTATAGCGGGCATAGTTATCAGTATTATTCTTCTGATAATCGCCATCATCGTTTGGGCTATAATCGGAACGACAGTGTTCTGGGGATTGAGTTTTCTCAACTATTATTAATAAGTATAAGAACGTCAAACCGCCTCCCGGGCAGAAAGGTTTTCCAACCGACACCTGCTTGGGAGGCTTTTTGTGTTTAACAGGGGATTTTTCTGTTTTTTATAAGGTTTAAGTATTGACAGTCATCTCGAAAAAGGGTTATAATGCAATCCGTGCGTTCATACGCACTTGTTTTTGCTGTGCAATTATTGCCGGCAGCAATAAAAGACTTTGAGCAGCCGCAGAGAACTTCTGTAAAAGCAGTCTTATCATTAAAATAAGGAGGAATCGCGAAATGCCAACATTTAACCAGTTAGTGCGCAAGGGCCGTCAGACTTCGGTTAAGAAATCGACCGCGCCCGCACTGCAGAAAAGCTTCAACTCCCTGAAGAAGAAATCATCGGATATGTCTTCACCTCAGAAGAGAGGCGTGTGTACTGCCGTAAAGACGGCTACACCCAAAAAGCCCAATTCGGCACTCAGAAAAATCGCCAGGGTACGCCTTTCAAACGGTATCGAGGTTACGAGCTATATTCCGGGCGAAGGACATAATCTTCAGGAGCATAGCGTTGTGCTTATCAGGGGCGGCAGGGTAAAAGACCTTCCGGGTACACGTTACCACATCATCCGTGGTACGCTTGATACCGCCGGAGTAGCAAAACGTATGCAGGCTCGTTCAAAATACGGTGCTAAGAAACCTAAAAAGAAATAATTAAAAATATTCAGATTTATATCACGAGGTTATGGTTATTCGGATTCTGAAGTCTCGTACGGCTGCGGAGACATATATGGAAGACCGGCGCAACACATGCAGAGCCATAGAATGTGAGTACCGAAGATCTGATCTGAATGATTAAGGAGGGAAGAAACGTGCCACGTAAAGGACATACTCAGAAAAGAGATGTTTTGGCGGATCCGGTATACAACAATAAGGTAGTTACAAAGCTGATCAACAACATCATGCTTGACGGCAAAAAAGGAATTGCCCAGAAAATTGTTTACGGAGCCTTTGCCAAAATGGAAGCAAAAGCAGGAAAACCCGCTATAGAGGTTTTCGAAGAAGCTATGAATAACATTATGCCTGTTCTTGAAGTAAAGGCAAGACGTATCGGCGGCGCTACATATCAGGTACCGATCGAGGTTCGTCCGGACAGGAGACAGGCACTTGCTCTTCGCTGGCTCACCATGTTTTCACGCAAAAGAAGCGAAAAGACCATGGAAGACAGGCTTGCGAACGAGCTTCTTGACGCAATGAATAACACGGGTGCATCGGTTAAGAGAAAAGAAGACATGCACAAAATGGCAGAGTCCAACAAGGCTTTTGCCCATTACAGATTCTAAGGAGGTTTACCAGTGGCTGGAAGAGAGTATCCTTTGGAGTATACCAGAAATATTGGTATTATGGCTCATATCGATGCCGGTAAAACTACGCTTACCGAAAGAATTCTGTTTTATACAGGCGTAAATTACAAAATAGGCGATACCCACGACGGAACCGCTACCATGGACTGGATGGAGCAGGAACAGGAGCGTGGAATCACCATCACATCGGCGGCTACGACGTGTCATTGGACACTTCAGGAGGCAGGAAAGCCTAAAGCAGGCGCTCCCGAGCACCGCATAAACATTATAGACACGCCCGGACACGTTGACTTTACTGTTGAAGTTGAACGTTCGCTCAGGGTGCTTGACGGTGCGGTAGGCGTGTTCTGCGCAAAAGGCGGTGTAGAGCCGCAGTCTGAGAACGTATGGCGTCAGGCTGACACATACAACGTGCCCCGTATGGCGTTCATCAACAAAATGGATATCCTTGGCGCCGATTTTTACGGAGCTGTTGACCAGATCAGGACAAGGCTCGGCAAAAATGCGATCATTCTTCAGCTTCCCATCGGAAAAGAAGAAGAATTCGAAGGCATCATCGATCTGTTTGAGATGAAGGCGTATTATTTTGAGGGTGACAACGGAGACCAGATCATTATCAAAGACATCCCCGATAATATGAAAGACGACGCAGAGCTTTACAGAGAAGAGCTTGTGGAGAAAATCTGCGAGCTTGATGAAGAGCTTCTTATGCGTTTTCTCGAAGATGACGTGCCTTCCGACGAAGAACTCAAGGCTGCTCTTCGTACGGCTACATGCGAATGTCGCGCGGTACCGGTCTGCTGCGGATCGGCATACAGGAAAAAAGGCGTTCAGAAAATGCTTAACGCGGTTCTGGAGTTTATGCCCGCACCCACAGACATTCCGGCAATCCAGGGCGTGAGTCCCGAGGGAGAGCCCATGGAGAGAATCGCGTCTGACGAAGAGCCTTTCTCGGCGCTTGTATTTAAGATAATGACCGATCCTTTTGTAGGAAAGCTGGCTTATTTCCGCGTTTATTCGGGGACAATTAACTCAGGTTCCTACGTATTAAATGCCACAAAAGGCAAAAAAGAGCGCGTCGGCCGCATCATGCAGATGCATGCAAACAAGCGTGAGGAACTGGATAAAGTTTATTCGGGCGACATAGCGGCTGCCATAGGGTTTAAACTTTCAACGACGGGTGATACGATCTGCGACGAGCAGCATCCCGTTATCCTGGAGTCCATGGAGTTCCCCGAGCCGGTTATCGAGCTTGCAATCGAGCCCAAGACAAAAGCGGGTCAGGGCAAACTGGGAGAAGCGCTTGCGAAATTAGCCGAAGAAGACCCTACTTTCCGCGCTCATACAAATCAGGAAACCGGACAGACGATCATAGCCGGCATGGGCGAGCTTCATCTGGAGATCATTGTGGATCGTCTTCTGCGCGAATTCCACGTGGAAGCAAACGTCGGAGCACCGCAGGTTGCCTATAAAGAGACAATTACAAAACCGGCTGAAGTCGACAGCAAATACGCTAAACAGTCGGGCGGACGCGGTCAGTACGGACACTGCAGGGTTAAGTTCGAACCGATGGACGCAAACGCTGAAGAAACCTATAAATTCGAATCAACCGTTGTCGGCGGCGCTATTCCCAAAGAATATATTCCTGCCGTAGGCGAGGGTATCGAAGACGCCATGAAGGCCGGTGTTCTCGGAGGATTCCCTGTTGTGGGTATCTACGCAAATGTATATGACGGCTCATATCATGAAGTTGACTCGTCGGAAATGGCGTTCCATATCGCCGGCTCGCTTGCATTTAAAGAGGCAATGCAGAAGGCTTCGCCGGTACTGCTTGAGCCTATCATGAGAGTCGAAGTGACAATGCCCGAAGAATACATGGGCGATGTCATCGGTGATATCAACTCAAGGCGCGGCCGTATTGAGGGAATGGACGATCTCGGCGGCGGAAAGATCGTAAGGGGTCTCGTCCCGCTTTCGGAAATGTTCGGATACGCGACGGATCTGCGTTCCAGAACACAGGGCCGCGGCAACTATTCCATGTTCTTTGAGCGTTATGAACCGGTTCCCAAATCGGTACAGGAAAAGATTATAAAAGATAATTAATATGCTTGCATAAAGAACAAAAATACAATATAATCAACAAAAGCAGGCTCTGCCTGCAATTGCAGATGTTTAAATACAGGCAAAAAGCAAAAACTATATATTTTTAAAATAATAATCAGGATATTATTTAGGAGGATTATTTAAAATGGCAAAAGCTAAATTTGACAGAACCAAACCGCATTGCAACATCGGAACAATTGGACACGTAGATCACGGTAAGACAACTCTTACGGCAGCTATTACAAAAGTTCTTGCCGAAAGAGTACCCGGAAACGCAAAGGTTGATTTCGAGAACATTGATAAAGCTCCGGAAGAGAGAGAGCGTGGTATCACTATTTCCACGGCTCACGTTGAGTATCAGACAGAAAAAAGACATTACGCGCACGTTGACTGTCCCGGACATGCCGACTACGTTAAGAACATGATCACGGGTGCGGCGCAGATGGACGGCGCTATCCTCGTAGTTGCGGCTACGGACGGCGTTATGGCTCAGACAAAAGAGCACATCCTTCTTTCACGTCAGGTAGGCGTTCCTTATATCGTAGTTTTCATGAACAAATGCGATATGGTAGATGATGAGGAGCTTCTTGAGCTCGTAGAGATGGAGATCACGGAGCAGCTTGAAGAGTATGGCTTCGAAGGATGCCCTATCATCAAAGGTTCTGCTCTTAAAGCTCTCGAAGAGCCGTCAAGCGAGTGGGGCGATAAGATCATGGAACTCATGGATACGGTTGATGAATATATCCCGGATCCCCAGCGTGATACAGACAAACCTTTCATCATGCCTGTAGAGGACGTATTTACGATCACCGGCCGCGGTACTGTTGCAACAGGCCGTGTTGAGCAGGGTATGCTTAACCTCAACGATGAAGTTGAGATCGTAGGTATCAAAGAAGAAGTTAGAAAGACAGTTGTAACAGGTATCGAAATGTTCCGTAAGCTTCTTGATACGGCTCAGGCAGGCGACAACATCGGCGCGCTTCTCCGTGGCGTTCAGAGAACAGAGATCGAGCGCGGACAGGTTATCGCAAAACCCGGTTCGATCAAATGCCATACAAAGTTTACCGCACAGGTTTACGTACTTACAAAAGAAGAGGGCGGACGTCACACACCTTTCTTCAACAACTATCGTCCTCAGTTCTATTTCCGTACAACTGACGTAACAGGCGTTATCAAACTTCCTGAAGGTACGGAGATGTGCATGCCCGGCGACAACATCGAGATGACTATCGAACTTATTCATCCGATCGCTATGGATCAGGGTCTTACATTCGCTATCCGTGAGGGCGGACGTACGGTAGGCTCAGGCCGCGTGGCAGCTATTATCGACTGATTTAAAATCTAATAACTGTATCAATCAAATAAACAGGGGGGTGTCGCAGTGACATTCCCCTGAATGTTTATATGAACAAATAATCCATTTATAAATAATACAGGAGTTTCTTATGCAAAGAGTTTATGATTTTCTGAAAAAATGCGGTACTTATTATCTGGCGACCATAGAACGCGAGGAGCCGAGAGTTCGTCCTTTCGGGACGATAGAGATTTATAACGGGTTTTTCTATATACAGACAGGCAAAAGCAAAGATGTTTCGGCGCAGATACATACCAACCCTTCGATAGAGATATGCGCTTTTGACGGAGAAAAATGGCTTCGCTTAACGGCAGAGGCTCAGGCGGACGAGAGCATTGAAGCCCAGGAACACATGCTTAACGCTTATCCGGAGCTTAAACGGATGTATCAGCCCGGCGACGGAAACACGGAAGTTTTCAGGTTGGAAAAACCTCTCGCTATTTTTTACTCGTTTACGGGGGAACCCGAGATAATAGACTGCCGCGGCGAAAGCGGTGGAGATCATTACGAGCATCACGATTATCACGGATAAAAAGATTTAACCGCAAAATAACAGTTGTATGGAGATGTTATGAAAAAGAACGCTTTTTTAAAGAAATTCTTTCTTGCCGCATTGTTTGCCGCGGGAATATTTCTGGCTGCGGGGCCTGTATCGGCGGACGGGGCTTCTTTTTCAGAGGCATCGAATACCGTATTTGCACCGCGTTCGGCAAAGCTGGATCTGTTTACGGATAAAAACACCGGAAGATTTGCGTTGAGAATAGATTTTTCGGATAAGGCAAATAAAGTACAAAGCGTGAGAGCCGGAGTCTGGCAAAAAGACTCGGCAGCGGACATATACTGGTATGAAGCGGTCAAAGAGACGGATCAAAGCTTTCTGGTCGCGAACGGGGACATCTCAAATAACGGATGGATGCCCGGTACATACAGGATAATGGTATGCTGCGTTCTTGAAAATAACGCCGAATGTATTGTCGGTGAAACCCTGCTGGATTTCGGTTCGACATGCGGAGAGGTTAAATCAGAGGACATTTACGGCAATATTCCTTTTCGGGAGGAGACAGAATACGAGCTTAGTATTGACGATGTATTTGTTCCGGGCGGGGAGAAAACGGTGAGCTTCGCGGTGTGGAATGAAGCCGACAGATCGCTTGTCAGGTGGTATGAGGCCAAACAGGGTAAAAATACCCTGCTTGGAACCGCAAAATACACCGTCACAGTGCCGGTCAGCGATTTTAAACAGGGCGGCCAATATAAAACGCATGTTTACGCGGTCACAAAAAGCGGAGCCAGATCATTTCTGAAAAGCGAAGAAGTAATGTATGTCGGTTCAGAGCCTCTGATACGGAACGAATATATTTCGCTCAAGAAAAGTGAAGGAGACGCCGGAAAATACACCGTCAGGATCGAAGATATAACTTCTATATCCGGAGTGGAAAAAGCGGAAGTCTGCGTCTTTCCCGTTGCTGATCCGCTGTGCGCTGTCTGGTATGAGGCGGACGGCAAAAGAGACGGATCTTACGAGGCCGAAATAGAGCTTTCAAAAAACCTGTATGAGCTGGGAGACTACGGGCTTCTGGTATATATTACAATGGGAAACGAAGTGAAATGCCTCACCGGCGGACGCCTGTTCACTTTTAATCCGTCTGATTTTATCTATATCACAAGGCCCGAAGACGGAGAACGGATGATAGTCCTGAATAACCCCGAAGGATCCGATATTAAGTTCAGGGTTTGGAATGCAGAAGCCGGCAAAGCCGAAACCGAACATGTATATGAAGGAAGTCGGAAAGGCAATACAGTGACGGCTCTTGTGGATCTGAACAAATATCACAGGGCGGCCGGCAAATATGAGGTAAGAGCCTTTTCCGGAGAAAATGAGATTGCGAAGGCGGTATTTACGGCTGATAAAAAAGAGATTCTGAAAAACGGCTGGTATTATGAGGATTTCGAAGGAGAGACTTATAAATTTTATTATATTGACGATGTACGACAGACGGATGTAAGGGATATCATAGGTTCCGGGCATACATACACTATAGAAGTAAACAGAACCTGCAATACCATTACGGTATTTACGACCGACGGTGACAACGGATACATACTGCCGGTTTGTTCATTTGCGTGTTCCGTAGGCCTGCCCGGCACGCCGACGCCGACAGGAGTGTTTTACACGGGTGCCAAATACAGATGGAAAGGATTGATGGGTCCTTCTTACGGTCAGTATGTCACACACGTCTGTTACAGCGTATACATACATTCCGTGGCGGGTTACAATATGACAAGCTACAATCTGAAAGCCGCGGAATACAATTGTCTGGGGCAGGCGGCCTCTCACGGATGCATAAGGCTTAACGTAAGAGACGCCAAATGGATTTATGACAACTGCCAAAGCGGGATGAGGGTTTATATTTATGACAGCAGCAATCCGGGGCCTATGGGCAAGCCGGATACCATTAAAATACCCGACGGGCAGAACTGGGATCCCACGGATCCGAACATATAAAAATCAAACAAAAGGGACAGCACCGATATCTAACAAAATACTATGCAATCGGCTGATTATGTAGTAAAATAATTTCCGATAGCTTTTATTAAAAAAATGCAGCAAACCATGCTGTTATTTCGGTATGCGGCCATTTAGAAAAGACCGAGGTGTTAAAGTGAAAAAAATAATCGCGGCAATCATCATAATAGTACTGTTGGCAGGAGCCGCAGTGTTGGTTTTTCTGCAAGTAAAAAACCAGAGTGACATACTTGACAGGGAAGCGCAGAAAATCAGCTCCATGGATATTCACAAAGATTCAGTAGATATGAATCTCTACTGTTTCGGCGACTACATGGCGGTAGAAGATACGATGAAAACATATATTAATTCATATATTCAGGAGCTGGATGTTTTCACAAAAATAATGACCGATGAAAGAATATCAAACAGCCTCAGTATCGAAAATATTCAGGCTTCCGCGCCCGAATTTACGGAAACTCTTACATATCTTGAAAACACAAAAGAAATGATAGATGATACGGAGAAGGTTCTTCTTAAAATGGCAGAGGAGGATGAAGTGTTATCTGCCATAGATGACAGCGGCGTTTCATATTATCAGCGTTATCTTTATAAAAAAGAGATGATGGATACGATAGGGCTTTCGTTTTTCTATCCCAAAGAAGAACTGGATAAAGCCAAAGAAGATATGATATCGAATATTGACAGTATAGAGGCAGTTTTAAAATATCTGATCGAGAACAACGGCAAATGGAATATTGCCGACAATATGATAAAATTTGAAAATGATGAGATGCTTGCAGAGTATCAGGCTTTGGTCGCCGCGATAGGCTGAGCGGAGGCGGTATATGAAAAAAAGTTCATTTAAGACCAGACATGTTTACGATGATATCAATGATACCGATGTGGACGACTGGGCCGAAGAAGAGGGCTTGCAGGAGGAAGAAAACAGCGAAAAAAAAGAGGCTGACAATGATCCGGAAAAGCAGACCGGAAAGCGTAAAGGTGATAAGCCTCCTGATAAAGACGACAGTAAAAGCGCTATAAAAAAGGGCGCTGTCGCCGCGGCCGTTATCGCTGCGGCAGGGATTCTGGTTTTTATATTGGTAACGCAGTTTGCGGCAAATAAAGTAGAAAATAAAACCAACAGAATCTCCGAAGAAATGCAGCGGCAGATAAACAGCGAATTGTATAAGGTGACGCCGGCGACTGAGCCGGAAGCTTCTCCCGAGACACAGCCCGTGGCGGATATGACTCCCGGGGCGGTGCCTGAAATCGCGGAGCCGGATTCCGATGCGCTTAATTCGGATGAACTTGAAGCTTTTATAGGAGTTGCCGTTCCCACGGATACAAAAGGATACAGCCGGATAGCCGTTGCTGAAGCAAACGCCTCATCCGAGCTGACTCAGGCGGGGATAGACAATTCCGCCGCCATGGCGTTTGACGTGGATCAGTCAACATCCTGGCAGGAGGGCGCGTCCGGCTACGGCGAAGGAGAGATTCTGGAGGCTGACCTTGGAAAACAGTCATATATACACTGTCTGACTTTTAAACTCGGAAACTGGAGAGAAGAGAAGTATTATTATCAAAACGGCAGACCTGCTCAATTGACGGTATGGCTGGATGATAATAGTTTCAGTGTTGAATTTCCCGACAATATGGAAGAATATTGTCTCAGATTTTCGTACGATGTGCCATGTTCCGTTATATATATCAGGATAGACGCCGTTTACGAAGGCAATGCGTATCAGGATACATGTATCTCAGAGATAGGGATTTACGGAAATTGATTTTTCAGGGCTGCTGCATTATGCTTAACGCGGCAGCCTTTAGAGTATACAGCAAAAAAAAGGAAGAAAGAAAATGCAGAAAAAAGCAGATAAATATTATATAACAACAGCGATAGCATACGCTTCGGGCAAGCCTCATATCGGCAATACATACGAAATCATACTTGCAGACTGTATCGCAAGATTTAAAAGGATGCAGGGATACGATGTGTTTTTCCAGACGGGAACCGACGAGCACGGACAGAAAATACAGCTCAAAGCCGAAGAAAAAAATATGGATCCAAAGAGTTTCGTCGATGAAGTGGCGGGAGAGATCAAAGAAATCTGGGATCTGATGAATACCTCTTATGACAAATTTATAAGAACCACGGATAAGTATCATGAGCTGCAGACTCAGAAAATTTTCGAAAAGATGCTTGCCAACGGCGATATATACAAAGGATATTATGAAGGTATGTATTGCACCCCGTGCGAATCTTTCTTTACGGAGGCGCAGCTTGTCGATGGCAAATGTCCTGACTGCGGCAGGGAAGTGGTGCCGGCCAGGGAAGAAGCATATTTTTTCCGTATGAGCAAATATGCCGACAGACTCATAGAGCATATAAACGCGCATCCGGAGTTTATTCGTCCGGTATCCAGAAAAAACGAGATGATGAATAATTTTCTGCTTCCGGGACTTACGGATCTTTGCGTTTCAAGGACAAGTTTTTCGTGGGGAATCCCCGTGGAATCCGATCCTGAACATGTGGTTTATGTCTGGCTTGACGCGCTTTCAAATTATATTACGGGCATAGGTTATGACTGCGGTGCTGAAGGTTCGGAGCTGTTTCAAAAATACTGGCCTGCGGATCTGCACCTTATCGGCAAGGATATCGTGAGGTTTCACACGATTTATTGGCCCGTTTTTCTGATGGCGCTCGATCTTCCGCTGCCTAAGCAGATATTCGGGCATCCGTGGCTTTTGCAGGCAGACGGCAAAATGAGCAAATCAAAAGGAAACGTGATGTATGCAGATGAACTCGCGGACATATTCGGCGTGGATGCCGTCAGATATTTCGTGATACATGAAATGCCATTTGAAAATGACGGCGTTATCAGCTGGGAGCTCATGGTAGAGCGGATGAATTCGGACCTTGCAAACATACTCGGAAATCTTGTAAACCGCACTATTTCGATGTCAAACAAATATTTCGGAGGAGTTGTATCCGACAAAAAAGTATCGGGCGACACTGATGAAGAATTAAAGACAGTTGTAAGTCAGACGGCGGAAAAAGTCGTAAATAAAATGGACGAGCTCAGATGTGCCGACGCGCTTACGGAGATATTTAACCTGTTTCGCAGATGCAACAAATACATAGACGAAACGACGCCGTGGATACTGGCAAAGGACGAAGATCAAAAAGACCGTTTGGCAACGGTGCTCTATAATCTTACCGAAAGCATTACGATCGGAACATCTCTTCTGGAGCCTTTCATGCCCGAGACGGCATCAAAGATATTTGAACAGCTTGGTACGCAGGCGAGGGACTATACACTTTTGGACAGCTTCGGGCACTATCCGGACGGAAACAAGGTTACGGAGAAGCCGCAGATACTGTTTGCAAGACTTGATCCGAAGGAAATCATCGAAAAATATGTCCGGGAGAACTGAGAATTTGCCGAAAGATAATCTGATATTTGAAACACATGCCCATTACGATAACAGGGCGTTTGATGAGGACAGGGATGCGCTGCTCTCCTCCATGCCTGAACGGAAAATCGGCTGGATCATGAATGCGTGCGCGTCCCCTGAAAGCCTGAAAACGACAAAGGCTCTTGCGGAAAAATATTCTTTTGTTTACGGTGCGGCAGGTTTGCATCCGGATGCTCTTGACGAAGCGGACGAAGCCGCGTTTAACGAGATCAGAAATCTGTGCAGACATGAAAAATTCAAAGCGGTGGGAGAGATAGGCCTTGACTATTATCATATGACCATCCCGAAAGAAAGACAGCAGGAGTGGTTAGTCAGGTTCCTGGAACTGGCGGACGAAGAGCAGCTTCCGGTCATAGTACACAGCCGCGAGGCGGCGGCAGATACCGCCGGTGTTTTGAAAGAGGCGGCGGCCCTGCAAAACGGCGGAGTTATGCACTGTTATTCTTATTCCAGAGAGTTTTCAAAGCAGTTTCTGGAAATGGGTTTTCATATAGGCATAGGCGGCGTTGCCACGTTTAAAAACGCGAAAAAATTAGTCGAAACCATAGAATATGTGCCGCTTTCGTCTCTTCTGTTGGAAACAGACTGTCCTTATCTGGCACCGGAACCTTTCAGAGGAAAGAGAAATTCATCTTTGTATATTCCGTATATTGCCGAAAAAATTGCTTTAATAAAAGGCTTAACGGCAGAAGAAGTAATCAGGGCAACAACGGAAAACGCTTTGAAGCTTTTCAAAATACATAAGCAATATTGCAATTGACCTGTATGATTGTTATAATAAATCAACGATTATGAAGGTCTGATTATTGTCAGAAAAGAGGAAATGCTTATGAAAATGATTATTACGGGAAAAAATATTGAAGTTACCGATGGCCTGCGAAGTGCCGTACAGGAAAAGATAGGCAAATTAAACCGTTATTTTACGGATGAAACGGAAGTATATGTTACGCTCAGTGTTGAGAAAGAACGCCAAAAGATAGAAGTGACCATCCCTGTTAAAGGCAATGTGATAAGGTCTGAGCAGGTCAGCAACGATATGTATGTTTCGATCGATCTTGTTGAGGAGATCATTGAACGCCAGCTTCGCAAATATAAAAATAAGATTATTGACAGGCATCAGGGCGGCAATAATTTCCAGAAATCATATATCGAAAACGATTATTTCGAAAGCGATGAAATCAGGATTATAAAAAGCAAAAAATTTGACAGCAAGCCCATGTATCCGGAAGACGCATGTGTGCAGATGGAGCTTTTGGGACATAATTTCTTTGCTTTCTTTAATGCGGATACGGATCAGATATCGGTTGTTTACAAAAGAAAAGACGGGGCTTACGGGCTTCTTGAGCCGGATGTTTTCTGAAAACTTTAATTAAAACTGCGACTGTTGGGGCTGTCGCATTATGCATTCTCATGAATATTCTTCCGGGAACCGCTCGCGCTTTGGTCTCCGCTCCGCTCCGGTCGGCGCTAAGCGAACGTCCACTGGACGTTCAGCGCCCTCACGCAGCGGTACTAAACTCATGCTTCACTTGCGTTTGCATTCGTTAAGTACCGGCGTTGCGGATGTTCCCTGCAGAATATTCATTCGATTTTGCATATTGCGATAGCCCCCTTTGTTAGATACAGGAGATAACATGAAATATATCATAATGCTCGGAGACGGGATGGCCGACGAACCGCTTCCGGAGCTTTCGGGGAAAACCCCTCTTGAAGCGGCATATACACCGAATATTGACAGCCTTGCAAAAGGCGGGGAGATAGGAATGGCGGCAACTATTCCCGACGGGATGAGCCCGGGGAGCGATACCGCCAATCTTTCTGTAATGGGTTATGACCCTGAGCTCTGTTATACGGGGCGGTCACCCCTCGAAGCGCTCAGCATAGGAGTTCCGATGAAAGATACGGACGTGGCTTTCCGCTGCAATCTTGTCACTGTATCGGAGCATGAAGGAGGCTATGCCGATCAGGAGATTATAGATCACAGTTCGGGCGAAATATCTACGGAAGATGCCGGGGTTCTTTTGAAGTTCGTGGCTGAAAAGCTGGAAAATGAAAGATATAAGTTTTATACGGGAACAAGCTACAGACACTTGCTTATCTGGGATAAAGGCTCGGTAGTTCCGCTTACGCCGCCTCATGATATTCTCGGTAAAACGATAGGAGAATACCTGCCGCAGGACGATGCCCTCAGAAAAATGATGGAGATGAGTTATGCCCTGCTTAAAGATCATCCCATAAATATCAGAAGGAAAGCACAAGGGCTGAATCCCGCAAACAGCATGTGGTTCTGGGGAGGCGGCACGAAGCCGTCGCTTTCTTCGTTTGAAGAAAAGTTCAACAAGAGAGGGGTTATGATATCGGCGGTGGATCTTTTAAAAGGGATTGCCGTCGGGACGGGCATTGAAAATGTCTTTGTTGAGGGTGCTAACGGCGGACTGAATACAAATTATGAAGGAAAAGGAAAAGCCGCCATAAAAGCCGTGCTGGATGACGGTTATGATTTTGCCTATATTCATCTGGAAGCTCCGGATGAAATGGGGCACCAGGGCAGTGCAGAGCGAAAAATACAAGCTATCGAAAACATGGACGCTCTGATACTCGGACCGATAATCGAAGCGCTTGAAAAATCGGGAGAAGATTATCGGATTCTTGTCGCGCCCGATCATCCTACTCCTATCAGGCTTCGTACCCATACCGGGGAAGCCGTGCCTTATCTGATATATGACAGCACGGACGTGAAACACAACGACTGGCATTATAACGAAAGAGAAGCAAAGCAGAGCGGGAATTATATCAAACGCGGATGTGAGCTTATGAACCTCTTTTTGGGAACCCGCAAATAATCATTGATATGACGCTGCAGCGATTCAGTTATACCGCAATCTTATCATCATAAAAAACGGCTTTGGCGGTTTCGATATACGGTTTGGTAAACAGAAACCCGATACAAAGCGTCAGTATCGAAAGCAGATAATAAAGTGCGAAACCACAGATAAGTTTAAAAAGCTTTGCGCTGTCTCCTTTAGTCAGCTCAAGGCTTTTTTTAAGTGCCGCGCCGGCGCCTGTCGAAGGATTGTCCATCACCACATATACCGCAAAAATCAGACGCATAAGAATCAAAGTGCTTATAAATCTGGCCAGCAGCCCCCACAGCAGGGTCAAGGCATAATATGCCATAATATTAAGATTGAATTTTTCCGTAAAATAAGGCAGAAAGGCCGATGGCAGAGATATGCAAAAACTTACTGCGGTGAATAATAGCTGCAGCTTTAAAAAAGCGTCGGTGCTGTTTTTAAACGCATAAAAAACATACATGGAAAGAACGGATTCGTCACGCGAGTTGCGCAGGGCCGCGTACGAAATGCCCGTGCCTGTCATATTTAAGAGAACCGTAAGCAAAAAGGACATGATAAGAGACGCGGCATTGAATACGGGGTTGTTGTTTCCGGTAAAAACAAGTCCCGGAAGCAGGCCTGCTATCATTACAATGGCCGCGTATATGAGCAGGATTATTATAAACAAAGAATATTTTCCGCGCAGAAGAAAGCGGGATTTTGCACAGATCGCTCTTGCTGTCATTGTTTGTCCGCCTCCTCTATACCTGAAATTTCAATACCGGGAAAGCTGTAATCATCCAATAATTCAGCTCCCTGATATTGTGAATATATTTCTTTAAGATACTGTTCGAATGAGCCGTGCGAAAAAATAATATAAAAAGAAAAAATGGTGGATATCAACCCTATGGCAAGGGCAACAAGAGAAGTTGCAAGGCCGACCACGGCTCTGCCGGACATTTTTTCCGCGTCTCTCGAAAGCAGGGCCAGTATTATTCCCATGGCAGCGACCGGAATCGATAATCCGATAAAAAGCAGCACAAGGGACATAATTCCCAAAACCATTGACGCCAGCTTCATTTTTTCTTTTCTGTCCATATAAAACCTTTCAGATCGTAACGATAAGATTGTTCATGTTCATGATTTTGATATAGCTTATGTCTGTTACTATCCTGCTGACGCGGTGAAGTCCGCCGCCTCTGTCGCCGGCTTCTTCCATTTCATCCAGTTTTGCTGCGGGATCAAATTCGGGGCAGTCATCCCGCAGTCTGAACGTATATTTCCCGTCTTTGCAGAAAAGTCTGTAGTCGATATGATTTCTCTTTTTTTTGTCAAAGCCGTGTTTGAGAATATTAAGAGTCATTTCCTTGAATGCAAATATAACTTCTTCCGCTTTTTCGGAATCATGGCCTGCTGCCATTACAAACGCATGTACGTTCGCGATAACGTCGTTCAATTGAGATACGTTATTGATGGTGCCTTCCAGAATGTCTTCCTCGGGGATACCGTAGTCGGGTTTGAGCATGAGCAGGCTCTTTCTGTCGGCAGGAAGTTTTTTGCGGTACATGACGGCCACGATTATATACAGCAATGTGGTCGCAACTTCTCCGATAAGATAACAGGACCATACCGCGGTTACGTTTATAAACGGCGCCAGTGTCAGAGCCGGGATAATGCAAAAGGCCAGATTTTGACAGAAAAGAATCACGTTTGTGAAAACCATTCTGTGGATCGCCTGAAGATAATTTGCAAGAATATTATTCGCGGCATAAAACGGCAGGCTCAATGAGCAGTAGTTCAGGGCGGCGATGGCCAGGCGCATGGTTTCTTCGTCGGTTTTCATATAAAGACCCAGAATCTGGCGTGAGAACAGCAAAAGAAAAAGCATGATGGCCGAAGCCAATACCACTGAATTGATCATAACTATCCTGAACATGTTTTTTAGGGCGGTCCGGTCTTCTTCGCCGTAAAAAATACCTGTCAGGGCAAGCGTAGACATGCCTGCGGCCACGCCGGTAGACGCAAAAAAGGTACCTACGTTCATACGTGCCGAGTAGGCGGCGACAGCGGCATGAGTGGAAATTGCCAGCAGGATATAGTTAAGGACAAATGTCCTGATAGTGGCGAATATACGGCTTCCCGCAGTCGGAAGACCGGGAAGAATAATGTGTTTGGCCTCGGAGAAGTCCAGGTTGCGGAAGGAAAAAGTGAAACCGCGCTTGTCAAATAAAAAGTGAAGAAACAGTATTATAAATGCGATATAGGAACTCGCCGAGGTCGCGATACCCATACCTAAGATCCCGCCTTTTATAATGACGGCGTTGAATATATCCGCAAAGATGTTAAAGCCGGTCATTGCGGCTACGGCAAAGACGGCGATTTTCTGATTGCCTTCAAGCTGAACAAAAGGGGCCATCATTGTGGCAAGCAGTACTCCCGGAAAACCTATCGTAATTCCTATCAGATAATCCCTGGACAAAGGAAGCAGGCTTCCGGAGGCTCCGAAGGCGGATGATATGGGAGTAGAAAAAACAAGAAAACTTGCGGTCAGGATTGCCGAAATAATGAAAAGCAGCAGGAATGTAAGTGAAAAAGTATGATCTGCGGATTTCTTGTCGCCCAGACTCATGTGCTTGGTGCAAAGAATTTGAGAACCCGAAGAAAAAATGCCGGTAATGGCAAGTAAAAGTATGGTAACGGGATGTATGAGACCGTATGCCGCCATATCTTTTGTCGTTAAGAAGTTGCCTATAAGTATTCCGTCTACAAGTGTTCCGAGAAGAAGCGCAACGCTCGTCAGAAGCATTGTAAAAAAGGAATTCTTAAACATCGAAATGGTTATTCTGTATTTCTTGTCGTGAAAGCGTTTTTGTCGCATAAAGACTCCCAGCATACGGACAATTTTAGTGACCAAGTCCATATTATACAATAATAATAAGAAAAATAAAAGCAAATATTAAAAAAGAAAAGAGTTTGAAAAACAAGGAAAATAATTGAGAAAAAATGTTGATGTGATACAAGTGCAACTTGTATAATAAACAATATAATACTAACCGGATAACGACGTGAGGGCCGGGTTTTGCGCTCTCTGATTTATTATAAAGATATCCGGCGACAGAACTGTTAAGGGAGGTAAAGAAAAGATGATTAAAAAAAGGTTTTCGGATAAAGTGCTTTCCATGCTCGGTTACTCTTTAAGCTCGCTTCCCGTGATGGTATCGGGAATTGACGACGGGACAAAGAGACAAACCCTTAAGATGATAGACTGCGCCATGTCCGGCGAGATAAATTATTATGATGCCGGGTGGATACATTTTAACGATCCGGCAGCGGGCTTTATCAGAGAGGCTTTGTCGGAATATCCCAGAGAGTCTTTCTATCTTGCAAACAGATATCCGGCAAACATCTTTAAATACGCCGGAGATGCAGAAAGGGTATTTGAGGCCCAGCTTAAAGCTTTCGGGACGGATCATTTTGATTTTTACGTGGCTCACAGTGTTGATGACGCCACGATAGATTATTTCCCGAACAGATCAAAAGAAGACATGGATTATTTTATTAAGCAGAAAAAGCTCGGGAGGATAAAACACCTCGGCTTTACCGCTTACGGAGTTCCGGACAATATCGACAGGTTTTTAAAGGCGTATCCCGAATGTGACGAGTTCTGCCAGGTTTCCGTAAACTATTACGACTGGAGGAGATACCAGATCAAAAGCAAGCTGGAAAAACTGGAGGAGAGGAATGTGCCGGTCTGGATAAAAGGGCCGTTAAAAGGCGGCAAGCTGGCCGAACTTTCGGAAAAATATATGAGCATACTCAGGATGCTTAACAGAGACGAGTCGGCCGTAGGCTGGAGTTTTAAGTTCGCTAAATCGGTGCTTAACGCAAGGTTGGTCATATGCGGCGCATCCAAAGTGGAGCATCTCAGGGAAAATATAGAGCTTTTCAGGGATGATTCGACAATAGGAGCCAAAGAATTTGCCATTCTTTACAGCATTGCGGACGATATGATCAACGCAGATATAGGGCTCTCGGGAGAGTAGAATAAAAAAACAAAAAAATAAAAAAATTTTTCAGAAAACTGTTGACAAATGATTTTACTTGTCGTACAATAACCTTGCAAAAAAGAAAAAGACCTTTCATCAGTCGAACACTCATAAGAGTTTTACATAGATGTAGCCAATAATATTAGTATCAGCTATATAGGAGGTACATCGGATGAAGAGAAACGGAGGTTACAGATTGAGACTACAGGCTATTTGTTAAAAGAGCTGCTTGATGACGAGAAAGTCAGGCAGCTCTTTTACGTAACAGGCTTTAATGGTCTTTCATAAACTGTTATAGATTGCAGAAAAATTTTTCAGAAAATACTTGACTAATGAAGTAAATTGTCGTACAATGCAATTGTACAGAAGAAAAGAGAAAGAACTTAGACTTTTTGACGGTTTATAGAGAGTCTATGGAGGGTGGTCCGATGGGAGTTTAACGTATTACCCAAACCAAATAATCCGAAAGGAGGACGGTCCAAAAGGAACATAAGTAATTTCTCAAACCGATCCGGAGACGGATTAATCAGTAGAAAAGAGGTTATAAAGTGAGACTACTGGAATATCATTAGCAGAGCTGCTTGATGACGAGAAAGTCAGGCAGCTCTATTTTTTTTGTGTTTTTTGCAAGAGGAGTATTTTTGAAATACATGACGTTGTAATCATATGATGATTTTGATATAATCCCGATATAAGTATTTTAGGGAGGAGAATGCCGGATGAGGATAGCGTTGCCTGAAAATGTATCCATGATCATAAGAAAACTGAATGAACATGGGTTTGAGGCGTATGCTGTCGGCGGCTGTATAAGAGACAGCGTGATGGGAAGGAACCCGCACGACTGGGATATTACCACGTCCGCACGTCCCCTGCAGGTAAAAGCGATTTTTAAACGTACCGTGGATACCGGCATCAAACACGGGACTGTAACGGTGCTGGCGGGTGATGAAGCCTTTGAAGTTACGACCTACAGAATCGACGGAGAATACAAAGACGGCAGACACCCGGAAAACGTGGAATTCGTTTCAAATCTTTTTGAAGATCTGAAGCGCAGGGACTTTACCATTAATGCAATGGCATATAATGAAACTGACTCCCTGGTGGATCCTTTTGGCGGAAAAGAAGATATCGAAAGAAGGCTTATCAGATGTGTGGGCGATGCCAAAGAGCGTTTTACCGAAGACGCGCTCAGGATAATGCGCGCCATCAGGTTTTCCGCACAGCTTTCGTTTGATATAGATGAAAAGACAAAAGAAGGCATAAAATTTCTTGCGATGGAGCTCAGGCATGTAAGCGCTGAGCGGATTTCCGACGAACTCATGAAGCTCCTGCTGTCAACGCATCCGGATTATTTGCAAAAAGCGTATGAGCTCGGAGTTACGGAAGTGGTGCTTCCCGAATTTGACCGCATGATGCAGACGTATCAGAACAACCCTTATCACAGGACAAATGTCGGGGAGCATACTCTTAAATCAATGAATTACGTGGAAAGCGACAGGGTTCTCAGACTTACCATGCTGCTGCATGACGTGGGAAAGCCTTTGGTGAAAACCACAGACATAAAAGGCACGGATCATTTCAAAGGCCACAGCGAAACGGGCGTCGTTATCGCAAAGAGGATTATGAAACGCCTAAGGCTGGACAATGATACGATCGGAAAGGTGTGCAGGCTGATCGCATATCACGATTGGAGAATGAGTCCCGATATGAAACATGTCAGGCGTGCCATGAGCGTCATAGGAGAGGATTTGTTCCCGTATTTTATAAAAGTGCAGTACGCTGATATCATGGCTCACAGTGACCACAGAAAAGAATATTCCCTCAGACGTTGGGCGCAGATGAAAGAAAGTTATGAAAGAATAGTGCGGGAAGGGCACTGTGTATCTCTAAAGACACTAAACTTAAAGGGAAAGGATGTTCTTCAGCTGGGCTGCAAGAGTGGAGTTGAAGTGGGTGTAATCCTGAAAAAGGCGCTTGATAAGGTTATTGAAGACCCTAAAAACAACGACAGCCTTTTTTTAAAAAACTATGCAAAAAGCCTTATTGAAAATATAAAAACACAACAGGGAGGTGCGCCATGAACGCAGTCGAAAAATACAAAATCTGGATCGAAAACGATTATTTTGACAAAGAAACAAAAGACGAGCTGCTTGCCATAAAAGATGACGCAAATGAAATCGAAGAGCGATTTTACAAGGATCTTGAATTTGGCACGGCGGGTCTTCGGGGGATAATAGGAGCCGGAACCAACAGGATAAATGTTTACACCGTAAGAAAAGCCACTCAGGGGCTGGCGAACTATATCATCAGCCGGAACAAAGCTGAAAACGGCGTCGCAATAGCCTATGATTCAAGGCGAATGTCTCCGGAGTTCGCTCATGAGGCGGCGCTGTGTCTGAACGCGAACGGTATAAAAGCATATATATTTGATTCGCTAAGGCCTACACCCGAGCTTTCATTTGCGGTCAGGCACCTTGGCTGTGCGGCGGGGATAAATATTACCGCAAGCCATAATCCGGCAAACTATAACGGATACAAAGTGTATTGGGAGGACGGCGCGCAGATTACGCCTCCGCACGACACGGGCATTATGGCAGAGGTAAACAGGATAGACGATTTTGCAAATGTAAAGACAATGTCCTTTGAGGATGCAAAGGCAAAAGGGCTGTATATAAGCATTGGCGAAGAAGTTGACACCGCATATATCGAAGCCCTTAAGAACTGCGTCCTGCGAAAAGATGCCATAGATAAATTCGGAAAAGACATCAAAATAGTTTATTCTCCCCTGCACGGAACGGGAAATATACCTGTAAGGCGCGTTCTGGCCGAACTTGGTTTTGAAAACGTATATGTCGTTCCGGAGCAGGAAAAACCCGACGGTAATTTCCCTACAGTCGGTTATCCGAATCCGGAATCGGACGAAGCCTTTGAACTGGGACTGAAGCTGGCAAGGGAAAAAGGTGCCGACCTGGTGCTTGCCACAGACCCTGACGCGGACAGGCTCGGCGTTTGGGCGCGGGATTCAAAAGGAGAACATCATTGCCTGACGGGAAACATGTCCGGCTGTCTGATAGGAGAATATGAGATAGCCCAGCGCAAAGCGCTCGGAAAGCTGCCGGATGACGGAGTGCTGATCACGACGATAGTTTCCACAAAGCTTGCAAAGGCGATCGCCAAATACTACGGCGCGGGATATATAGAGGTCCTGACAGGCTTCAAATACATAGGCCAGCAGATGCTGAACTTCGAAAAAAACAGAAGCGGCACATATCTTTTCGGATTTGAGGAAAGCTACGGCTGTCTCATCGGCACGTATGCGAGGGATAAGGATGCGGTCGCGGCCACCATGGTGCTTTGTGAGGCGGCGGCATATTACCGACAGGAAGGCAGGACTTTATGGGATGCCATGACCGATATTTACGAAAAATACGGTTATTATAAGGACGGTGTGCGTTCGGTTACCCTTGCGGGAATCGAAGGTCTGAAAAGGATTCGTGCGATTCTTGAAGAGCTCAGAAAAGATCCGCCGAAAGAGATCGGGGGAAGAAAAGTAATTGCGATCAGGGACTACAAATCAGGAGTGATAAATGATTTGAGAGACGGGCAGAAAAGGGAAACCGGACTTCCGTCATCCGACGTGATTTATTTTGATCTGGAAAAGGACGAATGGGTATGCGTAAGGCCTTCGGGAACGGAGCCCAAGATCAAACTTTATTTCGGAGTAAAGGGTGAAACGGAGGATGAGGCAGAGAAAAGAGCCGCCGTAATGAAAGAAGAACTTTCAAAGTTTTGTTAAATTATATACAATTCCTTGACAAATAACGGGCCTGCATATAAAGTATAGGCGTTATAAACGGTTTAGAACAATATTCATAACAAAAGGAGTTTGAGTCGCAATGAAAAAAACAGAATTGAAAGACGCTATCGCAAGCAAAGCAGGACTTGACAAAAAGACGGCAGAAAAAGCTATGCAGGCATTTCTGGACATCGTTACGGAAGAACTTGCAAAAGGCGAAGCCGTTCAGCTGACAGGATTCGGAACATTTGATATTTCGAAACGTGCTGCAAGAGAGGGAAGAAATCCTCTTACAGGCGAGAGCATCAAGATCAAAGCATCAAATACGGTTCGTTTTAAAGCGGGCAAAGCTTTAAAGGACAAAGTTAACGCTTAATACAAAATGATTGTATTACCGGGGGCTGCCGCAATAAATCCAAAGTTATTGCGGCAGCCCCGATGCTTATTGTTTCAATACGGATCATATATGAGATTAGATAAATATTTAAAAGTTTCAAGACTTATTAAAAGAAGAACGGTCGCAAACGAAGCCTGTGACGCGGGAAGAGTCATGCTGAACGGCAGGGCTGCCAGGGCTTCCGCGGACGTAAAGGCCGGCGATATAATAGAGATAGCTTTCGGAAACAGGGCGGTAAAGGTTCAGATTCTTTCCGTACAGGAAACGGTCAAAAAAGAAGAGGCCCCTGAAATGTTCCGTTATCTCTGATGCGATTATATTACGATATATAAATAAAATATTGCAAAACCTTTTTGATTCATATATAATTTTAATAATATGAGTCCTTTTCCCGCGGGAAAACATAACCAAGAGGTATGCGATGAGCGCCGAGAGCAGAAAGATAACAAGAGTGCAAAAAACAAACCATGATCCCATGGCCGGTTCAAAGTTGGTCATTGTTTTTGTTGTTATCGTTCTCGTGGTGATACTGTTTGTTGCCGGAAGCCGGCTGCAGAGCAGGATAAAACACAACGATCAGCGCATGCAGGAGCTTGAAGCTCTTATCGAAGACGAACAGCTTCGAACGCAAGAGATCGAGGAGCTGCGCAGCAAGGTGGAGAGCGACGAATACCTTGAACGGGCCGCAAAAGAAAAGCTGGGGCTCATAAGAGATGGAGAAATCATTTTCAAAGAGAACAGCTGAGCTGTTAAACACGGTAAGAGCATATATAATCTCGGAAGATTTGATCAGGCAGGGTGAGCGTGTTTGCGTCGGCGTATCCGGCGGAGCCGATTCGCTCTGCCTGTTGCAGGTTTTATATCTGTTGAAAGAAGATTTTGGCATAAAAGTTTTCGCTTTTCATGTAAATCATAATTTAAGAGGCTGTGAAAGCGAAGCGGATCAGGCTTTTACCGAGGCTTTCTGCAAAAAAAGAGATATCCCGCTTTATGTTTACGGATATGACGTAAAAAAGATCGCAAAAGAAGAAAAAAAAGGAATAGAAGAGACAGGTCGTTTGCTGAGGCAAAAAGCGGCCCGTCTTTGCATGAAAGAGACCGGAGCCGTAAAGACGGCTTTTGCGCATCATAAAAACGACAGCGTCGAAACCATGCTTTTTAATCTTGCGAGAGGAACTTCTCTTTCCGGGTTAAAGGGGATAGCGCCTAAAACCGGAGATGTGATAAGACCTCTTTTATGCTGCACCCGCACCGAAATCGAAGAAATGCTGACGGATATGAAAATATCCTGGCGGACGGACGGCAGCAACTTAAAACAGGACTATTCCAGAAACAAAATAAGGCTGAGCATATTGCCTTTGTTTGAAAAAGAGATAAATGCACGCAGTATCGAGCACATGTCGCAGGCGGCCTCCGACATAGCCGAGGCCGAAGATATAATCAAAAAAATTGCGAAAGAAAAAAGCGAATATCTCACAAGGGCTGCCGAAGACGGCCTGCTGATACGACCAGAGATTAAAAACGAAGGAAGGCTTATCGGCGGCTGTATAATCGCGGAGGCAATAGGGCGGCTTACGGGAAGCTTGGTCGACATCGGACGTGATCATATAAGCGCGGTCAGAGAGCTTTTCGAAAAACAGACAGGCAGATCGGTTGACCTGCCGCATGAAACGGCGGCATACAGAACATATGAAGGGGTTGTTCTGAAAAAAAAGAAAGCAAAAAGCGAGGGCTGTGAAAAGAGCGAATCCGCAGCTCTGATGCGGGAAGGCATCATAAGGTTCGGAGGTTTTGTATTTGAAACGCGTTTAATCGCCGGGCCGGTGCAATCCGAAAAAATCCCGAAAAAAAAATATACTAAATGGTTTGATTATGATAAAATAAAATTTAACTGTTGTCTCAGATACAAACAGGAGGGAGATTATCTCCGTATCGGAAAAGACGGCGGGAGAAAAAAACTCAAAAAATATTTTATTGATGAAAAGATACCTGAGGAAGCAAGAGATAAAACGGTTATTCTTGCAAGTGAAAACAGGGTGTTTTGGGTCGTAGGTTACAGGATCGGCGAATGCTGTAAGGTGACAAGCGAGACTGAAACGGTAATAGAGATTCAGGCTTTCAGGGAGGCCGAATACGACAGAGACCGAAATGAGATCGTGACCCGAAACCCGGAGGAAGCAGTGTGAACAGAAATTCCAGAAGCTGGTTGCTTTACTTGGTATGCATAGCGGCCATACTTATCCTTTTCAGATTTTTCCCCGGAACCGGCGAAAATATTAATCCGGTTTCGAATACCATGTATGAGAATTATCTGAAAGACGGAGAAATAAAAACCGCTGAGATCGAACAAAATGAAAGCGTGCCTACCGGCAGGGTGGTATTTACCCTTAAAAACGGCACGACAAACGCAGTATATATAACAGACACGAAAACCGCGGAAGCCGAACTGCAGGCTTACGGAGTGGATTATTATGTCATGGAAACAAAAAGAGCCAGCAGCCTTTCGTGGATTCTTCCGCTTATTGTTTCAGTTATTATGGTAATACTCCTCATAGTCTTTTTATTCAGACGCAGCGGTTCGGCGGGCAGTGCCAATTCCAGAATGATGGATTTCGGCAAAAGCAAGGCCAGGATGACAACAAGCTCACAGCAGAAGATCAGGTTTGAGGATATAGCCGGACTGGACGAGGAAAAGGCCGAATTCGAAGAAATAGTGGATTTCCTTAAGAATCCCGAAAAATACATCAAACTCGGAGCCAGAATTCCGAAAGGCGTGCTTCTCATGGGGCCTCCGGGAACGGGAAAGACGCTTATCGCCAAAGCGGTGGCCGGAGAGGCCGGAGTTCCGTTTTTTTCTATTTCGGGTTCGGATTTTGTGGAAATGTTTGTCGGAGTCGGCGCTTCGAGAGTGAGGGATCTGTTTGCCGAAGCCAAAAAAAATCATCCCTGTATAGTTTTCATAGACGAGATAGATGCCGTGGCAAGACGACGGGGAACCGGCATGGGCGGCGGACATGACGAGAGGGAGCAGACATTAAACCAGCTGCTGGTCGAAATGGACGGATTTGGCGTAAACGAAGGCATTATCGTGCTTGCCGCTACCAACAGAGCGGATATTCTGGATCCGGCCATCAGAAGACCCGGCCGCTTTGACAGGACTATTTCCGTAAATCCTCCCGACGTAAAGGGAAGAGAAGAGATCCTCAAGGTTCATGCGAAGCATAAACCGCTCGCTGATGATGTCGATTTAAAACAGATAGCACAAAACTCGGCAGGATTTACCGGAGCCGATCTGGAAAATCTGTTAAACGAAGCTGCTATAAGAGCTGCCATGGAAAACCGCGGATTTATCAGACAGGAAGACATCAAAGAGTCGTTCCTGAAAGTCGGGGTCGGAAAAGAAAAGAAGAGCTGGATCATTTCCGAAAAAGAGAAGCGGATTACCGCGTATCATGAGGCGGGACATGCTGTTTTGTTTCATGTGCTTCCGGAGATGAATCCGGTTTATACGATATCCATTATACCTACGTCTAAGGGTGCCGCGGGTTATACCATGCCGCTGAATGAAAAAGACAATATTTTTCAGACCAAAAAGAGCATGGAGCAGCGTATTATCGTGGGACTTGGCGGAAGGGTAGCCGAAGAGCTTGTGTTTGACGACATCACGACCGGGGCCGCCCAGGATATAAAACAGGTGACTGATATTGCAAGAGCCATGGTCACCAAGTTCGGTATGTCCGATAAAGTGGGGCTTGTATCGTATGACGACAATTCTTCCGAGGTCTTTATCGGAAGAGACTGGGGGCATACCAGAAACTACAGTGAAAAAACAGCTTCCGAAATAGATGAAGAAGTACATAAAATAGTCACGGAGGCTCGCGAGCGGGCAAGGACGCTTATCATGGAAAACAGAGCTGTTCTGGACGAGTGCGCCAATGCGCTTATTCTGAAAGAAAAGCTTACAAGGGAAGAATTTGAACAGATATTCAGAGAATTTGGAAAAACTGATACTTATGAATTAAGTCAATCTGAATAATCAAAACAAAGGCAGTTTTTCGGCTGCCTTTTTGGTGTATTACGGCACAGTATGCTGCGGAGCGAAAATTATGTTAACAAGGTCGTTTTTCAGTGACCAGACAAAACTGTTTATGGAACCCGAACAATGCATGCCCGGAGACAGGATGCGCATAAGATTTCGGGCTATGGAAAATTCAATAACTTCATTGGTTCTGCTGATCGATGATAAAAAAATAAAAATGTCCAGGGAATTTAATCATAACGAATATGATTATTATTCGACACATATAATTGCCGGTAAAAACAGGATGCATTATTGTTTCGAAATACATTGCGGCACGGACGTTTATTACTACGGCCGCAAGGGCATGGTGCATGAACGTTTATCGGTAACGGAATTTGAGATTATTCCCGGATTTATAATCCCCGAGTGGCTGAAAGGTGCCGTCATGTATCAGATTTTCCCGGACAGGTTTTATAACGGGGATCCCGCAAACAACACAAAGGACGGGGAATACGAATATCTCGGAAAAGAGACGGTATGCGTAAAAGACTGGAACGAATTGCCCAAAACCTTTGACGTGGTTAATTTTTACGGCGGGGATCTGATGGGTATCGAAAAGAAGCTGGATTATCTTTCCTGGCTCGGAATAGAAGTCATTTATCTTAATCCCGTATTTTTATCCCCTTCAAACCACAAATATGATGTCATGGACTATGATCACATCGATCCGCATCTGGCCAGGCTCAAACCGGAGGAAAACGCTTCGGCCCAAATTTATCTGGAAGACGCGAACGATTATTTTAAAACTTTCATGGAAAAATGCCATGCCAAAGGCATCAGGGTTATTTTGGACGGGGTATTTAATCACTGCAGCCATTATCATAAATGGATGGATGCCGCAAAGAGAAGCACCTGTGACGAGCCTTTTGAGCGGGGAGCATTTGAAAATCCTGACAGCAGATACCATGATTATTTTATCTTCCAAAACGGAGAATGTTCCAAGTATGAGTGCTGGCGGGGAAATGAAAACCTGCCGAAGCTCAACTATGAAGGTTCCAAAGAACTGGTGGACGATATTATGCGTATCTCGGGCAAATGGGTAAGCGAGCCGTATAATATCGACGGCTGGAGGCTGGACGTGGCGGCGGATCTCGGACACTCCAGAGAATTCAATCACGATTTCTGGCAAAAATTCAGAAATGCGGTTAAAGCAGCAAATCCTGACGCGGTAATAATCGCGGAGCATTACGAGGACGCGAAACCCTGGCTGGACGGAAAACAGTGGGATACGATCATGAATTACAAGGCTTTCATGGAGCCCGTTTCCCTGTTTTTTACCGGTATGGAAAAGCACAGCGACTGGTTTGACGGAAGCAAACTGGGCAACGCGCACTATTTTGCCGACATCATGATAAACAATGCCGCAAGGATGCCTTTTGCATCTCTCTATACCGCCATGAATCAGCTTGACAATCACGATCATTCGAGATTTCTGACCCGGACAAATCACAGGGTAGGACGGCTGGAAAACCTGGGTTCGGCTGCGGCGGAAGAAAATACCAAACCTCATATTTTAAGACTGGCTGTCATGCTGCAGATGACCTGGCCCGGAGCTCCGTGCATTTATTACGGAGACGAAGTCGGCGTATGCGGCTTTACGGATCCCGACAACAGAAGGACTTATCCGTGGGGAGGCGGAGACTCCGATTTGCTGAACTTCCACAGGGAAATGATCCGCCTAAGGAAATATCACCCGATGCTGAAAGACAGTTCATGCCGGATCGTTGTTTGCGAAAACGGGATTCTGGCATATGCCAGATTTACCAGAGACGAACAGATAATAGCGGTATTTTCGATGGCTCACGAATTAAGAGGCGTTTCAGTTCCGATATGGCTTGCCGGTATAGAAAGAAGCAGTCATAAGACGACGCTGCGCACAATTATGAAAAGTGACAGGCAGGGATATTCCGTTTTCAGGGAAAAAGTAGTGGCGAAACACGGAATTTTAAGGCTCGAGCTGGAACCTGAGAGCGCAGTGATATTTGTGACGGGAAAAGGTCTGCATGTTCACGGGTGAATTAACGGTTTTTTTGCAAATTCTGCCTAATATATGATATAATCAAAAAGATAAGTTATATAAACAGGGAGATCAGCCTATGGAAGCTTATTCCAGTGTCTTTACCGAAGAATATATCGCTCAGATAATTACGGTTTTTTGTATTATCTATTATCTGTTCCAATGTTATTTCGGCTACAGATTCATAAAGTTTCTGATAGCTCTGGCCGGATTTATAGTAGGTTTCACTTCAGGATTTGTATTTTCGGTCAACTATCTTCCTTTTCAGAAAGGCTATATTCCGGCGCTTATAGGAATAGCCGTCGGGGCTTTGCTGGCTCTGCTTGCGTTTAAGCTTTATTATCTCGGAGTGTTTGTAATGTGCGGAGGCATAGCGGCTTCCGCGGTGATGCGGCTGCCTCTTACGGGCATACTCAGGACGGTTCTTTGCATACTGGCTTTTCTGGTGGCAGGTATTATTGCCGTTAAGTTCGCTAAATTTTGCATTATCTGCATTACATCTATTTCCGGTGCGATTAACGCGGTCAACTTTTTAAAGAACCCTTTTCCGGTTCTGGATGAAAATATTATAATTATGATAGCCGTTACGGGTATACTGGCTGTTTCGGGAATACTTGTTCAGAGGGTTACATCCGTAAAGAGCAGGCATGGTTGAAAAAACGGCGGGAAATGATAATGGACAGCATTGATTACAGGATTTTGAAAATCCTTCAGAAAAACGCCAGGGAAACTGCGTCAAATATCAGCAAAGAGATACATCTTTCGGTTTCCGCCGTTACGGAGAGGATCCGAAAGATGGAAGAAAACGATATAATCAAAACATATACGATTATTGTCAACGAGAGGCTTACGGGATATGCCATGACCGTGCTGATGGAGGTAAGTCTCGAAAAGCCGCAATATTATGATAAATTTGTGGCGGCGGTAGAAGAAATGGACGAAGTTGTGGCCTGCTACTATAAAACCGGAGCGTTTGATCTGCTTTTAAAAATCTGCTGCGAATCCGGAGATGAGCTGGCTTCGATCCACCGCAACATCATGAACATAGACGGAGTTTCGGATACAAGGACAGACGTTGTTATCAAAAACGTAAAAAACAGCTATTCGGCCATCAGGGAGCCGAAAAAGATTTAAGGCTGTATTGCGGGTGAAAAAATGCAAGAATACTGCAGATGTTATGCGCTTATTTCGCTGCAGGCAATAACAAAAAACATAGAAAACATAAGGAAACGCATCCCTAAAGATACAAAGCTGCTTGCCGTCCTAAAGGCGGATGCCTACGGTCACGGAGCGGCGGCAGTGGGAAAGCATATCGAAGATAAAATAGATTTGGCAGGCGTTGCCTCCGTGCAGGAGGGTATAGAGCTGCGCCGCGCCGGTATAAAAAAGCCGGTTTTGATACTCGGATATTCATCGGAGCTTCAATTCGATGAGCTAATCAGACACTCTCTCATGCCGACGATATACAGTCTCGAAGATGCAAAAAAACTGTCTCAGGCGGCGGAAAGAAGTGGCGCAGCCGTAGGAATCCATATAGCCGTCGATACGGGCATGACAAGGATAGGTTTCGGTGTCAGCGAAGAAAGCGCCGATATTATAAAAGAAATCTCAGAGCTTAACGGCATACGCACGGAAGGCATATTTTCGCATCTTTCGTGCGCGGATATGCGGGACGACGGCTACAGCCTTAATCAGCTTAAAGAGTTTGACAGGATGCTCTCTCTTTTAAAAGAGAGGGGCGTAGATATAAATTTGAGGCATATTTGCAACAGTGCCGGGATTATGAAATACACAGACAGTTATTTTGAATGTGTAAGAGCCGGCATTATCATGTACGGACTGTATCCGTCAGATGAAATAAATAAAGATTTTCTTAATCTTACTCCGGCCATGGAATGGAAGGCACATGTGATACATGTACAGGAGATACAGGCCGGCAGAGGCGTCAGTTACGGCGCTTCGTATGTGACCGGAAAACCAAACACGCGCATAGCGGCTCTCTCGGTCGGCTATGCGGACGGATATCCCAGAAATCTTTCTTCGAAAGGCAGTGTTCTGATAAGAGGAAAGAGAGTGCCCATAACCGGGCGGGTGTGTATGGATATCATGATGGTGGACGTCACGAATATTCCTGACGTATGTGTCGGGGATACGGCAACGCTCATCGGCCGCGACGGGGATGAAATTATAACCGTCGAAGAAGTGGCATCTCTTGCAGACAGCTTTAATTATGAAATGGTCTGCAGGGTGAGCAAGCGGGTAAAAAGGATTTATGTATCATGATGGAGCAATTTTTACTTAAAGAACCAGCCAATCCGAAAGGTGCGGCGGTCTTCTGGAATACAATTGCAAACCTCTTTGCCGCGGCGGCATCGGTTATTTTGCTGCTTTTCGTAACAAGAGTGTGCGGCACCTCTGAGGCAGGCGTTTTTTCTATCGGTTATTCCACGGCGCAGATGCTTTTTCCCATAGGACAGTTCGGAATGAGGAATTTCCAGGCGTCCGACGTACAGGGCAGATTCAGACAGGAGGATTATCTCGCATCCAGGGTTATCACCTGTATTTTGATGATGGTCTGCGGAGTGGCTTTTGTCCTTATAAAAGGTTATGTTGCCGAAAAAGCGGCGATTCTGCTGCTTATGTGCCTTTTGAAGGTTACAGACTGCGCGGATGATGTGTTCGGAGGATATTATCAATTAAACAGAAGGCTGGATATCGGCGCAAAAATTCAGTTTTTCCGTATAGTATTATATATTATCGCTTTTCTGTGCGTTTTGATAATCACGAAAAACGTTGTTCTGGCATGTATCGCCTCTGTGATTGTCGCATCCGTGGAACTGATATACATGATATCGGTTGCAAAAAAGAAATTTCCGGTTATAAAACCGGCCTTTAATAAAGAAAAGCAGAAAAAGCTTCTGCTGGACTGCCTGCCGCTTTGTATCAGCGCATTTCTGATAATATATATGGGAAATGCCCCCAAATATGCCATTGACGCATATATGGCGAGCGAATATCAGGCCATTTACAATTATCTGTTTATGCCCTGCTACATCGTATGTCTGTTTATGACCTTTGTTCTGCAGCCGCTTATCGTAAAGATGTCAACGCTTTGGGTAAAAAGGCAGCTGCAGGGATTTAAGAAAATTTGCGGAAAGATCTTTGTGATGACCGCATTATTGAGTGCTGTTGTCGTAATTTGCGGCAATCTGGTCGGATGTTTCCTGCTCGGCTGGCTCTACGGGGTTGATCTGAGTATGTACAGGATGGAACTGACGGTCGTGCTGGTCGGAGGCGCATTTTACGCGGTCGCAATAATCATACAGACCATGCTTACCATTATGAGACATCAGCAGTTTATTATCGTGGGATTTGCGCTCTCCGGCATACTTGTTACGGTATTCGCTCCCATTTGGGTGCAGTCGAAAGGCATAATGGGAGCTTCCGCTTCATATATGCTTGCCGCTGCGGTGCTTTTCGTTTCGCTGTTGCTATGGTTCATAAGAGGGCTTATAAAAGAACAGAAATTACTGGGATTCAGCGGAGGAACTGATGAATAACGGAAACTATAAAATACCTGATCTGAGATGGCTGCCTTCGTATAAAAGCGGCGGCGACAGGGTAAGATCGGTGCTTGCAATCGTGGTAAACGTGCTTGTGGCCGTGCTTGTGTTCCTGGCCGCTTTTATGCCGCTTACTTACGCATGGAGCCTCAGAAAATGGGACAACCTCACCTTTAACGAGATTCTCTATCATATGAACGCCGGCACAACCGGTGCCGGAGAGGATATGATAAAGAGTCTTATAGTGGAGTCCGTAATTCCTTCTATCGGTATAGCGCTGGCGGTTGTGGTTTTTCTTATCATAATGCAAAAAAAGAGATTTCTGACAAAGATCATACCGGGACTTGTGGCGCTTGCGAGCCTGATAGTATGCGTCTGCACCGTCGGAGCATTCTGGCAGGAGAAAGGAGTTACCGAATATCTCCAGTCACAGGCTTCATACGGTGGTTTCATAGATGAAAACTATGTGGATCCTTCTGCCGTTTCCATGAAATTTCCGGAACAGAAGCGGAATCTTATATATATTTTTCTTGAATCTTACGAAAATACATTTGCCGACGAATCCGTCGGAGGATATTTTTCCGAAAATATCATGCCCGAACTCACGAAGCTTTCGCTTGAGAATGAAAACTTCTCGGGCGGGGATGAAATACTCAACGGCGGCGTGGTTATGACAGGAGCCACCTGGACAATGGGAGCCATGTTCGCGCAGACGAGCGGACTGCCGCTGCAGGCATCCATTGAGAAAAGCACGGGCGATGAAAAAGAATTTCTGCCGTCTCTGACCACGCTTGGTGATATTCTTCAGGAAAACGGATACAAACAGGTTCTCCTTTTGGGTTCGGATGCGGCGTTCGGAGGCCGTGATCTGTATTTTTCCAAGCACGGCAACTATGACATGAAGGACTATAAATATTATACATCCAACGGCACCCTTCCTTCGGATTATTATGTATGGTGGGGATATGAGGATAAGTATCTGTTTGAGAACGCCAGAAATGAGCTTAAGGAGCTGGCAGCATCCGGTGAGCCGTTTAATCTGACGCTGCTTACGGTGGACACTCATTTCGAGGACGGATACCTCTGCTCCGAATGTGAAGATGAGTTTGGTGACAGATACTCAAATGTATTCGCCTGTTCCAGCAGACAGGTGGATGAATTCGTAAAATGGATTCAGGAGCAGCCGTTTTATGAAAATACGACTATTGTTATATCGGGCGATCATCTTACGATGGACTCCGACTATTGTACCGACATATCCGAAGAATATGAAAGAAAGGTATATACAACCGTGATAAACGCTCCGGTTGAAACACAGACACAGGAGTTCAGAAATTTCACTACCTTCGATCTTTTCCCCACAACGCTCGCTGCGCTGGGAGTCACTATCGAAAATGAGAGACTGGGGCTTGGAGTGAATCTGTTTTCATCCGTGCCGACCCTGCTCGAAGAAAACGGTGTAGAGAAGTTTAACAACGGACTTCTTGAAAAATCGGAGCTGATGGAGGAGCTTACAGGCAAATCGACCGGCGATATGGGTGAAGTCCAGATCGAGGATTATGATCCGGCTGCCCGGACGCAGGAAATCAGGGTTACCAAACTGGTTAAGGCAACCGGATTTGAGCAGCTCGTAGCATACATGTGGGCAAGAGAAGACAAGTCCGATCAGGTCAAATATACGGCCGTTCAAAATCCTAACGGATCATATTCGTTTGTTATAGATTATAAGGACTTCGATTATGCTCCGGGCAGCTATAACATAGACATTTATGAAGAAGCCAATAATATAAGCGATGTATTCGTAAAATCCACGGGCATCATTTATAACGGTGCCGAGGAAGGCGTAATCGCCGTGCCTGAGGGCGTCACATGCAGCGAATTCAATTTCGAAACAGGTCACTTCACGGCTTACTACACGCCGTCCGGTGACGAGGGCAGTCTCGCTTCGGTAAATATTGCGGTATGGTCTTCCGAGGATCAGAGCGACCTGCGCTGGTATCAGGCGGAGTCGCAGCCCGACGGAAGCTATGCGGTGGATATAGACGCCTTTGAACATGCTACGGACGGAACGCCGTTTAACGTACATGCATATATCATAGGATTTGACGGACAGATGACTTATAAGGGCGGTATTGAATATCTGATTCAATAAAAATAAAAATAATAATATTTGCGGGAGGTTTATGATGAAAACATATTTGGTTACCGGCGGAGCCGGATTTATCGGGTCCAATTACATTCACTACATGTTCAGGAAATACGGAGATACTATCCGTATTATCAACGTCGATAAGCTGACGTATGCGGGGAATCCGGAAAACTTAAAAGAATTCGAAGGCAACCCCAACTATACGTTTATTCGCTCCGACATTTGCGATTCCGACACGATCATGAAAATCTTTGAAGAAAACGATATTCAAAGAGTGGTTCATTTCGCGGCGGAAAGCCATGTGGACCGCAGCATCAAAAATCCGGAAGTGTTCGTAAAGACAAACGTGCTCGGAACGCTTGTAATGTTAAACGCGGCCAAAGCCGCATGGGAGCTGCCGGACGGAACTTTTAAGCCGGATCATAAATTCCTGCATGTTTCCACGGATGAGGTTTACGGGTCTTTGGAAGACGACGGTTCTTATTTCTATGAGACCCAACCCTATGATCCTCACAGTCCTTATTCGGCCAGCAAGGCATCTTCCGATTTTCTGGTTAAGGCATATATGGACACATATAAATTCCCTGCAAATATTACAAACTGCAGCAACAACTACGGCCCTTATCAGTTCCCCGAGAAACTGATTCCGCTTATCATCAACAATGCGCTTCAGGGCAAAAAACTGCCCGTTTACGGCGACGGCAAAAATGTCCGCGACTGGCTTTATGTAGAAGATCACGCAAAGGGCATCGACATGGTGCAGGAGCAGGGCAGGCTTTTCGAGACCTATAATATCGGCGGCCACAACGAAAAGCAGAACATCCAGATAATAAATATTATTTTAGATACGCTTCAGGAGATGCTGCCGGAGGGCGATCCGAGAAAAGAACTTGTCAGCAAAGATCTGATCACCTATGTGGAAGACAGAAAAGGCCACGACAGAAGATATGCGATTGCTCCCGATAAAATCAAAGCGGAAGTGGGCTGGGATCCCGAAACCATGTTTGAGGAAGGCATAAAGAAGACCATCAAATGGTATTTTGAAAATGAAGACTGGATGAAAAACGTCACAAGCGGCGATTATCAGAAATATTACGAAGAAATGTATAATAACAGATGAACCGGAGGTGCATATGAAAGGAATTATTTTAGCCGGAGGAGCCGGTACAAGGCTTTATCCGCTTACAAAAGCAGTATCGAAACAGATCATGCCCGTATATGATAAGCCCATGATCTATTACCCGCTTTCAACTCTGATGCTTGCGGGAATAAGAGAGATACTTATCATCTCGACACCGAGGGATCTGCCCGTATTTAAGGAGCTTCTTGAAAGCGGAGAGCAGATCGGCCTGAAGCTTTCCTATGCCGTTCAGGAACATCCGAGAGGACTTGCGGATGCCTTTATAATAGGCGAAGAGTTTATCGGCGACGACAACGTTGCGCTTGTTTTGGGAGATAATATTTTCTACGGACAGAGCTTTACCAAGGTTCTCGAAAGAGCCGCGGCAAGAGAAAAAGGCGCGACTATTTTCGGATATTACGTAAAAAATCCCACCGAGTACGGCGTGGTCGAATTTGACGAAGCGGGCAGAGCCGTTTCCATAGAGGAAAAACCCGCGAAGCCGAAATCCAATTATGCGGTTCCCGGTCTTTATTTCTATGACAATGACGTCGTGGAAATCGCAAAAAACGTAAAACCCTCGGCAAGAGGCGAGATAGAGATCACCTCTGTCAACAACGAATACTTAAAACGCGGCGATCTTATGGTCGAAACGCTGGGAAGGGGCTTTGCGTGGCTTGATACCGGCAATCACGACGCCCTGCTTGAGGCTGCCGACTTTGTGGCGGCATTCCAGAAACGTCAGGGGCTTTATATTTCCTGTATCGAGGAGATTGCTTATAAAAAAGGCTTTATTAACAAAGAACAGCTGATCAAATTGGCTGAGCAGCTTATCAAGACGGAATACGGCCAGTATCTTTTGGATATCGCAGAGGGGTTATGATATGGGAGTAATCAAAGTAGAGACATGCAAAATAGAAGGCCTCAAAGTAATAACTCCGACCGTGTACGGTGATGAAAGAGGCTATTTCATGGAAACATACAGCCGCAGGGATTTTGCCGAAGCGGGTATTGATCTTGAATTTGTTCAGGACAACCAGTCGTCTTCCAAAAAAGGAGTTTTAAGAGGCCTTCATTTTCAGATAAATTATCCGCAGGACAAACTCGTCAGGGTTGTCAGCGGAGAGGTTTTCGATGTGGCGGTGGATTTGAGGAAAGATTCTCCGACTTTCGGGGAATGGTTCGGAGTAATATTATCCGCGGAAAATAAAAAACAGTTTTTTATTCCAAAAAACTTCGCCCACGGCTTTATCGTGCTTTCCGACTATGCGGAGTTTGCCTATAAATGCTCTGACTTTTATCATCCTAACGATGAGGGCGGACTCAAATGGGACGATCCTGCCATAGGAATAGACTGGCCCATGCCGGAAGGCATGACCAAAGCGGATCTTACGGTTTCCGAAAAAGACCAAAAATGGGGCGGTATCGCCGAATATATGAAAAACAATAAATGATCCGCTTTTTTAACGGAGTGCTTATTTATGGAAATGCTTATCCCCGAAGTTAAAAGCGAACGCTTTTCGCTCACAGAGCCCGGAAAATATATGCTTTACGGGCTCTGGCCGACTGAGGCAAAGGCGTACGCAAAACTGAACGGAACAGAATTAAAAACAGAAATTGAAGCCTGGACGGCTTTTTCCGCAATTGACCGTTTTGACGTGATGAACAGCAAAACGGTTGATTCTGTTGTTATGAGTGTTTATCTTCCCGAAAAACTGCCGGACGGCGGAATGCTCAGGATATGGTATGAAAAAGACGGCGGACGTTCCCAGTGGTTTTCCGTTACGGTTCAGAAACTCCGTGAAAAAAACAAAAACCCGCAAGTCTTTATAGATCAGGTCAGAAGAGATGAAGCCATAGGCATAGCGATATCGGGATGGGTGGCTTCCGATGCTCATGTGGATATATATGCGAGAGACGAAAAAGACAATGAAATCGTCGGTCAGATCGCCCGTCTTAACAGAACGGACGTAAAGGCCATTTATACTGAATGTGACATAGGAAACGAGACAGGCTTTCAGCTTGTATTTAAAAACGTGACTTCAAACAGGCTTTTTGTTGTTTTTAAAGCGCATGAAGAAGAAGTCATCTTTGACGTGGCATTGTCAAAGGGCGGAGTTTTAAAAGAGGATTTAAAGAAATATTCTTCGTTGTCATTAGAACACATCAAAAAACACGGCTTCAGATCTTTCTTTAAAAAGGCCCTTAAAAAAATCGGAAAAAAAGACGGACCCGTCGAATACAGGGAATGGATTAAACATAATTTTGCGAGTGAAGAACAGTTAAACGAACAAAGAGAAACGAAGTTTGATTATTCGCCCCTTATTTCAATAGTTGTCCCTCTGTATAAAACCAACAAACTGTATCTGGATGCGCTTATCAAATCAGTGCAGGCGCAGACATACGGCAACTGGGAGATCTGTTTATCCGACGGAAGCGGAAGTCCGTCTCCGATCGCGGCAGACCTTGAAGCGGCGGCAGATGCGGATAAGCGCATAAAGATAATCCCGGCCGGCGTTCAGCGCAGGATAGTGGAAAATACAAACAGGGCGATAGAAGCCGCTTCCGGCGAATACATCGCGTTTGCGGACCATGACGATCTGCTTGCTCCGGACGCGCTTTTTGAGGTTGTGAAGGCACTGAATGAAAACAGTGAATACGAGCTGATTTATTCTGACGAAGACAAAGTAAACGAATCCGGAAACATGTTCTTTGAGCCTCATATGAAACCTGATTTTAATCCGGATCTTTTAAGGACAGTAAATTATATCTGTCATTTATGCGTCATAAAACGCGGTCTTTTGGATAAAACGGGTTATCTGAACCCCGAGTATGAGGGGGCGCAGGATTATGACATTATTCTTCGAGCCACGGAAAATACTAAAAACATACATCATATCCCGAAAGTGCTCTATCACTGGAGAAGCCATCAGGATTCGACAGCGGAAAACCCCGAAAGCAAAAGATATGCCTTTGATGCCGGCAGGCGCGCGGTAGCTGATCATTATAAACGGCTCGGCATTAAAGCGGAGGTTATCGACGGAGAGTGGCCGGGGCTTTACAGGACGAAATACTTAAGGGATTATGACCCGCTGATTTCGATACTGATTCCTAATAAAGACCATACGGATGATCTTAAACGCTGTATTGATTCTTTATTTGAGAAATCCACTTATAAAAATTTCGAGATCATAGTTATCGAAAACAACAGCGATAAGGATGAGACTTTTGAGTATTATAAAGAAGCCGAAAAGCAGTATGACAGAGTCAGAGTCGTATATTATGACGGAGGTTTTAATTTCTCCGCGATAAATAATTTCGGGGCAGAGCATGCAAACGGAGAATATCTGCTTTTATTAAATAACGACACCGGCATGATAAATGAAGACGCCCTTGAAGAGCTGCTCGGCTACTGCATGAGAGATGATACAGGTATCGTGGGGGCGAGGCTGTATTATGAAGACGATACGATTCAGCATGCCGGCGTGGTGGTAGGTTTCGGAGGTATAGCGGGACACTGTTTCGTGATGCATCCGAGGGGCAATACCGGATATTGCCACAGGATAATCTGCGCCCAGGATTACAGCGCCGTGACCGCAGCCTGCATGATGGTTGACCGCAAGGTCTTTGACGAAGTCGGCGGACTCGATCCGTTTCTGGCAGTGGCTTTTAACGACATAGATTTTTGTCTGAGGGTCAGGGAAGCGGGATACTATGTGGTTTATAACCCATACGCCGAATTTTACCACTATGAGTCCAAGTCGAGAGGGCTTGAAGATACGCCCGAAAAGATGACGAGATTCAATCAGGAATGTGAAAAATTCTTTGAGAGATGGCAGGCTTTCCTGGATGCGGGAGATCCCTTTTATAATCCGAATCTGACGCTGGACAGCCAGGACTTTTCATTGAAAAAGAATTTCTGACGGAGCGAAAAATGAGTAAGAAAGATTACAGAAAAAAACATTCTTTTGCCGTATGCGCGTATAAAGAAAGCGAATATCTGGAGGAATGTGTCAGGTCTTTGATGGAGCAGAGAGTGCTTTCAAATATTCTGATAGCCACATCCACGCCGAACGGACATATCTCAGGCATAGCCGAAAAATATGATATTCCCCTGTTTATAAATGACGGGGAAAAGGGGATCACCCAGGACTGGAATTTTGCTTATTCAAAATGCGATACGCCCTATATCACCATAGCGCATCAGGACGACGTCTATTTTCCTGATTTTGCGCTAAAGACCATAAGAGCGCTTCAAAGCGTCAAAAAGCCGCTGATTTCTTTTACGGATTATTGCGAAATACGGGGCGGGGAGCATGTTACCGATAACAGGCTCTTAAACATAAAAAGAAAAATGCTTTCGCCGCTCAAAGGCAGAAAGTTTACTAACTCCAAATTTGTCAGAAGGAGGATCCTCTCTTTCGGTTCACCTATCTGCTGTCCATCGGTCACCTTTGTAAAAGACAACCTTATGAATCCGGTATTTGTTTCTAAGTTCAGGGCATCCGAGGACTGGGAAGCATGGGAGAAAATATCCAGGCTTGACGGAGGTTTCGTATATCTGCCGGAAATCCTGATGGGCCACCGGATTCATAAAGACTCCGAAACCTCGCATGTGATCGCGGAGACGGGAAGAGGGGCAGAGGATTACGAGATGTTTTGCAAGTTCTGGCCGAAGCCCATTGCGAAAAAGCTCGCGGAAAAATATTCGGAAAGTGAAAAGCTCAACGACAACGAATAAGGATTTCAATATTATGAAAAAAAATCTTATTATCATTCCGGCATATAACGAAGAAGAAAGTATCGCGGAAGTCGTAAAAGATATAGAACTAAACGCACCTGATTTTGACTATATTATTATAAACGACTGTTCCACCGATTCCACGCCGGATATTTGCAGGAAAAACGGATTTAACTTTATAGATCTTCCTTTGAATTTAGGCATAGGAGGAGCTGTTCAGACCGGATACAAATACGCATACGAAAACGGCTATGAATATGCTGTCCAGATCGACGGCGACGGACAGCATGACCCGAAATTTCTGGAAGCCATGTTAAAAGAAATCAAAGCAACCGGAGCGGATATGCTTATAGGGTCCAGATTTATCGAGAATCAGGGTTTTCAGTCCTCGGGTATGAGACGTTTCGGCATAAAATGGATGAAAAACCTGATCAAAGCCCTGACCGGCGCGGTAATAACGGACTCAACTTCCGGGCTCAGGATGGGAAACCGGAAGGTCATAAAAGAATTCGCGAAGATATATCCCAAGGATTATCCGGAACCCGAAAGCGAGGTGTTCCTGCTCAACAGAGGTTATATCGTCAAAGAAATGCCGGTGATCATGAGAGAAAGACAGGGAGGGGTTTCATCTATCTCTCCTTTTAAATCGGCATACTATATGATAAAAGTATCCATTGCGCTTATTATGGAAAAAACCCGGCATAGGAGGTAAGGCATGCATTTTCGATTACAGATACTGATAGCGGTTATTCTTGTTCTGCTGCTGCTTTACATAGTTCAAAAGATCAAAAGCAGAAAGCTGGAAATAAAATATGCGTTAACATGGTTTGCGGCCATTGCGCTGCTGCTTTTATTTGATTTATGTCCTTTTTTTATGGAATGGCTGGCGGATGTGTCGGGAGTAGCCACTCCGTCCAACTGGCTGTTTGCCATAGGTTTTGCCTTCTTTGTTTTTATTGTATTATCCATTACCTTGGTTATCTCAAAGCTCGTAATGGAAAACAACACCCTTATTCAGGAAGTCGGCATCTTAAAAAGGCGGGTGGAAATACTGGAAAACAGATTAAATGAAACCGGTGATTCGACAGCAGACGATGATACAGATAAATGATTTGATTTTTTTACATAAATGTATTATAATATACTTTATTTCCTTAAAACAGAAAGGCTTTGTTACGCGTATTTTACGGGATCAGGGCATAAATAAGAGAGAAGGTTTTTATATGAAAAGAAAACTTGTTTTCTGTATTCTTATTATTTCGATGTTTATTACCTCCGTTCCGATGAATGTTCTGGCCGAAGGTGAATCTGAAATAATAAATACCGCAGAGGACACAGGTTCCGGGCCCGACGGGGAAGAAATGACGGATGACGCGGAAAGTGTGCCTGACGCGCAATCCGTATTTTCGGAAGACGAAATAGTTTTGGAAATACAGACCGCGCCTCAAATCAGTATTCTTTCACGGGATATCGCTGAGGGAACGGCTGTATTTTCAATATCAGACGTAAAACTTTCTGATGATGACGCTGCCGTAATCGTACCTGTCTGGAGCAGGGAAGATCAAAGCGATATATACTGGTATACAGCAGAAAAGTCGGACGACGGCAGTTATCTTGTTAATATGAATATATCCAATCATAATTACCATTACGGTACTTATAATGCGGATGTATATGAAAGAAGTAAGGAGGGTTCATACGTATATCTGTGCGGAACCACGGCTTCGTTTGAAATAACTCCGGGAGTTTCTGACGCCGAACGGATTGGAGCAGGCGAAAAATATCATCTGGAAACTCATGGATTTACGGTACCGAAAAATATTGACGAAGTATATATGGCTGTCTGGAGCGAAGAAGGCGGGCAGGATGATCTGACTTGGAACAGGGCGGAGTATGATGCCGGAGAGGCTTTGCTGGAATGTGATTTCGATACATCGAACCTTAAGCATACGGAAATCGTTTTTGCACATGCTTATGCGCATCAGAAAGACGGTACAATGATTTATCTGGGCGGACAGGAGTTCAGATATTCCGGTAATTACTGCAAAGAGATTCAGATAACGGACAAAGACAATAACAAAGGAACATGCCGGGTGACACTGACGGGAGTGGAAGCCCCCGACGGCATCATGGAGATTCTTGTTCCGGTCTGGAGCCTGGAAGATCAAAGTGATATTTACTGGTATGTTCCGACGCGGCAGGCTGACGGAACATATACTTTCATTTTGAATATAGCAAATCATGCGGGATTAAAAGGCCTGTATTATATAGATGTTTATATTCATGACGGAACAGACGCGTTGGAATATGCGGGCGGAAGCGAGACTCTGTTTGAACAGAGCGAAGTTCCCGCCATGGATGAAGTTTTTGTTTCGGTGGTTAAAAACGGATCGGTATGGCGTATAACAGCGGAAAACGCGGTGGTTTCATACGGGATATATGAGATTAAAGCCGCGGTTTGGACCGATGAAGGCTGGCAGGATGATCTTACATGGATAAACGGTGTTTATGATCCCGGTACGGCGACGATCACGGCAGAGCTTCAGGAACTTAAGCTTTTGCATACGGGAAAAGCTTACGTGGATATTTACGTGGTCGGAGATGACAAAGTGATGAGATTCCTTTCCGGAACGACCTTTGAAACCGGAAGCTACGCCAGAAATACGGCCGTATTCCCGGACAATGCATCCGGCAGCTTTACCGTACTGATAAACGGAAAAGCGCTTCCCGCAGGAACAAAATCGATTATGGTTCCGGTCTGGAGCAGGAATGATCAAAGCGATATTGTATGGTATAACGCGCAGAGAAAAAGCGACGGCAATTACGAAGTTATATCTTCGATTGCAAGACATAATTACAATACCGGAAAATACTACACCGACGTATATACCGTAAATTCCAAAGGAATATACAGTTTTCTGGACGGTCAGACGATGAATTTTTCGGTAAAAAATGACGGATTGACGGTAGAGCAGACAGGAAGCCGCTTTTTCGGTATAAGAGTAAAAGGTGTGGAAGTTCCCGCGGGAGCCGCATCAGTCATGGCCGCCGTATGGAGCGAAGCCGGCGGACAGGATGACCTGATCTGGTATCAGACATCGGGAACGAATGGCGGTGATTATACGGCGACCGCCGACATAGCGCGTCACAGAACAGAGGGCATGTATTATACGGATGTATATGCGAGAACAAAGTCGGGAGAAATGATTTTCCTCGGCGGAAGTACGGATATAAACATTCAGACAAATGCCGACGCCGTGGTTTCTTTCGCGGGAGGGGGCAACAGTCAGGGTACATTTGACATAATTGTCAATATTTCCGGCTCCACCTGCGGCATAAGCAGTCTGTCGGTTCCGGTGTGGTGCTCATCTGATCAGAGCGATATTATATGGTATTCCGCGGTCAGGCAGAACGAAAATACCTGGCGGGTAAAAGTAGATGTAAATAATCATAAAGCCCATTTCGGGAATTACCATATCCATATGTATGCAACCTTTGAAAACGGAATATTTAAATTTTTAGGAGGAACTGCAAAGTTGTTTGAAACCGAAGCCTTTCTTTCGGTTTCACAGCCGGACGGCAGTTACGGCAGGAGGCTGACATTCCACGGCGCTTCGGCTGAGTCGGCCAGCTTTGCGGTTTGGAGCCTCACGGGAGGACAGGACGACATAATCTGGTATGACGGGATAAAGGGCAGCGACGGTAATTTCTACGCGGATGTCAGGCTTTCCAACCATAAGCATAACGGAACTTTCATCGTACATGTCTATACGGACAACGGATTCGCCACGGACGGATCATTTTCAATGATCGATTATGTCGAATATGCCATAGCTATAGCATACAATGATTCTGTAGGATATTCACAGGTAAACAGATATTTAAATCCTGATGTTGACTGTTCATCCCTGGTATATTATTCTTTGTACAATAGCGGTTTCGCAAGGATTTTAGGGTCGTCTCCGTTTTATACGGGATCGCAGGTAAATCTGATGCAGAGATGCGGTTTTTCCGTTTATAATTATACCGGAATGGATGCATTGAGACCGGGAGATGTTCTGTGGTACAGATACGGAAGCAGCGGGCACACGGAAATATATATCGGCAACGGATATACCGTAGGGGCACACGATTCCGTTGTAAACGGCATTGATTATCCGCAGGGCGGAGACCAGACGGGACACGAAGTTTCGGTTTCACCCTTTGCGGCTCGAAACTGGATATATGTTTTAAGAATTTACGAATGATCGGGAGGATGCATTTATGATTAAAAGAGTCATAGCGATACTTCTTTCAATCTGCGTACTGTTGCTTGGAGCCGCAGGCGTTCAGGCCGAAACCGACGCGGTGCAGTTACAGATTGACGGGGCTGTGACAGATGCACAGACACAGGAAAGTCCGGACGGGGATTTATCCGAAAGCGCTCGGGATGAAGCATTTATTATAGAAGCACAATCGCCCGGCACGCCTGCCGCGACGGTATCCGATACAACGGGAAATGAAACCCGGTTTGAGATCAGGCTTTCGGAATACACGCCTTCGGCAGCTTCCGATCTGTCGGTAGCCGTATGGAGCGCTGAAGGCGGTAAGGATGATCTTCGCTGGTACGCCTTCGATAAATCAGGAGATGATTATGTCGCAAATGTATCGGTTTCCGATCATAAAACGGCAGGCATATATTATGCCGATATTTATGATTCAAACGGCGGAATGAGCTTTGTGACGGGGACTGATTTTACGGTTTCCGGAATATCCGCCGCTTCGGTAAAACCGGACAAATTCGACAATGCCGCGGGAACATGCAGCATTGTCGTTGAAGGCATTTCAAGTCTTTCCGGCATCAGTCAGGTAATGGTTCCCACCTGGTGCGCGGACGATCAGAGCGATATCGTATGGTATGCCGCAAATGCGGACGGCAGCGGCAATTATACGGTTCAGATTAATACGGCCAACCACAAATATCATACAGGCGTATATAAATCGCATGTTTATGTTACTGCCGGCAACGGTATTTTCGCTTTTGTCGGAGGGACAACGGTAACATTTGAAAATAAAAATGCCATGGTTGTTCCGACGGTTTCGCAATCTGAATGCAGAATCGACGTTACCGGAATAGAAGTTCCCGGCGGACTTAAAAAAGTTGCTTATGCCGTATGGAGTGATGCGGGCGGCCAGGATGATCTGATATGGATGACGGCGGATTACGCAAAGACGTCACATTCTTCTTCGCTCTCATACGCCCTTTCCTCATTTAAAACATTCGGATTATATTTTGCGGATGTTTACGGGGTAAATCAGAGCGGACAGTATGTATGGCTGGGAGGAACGACATATACGGTTAAAGTTCCTGCCGCGACGGATATGACATTTACAAACAATAATGCGGAAGGAACCTTTGAGATAAAGGTATCGGGCGTTACCTGCGACAGCGGCGTGAAAAGCGTAATGATTCCCGTATGGAGCAGGGCTGATTACAGCGATATTTGCTGGTATACGGCTTCCAAAAACGCGGAGGGCGACTATGTCGTTAAATCCGATATTTCAAAGCATAAATACAATACGGGCACATATTATGCAGATGCATATGTCGTTGATTCAAACGGATTTACGGGTTTTGTCATAGGAAAGACCAGAGATTTCGTTCAGATAGACGGTTTAGTAAAAGTTACCCCAACCGATACTGATTATCAGGTTGATGTAACCGGATTTGAAGTTCCGGGAGGCCTTAAGGCGGTCTGCTATGCCGTATGGAGCGCTACGGGCGGCCAGGATGACCTGAAATGGTTCATGTCAGGATATGACAACAAGACCAAGTCGGCGCGGGAGGTTTACGCAGCGTCTAAATTCAGCACATTCGGTCTTTATTATGTGGATGTGTACGGAGTAAGAAACGACGGACAGTATGTATGGATGGGAGAAGCCACATATACGATAAATCCTCCATCCGCGACGGGCATGACAGTCACATATAACAACGCGGCCGGAACCTTTGAGATAAAGGTATCGGGCGTTACCTGTGACAGCCCGATAAAAGCCATAATGATTCCCGTCTGGAGCAGGGCGGACCAAAGCGATATCTGCTGGTATATGGCCGAAAAGAATTCCGCGGGCGATTACGTCGTTAAATCCGATATATCAAAGCACAAATACAGCGTGGGCAAATATTATGCGGACGCCTATGTTGTGGATACTAAAGGATATACGGGTTTTGTCTGCGGCGACACGATGACTTTTGAAATCAAATATGACAGCATCAGCGTCGGCGCAGGCTCCGATGAAAAATTATATCCGGTAACGGTTAAAAACCTGGAAGTTCCCGGTGGGGCAAAGGCTGTGGTATTCCCTGCATGGAGCAAGGCAAGAGGCCAGGATGACGTAATCTGGTATAAAGACACTTCAAACGGAAAAGACCATACCGTAACGGTGGATATTGCAAACCATAAAACGGCGGGCGATTACTTTGTTGACGTCTATGCCCAGACCAAAAACGGCGATCTTGTCTATGTTACAGGAACAACCGATTTAAATGTCAACCCGACCGTAAACGGAACTATTTCCATTTCAAACGTAAACGGACCCGCGGGACAGTTTGCCGTTACGGTAACCATAAACAGCAGCAGTTCCGGAATACAGTTCGTACAGATTCCGGTTTGGACCGCGGCTGATCAAAACGATATCTGCTGGTATAATACAACCCGCTCGGGAAATTCATTCACGGCGGTCGTTGACGTTAAACACCATAAATACAATTTCGGGGATTTTAAAATACACGCTTACGCGACATTTAACAATGGCATAAAAGAGTATGTAAACGCCACCTCTTATACGTTTAAACCCGCTAACTATATGTATGTCGTAAAAACGGGAAGCGGAAAAAGAGACATATATCTGAAAAATGTCCCCGGCTCCGCCACGGCGGTTAAGTTTCCCGTATGGAGCAATACGGGCGGACAGGATGACATAGTATGGAACGATGCCACAAATCTGGGCGGAGGCACATGGAAAGCCACGATAGACGTTTCAAGATATAAACATGATGGAACCTTTACCGCACATGCCTATGTATATACGGGCGGTTCGGGAGCCACGGTTGCCGGGAGGATGTTTGACGTAGATAAAAGCGAGATGAAAAAGAACGGCTGGTTCTACGAAACATTTGAGGGTCATACATATAAATTCTATTATATAAACGACGTAAGGCAGACCGACGTCAGAGGCATTATCGGAGCGCAGGGAAGCTACAGGGCCACTGTCAACAGAACCTGCAACACCGTAACCATCTTTGCCGCGGACGGCTCAAACGGATACATTATTCCGGTATGCGCGTTTGCGTGTTCGGTAGGACTTCCGGGGACGCCCACAGACACGGGTACTTTCTATACGAGCGGAAAATGGAGATGGAAAGAGCTTATGGGGCCTTCGTACGGCCAGTACGCCACACGTATTTATACGAGCGTATATTTTCATTCGGTAGCGGGCAAAAATACTACGCCTTATAACCTGAATTACATAGATTACAACAATCTGGGGCAGGCCGCTTCACACGGCTGCGTAAGGCTTAATGTAAGAGATGCCAAATGGATATATGACAACTGCCAGATTGGCATGCAGGTAACGATTTATGACAGCGGCAATCCGGGGCCCATGGGCAAACCGGCGACCATAAAAATACCCGCAGGCCAGACCTGGGATCCCACGGATCCGGCAGTCTGATTTTCGACAGATTTTCACGGGGGCTGTCGCGTTATACATAACGCGGCAGCCTCAAGGCAACTTTTAAGCAATATGCTTGAGGAGGAAACAGGTATGATAAAAAAAATACTCAGCGGCCTTCTTTTATGTATAGTATTGACTTCATCGTCTTTGGCATATGCTGCGGCAGGTGAAACCGGAACCGTTGATTCTGACGCGGCGGAGCAGACGGAAAAAGACGTTATATATACAGTGCAGAGCTCTTCGGGCGATTATGAAACGGAAGATACGGCCGGGCAGGATATCGAAGCTGATTCCGATTCGGAATCCCCTGCTGCAAGTCCGGATTTTTACGTGAATAATGATGAAATTCCGCCAGAAGAAGTTTTATTCGAAGATCAGGACCCGCAGATAGCGGCGGAGCCGGATATCGTTTCGGTGGAATCTCAAAACGCCGCAACCGGTGAATTTACGGTAAGGATCTATTATGACTCCAATGCAGCGTTTTCGGATATCTATGTTCCCGTGTGGAGCATGGCCGACAAGAGCGATATTGTCTGGTACAAAGCCTATAAAGACGGATATGCCTGGTTTATCAAAGGCTCCCTTGCCGGACATAAATACCATCTGGGGAATTATTACGTGGATGCGTATGTTAAAACTTCAGACGGTATGAGTTATATAGGCAGCGACACCATGCAGTGGACGCTCGGCTGCTCCGATTTGGAAGCGGATGCCATAAACAGCCAGTCGCAGGCTGTGCTCAGCATTTATGATGTTCAGCCGGCGGGCGTTGTCAGGCAGGTCGGTTTTGCCGTATGGAGTCAGGAAAACGGGCAGGACGACATAAACTGGTATTTCACGGACGCGGGTGCGGATGGCATATTTACAAAAACCAGAGATCTTTCCGCGCACAGGGGTACCGGAAAATACAATGTACACTGCTACGCGAATACTTATGACGGCAGCATGGTATTTTTGAACTCAGCCGTATTTGAACTTAAGAATGCTTCGGCCCAAAATATAGAGGTAAGCGAGGTGGAGCCCTCTACGGGAAAATTCACCGTCAGTGTTGCCGGACTGACCACGCCTTCCGGGCTGAATTATTTATCCGTACCGGTATGGTGCGCGGAAGACCAGAGCGATCTCGTATGGTATCAGGCTGAAAAACAGGGAAATGAGTATATTGCGGAATGTTTTCTTAAAAATCATAAATACCATACGGGCCGATATAAGATAGATATATATGTCAGAAACCGGAAAAACCAGATGGAATATATCGGAGGAAAGGGCATAGATATAAATGCCGGCTACTCTGATTTTATTATCCGGGATAAAAACGGGGATGAAAAGCAGTTCGATATTAGATTAAGCGGCCTTACTACATTCGGAGCTCCCGTAAGCGTATATTACGCCGTATGGAGCGCCGCAGGCGGACAGGACGACATAAGATGGTATCAGGCCGGGCTCGATAATTCCGATTATGTTTATACGGTCAATACCGCCGATCACAGGTCAGGCGGGCTTTATAACGTGCACTGCTATATGAGACAGTCTGACGGCCGCATGGAATTTGTCTGCAGCGACACTTTCACGGTTTCTTCGGCGGCTTCAGGCAAACTGACTTTTAAAGCAAATAATTCCACGGGCAATCTGACGCTTACGCTTTCAAACATTAAAAGCACATACGGAGTCAAAACCGTTGAGGCCGAGATCTGGTGCAGGGAAGATAAGAGCGATCTTGTCAGATATACGCTCGCGAAATCCGGAAAAAATTATAAAACAACTCAGAATATATCAGGTCACGGCTATCATACGGGCAGATATCACGCAAATGTTTACCTTACCGATGAAAACGATATAATCAATGATGCCGGCAGCGCGGCCGTGAATATGGAAATGTACGGAGGAGTTTTATCCGCGGATCAGACAGACTCTGACCTGGTATATCCCCTGACGCTTTCGGAGTTTAAGTTCTGCGGTTCCGAAAAATCGGTATCGTTTGCGGTATGGAGTGAAGAAGGCGGGCAGGATGACCTTGTATGGTATAATGCAAGCCTCACAAACGGAGCTTATACGGCAGATGTCATGCTACAGAACCACATGACCGCCGGCAGATATTTCGTGGACGCGTACGTCAGATTAAAAGATAATTCAATGAAGTATGCGGCAGGGATAACCTTTCAGGTTCAGCGCCTTCCGAATGAAAAAGCAGAGATAATTAATTTTGACCGGGAAAAGGGCACGTTTGACGTAAGAGCGGTGGTGCTTAAGAAACAGTCCTCTTACGATAAAGTGATGATACCCACATGGTCAAAGTCGGATCAGAGCAATATCAGATGGTACGAAGCCGAAAGGCAGGACGACGGATCATATCTTATACATGTGGACATTAAAAACCACGGCTTTGCTTTCGGAACATTTTATTCGGATGTTTACGTGCGCCAAAAAGACGGCTCAATGATATGGTGCGCCGGTACAAATGTTCTGATGGAGGCGGTTAATTATGTAATATCAAACCCGATAAGCAACAGTGCAATGCAAATCACCGTCTATGGAGCCTCCGCTTTCGGTGAAGAGGCCAACGAAGTCTTTTTCCCTACCTGGAGCACGCAGGACGGGCAGGACGATATCGTATGGTATCGCGGCACAAAAAACAGTGACGGGGGCTTTTGTGCAACAATTGTAAGAGGAGAGCATGCGGTTGACGGCGAATACATGACGCACATATATGTTGAAAGCGATTCGGGGAGAGAGCTTGTAACATATTTAAGATATAACCTGTCTGCGCCCGTAACCTATGATTCGTATGCTTCAAGCGTAATGAGAAATATAATATTCGCGGTCGAAACCGGCGGACAGGTATATGGCAACGCGAGATATGACGACTTTACGCAGGCCTATAAAAACACGGCAAACGAAACCGCCATTACCATAGGGGCCGGAGCCTGGTTTGCAAACGAGGCCAAACGCCTGCTGAATCTCATAAGAACAGAAGATCCGAATACATTTGCGGCTCTGGATACGGCGGGAATCGCGAATGACCTTGATACGCAAAACTGGCAGTACTACGGAACCGACGGTAAAGGAAATGTTACCATTACAAAGGATTCCGCAAAGGCAAAATGCATACAGAGAATAATAAGCAGCTCAGCCGGAGTGGCCATTCAGAACAGGCTTGTGGAAGAACAGATGGCAAAATATATCAGCGAGGCCGAAAATCTCGGAGTTTATGATCTGAAAGCGAGGATGTTCTGCGCAAATATCAGGCATCTGGGCGGATACAGTTCAATGAAGCGGACAATAAATAACTGTATCACGGACGGGCGCGCCCTTACCATGGAAAATCTCTGGCAATCCATGCTTGTCCATGATTCTCAGAGCGCATCCGCCACCCAGGTCGGCAGTCCGTTGTTCCACAGCAGGCATATTAAGGTTATGCAGTGGCTTAATAAATATATAGGATAATAATGTCCGTGCGATAAACTTTATCGGGACATGGAGTAAAACGGAAATTTCAAAATGGACAATTTTTTATACAGCGTTGATATAAGTGAAATGAAAGCAATCCCGCAGGTCATGTTTCATCTGGAAGGATGGGCGGCTTTGCCGCAGCACCGCGAAATAAAAGTTGAGGTCATGAGCGGGGACGGAGAAAGCATACCGGCGGAGATTATTTACAAAAAGCGTCCGGATATTGTCGATATTCTGGTGGGAGCGGAGCTTTGCGAGAAGCCGGGATTTTGCGTTCATATTCATGACGTGCCTTACGTATATGAAAACTTTGACAAATGGGGATTATATCTTCTGGACGGAGAAGATAAAAAGCCGCTTTATGAAAGCGATGCGGATTCTCTCAGGCAGGAGTATAAAAAAGATACCATGGCCTATAATATAGACCGCATCGAGCTTAAAGGCAGTAAGGCCGTCATTTACGGCTGGGCGCTGGACGCAAAAACCCTTAAGCCGCTTCCGGTAGAGCTGCGGGATGAAAAAGATCAGGTGCTTCCTTCTAAAATCAAACCTCTCCTGCGTCTGGATATTAATGAAATTTTTCAAATACCGGACGAAGAGCTGCGCTGCGGCTTCAGTGCGGAAGTGGATAAAGAAGATTGCGGCACCCGTATGCTGAAAGTCTGTATGGGAAACGCGGAAGATCCCGTAATCGAAGAAATCGATATTATGAAATTCTTTGCGCAGAATTCAAAATCGGCAAGACTGCGCAAAGCGCTTAAAAATAAAGAGGCAAGACAGAAAGCTTTTCAGGAAGGCGGGATAGGCGGCTTTTTCTCGTATTTAAAATGCGAAATGGAAGATACCGACTCGGACTACAATATCTGGTTTAACATGCACCGCGCCGGAAAGAAAACCCTCGAAAAACAGAGGAATACACGATTTGAATACGAGCCTCTTATAAGCATCGTAATTCCGCTTTACAACACGCCTTTGAAGTACCTTAAAGAGCTGATAGCCTCATTGCAGAATCAGACATACCAAAATCTGGAAATATGTCTTTCTGACGGCAGCACGGAAGATACCGCGGAACGATTTATTGAAAAAGCGGCCGCGAAAGACAGCCGCATTATTTACAAAAGGCTTGAAAAAAATCTGGGCATTTCCGGCAACACGAACGCCGCCCTGGATATGGCAAAGGGCGATTATATTATGCTTGCGGATCACGACGATCTGGTTACGCCGGACGCATTATTTGAAATCGTCTCCCTGATAAACGAGACGGGCGGAAAGGCGCAGATGATCTATACCGATGAAGACAAGATCGATATGGAAGGCAAAATGCTGTTCGAGCCGAATTTCAAATCGGATTTCAACCCTGATCTTTTAAGGTGCGTGAATTATATGTGCCATATTACGGTGATAAGCCGTGAACTTTTGGAAAAGACAGGCGGTTTTGACCCGGAATACGACGGCGCGCAGGATCATGATCTTTTCCTCAGATGCATCGAAAATACGGACGAAGTATATCATATTCCCAAGATTCTTTATCACTGGAGATGCCATCCCTCTTCGACGGCAGAGGATCCCGACAGCAAACGATATGCTTTTGACGCCGGGAAAAAAGCGGTCAAAGAGCATTTTAAAAGAACGGGCATAGAGGCCGAAGTGGAAAATACGATTTATGCGGGGATCTATCGTTCCAGATTTAAGATAAACGGCGAGCCTAAAATCTCTATACTTATTCCGAATAAAGATCATATTTCGGATCTGGACAAGTGCATTAAATCTGTTATCGAGAAGTCCACTTATCGGAACTGGGAGATCATTGTGATCGAAAACAACAGTGAAGATGAAAAGACCTTTGAATATTATGAAAAAATAAAATCCGAAGATCCCAGAATAAAGGTTGTAAAATGGGAGGGGCCGTTTAATTATTCGGCGATAAACAATTTTGGCGCGGGATTTGCTTCGGGAGAATATTATCTGCTTTTGAATAACGACATTGAGATAATAACTCCCGGATGGATGGAAGAAATGCTCGGATTCTGTCAGCGCGAAGATGTTGCCGCCTGCGGCGCGAAATTATATTATCCCGACGGAACGGTTCAGCATGCGGGCGTAATCCTCGGAATCGGAGGGGTTGCGGGTCATGTGCTTTGCCACGAAGACGCCGACAGTCCGGGATATGCGGGAAGACTCGTCACCGTACAAAATCTTTCCGCGGTTACGGCGGCCTGCCTTATGGTGAAAAAAAGCGTTTATGAAGAGGTAGGGGGACTTGATGAATCTTATGCGGTGGCATTTAACGATGTGGATTTCTGCATGAAGATCCGCGCCGCGGGCTACAAAATAGTTTTCACGCCTTTTGCCGAAATGATACATTATGAATCCAAATCAAGAGGTTACGAAGACACTCCGAAAAAGCAGAAACGCTTTGCGGGTGAAATAAAACGCTTTCAGGAAAAATGGGGAAAAGAGCTGGAAGCGGGAGATCCGTATTATAATCCCAATCTGACGCTGGAAAAGACGGACTGTTCTTTTGTGATGTAAAGGGATTTGCGGATATCAGGGGAGTAAAATGACAAGACGATTTCAAAATATAAGCAAAAAGAAATTTAATATTATTTTTGCGATAGTATTGGTTCTGGCTGCGCTTGCTTCCGTCGGAATATCGATTCTGACGCAGACCGACTTCATCCCTGTTTTTAAAACGAATGTCAAGATGAAGAATGCGGTCGAATTTTCGGTTTCCGGGCAGGAATTAAAAGAAAACGAACACGAAGGCATTGAATATCTGGACGACGGGTCGATAATTACGACGACCAATGATCCCATGATCTATTACAATGCCAACGGAAATTATGTAAAAACCCTGCAGGTGGAATTTTCACAGCCTTTAAATACGGCGCTCAATATCACCGTATATTATACGGCCGCTCCGGGGGAGGATTTATCCGAAGAACGCATTGTATCTCAGGTTGCGCATGCCGGTGATACGCAGTGTCTTTTGTTTTTGCCCGGTTCAAGCATATATACGCTCAGGATTGATATAGGTCAGGATGCGGGCATATCTTATTCTCTGGACGGTATCTCATTTAATAAAGTGCCGGAAGGCGGCTTTTGGAAACAGTATTTCGATAATTTCCCGATATATAAAGTAGTGCTGTTTTCAGAGCTTTTCATGCTTGCGTTTGTATTTGCCCTCCTGCACATCTTTTTCCTGATAAAACCCTTATATGAAAAAATATACAGGTTCCGGTGGATAATTGCGGCCTGCGCGCTTATTTTCTGTACGGCGAACAGGCTTAACGGGGATTCGCTTGCGGTTTACGATCAACTGGTTCAGCCCAACAGCGGCAGCGAATATGTGGAACCTGTAATAGGAGAGGAAAGATCCATACGTTCGGACGAGTTTCTGGTAGAGAGCCCGTCCAAACTGGCGGCCTCTTTTTCGGACGAACCTTTCGGTTTATACAACAATATCCAAAGAGGCACCAAAACGGTCAATCTTTACGGGGCGTATCTCAATCCGCTCGAAATAGCGAGAGCTCCCTTTATGCTGGGATTCGGGTTTTTGCCGCTTGAATACGCCTACAGTTTCAGCTGGTACGGGCCGATAATACTGTTGTTCATGGTATCATTTGAGCTCTGTTATCTGATTGCCAGAAAACGAAAGATTCTCTCTTTTGCCGGAGCCTGTCTGATAGGCTTATCGCCGTTTTATCTGTGGTGGTCGCTGCCTTCGTTTATTTTATGGGCGCAGGCAAGTATTCTTTGCATTTATTATTTTATAAAACTCAGAAAAACTCTCGGAAAAATCATCTGTGCCGCCGGGTTCGGGATTTCGTTTGCCAACTTTGTGCTGTATTTATATCCTGCGTGGATTGTTCCGATGGCATATGTTGCGCTGGCCTTTATAATATGGATCATACATGAAAATAAGCGGGACTTTAAAGCCCTGCGATGGTTTCATTTTCTGATCTTTGCACTTGGAGTGTGCCTTGCGGGCCTGTTGGTTCTGCTTTATTTAAGGTCGATTTCGGACTATGTGACGGCTATCAGCAATACCGTTTATCCCGGAGAAAGACATGATGCCGGAGGGTACGGACTGCCGTTTATCTTTAATTATTTCAGAACATACATGTACGGCATTTCGGATATCGGAAACGCAAGCGAGTTTTCGGCGATACTTTCATTTTTCCCGATACCCCTTATTGCCGGGCTTATTACTCTGGTTAAGAGCAAAAAAAAGAAAAAAGACTGGCTGATCATTTTACTCTTGATAGTAAACGCAGTTTTCATTATTTTTTGCACCGCGGGCTTCCCGCTTGCACTGGCAAAGATTTCGCTTTTAAGCCGCTCCACCGCGGTCAGGGTCGTTCCGATTTTAGCTTTGACGCAGGTTTATCTGATGATGCGGGTGCTGAGCCGGAAAGAAAATAAAAGGCTTCTGCATCCTGTCATAGCGGCGGCCATAGGCGTTGTCACGGCGGTGATTGCTTATAAATATTGCGAATCCACGGCACCCGGATATTTAAGCCTTTTCTGGACGGTGGTTTCATTTGCCGTAATAATAGTTTTCAGCCTTGTCTTATTATCCTCTTCGAAAGAGAGGAGTAAAAACATACTTGCAGGCGTACTTGCCGTCATATCCATAGTGACAGCCTTTACGATAAGGCCGGTATCCATAGGGCTTGACGCGATATATTCAAAGCCGGTTGCACAGGAGATACAAAGGATTGTAAAAGAAGACCCGGATGCGGACTGGATAGCATACGGAGGGGGATATCTGCTCAGCGGTTATTCGGTGGCCTGCGGGGCACCGACGATCAATTCGACCAATATTTATCCGAATATGGAACTTTGGACCGAACTTGATCCCGAAGGAAAATACGAAGATGTTTACAACAGATATGCCCATGTTAACGTCGTTTTTGTAGAGGATGAAACAAGCTTTGAGCTGAATCTCGACGATGCCATGACGGTTTATATTAATTATGACGATCTTGAAAAAATCGGATGCAGGTATGTACTCAGCGTGGTTCCGCTGGACGGCGGCGACGGCAGCAGCATACAATTCGATCAGATTTATTCCGAAGACAGCATATATATTTACGAAGTGGTCGATACTGCGTCATTGGCATGACCGCGGAAAGGGATGAGATGAAAAAAGACCGGCTGGTAAGCGTTATTCTTACGGTTTACAACGAAGAAAAGTATATCAAAGAGAGTGTGGAGAGCATCCTTTCACAGACCTATGACAATATTCAGCTGATTATTGTCGATGACGGCTCTACCGACGGCACTCCCGGGATACTTCGCTCCGAGTATTCGCAAAATGAGCGTGTTGAACTCGTTTTTCTTGAAAAAAACAGTCATATCGCTTATGCGACAAACGCAGGAATGGAGCATGTAAAAGGCAGTTATACGGCAATCATGGACGCCGGAGATATATGGGTTCCCGAAAAACTGGAAAGGCAGATAGCGTATCTTAATGAAAATCCGCAGCATGCGGGATGCTTCACATGGGCTGACATAATAGATGAAAACGGTGAAGACGCGAATGAACTCTTTGACTGGTATAAAAAGATATTTGAATGTCATACGGATACAAGGGAAGAATGGCTGAGATACTTTTTCTATAAAGGCAACAGACTGAATAATCCCTCGTCGCTTATCACTACGGAATCGATGAATAAAACGGGAAAGCATCATCCTTTTTATGTGCAGGGACAGGATATGCAGTGGTGGGTAAGGTTTACAAAGAATTACTCTTTCGGAGTTATCGAAAAGCCGCTTGTAAAAATCAGACGGATAAGGGACGACAATCTGCGCACAAGCAGCACAAACGAAAGCAATACGGCGCGTTTTTATAACGAATGTGTTCTGATGCGGCTGCATTTCTTTGATGACATGGATGACGATTTGTTTATCAGTGCCTTTCAAAAAGATTTCGTCTGCGAGGATTCCAGAACTCCGCTTGAATTAAAATGTGAGCAGGCATTTCTGATGTGCAAACCGCTGAACGAATCAAAAGCCGTAAATGCGGCGGGGATAATTAAATTAGAAGAACTGATGGAAAACGAAGAGAGCGCAAGGCTTCTGAGATCGAAATATGCGTTTGGCACGGCTCAGGCAGCGAAACTTACGGGAACACATATTTTTAACGATGCGAAACTTACACATGACGCTGACAAGTACCCCGAATATCTTGAGCTTTGCAGGGTTGCCGAGGAGAGATACCGGCTGATAAAAGAGCAGGAAAAAGTAATAGACGATAAACATGACGCTCTTTTAAAACAGGAGCAGGCAATCGCCGCTCTTAACGCCGCTAACGAAAACCTTACGGTCGATAAAGAAAACATGCTCGCCGAGATAAACCTCTTAAAAGAAATTATCCGCAAAATAGACGAAACACCTCTTTTGAAAAAGAACGCCATGATCAAAGAGGTGCTTCGGAATATGCAGTAAAACTGAATATTAAAACGCCCCCTTACCTTGCGGGAACGATATCAAATTCATCCGGCAGGTCGGTATTAATAAGCCCTTTAATACAAATAAGCTTTACCTGTTTTTCGTTGTTTAAAGCTATTTCTATTTGAGGGTCTTTTGTTTTGTACCAGATTCCTGAGCCTTCTTTTGCCTTATAAGGGATTCCGTTGTGGGCGTTAATATCCGAAAGGGTTCCCTGAATCTTTGATCCGTCCGCATACAACACCGAAAAACTGAAATCTTCTATTCCGAAAAATCCTTCTTCGCAGATATCGAAACGAACGGATGCCAGGGCATTGTCGTTTTCATCATCAAATTCAAAGATACATTCGTAAAATGAACCGCGCACGAAAGGGGTGGCGAAAGCTTTTTTGCTTTCGGAATATCCCGCCGAATCATTCAGATACAAGGAGCTGCTTTTCAAAGAAGGCAGGCGGCAGTTTGATGAAATATCATATGAAGCCTTAAAATCCCTGTATATACAGGTCGGATCTTTAATGCCGTGTACTGAAGTCAAATAAGCAAATGCATCAGACGGAAACGCGAAACCGGAGGCGGGAGTGTCATCTGCGGCAAGCCGGTCGAAGAAATCAAAATCTTCACAGTAACGGGCATCCGGTTTACTTACGGCGCGAAGTTCAGAAAAAGAATCTTCGCTTTGCAGGATATCCCATTTTTGCGTCAGAACGCCGGTTTTTATTATTTTCCCGTTAAAAGCATCCGCGGCCTTATGGAATTCTTCGACCCAGTTGTCAAAACAGATATTATTATCGTCAAGAACCGAAATATAGCTGCCACGGGCGTGAGAAAGACCTGCGTTCAGTGCCGCGCTTCGGGCGTGCTCGTTCGGGTTAAGTAAACGGATGTCCGAAGAAAAAGAGCCGGGGAATTCGTTAATTATTTTTCTGATCAGCTCAAAATGATTATCATCTGTTTTATGTGCGATCAGCAGCATTTCAAAATCATTATCCGTCTGGGCCTGCAAAGATAAAAGACATTCTCTTAACATATCCGGGCAGCGGCCGTCGGTGATAATGAGAACGCTTAAAAAAGGTTTGTTTTCGAAATCGCGGCTTGTGTTATTCATAAGGAATCTCCTGTTTTATAAATCAAATCTGTTTTTTGCGTAATAAAGCTCGCCGACAAAGTCAGCGTCAAATTTATCGGTCGTTATCGGTTTCGGCAGAAGATTGTCGTTTTGCATTTGCCGGAACTTATTTACCGCCTCTATATAAAGAGGATGGCCGGTTGAAAGAAATGTCCGGCTCAGTTTCTCTGCTCTCTCCGGCTTTCCCCATTTAACCGAAAACAGCAGATGGCCCAAAGAGGAATAGAGTATCTCATTGTCCGAGGGCATTGCGTTTCCGGTCAGGGAAATGCGTTTGGCATGGAAAACGGGAGCCGACGGCCGGTAAATGATCTTATATCCGGCAAATCTTACACGCCATGAAAAATCCACATCTTCCAGATACATATGGAAAGTTTTGCAGTCAAATCCTTCCAAATCATGAAAAAGCCTGCCCCTGACCATAAAGCACGCGCCGGAGGCCCAGCCTGTTTCTTTGGTAACGGGATCATATTCTTTGTTATGCTCCACGGGGGTTTGGCGAGCTTCCGTCATTCCGACCTGAGGATCCTCAAAAGGCTTGAGCATTGTCAGGAAAAATGCGGGCAAAACTATAATATCCGGGTTCATGGGGCAGATATAGTCGGCTCCGGCGTCTGCGCCTAAAAGATTATGACCCTTTCCGTATCCTGTGTTGTTGTCGAAAAAAGTATATTTGAATTCAATCAGATCATCAAATTGTTTTGAAATAAGCTGAACGTCTTCGTCTGACAATATCCTGTTTTCACTGGCGTCGCCGATACTGTAGATTACGTTGAGTTCTTTTTCTGAGGCATCAGAATACCGTTTTGAAGCATTTGCAATGCTTTCAACGGATTTGATGACATCTTCTTTTTTGGTGTTGTAAAGTACGGTCTGAACCTGAATTGTCACAGGCTTGGAACTGTTTTTTTTGAATAAAGGCATTTATAAAAGTCTCCTGAGTTAATATTTTACGTTATTGTTTATTTGCATCAGATATTTATGGTACCGCCGTCGATAAAGACGCTGTTTTTATTTAGTGTGCCGTATGCGTCCGCATAATACAGTCCGTTGCCGCCGTGATTTTTGGACTGGACGGAACAGGTCCAGACTCCGCTGCCGTCTTTGGATGCCGCGTACCATCTGATATCGTCCTGCCAGGCGGCTTCGGTCCACACCGGAAAGCGGACGTTGGTATAGTATTCGGCGTTTTGAAGGCTTATCGTGAAACCGGAGTCTGTCTCTGAGAGGAGCATTACCGGGGCGGCAAAAGCGTCCAAAGTATATGTTGTCCCGCAGGCAAATATAAGCTTTTTGTCGTATCTGCCGTAAACATCAATAAAATATTTTCCGGTTTCGCCGTGATTTCCGAGATTGCATTTTATGCCGTATGTTCCGTCCGCATTTTTGCCCGGCGAATACCATACAAGGTCATTCTGACCGCCTGCTTCGCCCCAGACGGCAAGGCTTATCGAGTCATATCCGAAATTATCTTCTATCTGAATGTTCAACACATTGCTTTCGGCTGTCCGGTCGGGGCAAATGACCGGGTCCTGATATGAATCCACGGTTACCGCGGTGTCGGTTAAAAGATAGCGGCTGCCGGATACGGTTCCGTAAACATGTATAAAATATGTTCCGTTGCCTCCGTGTAATCGCGTATTCACGTCAGAACGCCATGTGCCGTCGGCCGCTTTTTTGCCGGCATACCATCTTAAATCATCCTGTCCGTTTTCCGCGGTCCAGACGACAAACAGGATATCGCTGCAGTCCTCCGCATTGTCCAGACGGATGTTCATGGATTTTGGATAAATCAAAGCGTTTACGGAAGGGCTTTCAAAGTAATCCACATGGATGGTTGTGCCGCTCATAATCCTGAGTTTGCCGTTTTGAACACCGTAGATGTCAATATAGTATATCCCGGTATCTTTGTGGGCGGAGATGGATTCAAGCACGGTCCATGTATTATCGGAATTCTTTTTGGCGTCAATCCATCTGAGATCATTCTGGCCGCCGTTTTTACTCCAGATCGCCGCCTTTACCGCGCCGAATGAATCCGAAACATCTATATCTGTCCTGAGTGTTTTGCCTGAGCCGGAGAGCATGGCTTTAATGTTGTGCCGATACAGGCTTTCGACGTCGAAATATACGGCAGTGATGAAAGTATTTGCCGATCCTTTCCGGCCGTAAATATGCACGTGATATGTGCCGGTTTCGTTATGATCCGCGAGATAAGCCGTGTAATTCCAGATGCCCCTTGAGTCTTTGGAACCGGCGTACCATTTCAGGTCGTTCTGAGCATTTTTATCGCCCCATACGGCAAAAGATACGCTGTCATAGCCCGGGCTGTTTGTCAGTTTCAGTTTCACGGAATGACCGTCGCCGCTTAAAGCTGCCGCCGCTGTCGGTTTGAGAAGCCGGTCCGCGGTTATCGTTTTGCCGGCAAGATAATATAATCTGCCGTTGTAATATCCGTACAGGTCTATAAAATATTTTCCGGTTTCATTATGTGAAAGCAGGTCGCAGGTTAAATAATAACTGCCCTCGCCCGTCCTTTTCATGGAATACCATTTCAGGTCGTTCTGACCGTTTGCCTCGCCCCATACCGCGGCCCTGACTTCGGTATAACCGAAGGCGCATTTCGCGCTCACATAAAGAGAGTTGTTGTCTTCTTCTTTGACCGCCGAAGCCTCGACGGCTTTTATGGAGGAGACCAGAACGGTTTTTGCGCCTATAAACTGCAGTCTTCCGTTTATGGTGCCGTAAACATGCACATGATAATAACCGGTATCTTTTTTATGGAGGCAGGGATATGCGGTAAGGCCCGCCGTTCCGTAAGCGTCTCTTTGGGCATTGTACCATACGATATCATCCTGTCCGCCTGCGGCGCTCCAGATGGCGACGGAAATGTTGGAGTATCCGGAAGTATTGGTTGCGAAAACTTTCAGCTGGCCGTTGTATTCGGTGTACTGCGCCGTAACAACCGAAATATCGGAATTGTTTTCTATAATGCTGCTGAACGCGGAGTAACGCCTCGTGAGCCAGTCGGTAAGCTGTGAGACTGCCTGATTATAAGTCGGAGCAAATGTTTTTGAATTTTCGTCCGGTTTAAGGTTGGCTTTGCCTAAGCTTTTCCATCTGATGTAATTCATGTCCGCGGACGCGGATATGGTGCTTCCGAGTGAGGCGGCGTAGTTGGCCATGTTTTGGATACTACCGCTGTAGGTAGTATAAACAAAGCGGACATAGTCGGAAAAAGCGGGTATGTTCATCAGTCTTACAAATAAAGAATGATAATTCTTTCCGTAGGTAAGCGTGACGGAATTAAGTTTAATGGAATTTCCGAGACTTATGTCAAAATCCCAGACCGGACCCATATGAAGCACGTCGCCCGGGCCGTCCAGATACCAGAAACAGCTCGTGGTATAGGATTCGCAGTTGGAGGTATATTCATTTACTATATACCATTTTGCAAGAGAATCGACATCAACGTACCGGTCAAGGGCTGCCAGGGTTATGGATGAAGGATTTGTGTTTGAAATATAATTCCAGAAAGCGGTAAGCTTCGTGCTGAACTGCGACATTCCCTCGGCGGCAAGGCCCGGCATGGTTTCATCAGCGGCCTCCTGCAGGGCGTAGTGGTGATCTGTTCCGGCATGATAAAACCAGTGCTCCGTTTCTTTATAATAAGCGTCGTCCTGTTCCACTATAACGCCGGTTGAGGAAGTAAGATTTAAGCGGCTGCCGTCTATTTCCACTTTTTCTCCGATGGCATAAGAACCGCGGTATTCACCGTCTATCCAAAGATCCACGTTTTTATAGTCCGGCACATAAGGCATGCCTAAGCTTTCGGCCATATAGAAAGCTACCTGATTGCGGATCAGGGTATCGTCAAAGGCGTTGGCAAGAAGTATCCATTTTTTTGCTTTGGCCATGCCGAGAACACTTTGCTTTTTGTTGAATTTAATCTGATAGGGTCTTTTATCGGAATAGCGCCAGCTGGTATTGCCGCGGCCTTTTATCTGAACGTCTGTCTGAGTTAAAGAGAGATTTCCTGCCTCATCGGTCAGAACAACGGAATTTCCGGAATATTTAACGGTTTTGGAGCCCGAGTGAATAGTGGAAAGATCCGTGCCGCTAAGGGTGATATTCAGGCTGGGAAGACCTGACTGAAGAACGGTTACATTGTATTTAAATCCGTCCTTATCTGTTAAAGTGACGGCGGCTCCGGAGCCGGAAAAGCCGTTTTTCAGCGTGTTTTTGGTTTTATCCAGCGTACCGTTTGAGGAAGTTTTGATAATAACGCCGGTTATATTAAGCGTGATATCGGGTACGGAGCATGCGTTTGTCAGAAAAAGATAATAAATATTTGATGAATCGTCATACCAGGCATTTACCCTTGTGCCGTTGTTGTCGATGACATGGCAGGCGAAAATACCGGTTTCTTCAAAGGAAGGGTCAATCGTATCTTCATCGGGATCTTCCTGTAAAATGAACTCTTCAACTTCGTCCGGTTCTTCGGAAATATCAATTTTATCCTCGGAAATATCAGGCGTCTTTTCGGAAGAATCCGGCTCTGATATTTCGGGTTCATATGAAGAAACGGAATCCTCCTGCGTTTCTTCAAAAGAGATGTCCGAATCATCCGAAGAAGCTGCCGCCTCATCCGTGATCGTCTCTTCCGAAAGTATTTCCGAAGCAAGAGCCGTACAGGGAAGCAATGTGATTAACAGACAAAAGACAATTAAAACAGATGTGATGCGTCTTAAAAGTTTCTTTTTCATTTGCGGCTTCCTTGTGATATAATTGTATTTAAACGTGAAATAATTATACATGATTATGGATTTGTATTCAATATTGACGGAGATAATTATGAATAAGATATTAAAAAAATATGCGGCAATAGTTTTATCTGCCGGACTGGTTACGGGTGTTTTATCCGTACCGGCAACGGCAAAGGCCGGGGAAAACGCGGCCGAATCTATGGAAGGAACAGAAGGTTCTTCTTTTGAGAGTGATGAAGAATACGCACATTACGGTCAGGACATTGAAAACCCGAACTATTCATCCGATGAGACTCAGGCCATAACGCCCGGCCTGGATCCTGAAAACGCGGATCCGTATACGATACGGGAACTTTCGGAGAATAATGATGCGGACATAACAGAAGATCAGACGGAAGTCTTGTATGCTGAAGAAGAGGAACCGCTTCCTTACGACCCGAATATTATCCGGCAGGACTTCAGCCCCGATTACAGGACATATACCATAGACCTGCGGGATATCTCCCTTGAAGAGGGGGAGTGGATCGCGGTTCCCGTATGGAGCGAAACAGGCGGTCAGGACGATATAAAATGGAACCGGGCTCTTGTTAAAGACGACGGTACGACAGAGGTTGAAATAAATATTGCGGATTACAAAAGCCCCGGCAGGTTTTTTGTCGATTTCTATAAGGTAAGCAAAGACGGCGAATTCAGTTTTATCTGCGGCACTGTTTTTTATGTTGAAACCGCAGGCAGCGCGATTGTCACGCCTGTAAGCCTGGATAAAAAGAGTGGAACGGCCGTTATTAAAATAAGCGATATAGACTCTCCGGAAGGAATAACGGGTGTTATGGTTCCTACATGGAGCAGGGGCGACCAGTCGAATCTCGTCTGGTATGCTGCTAAGCGAAATGACGACGGCTCGTATGAACTCTCATTTAATGTTGCCGATCACATGTATGAATGGGCAAATTATTTTTCGGATGTCTATGTCCGGGACGAAAACGGTTTTTTGGGTTATGTGGGCGGAACTCTCTCGGATTTCACGGTCACTGCCGGTCAGCCGGAAATAAGCCTGAATACAAAAGAAAGCACCTGCGCCATAACGCTTAAAACAGATGTAATACCGGACGGATTTCAGAAAATGATGCTGCCCGTATGGAGCGAAAAAGACGGTCAGGACGATCTGAAATGGATAGAAATGACTGCGGACACAAGGAACAATACGTTTTCGACAACATTTGATACGGGATTTATTAAGCATACGGGAAGATGTTTTGCGGACGTGTATGCAAGAGCCGCAAACGGAAAAATGAACTATGTCACGGGAGCGGATTTTGTGATCGAACAGGCGGCGGCGGAAAAGATCATTCCCGTTACCGATAATGAATCGGGCAGATTTACCGTAACCATAAGCGGCATTTCTAACCTGCCTGAGGGTGCCGAGGTATATGTTCCCGTTTGGTGCGCTAAAGACCAGAGCGACATCATATGGTACAAAGCGGTGAAAAAAGGTGCAAAATATGTAGCAGAGGGCAGCGTTGCAAACCACGGGTATGCCGTCGGAACTTATAAGGCTCACGTATATGCGAAAAGCAGGGGCATGGAATTCATGGGAGAAACTGCCATGACATTCACAGCTTACGTCGGCGAGCTGGTATTTACGGATAATTATGAGGGTGAGGTAAATAAAGAGCAGACGGAATTTACCGGAACACTTAAAAGCCTTTCTTATCCCGGAGGGCTTAGTGCCGTAAAAGCCGCCGTATGGAGCGAAGCGGACGGACAGGACGATCTCAGATGGTATAATATGACGCCAAAAGGGGGCATGTACGCATTTTTCCTGCCGATAAGCAATCATAAAACCGCTGGCAGATATTTTGCGGATGTTTACGGCATTGCAAAAGACGGAAGTTATCATTATCTGACGGGCAGCGCCGGACTCAGCATTGACGGCAGTATCAGGGCGAAGATCAGCATAGAAGAGCCTGAGGGTGACAACGCGGCTTTCAGTGTGAGGATAACTGAGGCTGAAAGCCTGTCGGGAGTCGGTTCGGTGTCGGTTCCCGTATGGACAGTCAGGGACGGTCAGGACGATATAAAATGGTATAAGGCATACGAGCAAAGCGACGGTTCATTTGTAGCGGTTGTTTCTCCCGCAAATCATAAAAACGAAGGCGGAGTTTATAATATTCATGTTTATGCGACTGCCGGGAACGGGGTGTTTTCTTTTGTCGGGGCATCATCGTATGAGTGCAGCCTCAGGCAAAACATGATAATGACAGCCGACCAAAACGGAAAAAGCACACAGGTTATATATATTTATGACCCTTCGGACACGCCGACAAGCGTTGCAGTCTGGTCTGACACAGGCGGACAGGACGATCTCAGATGGTATGATATGAAAAAAGAGTCATCGAAGATTTGGAAGGCCGAAATAAATGTATTCGACATGAAGCACAGCGGCAAATGTTATGCTCATGTATATGCAGGAAACAAACTGCTTTCAGGTACTGCATTTAAAATAGACGTTTCTCCGGGTTTTCTGGAAAAATATCTTTACGGGACGGACTCAAACATAGATTTCATCCAGTGTGCCATAAACATAGCCAAAGATGATTCCATAGGATACGGGCACACATGGCCGAGGACAATAAGCTGCGCGGGGCTTGTCGGACTTACGCTTACTTACTGCGGTTACGGCGATTTCATACAGGATGATCCGATAGGTTGGGGCTACATTTATCTGAGCAAAAGATATCAGGATACGCTGAAAAACGAAGTCGGATGCATAGAAATGCCGTTTATGGGCGCGGCTTCATTAAAAGCCGGCGATATCCTGTACCGTTATACGGACGACGGGGATGCTCATGTGGCGATTTACATCGGAAACGGAAAGACCGTGGAGGCAAGAGGGCCCTCGGGAGCGACGGATGACGACGCCTCGGGAGATGAGGTCTCGGTGTATCCGTTTGCAGGCTCTTACAACTGGGTATACAGAATACCGGCGGATAAACTGCATTACAGATAATATTGATAATAATTACTACATGTTGTATTATTAATTAATTGAAAACAATCCTGCAGAGAGGTAGCCTCAATGAAAAAGAGATTCAAACAGATTTCGGCTCTGGTAATGACATTCATGCTTTCGGTCGGCATTCCGGCTTCCGCGCTGACGGCCATGGCTGACGATTCTATGCCCGTAACTGAATCAACCTCGGAAGAAATCTCGGAAACATCAGAAAATCCCGAACTTTCGGAAGAAGTGATTATTTATAACGAAGAACTTCCTTCAAATACGGAGCTTTACGCCGAAGAAAACGATTCTCAAAATCCGGAAACCTTAGAAGCGCAGTCTGACCCTCAGGTCAGCTTAAAATCGGCCGCATTTAACGAAAGTCATACGACTTATACGATTGAGCTTCAGAATGTTTCGCTGAAAGACGGAGAAAGGGTGACGGTTCCGGTCTGGAGCGAAAAAGGCGGGCAGGATGACATAATATGGAACAGTGCTTCGGCAAAAGCTGACGGAACGGTCGAGGCAGTCATAAATATTTCGGATTATAAAGATCCGGGCAAATATTTCGCTGATTTTTATAAGATCGATAAAGACGGCGTTTACAGCCACATTTTCAGCTTTTCATTTGACGTCGGGGCTGCAAGAAGCGCAAAGGTCACGCTTGCAGGTCAGGATAAAAAAGCCGGAACGGCTGTTATAAAAATAAGCGACATAGATTCTCCCGCAGGAGTAAAAAGAGTCGTGGTTCCGACATGGAGCAAAAGCGACCAGTCAAACATTCACTGGTATGAGGCATCCGCGGGTTCTGACGGCGCTTATGAAATCACGGTAAATATTTCAAACCATAAATATGACTGGGCGAAATATTATTCGGACGTATATGTGACGGACAATAACGGCTTTATGAATTATGCAGACGGCATAACAACTGATTTCAGTGTTGGCCCCCGGGAGCCGGTTGCAAGCGTCGATGAAGACGGGGGCACCTGTACGGTGACGATATCAGCCGATGATATACCGCCGGGCATCAGCCGCATGACGGTGCCTGTCTGGAGCGAAGCAGGCGGTCAGGACGATCTCAGATGGATAGACATGACCGCCGATGACGCAAATAATTACAGCGCGACATTCAGCACCGCTTTTTTAAAACACAGCGGGAACTGCTTTGCCGATGTATATGCCTCTTCCGCAGGCGGAGCCATGGTCTATATGGGCAGCACGACGTTTGAGATCAAAGGCGCTTCGGCGCAGAATGTGACGGCCGCGGCGGATCAGGCGACGGGGACATTTACCGTGACCGTAAGCGGCATCAAAAACCTTCCAAAGGACGCTTCCGTGATAGTACCCGTATGGTGTGCGGATGATCAGAGCGACATATACTGGTATACGGCTGAGAAACAGGGGTCTGATTATGTTGCGAAAGGAAATGTGGGAAAACATAATTTCGCGATCGGAACATATAAGGCGGACGTATATGCTAAAAGTTCATATATGGCTTATATGGGCAGCGGCACCATGAAATTTGCCGCGTCAAACGGCACCTTTACGCTTACGGACAAATATGAAAGCATAAGCGTCCGTGAACAAAGCGAATACACCGGAAGACTCAGCGGAGTTTTGATTCCGGGGGGATTTTCAAAGGTCATGGCGGCAGTCTGGAGCGAAAAGGGCGGTCAGGACGATATTATATGGTACACGATGGAAAAAGAATCCGACGGCAGCCTTGTCTTTGATCTCCCGATCAGAAACCATAAGACGGCAGGAGCATATTTCATACATATTTATGCCGTGACAAAAAGCGGGAATTATCAGTTTGTTTCGGCATATAACGATCTTTTGATAGATCCGGTTAATTTTAACGCTGACGTAACCGTGCAAAACGCCGATGCCGAGGCGGGAACATTCCAGATAAAGATAAGTAATTATACAAGCGTATCCGGCCTTTCGGCAGTCAGCGTTCCGGTATGGACAAGTCAGGACGGTCAGGACGACATCAGATGGTATTCGGCGGTAAGGCAGCCGGACGGATCATTTATAGCCACGGTAAATGCCGCGAATCATAAAAACCAGTCAGGCGTATATATGATAGATGCGTATGCGACAAGCGGAAACGGCCAGTTTGCTTACGCGGGAGGCACTTCATATAATTTCAAGCTGGCTGATAATACGATAATGATAAGCGGTGGATTGGATTATGTCGCGCACACGATTTCTATCCGAAATCCCACAAAAACGCCTGTCAGATTTGCGGTTTGGAGTACTGCCGGCGGACAGGATGACCTTACATGGATAGACGCTTCAAACAAAGGAAACGGTATCTGGTCGGCAGCGGCTCACTGCGGCAGTTTCAAAAGTGACGGCACATTTATGGTACATGCCTACAGCGGGAATACGATTCTTAACGTCGGCACATTTACATGGAATGCAAAAACGGCTCAGAGAAAGCTGAACAGCAACCAGCAAATGTATAATCTGGCGCAGGGCTTCTCCAGCAGCACCCAGTATCTGATACTTATCAACAGGTCGCTGCACAGGGTAGCCGTGTACCAGGGCTCCAAAGGAAACTGGAACGAGATAAAATACTGGGCGTGCGTGGTCGGAAAACCGTCCACACCCACACCGGCCGGAACATATCAGATTGGCGGAAGATTTGACTGGTTCGGCGAAGGCCATAAATGCTGGTGGGCTACGCAGATAACGGGATATTATTACTTCCATACACAGATATATTACTGGGACGACGCTCCGAGAAGGATTCTGGACGGGACTATGGATGCGGCCGCTTCAATGGGCTGCGTACGTCTGCATGAGCCTAACGCATGGTGGATTTATACGACTATTCCGAGAGGAACGACCGTTCATATATTCTGATAAAAGAAAGAAATAATTATTAAATTCAGAGAGAATAATGAACACTTATACAGCTTTTGCAACTGTTTATGATGAATTCATGGACAATGTGGATTATGACGCATGGGGTGGATTTATCATAAAAAAATTAAAGGAAAACGGCATAAATGAAGGCCTCGTGCTGGATCTCGGATGCGGTACGGGTAAGATTACCCGTTATCTGGCGGCTTCCGGATATGATATGACCGGAATCGACGCTTCGGAGCGGATGCTGCAGATTGCATCCGGGCACAGGGTTAAGGCAGCGAACGATATCCTGTATCTGTGTCAGGATATGAGGGAATTCGAGCTTTACGGCACAATGAGGGCTATAATAAGCACCTGCGACAGCATCAATTATATTCTCGAAGAAAAAGAACTTAAAAAAGTGTTCGGCCTCGTTCATAATTATCTGGATCCGGACGGGATATTTATTTTTGATTTCAGCACCGAATACAAATACTTAAGCATCGGAGACGCATGCATAGCCGAAAACAGGGAGAACGGCAGTTTTATCTGGGAAAACTTTTATGATGAAACAGAGCTGATAAACGAATACCGGCTTACTTTGTTTATACCGGAAAAAAGCGGGCTGTACCGAAAATACGAAGAATTGCATATTCAAAGAGCTTATACCCGGGAAATGATGCAAAGGCTGCTTTTGGAAGCGGGGTTTGAGATATTGTCGATAAATAACGGATATTCGGATGAAAAACCCCGAAAAGACTCGGAGCGGATACTGATAACCGCCCTTTGCGTAAAAACAGTATAGCTTGCCCGGGATACCGAACGATTCGATAACAGACAGGATGATTATTATGGATTATATGGTAAGAGCTACAGCAGCGGATGACCGTGTCAGGGCATTCGTCTGTACGGCGACGGATATGGTTGAAAAAGCGAGACGGATTCATAATACGAGTCCCGTGGCAACGGCGGCTCTCGGACGCCTGCTTGCGGCCGGCAGCATGATGGGGCTTATGATGAAGGGCGAAAATGACGTGCTTACCATTATCGTCAAGGGCGACGGACCTGTCGGGAAGCTTACGGTTACGGCGGATTCAAAGGGGAATGTAAAAGGATATCCCGATGAGCCGAATGTGATTATTCCTGCTAAGTCCAACGGAAAACTGGATGTGGGCGGTGCCGTCGGCAGCGGCCATATTACAATAATCAGGGATCTGGGGCTTAAAGAGCCGTATGTCGGACAGGTTGAACTGGTAAACGGCGAGATCGCGGAGGATCTTACGTATTATTTTACTGCCAGCGAACAGATTCCCTCGGCCGTCGGGCTCGGGGTTTTGATGGATAAAGCCAACTTCGTAAAGCGTGCCGGCGGATTTATCATACAGCTCATGCCGGAGACTCCGGAAGAAGTGATAAAAAAGCTTGAAAGCAATCTCGCCTCCGTCACATCGGTAACCTCAATGATGGAAGAAGGTCTGACACCTGAAGGGATAACGCACAGACTGCTTGCCGGGTTGGAGATTAAATTTTTTGAGCGCAGTCCGATGGCCTTTAAATGCAATTGCAGCCGCGAACGGATGATAAAAGCATTGATAAGCATAGGGGAAAAAGAGCTGGAAAAGCTGGTGGAAGAAAAAGAGCCGGCGGAGCTGGTTTGTCATTTCTGCAAAGAAAAATATGTTTTCTCCGTTGCAGACCTGCAGGAAATCCTTGAACTCGTGAAATCGGACCGGTAATTTTTCGGGCCGGAGCCGTAATATACTCTCAACGGCTGATAAGCATGCCGTTTTTTATATGTTTTTTGTGTTTGGCAAGGACGTTTTTAAGCGATTCCAGAATCTGCTTATCAAGTCCGTTTTTCTCCAGAAGCCGGCGGAACTTGCACAGGGTCGTGGAATCCGGAACCTGTTCATTTTCCGCAAAAGTCAGCTTCATGAAAATTTTCATGGAATAGCTGTCGTAAACGGCTTCCTCACATCCCAGATCAGACAAATTAAACCATATCTTAAGCAGATACATTCTAAGCATGCGTTCGATATTCTGCGGGCGGCGGCCTCTGTTTCCGGAAGGATAATACGGACGTACCAGAGCGACCCACTCATCCCATGGCAGCAGTCTGTCCATTTCATCCAGAAAGATTTCCCGGCGCGTTTTTTTCTTCGGTTATTGTATTCGATATCCGTAAAACTGAGCTGCATACATGATCTCCGTGTAATGGATGGTCTGTTCATATCCAGTATACAACGCATCCGCTTAAAAAACCAGAGAAAAATTGACATCCAAAAAACCATATAATATAATAAATCATTACTGCAAAGCTCAAAGAAACGATTAATGCAGCTGGGAGGAAAAATGTCAAAAGAACTGGCAAAAACATATGATCCAAAAGGACTGGAGGAGCGCCTTTATCGTAAATGGATGGATAAAGGTTATTTTCATGCAAATGTAAATCCGGATAAAAAACCGTTTACGATTACGATGCCGCCGCCAAACGTAACGGGGCAGTTGCATATGGGGCATGCTCTTGACAATACGCTTCAGGATATTCTGATAAGATTCAAAAGAATGCAGGGGTATGAAGCTTTGTGGCAGCCGGGTACTGACCATGCGGCCATAGCCACTGAGGTCAGGGTTACAAACATGCTTAAGGAAAAAGGCATCGACAAGCATGAGATAGGCCGTGAAAAGTTCCTTGAGTATGCATACGCCTGGAAAGAAGAATACGGAAGCCTGATTATCAATCAGCTTATGAAACTGGGCGCGTCGGCAGACTGGGAGAGAGAACGTTTTACGATGGATCCGGGAAGCACGGCAGCCGTTGAGGAAGTTTTTGTAAGGCTCTATGAAAAGGGCTGGATATATAAAGGCAGCAGGATTATTAACTGGTGCCCGGTCTGTCAGACTTCTCTTTCGGATGCTGAAGTCGAACATGAGGATCAGGACGGATTTTTCTGGCATATCAATTATCCCGTGGCAGATGAGCCGGGCAGATATGTTGAGATCGCGACAACAAGACCGGAAACGCTTCTCGGAGATACCGCAGTTGCCGTTCATCCGGAGGATAACAGGTATAAAGATCTTCTGGGGAAAATGCTGGAGCTTCCTCTTACCGGCAGACAGATACCGGTTATTGCCGATGAATATGTGGACAGGGAGTTCGGAACGGGCTGCGTGAAGATCACGCCGGCTCATGACCCGAATGATTTTGAGGTGGGCAAAAGACACGACCTTCCTCAGATAAATATTTTAAATGATGATGCTACGATAAACGAACAGGGCGGAAAATACGCCGGGATGGATCGTTACGAAGCCAGAAATGCCGTGGTTAAGGATCTTCAGGAGCAGGGGCTTCTCGTAAAGATTAAGCCGCACGCTCATGCCGTGGGAACCCATGACAGATGCCATACGACCGTCGAGCCCATGATCAAACCACAGTGGTTTGTGCGCATGAAAGAGATGGCTGAAGCCGCCGTGGAAACGCTCAGATGCGGCGATCTTAAATTCGTTCCCGAAAGATTTGACAAGATATATCTGCACTGGCTGGAAAATATCAGGGACTGGTGTATTTCAAGACAGCTCTGGTGGGGACACAGGATACCGGCATGGTATTGTGACAACTGCGGCGAAATCGTCGTTAAAAAAGGAGCTGAAGCACCTGAAAAATGTCCGAAATGCGGCGGGGTTCATTTTACACAGGACGAAGATACTTTGGATACCTGGTTTTCCTCTGCGCTGTGGCCGTTTTCGACGCTCGGCTGGCCTGAAGAAACTCCCGAGATGAATTATTTTTATCCGACGGATGTACTTGTTACGGGATATGACATAATTTTCTTCTGGGTTATCAGGATGGTCTTTTCGGGACTTGAGCAAACCGGACGGACGCCGTTCCATCATGTGCTGATACACGGGCTTGTCAGAGACGCCCAAGGACGCAAGATGAGCAAGTCCTTGGGGAACGGCATCGATCCTCTGGAAGTCATAGAAAAATACGGCGCCGACGCGCTCCGCATGACTTTAGTCCAGGGCAACGCTCCCGGAAACGATATGCGTTTTTACTGGGAGAGGGTAGAGGCAAACAGAAACTTCGCAAATAAGATCTGGAACGCTTCGCGGTTTATTTTAATGAACACCGATGCCGTGAAAGTGCCGGATGAAATTGAGACCGATAAACTTACGGCCGCGGACAGGTGGATACTCTTTAAGGCGAATCAGCTTGTGAAAGACGTAACCGAAAACATGGGAAAATACGAGCTGGGCATAGCTTTTACAAAGATATATGATTTTGTTTGGGAAGAGTTCTGTGACTGGTACATAGAGATGGTTAAGCCGAGACTTTATTCCGAAACGGACAGAACCAAGCTCAGCGCCCTTTGGACACTGAAGAGGGTATTAAGCTGCGCGCTTAAACTGCTGCATCCCTTTATACCCTTTATAACAGAAGAAATCTACTGTGCACTTAACCCGGACGAGGAAAGCATAATGATTGCCGATTATCCCGTTCAGGATAAGGCTGTGGCGTTTTCAAAAGAAGCGGAGAAGATCGAAATCATTAAAGAGGCGGTAAGAGCCATACGTACGGTCAGGACTTCGATGAACGTGCCGATTTCCAAAAAGACGAACGTATTTGTGGTTTCGGCCGATGAAATTATAAGGGAAACTTTTAAAGAAGGCGAAATATATTTTTCCACGCTGGCAAAGGCCGATAAGGTCATAATTCAAACGGACAGAACCGGGATAGACGATAACGCCGTTTCGGCGATAATACCCGGGGCCCAGTTCTGCATACCGCTCGAGCAGCTTGTGGATCCCGAAAAAGAGACCGCAAGACTCAAGGCGGTAGAAAAGCGTTTAAAAGCCGAGATTGCCAGATGCGAGGGAATGTTAAACAACGCCGGATTTATTGCTAAAGCACCCGAGGCAAAGGTAGCGGCAGAGAGAGAAAAACTTGCCGGGTACAGGCAGATGATGGAACAGGTTGAGGAAAAATTATGCTTGATTACGAAGAAGAATTAAAAAAATTCAAACCTTGTCTTACCGTGGATGAAGTCGAAGATACGATTTACGGCAAAGATATGATAGATGTCCTGGACATTCTGAAAGAGATGCAAGACAGGCAGCGCTTTGGCGAGGGGACAGAAGAATAAATGATATGCATGAAATGCGGCTGCGAAGCAGGCACGGAGATGGTCTGCCCGGCTTGCGGACAGGATCTGAGTATTCAGGCGAAGACCATGAATATTTCCAACCTGTATTATAACATGGGACTGGACAGGGCGCAGATACGCGACCTTTCCGGCGCCATCGGCATGCTTGAACGCAGCATTAAATACAATAAACTGAATATAAACGCCAGAAACCTGCTCGGACTTGTATATCTGGAAGTGGGCGAAGTCGTATCGGCGCTCAGCGAATGGATTATCAGTAAAAACATAAAGCCGGAGCACAATATCGCGTCGGAATTTATCGCGAAAGTCCGTGCGAACACCACCCGGCTTGATGTAATTCATAAATCCATAAAACGCTATAACAGGGCTTTGGATGTAAGCCGGAGCGGCGAGGATGACATTGCCATAGTCATGCTCAGAAAGGTTTTGTCATCCAACCCCAAACTGATAAAGGCTTATCATCTTCTTGCACTTCTTTACATGAAGAACGGCGAATATGCCAAAGCCCGCAAGATACTTAAAAAAGCGATGCAGATAGACAGGACAAATGTTACCTCTATCCGGTTTTTAAAGGAAACCGATTCGATGCTTGATATTCCGGACAGCGGCGCAAACGTTTATCCCGGCATGGAAAATAAAGACAAAAAAGGGGTCAAAAAGGTCATGGAGTCCGCCGCAAGCATCTTCAAAAAGCAGGACGCCAACCAGGGATATACCGCCGTAAACTGGGACGATGAGGAAAAAATAGTTTCCGCGCCGGTGATCCAGCCCATAGCCGTGAGACAGCTTCCGGCATACATGTCCTTGATAAATATAATTATAGGAATTGTGATAGGCGCATTTGTAATCGGGCTTATTGTTGTCCCGGCGGTGAAAAGCTCGGTAAACAGGGAGGCCGAAAACAGGGTTGCCCAGTACACCGGTACGCTGGTGACGCAAAACGACGCCATAAGCAGACTCGAGGCAGAGCTCAAAGCGCAAAGAGAAACGATCGGAAACACAAACGATCAGGTGGCAAGAAGCTCACAGAGCGTTGCTTCTTATGAAGCGCTTTTAAATGCCTATATGGCTTATTCAGGCAATGACTTTGACAGGGCGAAAGAATATATTGCGCTGGTTAACAGAGATCTTTTATCCGACGACGCAAGGGCGGTATATGACAGTATAAGCATAAATGTTACAGAAAAAAGGTTTGCCGAACTCTACAACAGCGGAATAGACGCTTTTAACAACGGTGACTTTGCCCTGGCTGCGGCTTCATTTGCAAGGGCGAGAGAATATAAAAACGACAACTTTAATGCGCTTGCGTATATGGCACACGCATACAGGCTCAGCGGACAGACAGAAGCTGCTTATGCGGCATTTCAGGAAATGGCTGACAAATATCCGGGAACCGAGATCGCTTCTTCGGCCTCAAGATACATGGAGCGGCTTCGCCAGGGTGATATATGTCCCGAGATCGGCGCGGCCGCCGCGGGAGCAGAGGTCGCATCCCTTGCGGCAATTGCGGGAGCCTCATAAGTATGAAAATATTATCAGAAATAATGGAGCATCCGCTCTATACGGAACATTACAAAAGGCTGACGGAGCTGGAAAAAGACCGGATATTCTGCTGTCACGAACTCAGACATCTTGTGGATGTGGCCAGAATCGCTTATATCGAAAATCTGGAAAACGAAATGGGTTTTTCAAAAGAGATGATCTATGTGGCCGGAATACTGCACGACATCGGAAGAGATGTGCAGTACCTGGAGGGAACGCCGCACGAGATTACTTCGGCTGCTGTCGCCGAAAAGATATTAAAAGATATTTCGGATAAAGGTGGCGGCGTTTTTACCGGCGAAGATATCGCATGTATAGTGCGGGCCATACGCGAACACCGGTTTTATGATGAAAACAATTCCGAGCTCGGAAAGCTGCTTTACAGAAGCGACAAACATTCCAGAATGTGTCTGGGCTGCGCGGCCAGAGAACTCTGCAACTGGGATGAAGAGAAAAAAAACAGGGAGATCGTCGTATGAATATAGGCGGACATCACTTTGACGTTCAAAACCATACATATATATGGGGCATATTAAATGTCACTCCGGATTCGTTTTCCGACGGAGGCAGATATACCGATGCGGATAAGGCGCTCGCGGCCGCCGGACGGATGATAGAGGACGGAGCCTCCGTGATAGATATAGGCGGCGAGTCCACAAGGCCCGGATATATCATGATTTCCGAAGAAGAAGAGATAAAAAGAGTGGTTCCGGTCATAGAGGCCGTAAAGAAACACTTTGATATTCCGGTTTCAATCGACACATATAAGAGCAGGGTAGCCGAAGTGGCTTTGTCGGCGGGTGCCGATCTGGTAAATGACATATGGGGGTTGAAATACGACCCTAAGATGGCGGAACTCATATCAGAAAAAAAGGCCGCATGCTGTCTTATGCATAACAGAGTCCGCATGGATTACCGGGATTTTCTGCCGGACGTTTTATCGGACATGCGCGAAAGCCTGGAAACGGCAAAAGCGGCGGGCATCAGAGAAGACGGAATCATCATAGATCCCGGAGTAGGCTTTGCAAAAACCTGTGAAATGAATCTGGAAATAATAAAAGAGCTGGATGCGGTTAAAACCCTCGGATACCCCGTGCTGCTCGGGACGTCAAGGAAATCCGTTATAGGGAAAACCCTCGATCTTCCGGCAAACGAGAGAGAAGAAGGCACGCTTGCGACAACGGTATTTGCTGTCATGAAAGGCTGCGCCTTTGTCAGGGTACACGACGTGAAAAGCAATATGCGGGCTGTCAGGATGACGGAAGCCATCCTGCGCACTCATGATACAAAGAAAACGGAGAATTCTTAATGGACGAGATCAGAATAGAAAATCTGGCCGTGTATGCAAACCACGGCATATTTCCGGAAGAGCGAAAATTAGGGCAGAAATTCATTGTTTCTGCCGTTCTTTATCTGAATCTGCGAAAGGCCGGCATACGGGACGATATAAAAAGTTCGGTAAACTATTCGGAAGCCTGTCAGTTTATCGAGGACTTTATGAAAAACAACACATACTGCCTGATCGAAGCGGCTGCGGAAAAAACCGCGGAAGCGATTCTGGAGAAGTACCGCAACATAGATAAGGTGAGACTTGAGATCAAGAAGCCCTGGGCGCCGGTTTCCCAGCATCTGGAAACGGTTGCGGTAAGGATCGAAAGGGCGAGGCATCGGGTCTTTCTTTCGACAGGTTCCAATCTCGGAGATTCAAAGGCTTATCTGGACGATGCCGTAAAAGCTCTCGGCAGCCTTAAATATACTGAGGTCATAAACGTATCTTCGTATATGGTTACCGATCCTTACGGAATGATCGATCAGCCGGAGTTTTTAAATGCCGCTCTTGAGATAAGCACCCTGCTTTCTCCCGAAGAGCTGCTTGAACAGATTCATGTCATAGAGCAGAAAGCCGGCAGAAAAAGAGAGGTTCACTGGGGCCCGAGGACGCTGGATATAGACATCATTTTCTATGATGATCTTGTAATAGAAGACAACGACCTGTGCATCCCCCATGTATATATGCACAACAGAAGATTCGTGCTGGAACCGCTTTGTGAGATAGCTCCGTACAAGAGACATCCCGTTTATGGCAAGACCGTAAGAGAGATGCTTGAGGATTTGTCTTAATTATTTGATAAAAACTCCCGGATTTGGCCGTATATTATGTCCATCAGCCGCGTTCTTGCTTCGATGCTGGCCCATGCGATATGAGGGGTTATGATCAGTTTTGTGCTGTCTTTTATGTCTTTAAGGGGATTGTTTTCAAGCATCGGCTCAAAGCAGAGCACATCTAGTCCTGCCGCCGCAATTTCGTTTGAGTTAAGAGCGTCGGCTAATGCCTGCTCGTCCACGATGGGGCCGCGGCCCACATTAATAAAAATCGCTGTTTTTTTCATCTTTGAAAAAGCGTCTTTATTCATAAGATTCTGTGTACTTTCATTTAGCGGCGCGTGTACGGATACGATGTCCGATTGGGAAAGCAGCGTATCGAAATCGACTCTCTCATATTCTTTCTGATCATTTTTTCCCGAAGTCGAATAATATATTACACGGCAGCCGAAGGCTTTGGCGATATCCGCAACCCTGCGGCCTATGCTTCCGAGGCCTATTATGCCCCAGGTCTTACCCGAAAGCTCATGATACAGATTTGCGAAATGCGTAAATGATCTGTCTCCTATATATTTTCCGGATTTTACATATTCATCATAATATGACAGTTTTTCCAAAAGATAAAACAGCAGCGCAAACGTATGCTGTGCCACGTTTTCGGTGGAATATCCGGCTACGTTTCTCCATTCTATGTTCCGTTTCGCGAGAAAATCTTTATCCAGATTATTGGTGCCGGTAGCCGTAATGCATACCAGCTTCAGATTTTCGGCCGTCCCTACGGTCTTTTCGTTTACCGGGATCTTGTTTATTATCAGTATGTCGGCGTCTTTTACCCTTTCCGTGATTTCGGAAATTTCGGTATAACCGTATTTTCTGACCGTTCCGAAGTCGTTAAATCTGTCCAGATCTATATCATCGCCTATGGTGTTGTCATCCAGAAAAACTATTCGCATCAGTTGTTCCTCCTGTTATGAAAGCTTTTAAGAGCTCTGAAGATGATGTGTCTGTATTACCAGAATATCATCCGGCTGGGTCGTCAGGTCATCGGTCGGCATTATGGTCAGATTGCCGCGCAGCACCAGCATTATGCGGGCGTCGAATTCTTTATGTATATCATAGATGCTTTTCCCGCACATGGGGCTGCTTTGCACCAGTTTGATTTCGCCTATATCGCTTACGTCCCTTAATGAGACGTTTTTATTTGATTCTTTGCTGTACTGTTCCACGAAACCCGCGGAAATGATACCGGTGGGGATGGCCACGGTTATCACACCCAAAAACGAGATTATCGTTCCCATGACTTTTCCGAGAGCGGTTACCGGATATATATCGCCGTATCCTATCGTGAGTATCGTATTTACGCTCCACCAAATGCCGGAAAAGGCGTTTTTAAAGATATCGGGCTGAGCCGTGTGCTCGGCGCTGTACATGCAAAGGCTGCTGGCGCATATCAGTATCAGGGAGATCACTACCGCTGACAACAGTGTCTTGAGTCTGGAGCGGATGACAGTCCCGATGATGTTGAAAGCGTCGGAATTCCCGTTTATCCGGAACAGGTTCATTATACGAAGTACACGCAGTATCCTGAAGATGACAAAGCCGGACAGGAAGAAAAACGGCAGTATCGTAAGAAGATCCACTATTCCTTCAAACGAGATGACAAACCGGAAAGGCGCTGCCTTTTTTGAGGACCCTGGGAATAAAAGATCCGCCGTATAAAGTCTTAAAATATACTCGATGATAAAGATGCATATCGTAACGGCTTCGATACAAAACAATACGGAATGAAATTCTTTTCCGCTTCCGAAAGTATCGATAAATACCACCGCAATATTTAAAAGGATTACAACGGTTATAAAATAATCAAATAATCTGCTTGGCAGGTCTTCTTTGTTTCCGATAGAGATGATATCAAACAGACGCTGTTTTTTTGTCTTCAAATCGATGCTCCTGAAAAATCGGTTTTTTGATCGGCAGGCTTTTCGTCTGAGGGATACGGAATTATCCTGCAGGCGTGCGCTTGCGGTGTTGTAATCATATCACATTTTTACCGTCAGGTATACGGCCTACAGAAAAATGATGCCGAACACAGCAGATATCAGTATTAAAAATACAGGTGAAGGCTTTTTGTGAGCGGCTTTTTTTAATGCTATGTCAATGCCGGCAAGTATTATAAGAAGAATGATGCATAACAGATCCGGACGGATCGCATCGCCCGCTCCGGAAATGTTAAAGAGCTTTGAAAGCCCTATCGTGATCCCGGTGCCGAGTATCAAAGCGATTACACAGGGTCTTACGCCGGAAAGAAAACCCCGGACAGGGGCATATTCCATAAATTTCTTCATGATACAGGCGATGAGCAGGATCACGAGAAATGCCGGAAGGGCAACTCCTGCAGTGGCGCATACGCTTCCGAAGAGCCCGCCCTGCACAGAGCCGACAAAGGTAGCCATGTTTACGGCTATGGGGCCCGGGGTAGACTCCGAAATAGCCAGAAGATCTATGAAAGCACCGTCAGTGAGCCAGTTATTGGCAAGCACTGTTTCTCTCATGAGGCTTATCATACCGTAACCGCCTCCGAAAGAAATGGCACCTATTTTGAAAAACGAAAGAAAGAGTTCAAGATAGATCATGGAGTTTTATTCCTTTCGGAAAAAGTACGCAGGCCATATATGATCACACCCGCCGTGCCGGCTGAAAGTATGAACGCAAAGCTGGAGACCGGAAGATGGAAGAAAGAGACCAGCATGAAAAGAACGCCGCAGACAGCAAGCATGATAATGCTGACAATGTCTTTTTTCATTCTTTTGAACATGCGTAATCCCGCTGAAACGATCAGATATACGACACAGATCTGTATTCCTCTGAAAGCGGACGCAACCCATTTTATCGACATGAAGGAATCGAAAAAAACAGAGATAAAGAATATGATCAGAAAAGAAGGAATGCAGACTGCCGTGCTGGCCAGTGCGGATCCGGTGACCCCGTGAAAATTATAGCCTATATAAGTAGCCATGTTTATGGCTATGGGCCCGGGCGTGGATTCGGAGATAGCCAGCATATTCAGGAAATCGTCTTTGTCGATAAGCCGGCGTCTTGTTACGAGTTCGTTTTCAAGGATAGCGATCATACCGTAACCGCCGCCGAAAGTAAAGGCGCCTATCTTCATAAAAGTTAAAAACAGATTCAGTTTATTCATTTGGATCCGATCCTTTTGATTAGATAATAATAAACAGGCATTATTACGGCAACTCCGAGACCGAAAGTCAGTCCTTCGCTGATACATACTGCGGTAAAAGCGAACAGGGGTAAGAGGAAGAGGGCGGACAAGATCCGGCCGGACATCTCGGCAAGTCCGGAAAAAATGCTCATCCTGCCGTATCCGAGCCCCTGAACGGTATATCTGTAGGCAAAAAGCGCGGCAATAAGAAAATTAAATACGGCGCTGTAGGTGATAAACATTTTTATATAACCTATAGTAACTGTTTCTTCGGGAGAGACAAAGAGGCCGGCCAGCTGTTCTCTGATAATAAGAACGACGGCGAGTGCCGCGGCCGAATATATACAGCCCATAATAAGGCTGACTCTTACTCCCGATCTGATACGGTCCGTCCGCTTTGCGCCGTGATTCTGTCCGGTAAAAGCCGAAAGAGATGTTCCGAGTGAGGACAGAGGAGTCAGCAGGAAGCTTTTTATTTTCTGACCCGCGCTGTATGCGGCTATGCTTTCCGCGCCCAGATCGTTCATGGCAGCCTGCATAACGAGGGCGCCCGTCGCGGTTATGGAATATTGCGCTCCCATGGGAAGACACATTTTAATAATTCTTTTTACATAGTAGGTGTTCCATTTTCCGCAGCCTTCGGCCGTATCGCTGAAAGGTTTTATTTTGGAACCGTCTTCCGAAGTATAAAGCAGAGTGTATTTTTTATAAATATATAAGGCGCTTATGATGCCGGCAGCGGCCTGAGCTATCAAAGTGGCGGCGGCGGCGCCGGCCACGTCCATCGAAAAAGTTATTACGAACAAAAGGTCCAGAACGACGTTTATAACGGTAGAGACGGCCATGAAAACCGAAGCCTTCCTGCTGTCGCCGAATGCCATCAGTATGCCATAGCAGAAATTATATAGCACGGTAAAAGGCAGTCCCCACATGGTAATGGTGTAATAGGTAAGTGTTTTGTTAAATATGCCTTCGGGCGTGTTGAGCAGGCTCAGAAAAGTGCTTCCGCCGAGCTGCGCAAGCGCCGTAATTCCCGCGGCCAGAATAACGGCGCAGAATATTCCGTTGAAAAAATAACTTCTGAGATCTTTATGGTTGTCGGCTCCGTAGCTTATGGAAAGCGGTACGCTGACAGCCATGCAGCTTCCGATGCAGAAGTAACTCAGAATATAATTTAAGGCCCAGTTGGCGCCTACGGCGGCAAGGCCGTTAAGCCCCGCGAAATTTCCGATTATTATGCTGTCCGCAATATTATAAAGCTGTTGAAGTATCTGTCCCGCGAGTATCGGGCCGGACAGAGTCAGCAATATTTTCGGGATGGATCCCGAGGTCATTTTTTCCATGAGTACAGCCTTCTTAAAAGTAATACACACAGCATAGCATTTCATGTCTTAAATGGCAAATTATAATATTGTTTTCGGCCAGAACAAATGATATAGTGAGCCTGAAAAGATATATCCGGATAATGATTATTTATCATACAAAAGGAGCTTCAGATGAAACCCACAAAAAGAGAATACAGGTACGCGCTTGAGAATTTCGGAGGAGTCATGCATACGACTTTAAATCCCGAAGGTCCGGGAGTAGTCCGTATACATATGATTCCGCCCAAATTCGATGAAAATGATATTGAATCCAGCGTAGTGATAATTAACGGCCAGGATATCATTCCGGTGAATGTTTCATGGAGTATACTGCTGGCGGAATTTATCAAATGCGTAAATGAATATGAGGGACGGGAAATTACCGACGAAGACACGGAAAAAATCATTAATAAGACCGCTAAAAACATACGAAGCGTATATCCTTTTTTATCCAAAAATAAAGTGCGCGAAGATATATATGTTATCATGAATACATTTAAGCAGATCGCTTACGGCGAGGTGCCGGATCAGGAGATAGAGTACATCTCAATGGGAGAATATGCTCCGTTTATGAAAGCGCCTCACAGGATGGATCTTATGATAAGCGCGATGGCAAAAGAAGGAAAATGGAACTACAATCAGCAGTGTGTCCACTGTTATGCGGCAGGTGAGCCTTCAGCGGAAGAAAATGAGCTTTCGGGCGATGAGTGGAAAATGATAATCGACAAGTGCCGTGCCGCGGGGATTCCCCAGGTGACGTTTACGGGCGGAGAGCCGACACTGCGAGATGATCTGATCGCTCTTATAGATTATTCCAAATGGTTCGTGACGAGACTGAATACAAACGGCGTCAGGCTAACCAAAGAATACTGCGCCGATCTGCACAAGGCCTCTCTTGACAGCCTTCAGATAACGTTTTATTCGGCGGACGAGGAAATACATAATACGCTCGTGGGCGCGTCCCGTTATAAAGATACGGTTGCAGGCATAGAAAACGCTATAGAAGCCGGCATCAGCCTTAGCATAAACACGCCGCTATGCACGTTGAACAGTGATTACGTAAAGACTCTTGAATTTCTGCATGAAAAAGGCGTCATATATGTAACCTGCTCGGGGCTCATAACGACCGGAAATGCCTTAAGAGATGCTTCGGGGTCTCTTCAGCTGAGCGAGGAGGAAATAAGTGCCATACTTAAAGAAGCGACGGAATACTGTTTCGGTCACGGTATGGAGATAAGTTTTACCTCGCCCGGGTGGGTGAGCGATGAACTATGCGCGTCACTTGGGATAAATACTCCCTGCTGCGGGGCTGCTTTAAGCAACATGGCTGTGACGCCGTCGGGAAACGCAGTGCCCTGTCAGAGCTGGCTTTCGGGGGAGCTTCTCGGGAACATGCTTACGGATGAGTGGGAAAAGATATGGAACAGCGAAAAATGTGCCGAACGCAGAAACTATTCGGCACTGATGCTTGGGGAATGTCCTTTAAGGAGGAGAGTCGTTGAAAAACAAGATTAAAATATTTTTTATTCTGGCCGCTGCTCTTATATGTTTTATTTCATTTCCGGTATCGGCAGCCGATCCCACGGATCGGATTACGGATTACGAGATAACAGTGGATGTAAATGAAGACGGCACCCTGAATATGCATTACCATATAGACTGGCTTGTGCTCGAATCCGATTCCATAGGGCCGCTTTCGTGGGTCGATGTGGGCATACCGAACAGTCATTATACGGATTATCAGGCGTTGAGCGAAAGCATAGATAATATGTCTGTGTCGGGTTCGTATGCGACTATATATTTTACCGATGAATATTATGAAGGGGAAACCGTCAGCTTTGATTTTACCATAGTTCAGGATTATATGTATCAGGTAAACAAGTTCGAGGAAGGTTATACCGTATATAATTTCACTCCGGGCTGGTTTGACGAAATAGAAGTGGATAAGCTTGTCATAAGATGGAATGCGGAAAACGCTGAGAGTTGGACGCCCGACTGCCTGAATGAAGGCGGATATCTCACATGGGAGACGAGCCTTTACGCGGGCGAGAAATATACCATATCCCTGACTTATCCGAATGATGCCTATGACTTCGATATGAATAAAACCATTGAAAGCACAGGTTCGTACGGCGGTGATTACAGCAGCGGCAGCGGAGACGGCATTTATGGTGTTATAGGCGGCGGTATTGTGCTTCTTGTATTTATCGGCATAATACTAAGCGTGGTCAGAGCCGTAAAATCGGCCGCGAGACGATTTGCGGCGGGTTCCGGCTTTAAGGGTTCTTCCGCGGCTTCAGGAGGGGAAAAGATCACGCGCACAAAGATAGAATATTATGCAAACTGTCCGAGGTGCGGGGGTCCCAGAGCCGAAGGCGAAACCGTCTGTTCATACTGCGGAGGCAGTCTGGTAAAAAGCGAGGAGATCCTTACCGAAAAAGAATTGGAAAGCACCGAAAAAGAAGCTAAAAAGTACAGCACTGACGGCGAATACATGTATAATGACAACCCTAACGTATTTATCAGAGTACACAGAGTGCCGATTATCATACCCACGGGAAGCCGGGGCAGGAGCGGCGGTTCGTCGGGAAGCGGCAGAGGACACAGAAGCTCGGGAGGCGGCTGTGCTCACAGCTCCTGCGCCTGTGCAAGTTCCTGTGCCTGTGCCTGCGCCTGTGCCTGCGCGGGTGGCGGAAGAGCAGGCTGCAGCAATAAAGATTTCTATAATACAAATCTTAAACTGAAGCAGCTTGAGATAAAAACCAGATAAGACAGGGTTTCGGTTATGGATTTTAAAAAAGGTGCGATTTTTGCGGTACTTGGCGGCGTTTGCTGGGGTGTGTCGGGCTCCGTAGCGCAGTTTATGTTTCAGTCAATGAATATGGACAGCCGCTGGCTTGTCCCGGTGAGACTTTACGGAGCAGGGATTATACTCATGATCATTTGCCTGATGCGTTACAGGGATCAATTATTGGAACCATGGAAGAGCAGAACGGTGATTATTAAGCTTTTGCTGTATGCGGTTCCGGGCGTGGCCGCAAGCCAGTTCTTATGCTTTATGACAAACCAGCTTTCATCTGCGGCGGTATCTTCCATAATGCAGGATATTTCGCCGGTCATAATTCTTTTGGTTACCTGTGTGGTGGGACGCCGGCTTCCGAAAGTCTTTGAGGCGGTCAGCATTATAATGGCAATAGCGGGAGTATTTCTTTTGACTACTCACGGAAAGTTTGACGGCAGCGGTGTCGCGACTGCGGCACTGATAACCGGGATCCTCTCGGCGGTGGCCGTAACGGTATATAATGTTGCCCCGGGAATGGTGCTTTACCGTTTCCCGATGCCGGTTATACAGGCCTGGGCCTTTCTGGTGGGCGGAACCTGCATGACGCTGGCTTTCAGGTCATGGACTTACGGTTTCGAACCGAGCCTTCCCGCGATTTTGGGGATAGCGTTTGTGATCATAGTCGGAACGCTTTTGTCGTTTGGATTTTATATGCTCGGAGTAAAATACGCAGGTCCCGGAAAGGCGATACTTTTCGGATTTTCGGAACCCGTAACGGCGGCCGTGGTTTCGCTTATATTCCTGGGCACCTCATTTTCGTGGGTGGACGCCTTAGGCTTTGCGCTTATATTCGGCATGCTTTTGATGAATTATATTGGAAACAGAAAAGAAAGAGGAAGGATTCATGATAGTACCGGAAATAATAAATACGGAAGTGCTTGAAAAGACACGCACGCAGATAAAAATAAAAATTAAAGCAGCAGCCGAGTCTTTTGAAGCGGCTCTTGAGGAAGCAAAAAATGATACGGAAACAGCCTCAAAACTGCTTATTCAGGCTGTGTGGGAAAAGCTGATAAACACGGATATCGAAGGAAAGACATTGCTTATCGCGAAAGACTGGGAAGTGCTTAATGCAAAGTCCGGAGAAAACTTTGAAGTAATATTCACCTGTCTTACGCCGGTGGACGTGCAGCTTAAGACGGATTTCAGAAAAGTTAAGGTTCAGATGGAAAGGCCGGTTGTTTCGGCAGAAGAATCAAAAGACGCTGCCGAGAGAGAGAAGATTTATAAATCCAAATACGACGCGGCCGTCGGCAGAGCCGAGGACGAAGTGATGCGGCTCCTTGCGGCTCAGGCGGATATGGAAGTTGACAATCTTTTTATCGAAGAAGAGATCACCAGAAATCTGAACGCTTTCGAGCGCGAACTGAGTCAGCACGGTATGAATCTGGACAGTTTTCTTCAGATGAGCGGAAAAGAAATCAGGCAGTTCAGGGAAGAGCTGAAGCCTGCGGCCCAGCAGTCCATAAAAATAAAGGGCGTTATAGACAGGATATCAATTCTCGAAAACATAACCGTGACAGAAGATGAAATAGAGGCATATATAAAAGAAAAAGCCGAAGAATCGGCAGTGATATACGAGCTGGAAGTGGAATATCTCATAGATTTCGGAAGAAAAAACAAAAATGCCATCATAAAAGAAATGGTATATCATAAAACGCTGGATCTGATACGTGATACCTGTATCGAGATTGTGGAGAAAAAGCAAAGTTAAACCTTACCGGGGTTGGGAGGCGCCATGGAGACTTCAAACAGCAAAATGCTGGAAAAGATCTTGAAGACAGCAGAAGAAATAAAAAACAAAACGGGAAACAGATATCTCTCAAAAGAAATAGTGCTGCTCGCTTATTTCGTCAGGATAGAGCAGTCGGCAGCCAAAGCCGAAGCCGATGAAGAACTTTCGGAAGTTATAACCATTGTGGAGAACAGTTTCACAGATACGCAGGCGGCGGTATCTGCCCTGAAAAATCAGATCGGGGAAGTGAAAGCGACTGCTGAAAACAGTCAGGACTGGTATAATGCGTTTCACAACATGCAGGCCATATCCCATCAGATAAGGGCGGTTCGTTTTGACGCCGGAATATTGCTTAAAGTGCTGCTTGCGGATCCGCCGGTCTGTGTACGTCCTTTTCTGTCGGCGGAAGAAGACGCCGCCGATATAAAGGCGGACAGTATGTTTGCGCGCACGCCCGAAGAGCTTAGCCATGCGCCGGAGTTTCTGGATTTTTTAAACGAAGTCAGAGGCGTGGCTCCTTTGCTGAAACAGACCGAGTCGGAATTCACCCTCACAAATCAGGCGATTCTGATATCGACCGAAGACGATGAATACGCTATTTTGACATATCTGCATATGATAAACGACCTCTATAACGAAACCGGTCTGGTGGAGTTTTCGAATCCGCCCGGAATAGTTCCGATATCATCCGAAGTTCTGATGAACGGTGCTTTTCCCGCGATTTCACAATTCACGCTGGACAAAATCGGAGGTATGGTGCTCTGTCTGGATATCAGTGAGTGGGTAGGCGGCATGGATGAGCCCGAATTTACGGAATTTCTGATGAAATGCTGCAGAAGACAGGGTGATTTCGTGTTTGTTTTCAGAGTGCCGTATATAGAAAAAACGGTATTGCGAAGCGTTGCCGAACATATTCAGGATCTGTTTTCACTCAGGGTAATCAGCTTTGAACCGTGGTCTTTGGATTATATGGCGGATCTGGCGGTCAGCTATATCCAGGAGGCGGGATTTGAGCCGGATGAAAAAGCCATGGAGGTTTTTCGTCTCAGGATTACCGAAGAAAGATCCGACGGACATTTTTACGGTTATGCGACCATTCGGAAAGTAGCCGATGAAATGATATATCTGAAGCAGAAAAGCCTTATAGAAAGCGGAAGGGTTACCCTGACTATAGACGGCAACGCGGTGCAAAAGCTTTCACAGAGCAGGCTTGCGGATCTGGATTCGGCGTATCTGATGTCAAAGCTGACCGGAAAAGAGAAAATAAAGAAACAGTTAAAAGAGATTTTTGCCGGAATCAAGGCGGATCCGTCAGGATACAAGCATATGTATTTCATAGGAGATCCCGGAACGGGAAAGACTTTATCGGCAAAAATCGTGGCAAAATATCTGAAAGAAAACGGCATTCTCGAAAAGGGAAGATATTTTGAATACAGACTGGATGACTTTATCGGTTTTTGTGACGGAGCCACGATGCCAAAGGCCATGTCCCTTCTGAGAGATGCGTACGGTTCGGTGATAGTGATTAATTCCCCAAAGGAGTACGGAAACAACAAATCTTCCGAAAAGGAATGCAGAGCCGACAGGGCGGATGATGTTATCAGTTATGAAGAACTCGTGGATGACGCTTTAAGTACGATCATAACGCAGATGAGGGTTCATGCCGAAGATTTGATAGTTGTTTTTGCGGGGACTCAAAAAGAGATAGACGGATTGGAAGATATGCATCCGGATCTCAAAGAGCTTGTGCCTTACAAAGCGGAATTTGAGCGCTTTACAGACGCGGAGCTGACCGAAATCTTTATGAAACTCATACCCGAAAACGGCTATGTTCCGGGGACAGGATTAAAAGAGGCCGTAAGGGAATATTTTGATAAGCTTTATGCCGAAATGGCGTCGGATAAAGAATTTACCAGCGCAAGGTTCGTGAACAACCTGTTTGACTCGACAATGAGCAAGGCTGCCGTGCGCTGCGAAATGGACGGCAGCGACCCGACAGTGCTTACGTCATGTGACTTTATACTTGCCGCCAAAGTAGGCAAAAACAGTCTTAACAGAAAGAAAAAGGACAGCCATGTCATAGGGTTTGACAGTTGAGCGAGATTGACAAATTCGCTTAAAAAATGTAGGATTACTGAATATGTGAAATATAACGGAGGTAGCATTACATGACAAAAAAAGAACAGCTTTACGAAGGCAAGGCAAAGAAAGTTTACAGGACGGAAGACCCGGAACTTCTGATAGTTTCGTATAAAGATGACGCTACGGCATTTAACGGACTTAAAAAAGGAACTATTACCGGAAAAGGTGTCATTAACAATAAAATGAGCAATATGCTCATGTCGAAGCTTGAAAAAGAGGGAGTTCCGACGCACTTCGTTGAAGAAATAAACGACAGGGAAACGGTTGTTAAAAAAGTTTCGATTGTTCCGCTTGAGGTTATCATCAGAAACATTTCCGCAGGTTCGTTTTCAAAGAGATACGGGGTCAGCGAAGGCATTGAATTTGAATCTCCGACTATTGAATTTTCTTATAAAAATGACGATTTGGGCGATCCTCTGATAAATGAATATCATGCTCTCGCGCTTAAATTAGCGACGAAAGAAGAGATAGACACAATAAAAAAATACGCATTTGCGGTAAATGATTTCCTTAAAGAATTTTGGAAAGAAGCCGGTATAACGCTCGTGGATTTTAAACTTGAATTCGGAAAGACTTCGGACGGCAGCATAGTGCTCGCCGATGAAATCAGTCCCGACACATGCAGATTCTGGGACAGCAAAACCGGTGAAAAGCTTGACAAAGACAGATTCCGCCGTGACTTAGGCGGAGTTGAGGAAGCCTACGATGAGATGATGAAGCGTCTCACGGAGCATGCATAATTAAGTCAGACAAAAACATAAGGAGTATGTCCAGATATGACAAGCAAATACGAATCACCTCTGTCATCGCGCTACGCATCCGAATACATGCTTAATCTGTTTTCCGCAGATGTGCGTACTCAGACATGGAGAAAACTCTGGATATCGCTTGCAAGGCATGAGATGGAGCTGGGGCTTCCGATCACGCCGGGGCAGGTGGATGAGCTTCAGGCTCATCTTAAGGATATCGATTATGAGGTCGTAAAAAAAAGAGAAAAAGAAGTGCGTCATGACGTTATGGCTCATGTTTATGCATACGGAAAAGTTGCGCCTTCGGCGGCCGGTATCATCCATCTGGGAGCCACAAGCTGTTATGTTACCGACAATGCGGATCTGATTATTTACAGGGACGCTCTCAAGTATATCCGTGGCAGTATTCAGGTCGTTATAGCGAATTTAAGCGTTTTTGCTGAAAAATATAAAGATCTTCCCACACTCGGATATACCCACTATCAGCCGGCACAGCTTGTTACGGTAGGAAAAAGAGCGACGCTCTGGATACAGGATTTCGTATCTGATTTGAAAGAGATTGATTTCGCTCTGGAAAACATCAGATTTCTGGGCTGCCGGGGAACTACGGGCACGGAGGCCAGTTTCGTGGAGCTTTTTGCCGGCGATGACGAAAAGATAAATGAACTGAACAGACGGATCGCCGCCGATTTCGGTTTTGACGAATGCTTTGATGTCTGCGGACAGACATATCCGAGAAAGGTTGACAGCAGGATACTGAACGCGCTTTCATCCGTAGCGCAGAGCTGCTACCGTATGGCAAACGATATCAGGCTCCTTCAGCACGACAGGCAGGTTGAGGAACCTTTCGGCAAAAACCAGATCGGATCCTCAGCCATGGCATATAAACGCAATCCCATGAGGAGCGAACGTATATGCTCGCTTGCCAGATATCTTATGGCAGACGCGCTTAACGCACCCATGACCGCTTCCACCCAGTGGATGGAAAGGACACTGGATGATTCGGCGAACAGACGTATTTCGATGCCGGAAGGCTTTTTATGCGCCGACGCTATTCTGCGGCTGGCTCAAAACGTGACGGACGGATTACATGTAAATGAAAAAATAGTCGAAAGGACGGTAAAAGAATATCTGCCTTTTATCGCCACTGAAAACCTCATGATGGAAGCCGTAAAAAGAGGCGGAGACCGTCAGGAGCTGCACGAGATCATAAGAGAATGTTCGATGGAAGCCACCGCGAAGATGAAAAACGGGGAAGAATGTGATCTGCTTTCACGTCTTGCGGCAAAAAAAGAGTTCGGAATGACCGAAACGGAGATGAACGAGCTTCTCAAACCGTCTCTTTATATAGGCAGATGTCCGGCGCAGGTAACGGACTTCCTTGAAAAGATTAAACCGCTTATCGCAGATGTAAACGCCGACTCGGCCGAAATCAATCTCTGAAGCCAAAGATTCTCTTCGTGGCTGTGGTTTTGTGGAAACTAAATGGGCTGTCGCAATATACAGTAGCATGAGTATTCTTCCAGGGACCGCTCGCGCTAAGTCCTCACGCAGCGGTACTAACCTCACGCAACGCTTTCGCTTGCGTTCGCTAAGTACCGGCGTTGCGGATGTCCCTTTCAGAATATTCATGCTCTTTGTATAGCGCGACAGCCCATTTTATAAATTGAATTATTTGAAATCAACAAATAGAATCATATATCACAGTTTATAAAGATTGTATATAAAATCATTGCGTGATATAATTTTATTTAATAAAAAACGAGCATGCCGCAGTGCAGGGACTGCTCAGGATACTGTAAGGAAACGGCTTATATGGACGATATGCTTAAAAAGCTGTCTGATATACCAAAAGGCAGCGGGAACATAGATTTTAAAAACGCGGCCTTTTCTCTGCTCGGAATATCCGGCGACAAAAGAAACGAACTGATTAACATAATAAAATCAAAAGGCGGCACGGTATGTCCGCCGTGCGGAAAAACAAAATACCTTATCTACAATCCGGTCAGGGCAAAAAAGACGAAATTCTGGATTAAGGCCATTCAGCGCAGGGATCTGGAAGAGATGTATCTGATGAAAGCCGAACTGTTTTTTGCATGGACGGATCCGGAATATAGTATAGTCGACCGGACCTTTACGGTTCAGATTTCTTTAATAAGGCATTTTCTGAAATATCCCGGAGACTGGGAGGTTGACAGATACGGTAAAGTTCGGGAAATAGAGCAGGTTATGCTCAACCGGACAAATAAGATTATCAATGATTTTTCGCAGGAAGAAAGAAGGGCATATCTGTCGGAGCTGTATTTTAACTGGGCTCATACCTATGATAACGGGCTCTGGTTCAAAAAGATCAGTTTTGGAAAACTTTCTTCGCAAGGGAAGACGGCTCTGGTATCGGATTATCTTATGCGTCCGGACATATGGGAAAAAGCTGATCTTAAGATTTGCAGATCGGTTGAATCTTATCTGAACACCAATATAAAAGAACTCATGGAGAACCTCTTTGATGCCGGGAAATATGATCTGCTTTGTCTTTATTTTGACTATTTGAGAAAGAAAGAGAAGACATGGGAAGAAGAAGGATATTCGGACGGTTTTTTTGTATATACGATGGTCAACAGATATATCGACAAGGCCATAGAAACAAACGAAAGAGAGCCGATTTCCTGCCTTTTGAATTATAAGGCCGAACATTATAACGCCGATTTCATAGAGGCGGCGCAAGACAATGAAATGGATATGGAATTCGGCATAAAGACAAGGCCTACGGCATATTATGTAAAAGGCGAGACCATCAGGCTTGGCACATATATCCAGTCAAACCGCAAAGGCGCGCTGCCCGAACCCATAGAATGGGAGGTGCTCAGGCAGGATGAAGGAAAAGTCTTTATCATTTCAAAATACGCTATTGAAACCGGAGTGATGGAGTTCGGCTTCAACGAAGTAAAATGGGAAGACTCCAATATGCGGAAATGGCTCGAAGAAGTATTCATAGACAGAGCCTTTATGGAAAAAGAACGGGAACGCATCATACCCGTAATAAATAAAAACCCGGGAACCAGAAAATGGAAAGGCAAAGCGGGAAACGACACGAAAGACAGGGTTTTTCTGCTCAACATAGACGAAGCGAAAAATTTCTTTTCGGATAACGGCTCAAGAATCAGAAAAGTTACGCCCTATGCGAGAAAGCGTAATCTGGCGGACAATGACGACAACTGTATATGGTGGCTGCGCTCCTGCGGCTTCGGCAGAAACAATATGTCCTACGTAAATACCGACGGGAGCATCAATGATTTCGGGGATCTCGGAAGCAATGTATATTGTGTCTGTCCCGCATTATGGCTGAAAGTATGATGAGCCGGCATGTGTCGGCGGAGGGTTTATGGCTGATAAAACCGAACATATTCAAAAAATGAATAAAATGGCACAGGACGTCCTTGAACTTTCCAGAAACACACTGCTTGTAAACTTAAGGTTTCTGGACGAAGCGCTGAGTCAGTTCAGGTACCAGTCGGACATCGAGGGGACGCTTTATACGGACGGACTGTTTTTGTATTACAATCCCGAGTATGTTCTTTCAAACTATATAATGGAAAAACAGGTTCCGGTCAGGGATTATCTGCATGTAGTGCTGCACTGTATTTATCAGCACATGTATGGAGCTCAAAACCTTCAGCGGAATCTGTGGGATCTGGCGTGCGATATCGCGGTCGAACATTCGATCACCTCCCTCGGGCTTGATTCGACGGCCGCAAAAAGAGAAAAGAAACAGCTGCCCGAATTTCAAAAGATAGAAAAAGGGGTAAGATCCATGACCGCCGAGCAGATATACAGATATCTGCTGGATTCCGACATTTCGGAAGATGAGCAGAGGAGACTTCATTTTCTTTTCTTAGCCGATGATCACAGGATATGGTATCAGATTCAGGAAAAGGTGCCGCTGGACAGGATCGATGCCAATGCCGGAGAAGAGGAAGAAGGCGGACGTGACGAAGAAAAGGCGGGCAACGACATAAAAGGCCTGCGCGCCCGTCAGGCTCAGACGTGGATGGAGATAGCTTCCAGACTTCATCTCAACATGGAGACTTTTGCCAAAAAACGCGGCGACAGCGCAGGTGATATAATTCAAAATCTGGAAGAACTGCATCGCGAAAAATACGATTACACCGCCTTTCTGAAAAAATTTGCAGTAATCGGCGAAGTAATGAAAATAAATGACGACGACTTTGACTATGTGTTTTATACATACGGGCTGAAGCTGTACAAAAACATGCCCCTGATAGAACCTCTTGAAAACAAAGAAATAAAAAGGATCAGAGAGTTCGTCATCGCCATCGATACCTCGGGCTCCGTGCGGGGCGAGGTGGTACAGGCCTTTGTACAAAAGACATACAACGTCCTGAAAAGCACCGAATCTTTCTTTTCAAAGATAAATCTGCACATTTTTTTATGTGATTCCATTATTCAGGATCATGTCAAGATTACGGATCAAAATGAATTTGATGAATATATTAAAACCATGAAGATAAAGGGTCTGGGAGGTACCGATTTCAGACCGGTGTTTGAGGAAGTTGACAGACTTATCGAAAACAGGGAGCTCAGTGAACTCAAAGGACTGATTTATTTTACGGACGGTCACGGCATTTTCCCGGCCCGAAAGCCAAAATACCAAACGGCTTTTGTGTTTGTGGATGACGGAAACAACAATCCCGATCTGCCGCCGTGGGCCATAAAGCTTATGCTGCGCAAAGACGAAGTCTTGAAAGATGTATTTAAACTATAAAAGAACGAGAGGATTTTTATATGAATATCAAGCAGGCTAAAGAAGAAATCCGCAACGCCATGATCGCCTATTTCAGCAAGGACGAATACGGCGGATATATTATCCCGATAGAAAAACAAAGACCGATTTTCCTGATAGGGCCTCCGGGTATCGGAAAGACCGCCATCATGGAGCAGATCGCTTCGGAGCTTGGCGTGGGGCTTGTTTCTTATTCGATGACTCATCACACCAGACAGAGCGCTCTCGGACTTCCTTTTATCGTAAAAAAGGATTACGGCGGGACGCAGTATGAGGTGTCGGAATACACCATGAGCGAGATCATAGCTTCTGTATATGACATGATAGAATCCACCGGATACAAAGAGGGAATCCTTTTCCTGGATGAGATCAACTGCGTATCCGAAACACTCGCTCCGGCCATGCTTCAGTTCCTGCAGTATAAAATATTCGGACGTCATAACGTGCCTGACGGATGGATAGTCGTAACCGCCGGAAACCCTCCGGAGTACAATAACTCCGTTCGTGAATTCGATATAGTTACACTGGATCGTATGAAAAGGATCAATGTGGAGCCTGACTATGACGTATGGAAAGAGTTTGCTTATGTATCGGGCGTACATGCCTCGATAATGACTTATCTGGATATCAAACAGGCTGATTTTTATAATATAGAGACAACTATAGACGGAAAAGAATTCGTTACCGCCCGCGGCTGGTCGGATCTTTCCGATATGATAAAACTTTACGAAAAAAACGATATTCCTGTAAAGGCGAATCTTATTTCCCAGTATATCCAGCACAGAAGGATAGCCAAAAGCTTTGCCGTTTATTATGACCTTTATAAAAAATATCAGACTGATTACAAGGTTAATGAGATTCTGGCGGGCAACACCACCGAGGATGTAAAGGAAAATGCCAGAGCCGCCAGATTTGACGAAAGGCTTACGATACTGGGACTGCTTTTGGACGGCATACTCGAAGAAATCAAAAAAGTGTGTGTGCGTGAGGATGTTCTGACCGATTACCTTGCGGTGCTTAAGAACATCAGGACAAAGACTGCAAAGCAGGATGCCGACATGATCACCGTCATAGACGAAAGCATTGATCTTAAACGTACTGAGATGAGATTGGGAAAAGAGGCATGCTCGCTTTCGCTTGAGTCGGAATACAGGATGCATAATGTGATAGAGCTGCTTGGCGAAGAAAAAAAGAAGCTCAGGGAGGCAAAGCCCGAGAATGCGGCAGCGGCGTTCAAACTTGTCAAAAAGGATTACGACAGGTATGTTAAGGAGCTGAAGGTCATGGCCGAAGAGGCGGGCAGGAAGCTTTCGAATGTGTTTATCTTCTGCAAGGATGCTTTCGAGGGCGGACAGGAGATGCTTATACTTGTGACTGAGCTTACAATAAGCAATCATGCCGCGCGTTTTATCAGCAGATACGGATGCAAAGAATATTTTGAAAACAATAAAGAACTGATGTTTTATGAGAGACAGAAAGAGATTGTGAGATCGCTTCAGGATCTGGATTTGGACTGAAAATGATAATATATGTTTCAGAGCTTCTGGAGGAAGGGGAGCTGCGGGAGATAATTAAAGAAACCGGCTGCGGGCTTGAGACGATCCGCTTCGGGATAGCGGAAAATCTGGATTCGCTTAATGATACGATCGCTGAGGTTAAAAGAACACTGCGGCTGTTCGGGAATCCGCCGCTTACGGTACACGGCCCGTTTCTGGACATAAACCCCGCTTCGTTTGATTCGCATGCCAGAAAACTTACCTTGAGACGTTTTCATGAAGCATATACCGGAGCTGTGGAAACGGGCGCGGAAAAGATCATTTTCCACAGCGGCATGATCCCGAATGTTTATTTTTCGCAAGGGTGGGCCGAGCATACGGCCGCTTTCTGGGATGAATTTTTAGAGAGTCATTCCGATATTCCGGTATGTGTCGAAAACGTTCTGGACAGGGAGATCGAACCTTTGCTTGATCTGGTCCGCCTTGTCGGAAAACGACATGAAAATTTCGGCATCTGCCTCGATTTGGGTCACGCCCAGTGTTATTCGGCTTACCCGCCAGAAAAGTGGATGGGCTCTTTAGCGCCTTATATTTTTCATATCCATGTTCATGATAATCACGGCTCTACGCAAAACGACAACTGCCGGGATGATCAGCATCTGGCTTTCGGGGATGGAATCATGAACATAACAGAAATATTTAAGCGTATAAAAGAGCTGCCGCGGGACGTATCTTTTACGGTTGAATGCAACAAAAAAGAGGATGTATATAAGAGCATTGAACGTATAAGACGCGGCATAAAAAATACCAATAAAATATTGACACCATAAATCCGCGGTGCTATACTGCAAACAAATCGGCGCTTTGCCGCGCTGAATCAAATCAAAATTTTTGAGGAAAACCATGAACGCTAAAAACAATGCATTCTTTTATTTTTACTTTTACTTTACGGCGGGCCGCAGTAAGGGTAATTTGTGATGCATTGACAGGCATAATCATAAATTAATTCTTTACGGGCGGTTCGGCACATCCGAGCCGCCTTTTTATTTATTTATTATCAAAGGAGAAAAGATCATGATTGTAGTAATAAAGGAAAACGTGGGAGAGGAAAAAAAGGAGCAGCTTATCGAATGGCTTAAGAGCTTAGGGATAGGGGTTCACGAGTCTGCGGGTGAATACCAGACCGTTCTCGGACTGATAGGAAACACAAGCAAAATAGATACTGAGCTTATCGAAAGCCTCGAAATAGTAGATTCGGTGAAGCGCGTATCCGAAACTTTTAAATGCGTAAACAGAAAATTCCATCCGGAAGACACGGTAATTGAAGTCGGCGACGTTAAGATCGGCGGCGGACATTTCTGTATGATAGCCGGTCCCTGTTCGGTGGAGTCGCTTTCGCAGATAACGGAAGTCGCAAAGGCCGTAAAAGCCGCCGGAGCGAACATGCTTCGCGGAGGAGCATTTAAGCCCAGAACATCCCCTTATGATTTTCAGGGACTTAAAGGAGAAGGGATAGAGCTTTTAAAAGCCGCGAGAGCCGAAACCGGACTGCCTATTGTTACGGAGATCATGAGCATAACCGACATTCCTCTTTTTGAGGACGTGGATATGCTTCAGGTAGGAGCCAGAAATATGCAGAATTTCGATCTTCTGAAAGAACTCGGAAAAACCGGGAAGCCTATTCTGCTTAAAAGAGGTCTTGCAAACACATTGAAAGAGCTTTTGATGAGTGCGGAATACATAATTGCCAGCGGAAACGATCGTGTTATCCTTTGCGAGAGAGGTATCAGGACTTACAGCGACTATTTCAGAAACACGCTGGATCTGTCGGCGGTTCCAATGCTTCACGAACTCACGCATCTGCCCGTCATTGTCGATCCGAGTCATGCGACCGGGATAGCGCGAATGGTTCAGCCCATGGCGCTTTCGGCGGCGGCCTGTGGTGCGGACGGACTCATAATAGAAGTACACAATGATCCGCTGCACGCGCTCTGCGACGGAGCCCAGTCGCTCAGGCCGGAGGATTATGCGGTGCTGCATAAAAAAGTCATGGCAGTAAGGGAGGCGGTAAAATGACGGTAGGTATAGTCGGTCTGGGTCTTATCGGAGGTTCGTTTGCAAGAGCCTACAGCAACGACGGCCATACGGTTCTGGTAAGGGATCTTGATAAAAATATGGTGGAATTTGCCAAGCTTGCAAATGCCGCCTCGGGCGATCTTACAAAAGAAAACATTTCGGGCTGTGATTTGGTGCTGATATGCCTGTACCCGCATGCCGCGGCTGAGTTTCTCCGGGATTTCGGGAGCGTTATAGGGAAAAACCCCGTGGTAATTGACTGCTGCGGCACAAAAAGAGTGATATTTGAAGAAGGAATGATAATTGCGAAAAAATACGGCTTTACTTATCTGGGCGGCCATCCTATGGCGGGAACACAGTATTCGGGTTTTAAATATTCAAAAAACAACCTGTATAACGGAGCACCCATGGTTATAGTACCTCCTGATTTTGATGATATCATGCTCTTGGATAAAGTAAAAAAGCTGCTTGAGCCCTGTGGATTTGACAGGATCTCGGTCACGACCGCCGAAAACCACGACAGGATGATTGCATTTACATCCCAGCTGGCTCATGTGGTATCGAGCGCCTATATAAAAAGCCCTTCAGCTTTGACGCATAACGGGTTTTCGGCCGGAAGTTACAAGGATATGACAAGGGTAGCCTGGCTGAACCCTCATATGTGGACGGAGCTTTTTCTGGAAAACAAAGACTATCTCATAGAGGAGATAGACATACTCATAGACAATCTTCAGGCATATAAAGACGCAATCAAAGAAGAGAACCGTGAAAGGCTCATCGCGCTTTTGGAAGAAGGAAAGAAACGAAAAGAAGAGGTGGACGGATGATGAGATCGGTTCATATCGATGCATCTAAAGAGTATGATGTGCTTATAGGAAGCGGACTGCTTAAAAAAAGCTCGCAATATATAAAACGAATAAAAGAAAACGCAAAGACGGCGGTTATTATATCGGATGATACAGTATATCCGTTATACGCAGGGCTCCTGAAATCGGAGCTTGAAAAATGTTCTTTGCATACGGAAGTATTTGTATTTGCGCATGGAGAGGCAAGCAAAAATCTCAGAACATATTCGGAGATTCTTGAATTTATGTGCGCTGCGCATGTTACGCGAAGCGATATGATATTCGCGCTCGGCGGCGGCGTGACCGGTGATCTGGCGGGCTTTGCGGCGGCCACTTATCAAAGAGGCATAAGGTACGTGCAGCTTCCCACAACGCTGCTTGCGGCGGTAGACTCTTCCGTCGGAGGAAAGACAGCGGTGGATCTTAAAGGCGGGAAAAATCAGGCCGGATGTTTTTATCAGCCATCGCTTGTGATCTGCGATACGGAAACATTAAATACCCTTTCCGAAAGAGAGTTCAATTCCGGCTGCGCGGAAATCATAAAATACGGGATGATAAGGGACGAAGGATTATTTAAGTTTGCTGTGCAAAATCATATAAAAGACCGCCTCGAAGAGATAATCGCGAGATGTGTCGAGATAAAAAGAGATATAGTGCGTGAGGATGAATTTGATACCGGAGAGAGGATGCTGCTTAACTTCGGACATACTTTCGGACACGCGGCCGAGAGCTGCAGTGATTTTTCCGTATCTCACGGAGAGGGCGTCGCCATGGGTATGGCAGCCATAACCCGAAGCGCCGCGCATGACGGTATCTGTGAAAAGAGAGTGCTTGACGATTTACTGGACGCGCTTCAAAAATACGGGCTTCCCGTGCAGATTGATTACAGCCTTGAAGATATGATTAAATATGTCCTGTCCGATAAAAAGGCCTCCGGCGGCAGCGTGAAACTCGTTATACCCGAAAAGATTGGCAGCTGCTTTATCGAGGACGTGTCCGGGAAGGAGCTTATAAGACGCATGATAAACGGAGGGATAAAATGATTCGGATCATAAAAGAGGGCATGAGAAGCGGAAGCCTTAAAATCCCCGCATCCAAATCACAGGCGCACCGCCTTTTGATATGCGCGGCGCTTTCGGGGAATTATTCAGAGCTTGAATGTGACGGTGTTTCGGAAGATATAGCGGCGACGATTAACTGTCTTAATGCTCTCGGAGCAGATATAAGCGAAAACGGGGAGGGCGTTTTAAAGATCAGACCCGTCAGCCGCATTAAGACAGAATCCGAAAAACATCTGCACTGCAATGAGAGCGGTTCCACATTCAGATTTCTGCTGCCGGTCGCGTGCGCGCTTGGCGAAACCTGTGTTTTTCACTTGAAAGGGAGGCTTGCTTTGCGCCCCATGGAGCCTTTGTACAACGAACTTATGAAACACGGGATAAATGTGTCTTTTGAAGGAGATGCCAGAATGGCGTCAGGAAAAATGAGCGGCGGCAACTACAATATTCCCGGAAATGTTTCTTCGCAATACATATCGGGACTGCTTATGGCGCTTCCGAATCTGGATGAAGACAGCACTCTTACCGTTGAAAAGCCCATAGAATCAGAAAACTATATTTTAATGACGGAGGACGCCTTAAAACAGGCAGGTATTGTTTTCGAAAAGACGGATAATGTCTATAAGATTCCGGGCAGGCAGCGGTTTGACATGCCTTCTGTTTCGACGGTTGAAGGCGACTGGTCCTCAGCTGCGTTTTTCCTGTGTATGGGAGCTCTTTCCGAAAAGGGGGTTCTTATAAGGGGGATGAACATGGCTTCATCACAGCCGGATAAGGCTGTTATTAAGATATTGAAAGCTTTCGGAGCCGAGATACGTGAAAACAATGACGGAATATTCATAAAAAAAGGGAATCTTAAAGGACAGGTCATAGATGCTTCCGGCATACCTGATTCAGTTCCCGTACTCAGCGTTGTTGCCGCGGCTTCGGATGGCGTTACGCGAATAATAAACGCCGCCCGCCTGCGCTATAAGGAATCGGACAGGCTGACTGCCGTATCGAAGATGTTAAGCGCGCTCGGAGCGGATATAAAAGAGAACGAAACGGGACTTGTGATCACGGGAAGAAAGAGGCTTAAAGGCGGACGGACCGTTTCTTTCGGAGACCACAGGATTGCCATGTCGGCGGCGGTAGCGGCTTCGGTGTGTGAAAGAGAGGTCACGGTAGAAGGGGCCGAATGCGTAAAGAAATCTTATGTGGATTTCTGGAAAGATTTTGAATCCATGGAGGTGGTTAAATGAGCAGCAGCTGGGGAGAAAATATAAGGCTTACGATTTTCGGACAGTCTCATTCAAAAGGGATCGGAATGACGCTTGAGGGCATAACGCCCGGCAGCAGCATTGATTTCGATGAACTCCACAGGTTCCTTGAAAGGAGAGCTCCGGGTAAAAATGATTTTTCAACTTCCAGAAAAGAGACGGACAGGCCGGAGTTCATTTCAGGTCTGGTCGGAAACAGAACCTGTGGAACTCCCATTGCCGCAATCATAATGAACGCCGATATAAGGTCAAAAGATTATGAAGAACTGCGAAAGGTTCCGCGGCCCGGACATGCCGATTTTACCGCATATGTAAAATACGGCGAGTCAAGAGATTATAAAGGCGGCGGCCATTTCTCAGGCAGGCTTACCGCGCCTTTGTGCATAGCCGGAGGGATAGTAAAACAGCTTTTGTCCAAAGAAGGAATAGAGGTAATCTCAAGGATATATTCAATAGGAGGGATTAAAGACGAAGGAGAACTCATTTCCTCCACGGCCGAAAAGGCGTTTCCGGTGGTAAATGATGAATGCGGAGAAAGGATGCGCGCCCTGATAGCTGCAAAAAAAGCGGAAAAAGATTCGGTCGGCGGTGTGGTTGAATGTATTATAACGGGGCTCCCGGCCGGGATAGGCGATCCCATGTTTGACGGGATGGAAAACAGGATTGCCTCGATAGTCTTTGGAATTCCCGCGGTAAAAGGCATAGAATTCGGAAACGGTTTTGCGTGCGCGGCCCTGTCGGGAAGTGAAAACAATGACGAATTCTGCGTTGAAGGCGAAAAGATCAAAACGAAAACCAATAACTGCGGCGGCATATTGGGCGGTATTACAAACGGAATGCCGCTGATATTCAGGGCGGCGTTTAAACCGACACCTTCCATAGAAAAAGAGCAGATAAGTATAGATCTTGAAAGCCTGCAGGAGACAAAACTTAAGATCACAGGCAGACATGACCCGTGCATAGTGCCGAGAGCCGCGCCGGTCGTGGAGGCCGCCGCCGCGCTGGCGGTATATGATGCGCTTCTTGGAAGCAGAAAACGGTAAAACGCGGTCTTTGAGATAAAAAGCCGGATTATATTACAAAAATCAGTAGAAAAGGAGAACCGCAATGTCAGCAGACACATCGGATTACAGAGCAAGGATAGATAAAATAGACGAAGAGATCATAAAGCTGTTTTCGCAGCGCATGGAAGTGTCCGAGCAGATAGCGGCCTATAAAAAAGAAAACGGCCTTCCCATTCTGGATTTAAAAAGGGAAAGAGAAAAGGTTCAGATGGTTACGGAACAGACTCCCGAAAAATACAGAGGATATACGCCGGAGTTTATGCGTTATATCATGGAACTTTCAAGAAGCTGTCAGCATAAGCTTTATGACGAGGCTCCGGATATAACACGGAGTATAAAAGAAGCCGTTGAAAGAACTCCTTTGATTTTTCCGGAGCGGGCAAGCGTGGCCTGCCAGGGTATCGACGGAGCAAATTCGCAGATCGCCTGCGACAGGATTTTTAAAAACGCGAATATCATGTTTTTCTCCGGTTTCAAAGGGGTGTTCAAGGCTGTTGAGAAAGGGCTTTGCCGATATGCGGTGCTTCCGATAGAGAACAGCACGGCCGGCTCCGTAAATTCCGTTTATGATCTGATGATGGATTATAAATTCAAGATCGTACGCAGCATAAGGGTAAAGATAGAACATAACCTTCTGGCACAGCCGGGAACAAAGCTGGAAGACATAAAAGAAATCTTTTCACATCCTCAGGCCATCGGCCAGTGCAATGAATTCTTAAGTTCGTTAAAGGACGTAAAAGTAACGCCATGTGAAAATACGGCAATTGCCGCTAAAAATGTATCTGAATCCGAAAGAAAAGATGTGGCGGCGATATCTTCTTCCCTTTGCATGAAATATTATGATCTGGATTGCGTAAGGGCGGATATTCAGGATCAGAGCAACAACTATACCCGGTTTATAGTTATTTCAAAAGAACTTGAGATATATCCGGGAGCGCACAGGACGTCGGTCATGGCTGTTCTGCCGCATGAGGCCGGCTCTCTTTACAAACTTCTTGCAAGGATAAATGCTCTCGGGATCAACCTTGTCAAGTTGGAAAGCCGGCCGCTTCCGGAAAAAGAATTTGAATTTATGTTTTATCTGGATCTGGACATGCCTGTTTATGCCCCGGAGATCCCGGCTCTGATGGGAGAGCTCCATGAAGTGTGCGAAAGTTTCGAGTATCTCGGAAGCTACAGCGAGGTGATATAAATGAAAAAGTGCGGGCTGTTGGGAAAAGTACTCGCTCACAGTTATTCTCCTGCTATCCATAAGATGCTTGCGGATTATGAATACAGACTTTACGAAAAAACCGAAGATGAGCTGACGGACTTTATCAAAGAGGGGGAATGGGACGGATTGAATGTCACGATTCCTTACAAAAAAAAGGCGGCTGAACTCTGTGATGAGCTTTCGTCTTTTGCGGAAAAGATCGGAAGCTGCAATACCCTGGTTAAAAGAGCCGACGGGAGTATTTTCGGAGACAATACCGACGCTTACGGATTTTTAAAATTAGTCGAATATTCAAAGATAAATGTAAGCGAAAAGAAATGCCTTATCCTGGGCAGCGGCGGAGCGTCCGTTTCAGTCTGCGCTGCGCTTAAAAGTCTGGGAGCCGAAACGGTGATTATAAGCAGACAGGGCGAAAATAATTACGGAAATCTGGAAAAGCACAAAGACGCAAGGGTCATTGTAAATACAACGCCGGTGGGAATGTATCCCGACAACGGGAAAAGCCCGCTGAAAATGGATTTGTTTACGAAATGCGAAGGTGTTATCGATATCATTTACAACCCGTTTCGGACGGCGCTGATGCTGCAGGCCGAAAAGATGGGAATACCCGCATTTGGGGGGCTTTATATGCTTGTCGGACAGGCAAAACGCTCCGCAGAACTGTTTTCGGGCGAGCAGATTTCCGAAAGCGAGATCCATAGGATCGTAAAAGTGCTGGAATCGGACATGAAAAACATTATCCTGATAGGCATGCCCGGCTGCGGCAAGACAACGGCAGCAAAGCTTTTGGGAAGGGCTTTAAACCGTGAAGTGCTGGATTCCGATGCGGAAATAATTAAAAATACCGGAATGAGCATACCGGATTATATGCAAAAAAACGGAGAAGCCATGTTTCGTGACAGAGAGAGTGAGGCCATAGCGGCACTCGGGAAGCTCTCCGGCAAAATAATTGCCACCGGGGGCGGCTGTATTACCAGAGATGAGAATTATGACAGCCTTCATCAAAACGGCACGATTTTCTGGATTAAACGGGATCCGGAACGTTTGGCGAGGAAAGGCAGGCCGCTTTCTGAAAACGCGGACTTGAATAAAATGTATGAAGTGCGAAAGCCCGGATATGAGAGATTTGCGGATGTCATTATAGATAATAACAAATCTAAGGACGAGACCGTTAAGGCGATTTTAACTCAGTCGGGATTCGGCCTTACGATGCATTAAGAAAATGACAGGAGGATCATATTGAAAGTACTTGTGATAAACGGCCCCAACATTAATATGCTCGGTTTGCGGGAACCGGATATTTACGGAAAAGAAAACTACGCGGCATTGCTTGATTTTATCAAAAAGAGTGCTGATGAGGCAGGGATTGAAGTCGAATGTTTTCAGTCCAACCATGAGGGAGATATAGTGGATAAGATCCAGAGCGCATACGGCGTTTTTGACGGTATAGTAATAAATCCGGCGGCTTATACGCATACGAGCGTGGCGATTTTGGATGCCCTGAAAGCCGTGGGGCTTCCGGCTGTCGAAGTTCATATTTCCGATATCGCCTCAAGAGAGGATTTCAGACAGATATCCTATGCCGGTATGGCCTGTGAAAAAAGTTTCTCCGGCATGGGTTTTGAAGGGTACAGGCAGGCGGTTTTATATTTGACCAAAACAGCAAAAAGCAGGTTAACGTAAAGAAGCCGTCGGGTTTGACAAGAAAAAACCGCTATGATATTATAACGAAAACTGCTCTTTATGCAGTTTCAGGCGTCTGTAGCTCAGGGGATAGAGCAACGGTTTCCGGTGCCGTGTGGCGGGGGTTCGATTCCCTCCAGGCGTGTTTGCGAACATTGATGATGAGGCTGTCGCACTATACAAAGAGGATGTATAATGCGACAGCCCCCGTTATATGATTCAAGGAAAAACAGTTGAGGGGGAGTGCCGATGACTGAAAAAAACAGCAGAAAAAAAAGACAGGAACATCCCGTAAAGGAGTGGATCTCCGATAATTTAAGATACATTATTCTTATTGCCATAATTGCGGCCGCGGCTATTGTAATAGCGTTGGCGGTTAAAGCCGCCATGAACAAAGGCGGAGCCGAAACGGGAGAAATTCAGCAGAGTCAGGAAATTTCTCAAAGTCAGGATGACCCGCAGACGCAGGATGCTTCTCAGAGTCAGGATTCGTCCCGGACTCAGACGCCCGATTCGGCGGAAGTGACGGAAACGCCGAAAACGGCGGAAACATCCGATGGCGGAACGCAGGACATAAATTCGATTGTTGTCGCATATTTTACGGCACTTCAGAATGCCGATCCGAACGCAGCGGCAGCGGTAATGGAAAACCTGACGGCTGAGGACGCTCAGTTGATTTCCGATAAAAGCTTTGCGCAAAGTTACGGCAACATAGAGACTTATGTATTTGCCGGAGATAAAGAGGGTACGTATGTAGCATTTGCGGTATATGATTACGTAAAGCCGGACAGCGCTGCTTCAGAAAAAGGACTCACGCAGCTTTACCTTGTGACGGAGCAGGACGGCAGCATAAAAATAGCGTCTGAAGAAGATCATCCGGGCGCGGCGGAATATATGGCCGCACTTCTTGAAAGAGAAGAAGTAAAAGAACTCATCAGTTCGGTTGAAGCAAAAAATGCGAATCAATAAATATTTGAGCGAATGCGGAGTATGCTCCAGAAGAGAGGCGGATATCCTGATAGAGACAAATCAGGTAACGGTAAATAAAAAACCGGCGCTTAAAGGGATGCAGATAAAAGAAGGCGACGAGGTTTTCGTGAAAGGCAAAAAGGTCAGTACTATAAGCCGTAAGACCTATCTGGCGTTTCACAAACCCAAGGGCATAGTCTGTACATTTGAAAAAAGAGAAGAAAACAATCTCGCGGATTATCTCGGACTTTCTTTCAGAGTCACTTACGCCGGAAGACTGGATAAAGACTCGCAGGGCCTTTTGCTGCTTACGGACGACGGGGATTTTATAGACGCTCTCATGACCGGAAGCAACGGCCATGAAAAAGAATACGTGGTTGAGGTTGCCGGAAATCTGACTGATGAAAAAATCCGAAAGCTGTCCGAAGGCGTATATTTAAAAGAGATAAACAGGACAACCCGTCCGTGCAAGGCGTGGAGAAGCGGTGCAAATGAGTTTCATATAATACTTACGCAGGGAATAAACCGCCAGATCAGACGCATGTGCAGGAACACTCAGCTTCGTGTGATGAAACTTAAGCGGATACGGATAGAAAATATTCTGCTCGGAGAGCTTGCTCCCGGCAGCATCAGACATCTGACAAAACAGGAACTTGCCGAGCTTAAAAACCGGCTTTCGGGAGTCGAAAAATCTAATCTGGGAAATAAAAATGCAAAAGACAGAGATTGAAAGCCGAATAAAAGAACTTACTGATTTGCTGAACGCCGCTTCAAAAGCATACTATGCCGAAGATAAGGAGATCATGGACAACCTGACGTATGACAGGCTTTATGACGAGCTGGCGGCGCTTGAAAAAGAAAGCGGTATCATTTTATCCGGTTCACCCACCGTAAACGTCGGATATGAGGCGGTGGAAGAACTTCCGAAAATGGAACACGCCTATCCCATGCTCTCGCTCGATAAAACCAAAGACGCGGAAGCGCTCAAAAGCTTTATAGGCGCAAATAAAACTATTATTTCATGGAAAATAGACGGGCTGACGGTGGTTCTGACTTACAGAGGCGGTTCTTTAAACCTCGCGCTGACCCGGGGCAACGGCGTTACGGGAGAGGTAGTTACGAACAATGTCAGGGTTTTTAAAGATCTGCCGGTCAGCATTTCATTTAAAGGAGAGCTGGTCTTAAGAGGCGAAGCGTATATTACTTATAAAGATTTTGAAGAAATCAACAAAAACATAGAGGACGTTGAAGCGAAATACAAAAACCCCAGAAATCTTTGCAGCGGTTCGGTCCGTCAGCTGAACAACAGAGTCACCGCCGAAAGGAATGTGAGATTCAAGGCGTTTTCGCTCGTGCATGCCGAGGGAGTGGACTTTAAAAATTCTCACGAAGAAGAATTAAAATGGCTTAAAAGCCAGGGGTTTGATATTGTCGAATACAAAACGGCAGTCGCGCAAAACTGCGACGAGGCACTTGCCTGGTTTTCGGAAAATGTTAAAACAAACGATTTTCCTTCGGATGGTCTCGTGGCCGTATATGATGACATAGCATACGGCGATTCGCTTGGGAAAACAGCCAAATTTCCCAGAAACGCGATTGCTTTCAAATGGGCCGATGAAATGAAAACGACCCGCCTCAAAGAGATAGAATGGAGCCCCTCGAGGACGGGGCTTATAAATCCGATTGCGATTTTTGAGCCTGTCGAATTGGAGGGAACCACGGTTTCAAGGGCAAGCCTTCATAATGTAAGCGTCTTAAGAGAACTTAAGTTAGGGATTGGTGACGAAATAAGGGTTTATAAGGCAAACATGATAATTCCGCAGATAGCGGAAAATCTGACATGCAGCGATAATATCGAACTGCCTGTGAATTGTCCCGCCTGCGGCCTGCCGACGGTTTTAAAAGATTCCGAAGGCATACAGACGCTTTTTTGTACGAACGAAGAATGTCCGGCAAAGGCGATCAAAGGCTTTTCGCTGTTTGTGAGCAGGGACGCCATGAATATCGAAGGCCTTTCAGAGGCTACGCTTGAAAAACTGATCGGACACGGCCTTATCAAAAGTTATGCGGATATATTCAGGCTTACGGATCATAAAGACGCGATAGTCGCGTTTGAAGGTTTTGGTGAGAAATCTTACGAAAAACTGATCTCTGCCGTGGAAAAAGCTAAAAAAACAACGCTGCTGCGCCTGCTTTACGGCATGGGAATACCGGGCATAGGTCTTGCAAACGCAAAGGTCATCGTCAGATATTTTGATGAGGACGTCCAAAAGATAACGGATGCCTCCAAAGAAGAGCTCTGTCTGATAGACAGTATAGGCCCGGTTATCGCCACCGCATATGAAAACTGGTGGAAAAAAGAGACAAACAAAGAAAAATTTATGGAGCTGCTTACGCTAGTAAAGCCCGAAAAGACGGCAAAACAGGATACAAATGAAGCGCTTTTCAATAAGACGTTTGTAATTACGGGAAGTCTTAATCATTTTGCCAACAGGGGAGACTTAAAAGAGCTGATTGAAAATGCCGGAGGTAAGGTAAGCGGAAGTGTTTCCGCAAAGACCGATTATCTTATCAATAACGATGTGAACAGTCTTTCGTCCAAAAATAAAAAGGCGCTGGAGCTTGGAGTTAAGATTATTTCCGAAGATGATTTTCTTAAAATGATCAAAAGATGAAAAATACAGGAGTTGTTAAAATGCCCATTAAGATACAAAGGGATCTTCCCGCCAGAGAAAGGCTTGAAAAAGAGAATATTTTTGTTATGGACGAAGACCGGGCGCTGCATCAGGATATCAGGCCGCTGCAGATACTGCTGTTGAATCTTATGCCTATCAAAGAAGAAACGGAGCTGCAGATACTTCGCTGCCTTTCAAACTCCCCGCTTCAGGTGGACGTTACCTTTATGATGGTATCGAGCCATAAGTCAAAAAACACCTCGAAGAGTCATTTGAACAGATTTTACTGTTATTATAACGATATAAAGGATTTGCAGTACGACGGACTTATAATTACGGGAGCCCCTCTGGAACATCTTTCGTTTGAAGAGGTGGACTTCTGGGAAGAATTAAAGATGATAATGGAATGGGCCGAGACGCATGTTACGTCGGTAATGTACCAATGCTGGGCATGTCAGGCGGCGATGTATTACTGGTACGGATTGGATAAAAAACCGTTGAATGAAAAGCTTTTCGGAGTTTTCAGACACAGGGTGATCCACAGAAAAACCCCTCTTATAAGGGGCTTCGACGATTTCTTTTACGCGCCTCATTCCAGGCATACGGAAACAAGGCTGGATGAAATATACGACTGCGGACAAATCTCCGTTCTGGCCGAATCCGATGAGGCCGGATTTTTCCTCGGAATGGCGGACAACGGACGCAAGGTTTTCGTACAGGGGCATCCGGAATACGACAGGCTGACACTGGACGCCGAGTACAGACGGGATCTCTCAAAAGGACAAAAGATCGATCCGCCGATTAATTATTATGTGGATGATGATCCCGAAAAGCCGCCGATGCTTTTATGGAGATCACATTCCTTTAATCTGTATGAAAACTGGCTTAACTATTATGTTTATCAGACAACGCCTTATAATCTGGCGCGCACGCCGGATCTGTTTCGGAGCTGAGAAGAAAGCAAATAAAGCAATAAAAATAATATAGATTAATCAATAAAAGAAAACCGCTCAGAACACGTCGCGCTTCTGCGCCGCTCCTATGTTCTTTCGTCGGTTTTCTTTTTTATGTTAATCTATATTCTTTGACAAAGCCAAGAGTTCTTTCGCTGCTCCTTTTGTATCTTCAGAAGCCTGCGTGAAGCGGATTTGGTTTATTGGGAAAGAAAAATCGTATAAGCCTTGTATGCTTCATAAACATCGGCCTTGCTTGAGATCTCGTACGGAGCGTGCATCGAAAGAAGCGCAACCCCGAAATCAATGACTTCCATGCCGTATTTGGCCATGATATATGCGATGGTTCCGCCGCCGCCTTCATCGACTTTTCCGAGTTCCGCGGTTTGATAGGAAATGTCTGCGTCATCCAGAATGTTGCGAAGGAAGGCTATGTATTCGGCGTTTGCGTCGTTTGACCCGGATTTGCCGCGGGAGCCTGTATATTTGTTGAATACGGGACCCAGGCCCAGGTAAGCGCAATTGTTTTTTTCCATGATATCGGGATAGAGCGGATCGAAAGCCGCGCTTACGTCTGAGGAGAGCACCTTGCTTTTTCTGAGTGCGCGGCGCAGGTTCAGTTCGCTGAAACAGCCCCTTGCGTTCATCAGCTCGGCAATGCTGTCTTCGAAAAATCTGGAATGCATGCCTGTAGCACCCACACTGCCGATTTCTTCTTTGTCGGTAAGGAGACATACGCTTGTGAGAAGCGGGTTCGTGGTTTTAAGTATGGCTTCGAATGAAGTGTAGGCACAGACCCTGTCGTCCTGTCCGTATGACATGATAAGACTGCGGTCGAGACCGAAATCGCGGGCAGGCCCTGCGGGAACGACTTCAATTTCTGCCGAAACGAAGTCTTTTTCTTCGATGTCATATTTCTCTTTCAGGAGCTTAAGTATGTTGTCCTTTACGGAAGTGTCTTTGGAAGAGTTTTTATTTTCGCCGTCGGTTTCATCTTTAAAAAGGGGCTTGCTTCCTATAAGGAGATTCAAACCTTCGCCGGTGATGGCTTCAGCCAGCTTTTTTTCCTGCTGTTTGCGACCCAGGTGGGGCAGGATGTCGGTGATTCCCAAAACGGGATCGCCCGGATCTTCTCCGATTACGATATTCACAGTGCTGCCGTCTTTTTTTGCAACGATGCCGTGGAGCGCGAGCGGCAGGGTCACCCACTGATATTTTTTGATGCCTCCGTAATAATGCGTATCGAAAAAGGCAAGATCCGTATCTTCATAGAGGGGATTCTGTTTTAAATCAAGCCGGGGCGAATCTATATGCGCGCCGAGTATTCTAAGGCCGTCGGTCTCCGGTTTTTTTCCGATTCGGAAAATGATCAGTGACTTTCCCATGATATCCGCATACACAAGCTCGTTTGCGGCGGGAGCGCAGCCTGAATCTATATATTCGGAAAGCGGCTTTGCGCCGTTTTTTCTGAGAATGCCGGTCATTTCGGCAACACATTCTCTTTCTGTTTTGCATTTTGAAAGAAAGGCTTTGTAACCTTCGCAAAAGCCGAAAACAGCCTGCTCGTCATAATTTTCTTTTAACCAGAGTGTATCTTTTTTAGCCATATCTTTCTAAAGCTCCTTTTTATATTTGATGGAATTATATCGCATGAAAATCGATGGCGCAAGCTTTCTTTCAAGAGGTGTTTCTTTTGTTAGTTAGTGCTTGCGTCACTTATTAATAAGTGATATAATTTCCTATAATTTTTTTAATGGAGGCCGCTGTGAAAGAGTTAAAAGATTACATTATATCCATCAAAGATTTCCCGAAACAGGGCATTATTTTCAGAGATATTACAGGCATTTTGCAGGATGCGGACGGACTTAAACTTTCCATAGACATGCTGGCTGAAATGCTCGAGGGAATTGACTTTGATGTTGTGTGCGGAACAGAGTCCAGAGGCTTTGTTTTCGGTATGCCGGTCGCATATCTGTACGGCAAACCTTTCGGTATGATCAGAAAGAAAGGCAAACTGCCGAGAGAGGTGATTTCACGCGAATATGATCTGGAATACGGCACGGCGGCGTTAGAGATAAATAAAGACTGTATCAAACCGGGGCAGAAAGTTGTCCTGATAGACGATCTGCTTGCCACGGGCGGAACAATAGAAGCCGCTGCAAACCTGGTCGAGGAGCTTGGCGGTGAAGTTGTTAAGATGTTGTTTGTGATAGAACTGGCAGGTCTTAACGGACGGGAAAAGCTTTCGGGGTACGACATCGAAAGCGCGGTTGTTTATGACGGGGATTGAAGTTTTTACAACAGCGCGGTAAGAAAGAATCAGAATCGGGATTGAATGACAGCGGAACAGGTGGCGGATATGGCGAATACGGCAAAGACCATAGAAAAACAGAATATTGCCACGTCGGTAAAGGGCGCTAAAAGTCTGCCCGCGGTGGAAAAACAGTTCGTAAGGAACGCCGAAGACGCCGTAGGAATGACGGAGGATTTTACCGACCCCGACCAGCTTTACAGGGAACTCATGGATCGCATGCGCAGCTATCATCCTTCGGATGATCTCAAAATCGTGGAGAAAGCTTACGAGATAGCCTGTGAAGCGCATAAAAACCAGCGGAGAAAATCGGGCGAGCTGTATATAATCCATCCCCTTTCGGTTGCCATAATTCTTGCAAACCTGGAGCTGGACAAAGAGAGCATTATCGCCGGTCTGCTGCATGATGTTGTCGAAGATACGATAATGACCTCGGAGGAAATAACCGAGGTGTTCGGCAGTGAGGTAGCGGTAATTGTTGACGGCGTCACAAAGCTGGGACAGCTCAGCTATGCCACCGACAAATTAGAGGAACAGGCTGAAAATTTAAGAAAAATGTTCCTGGCAATGGCAAAAGATATTCGGGTCATCCTGATAAAGCTTGCGGACCGGCTTCACAATATGCGGACGCTCAAATATATGTCGCCCGAAAAGCAAAAAGAAAAAGCCAGAGAGACGCTTGACATTTACGCGCCTTTGGCACAGAGGCTGGGTATTGCGAAATTAAAGATCGAGCTGGATGATCTGGCTCTCAAATATCTTCATCCGGATGTTTACTACAAACTTGTCGAAGAAGTAAACGAAAAAAAGACCGAACGTGAAAAATTCGTATCGGAAATAGTGGCCGAAGTCAAAAACCATATCGATGAAGCGGAAATAAGCGCGACCGTTTACGGACGGGCGAAGCATTTTTTCAGCATATACAGAAAGATGGTCAACCAGGATAAGACGCTTGACCAGATATATGATATGTTTGCAGTCAGGATTATAGTCGAAAACGTGAGAGACTGCTATGCCGCGCTGGGAGTGATACACGAAAGGTACACGCCCATACCGGGACGTTTTAAAGACTATATCGCCATGCCGAAGCCCAATATGTACCAATCGCTTCATACGACGCTGATAGCGCATAACGGGCGGCCTTTCGAGGTGCAGATAAGAACCGTGGAGATGCACCGCGTGGCTGAATACGGTATTGCCGCTCATTGGAAATACAAAGAGGCTTCGGACGGGAAAAAGACAGATTCCCAACAGGAGGAAGAAAAGCTCAACTGGCTGCGTCAGATACTGGAGTGGCAGCAGGATTCTACCGACAATAAAGAATTCATGAGCATGATAAAGAGCGATTTGAGCCTCTTTAACGACAACGTATACTGTTTCTCTCCTGCGGGAGAGGTAAAGACGCTGCCGAAAGGCTCCTGTCCCATAGATTTCGCTTATATGATCCATTCGGCTGTGGGCAACAGAATGATCGGAGCAAGGATAAACGGCAAACTTGTGCCGATAGAGACGGCGCTCAAAAACGGCGACCGTGTCGAGATTATAACCTCTCAAAACTCCAGAGGGCCGAGCCGCGACTGGCTTAAAGTAGTAAAAAGCACTCAGGCCAGAAACCGCATCAACCAGTGGTTCAGAAAACAGGGGCAGGAAGAAAACATAAACCTGGGGCGCGAGATGCTGGCCGCATACGCCAAATCAAAAGGCAGGATTCTTGCCACATATACGAAGCCCGAACACCTTGAGGCCGTGATGCTGAAATACGGTTTTAAGACATGGGATGCGGTATTGGCGGCTATAGGCCACGGCGGACTGCGTGAAGGACAGGTTTTAAACAAACTCATCGAGTCCTATGATAAACAGATGGCTGCGAACCTGACGGATGAAGATGTTCTCGGCAGCATTTCCGAAAACAGGATTTCGCACAAAACCGGCAGGGCGTCAAAGGGCGGCATACTGGTGAGCGGCCTTGATGATGTGGACGTCAGGATATCAAAATGCTGCAGCCCTATTCCGGGCGACGAGATCGTAGGCTTCATCACAAGAGGACGCGGTGTTACGATACACAGGACGGATTGCGTAAACATAGTAAATATGCCCGAAAACGAAAGGGATCGTCTGATAGACGCGCAATGGTCCGGGAATGCTCAGGAACAGCGCAAATATATGGTTGAGATCAAACTGTATGCAGCAAACAGAGCCGGGCTTCTTGTGGATATTTCCAAAAAATTCACGGAGAGAAAAATGGATATCAAATCAATGAATGTCCGCATGAACAAACAGGGCATAGCGACATTTGATATCGGTTTTGAAATAACAAATAAAGATGAACTGCAGACGCTTGTGGAAAGCTTAAGACAGGTGCCGCAGGTCGTGGATATCGAAAGAACAAAGGGGTAAGGCAAAATGAAGATCCAAAGTTTATGCGTCGGTGAACTGGCCACAAACTGTTATCTTCTGCAAAACGGCTCAAACGACCAGATGATAATAGTCGATCCGGCTGACGAAGCAGACAGAATAAAGGCGGGAGTTGAAGCGATGGACGGCTCTCCTGCGGCCGTTTATCTGACGCACGGACATTTTGATCATATAGGAGCCGCAAAGGAACTGTCAGAGTATTTTAAAATTCCCGTTGTGGCCTGCGAGAGCGAAAAGGAGCTTCTGGAAGAGCCGAGACTGAACCTTTCGAAAGGATTGGGATGGGATATTATGGAACCCGTGAGCCTTAAGGCGGATGTTTTCGTGAAAGAAGGCGATGTGCTCGAATATGCCGGCATGAAATGCACGGTGCTTCATACACCGGGACATACTTCGGGCTGCTGTTGTTTTTATTTCGAAGAAGACAAGGTGCTGATATGCGGAGACACTCTTTTTGCGGGATCCTGCGGCAGGACTGATTTTCCTACATCCAGCCCCGCGGACATGCAAAAATCATTAAACAGGCTTGTAAATACTCTCCCTGAGGACGTGTCTGTCTATCCCGGACACGGTATGGTGTCCACCATAGGATACGAAAAAAGGTTCAATGCTTTTGTATGACGGGAATCAATTCAATAGGATTTAAACAAAAAGATTTTGAATACGATGTTCATTCGCTGGTAAAAGCCTTTTTCCCCGAAAATGATATTTATATGTTTTATACCGGCGAAGGAACTCATCCCGATAATGCGGAGTTTGCGTTGAATGTGGATCTGAGATCCGATGAGATAAGCTTACATGCGGCTCACGGCGGAAAAACATATGATTCGATCAAAAATATTCCGAAGGATACGGACAGGAAAACAGTAAAAAACATTCTTAAACAGTGTCTGTATCAGATGCTTTCAGGCGTTACGAAAAAGACCCTGCCCTGGGGAACTCTTACGGGTATCAGGCCGGTAAAGATCCCGCTGCAGCTCATGGAGCAGGGGATGAAAAATTCCGATATCGCAAATTACATGAGGGAGACTTATTTTACATCCGGTAAAAAAGTCTCTTTAGCTATTGCGACGGCGGCCAGGGAAAAGGATATACTTGAAAGCATTGACACCCGAAACGGGTACAGTCTTTATGTAGGGATACCGTTCTGTCCTTCCGTTTGCCTGTACTGTTCCTTCGGATCGCATCCTTATGAAAAATGGAGTCATCTTACGGATGAATATCTGAGGGTTCTTTATAAAGAACTTGACTATATTTCACAGGCCATGCAGGGACGTGCGCTGCAGACGATATACATCGGGGGCGGGACTCCGACCACGCTTCATGAAAATGATCTTGATTCGCTGCTTGAGCATATAGACAAAAGGTTTGATACCGGAAACCTCACCGAATACACGGTGGAAGCGGGACGTCCCGATACCGTGACTTCCGAAAACATGAAAATACTGCGTATGCACGGGGTTTCCCGCGTTTCAATAAATCCGCAGACCATGAACGATCCCACATTAAGGCTGATAGGCAGAAATCATACGGCCGCTCAGACGGCAGCGGCATTTGAGACGGCAAGAGACGCCGGTTTTACAAACATAAACATGGACATCATAGTCGGGCTGCCGCGAGAGGGACTTGCGGAAGTAACCCATACCTTAAACGAGATAAAAAAGCTTAATCCCGATTCGCTTACCGTTCATTCGCTGGCGCTTAAAAGAGCCGCAAGGCTGAATCTTTTCAAAGAAGAATATACAGCCGTATCATTTGATAACTCTCAGGAAATCATGGATCTGGCGCACCATGCCGCCATGGAAATGGATATGCAGCCGTATTATTTATACCGCCAGAAAAACATGGGGGGAAACCTGGAAAACATCGGTTACGCGAAAGAGGGATGTTTCGGAATATATAATGTCCTTATCATGGAGGAGAAACAGAGTATTGCGGCCGCCGGAAGCGGAGCCGTTTCCAAGTTTGTTTTTGACGACGGACGTATTGAGCGTGCGGGAAATGTCAAAGATATAAAGAATTATATTGAACGTATAGATGAAATGCTCGTTCGGAAGGAGAAATATTTAAAATGCAATTAAAGAAAAAACCCGTTACGGGCATGAAAGACATCCTGCCCCGTGAAATGGAAATCAGGGATCATGTCTTAAGCGTACTTAAGCAGACATATGCAAATTTCGGATTTGTTTCTATAGAGACTCCGTGCGTGGAGCATCTTGAAAACCTGAGCAGCAAACAAGGCGGCGAAAACGAAAAGCTTATTTTTAAAATTCTGAAAAGAGGAGAAAAGCTGAAATTGGAGACGGCCAGCACCGAAGCCGACGTTGCGGACGGCGGACTCAGATATGATCTTACGGTGCCGCTGTGCAGATACTATTCAAACAACGCAAATGAACTGCCCTCGCCTTTTAAGGCGCTCCAAATAGGTAATGTCTGGCGTGCCGACAGGCCTCAAAGAGGAAGATACCGCCAGTTCATGCAGTGTGACATAGATATACTGGGAGAGCCTTCCGATTTGGCTGAGATCGAGCTCATACTTGCGACATCGGCCTTTCTTACAAAGCTGAATTTCAGCGGTCTTACGATAAGGATTAACGACAGACGTATCTTAAAGGCCATGGCTGCGTACTGCGGTTTTAAAGAAAACTATGATACCGTCTTTATCATATTGGATAAAATGGATAAAATAGGCAGGGAAGGCGTCATTTCGGAATTGGAAGCGGAGGGCTTTGACAGGGAATCGGCCGAAAAATACATGAATCTCTTTGACGAAATCACGCCCGATGTTTCGGGCATAGCCGCTCTGAAAGAGAAACTTGACGGCGTGCTTGACGCCGGCGCTTTTGACGGGCTTATAAACATAATCGAATGTGTCGAGGCGGCAAAAACCGGTGATTTTAAGCTTGTTTTTGATCCGACGCTCGTAAGAGGGATGTCATATTACACCGGGCCCATATTCGAGATCGGAGTTGACGGATTCGGAGGTTCCGTAGGCGGCGGCGGACGCTATGATGCCATGATAGGAAATTTTACGGGACACGATACACCGGCATGCGGTTTTTCCGTCGGATTTGAGCGTATAGTAATGCTGCTGCTGGAGCAGGATTACCGAGTTGACACGGAAGCGGGGAAAAAGGCCTATCTGATCGACAAAAGGCTTCCGGCGGAGAAAAAGCGCGAGCTGATTAAAACAGTGATGAGCGAAAGAGAAAAAGGCATGAAAGTCAGCCTTAACATTATGAAAAAGAACAAAAAATTCCAGAAAGAGCAGCTTGAAGCGGAAGGATATAAGGATATCACTGAGATATTCGCCGACTGAGACAGGAGCAGTACGGGGAAGGAGAAAGATAAATGGCAGAATCAATGCAGGGATTAAAAAGAACTTGCCGCTGCGCGGAAGTTACAGAGGAGTTTATCGGCAGGAAAGTCACCCTTATGGGATGGGTGCAAAAATGCAGAAATAAAGGAGGTATCGTTTTTGTGGACCTCCGTGACAGAACCGGAATAATGCAGATTATTTTCGAGACTCCGATGATAGATCAGGAAGGCTTTGACAAGGCTGCGAAGCTGAGGGCGGAATTTGTCGTTGCGGTTACCGGCACTGTCGAAAAAAGAAGCGGAGCGGTAAATGAAAGCCTGAAAACCGGCACAATGGAGGTGAGGGCCGAGTCCGTCTGCGTGCTTTCCGAATCAGATGTTCCGCCTTTTCCTACAGAGGAAAACAGCAGGACAAAAGAAGAATTGAGGCTGAAATACAGATATCTGGATCTGAGGAGGCCGGACATCCAAAGAAACCTTATGCTGCGTTCTAAAGTATGTATGCTTACGAGGGCGTTTCTTGCGAACGAAGGATTTTTGGAGATTGAAACCCCGATACTGGGAAAAAGCACGCCGGAGGGAGCCCGGGACTATCTTGTACCCAGCAGAATCCACCCCGGGGCGTTTTACGCGCTCCCGCAGTCTCCGCAGCTGTACAAGCAGCTTCTCATGGTTTCCGGATATGACAGATACGTGCAGATAGCCAAATGTTTCCGTGATGAAGATTTAAGAGCGGACCGGCAGCCTGAATTTACCCAGATAGATATGGAAATGTCATTTGTGGATCAGGAAGACGTAATTGACGTAAACGAAAGGCTTCTTGCTTATCTTTTTAAAGAGATTCTGGATGTGGACGTGAAGCTGCCGTTTCGCAGGATGGCGTGGCAGGAGGCTATGGACAGATTCGGTTCGGATAAGCCTGATCTGCGTTTCGGTATGGAGCTGAAAGACGTCTCGGATCTGGTAAAGGACTGTGCTTTTCCCGTGTTTACGGCTGCGCTTGAAACAAAAGACGGAACAGTCAGAGGAATAAACGCAAAAGGCATGGGAGGCATGTCCAGAAAGAAGATCGATAAGCTTGTCGAATTCGCAAAAGGTTGTGAAGCAAAAGGGCTTCCGTATATCGCGATACAGGAAGACGGCACGGTAAAATCTTCTTTCTCAAAATTTATGACAGAACAGGAAATGAAACCCGTTATCGACGCGCTTGAAGGAGAGCCGGGAGATCTTTTGCTGTTCGCTGCGGACAGAAAAAAGATAGTATGGAATGTACTCGGAGCCCTGCGGCTTATGTTGGGCGAAGAAGCGGGTCTTATTGATAAGGACGAATATTGCTTTTTATGGATTACGGATTTTCCGCTTTTGGAGTGGTCGGATGAAGAAGAGCGGTTTACGGCTATGCATCATCCGTTTACGATGCCAAACGAAGAAGACCTGTCCATGCTGGATGCGGCTCCCGGAAAGGTCAGAGCAAAAGCTTATGATATTGTGCTTAACGGTACGGAGATCGGCGGCGGTTCCGTAAGGATTTATCAGAATGATATCCAGGAAAAGATGTTTGAGGTGCTCGGGTTTTCAAAGGAGCAGGCATGGGAGCAGTTCAGCTTTTTGCTTGAAGCGTTCAAATACGGGGTTCCTCCTCATGCGGGGCTGGCGTACGGCCTTGACCGTCTCGTGATGCTTATGTCAAAGGTGGATTCGATCAGGGATGTCATTGCTTTTCCCAAGGTTAAAGATGCGTCATGCCTCATGACGCAGGCGCCGGGCGAAGTGGATGAGCGGCAGCTTTCGGAGCTTCATATAAATATAAAAAACAGTGGGCAATAATATTTGAGAAATGCAAAAAGGGCTGTCGCATACCATAATTGATATGCTACCCTCAAGTAGGACATTGAAATATAAAACCTACTTGGGGGTGTT
>CAYMCZ010000002.1:0-265120 GCA_964389285.1 uncultured Lachnospiraceae bacterium | reverse complement strand
GTACAGGGCACCGCTGACTCCCCGGCTGCACGGTTTTGTAAGTTTATATTATTTCAAATGCTTTGTCAAGCCGTAGGGAACGTTTAAAGCTGACAACCAATAACACGAAAGGAAGAGGCTGCCAGAATATGCATGCTCATGAATATTCTTCCGGGAACCGCTCGCGCTTAGTCCTCGCGTAGCAGTTCTAAACTCACGCTGCGCTTACGCTTGCGTTCGCTAAGAACTGACGCTGCGGATGTTCCCTCCAGAATATTCACTCGCTATTGCATATCATGGCAGTCCCATGAAGAAAAGATGTCATATACTGCGTTTTACAGGAAATTCAGACCGACTGTGTTTGAAGAAGTGGTAGGTCAGGAGCATATAGTCAGAACACTCAAAAACCAGATAATCAAAAACAGGACAGGTCATGCGTATCTGTTTTGCGGAACACGGGGTACCGGCAAAACTTCCGTGGCAAAAATATTTGCGAAGGCCGTCAACTGCCAGGCGCCCGTGGACGGAAGCCCCTGCGGAAAATGCGAGATGTGCCGCGAGATAGCCGAAGGCAAAAGTATGAATGTCATAGAGATAGACGCGGCTTCAAACAACAGTGTGGACAACGTCAGGCAGATCAGGGAGGAAGTAACATACCGTCCGGCGCAGGGCAGATATAAAGTCTATATTATTGATGAGGTTCACATGCTGTCTTCGGGAGCATTTAACGCTCTGCTCAAAACGCTGGAAGAGCCGCCGGAGTATGTTATTTTCATTCTGGCCACGACCGAGGCGGCCAGGATTCCCGTGACGATTCTTTCGAGATGTCAGAGATATGATTTCAGGAGAATGAGCACGGATTCAATAGTATCGCATATGAATGAACTCCTTAAAAGCGAGGGAATAAAGGCGGATGAAAAAGGTATCAGATATCTGGCGCGGATTGCCGACGGCTCCATGCGCGACGCGTTAAGTCTGCTTGAGCAGTGTACCTCATGTTATATGGACGAGGAATTGACTTATGACAGGATACTGAGCGCTCTCGGCGCGGCGGACGATGAAAGTTTTGTCGAGATTCTCGAAGCCGTTCATGCGCGTGATGTTTACAGATGCATGACGGCGTTGGAGTGCATTTCCAAAGAAGGAAAGGAAATGACGCAGTTTGTGTCCGATTTTACCTGGTACATTAGGAATTTGCTTCTGGCCGGAAATTCCGAAAAACTTGAGGACGTTCTGGACATGACTTCGGAAAACATTGAAAGGCTGAAAGCCGAAAGCGCGGTTGCGGACGAAGAAGAGCTTATGAGATACATAAGGATTCTTTCCGAACTTTCCGGAGTGCTCAGAACGGTGTCTCAAAAAAGAATATACGTAGAGCTTGCTCTTATGAAAATGTGCAGGCCCCAGACGGAAAGCAATGCACAGGCTCTGCTTGCAAGGATAAGCGAACTGGAAAAGAAGATCGAAACCATCGAAGAGACGGGCATAATGCCTGCCGAAAAAGGATATGAGGAAAGGCAGAAACAGCCGGTTCAAAAAAAAGAACCCGAGAAGCCGAAAACAGCCGCGCCGGAGGATCTTCTTGAGATATGCAGGAACTGGCAGAAAATAACAGAGAAAATAAGCATGCCTTTTAAGGGATATCTTAGAGAAGCAAAACTCAAATACAATCATGAAACAAAAGACGGAAAACTCTATATCACGGTTGAAGACGACGGCATTGTCCTGGATGACATAAAAGATAAAAACAGGGAAAACGAACTCATAAAGGTTATCGCTGAAGTCATGAACAGGTCGGTTGTTCCCGTGTTTTTGGGAGAAGGCGGTGAAAAAAACAAAGAACTCTCACTGATTTCCGTACAGGAAAAGATAAAAAAAGAAATAAACATGCCGGTTCGTTTCGAGTGAGGGACAGAGCCGATAAATCACTGGAAAAGCATGGAGAGTTTATGATATACTGAACAAAATGCGGTTGTCGCGCTATGCCTGTTTAAGGCTGCTGCGGCAGCCTCATCCTGAAAGGAGACTTAAAATGGCAAAAAAAGGCGGATTTCCCGGCGGAATGGGAAACATGAATAATCTTATGAAACAGGCGCAGAAAATGCAGCGCCAGATGGAAGAAAGCCAGAAAGCGCTCGAAGAGCAGGAGTTTACCGCCAGCGCGGGCGGCGGCGCCGTTGAAATAACGATAACCGGAAAACATGAGATCACAAAGGTTAAACTGGCGGAAGAAGTTGTGGATCCCGATGACATTGAAATGCTGGAAGATTTGATCGCGGCAGCGGTTAATGAAGCATTCAGAAAAGTGGATGAAGCCAACGCTGCGGCAATGTCCAGATTTACCGGCGGACTGGGAGGCTTCGGCTTTTAATGGATCATTACAGCGGAGATATTAAAGAACTGATAGAAGAGTTGGGATATCTGCCCGGTATCGGAAAAAAATCCGCGCAGAGACTGGCTTTTCATATCATAGGTATGCCGCCGGAAAGAGTAAAGGCTTTGTCGGAAGCGATCATAAACGCAAAGCGAAACATTCGTGAATGCAGCATTTGCCATACGCTGACAGACAAAGAGGTATGTCCCATTTGCAGCGATGAAAACAGAGATCATAAGGTTATCATGGTGGTGGAATCATCCAGAGATCTGGCCGCTTATGAAAAAACTGAAAAATACGGCGGCGTTTATCATGTGCTTCAGGGAGCCATTTCTCCCATGCTCGGCATAGGCCCGGAGGACATCAGATTAAAAGAGCTGATAAAACGTCTGGAGCAGCCGGTTGACGAAGTAATTATAGCCACCAATTCATCGCTTGAGGGCGAAACTACCGCTATGTATATCAGCAGGCTTTTAAAACCGGCAGGTATAAAGGTCACGAGGATAGCCAGCGGAGTCCCGGTAGGCGGAGATCTGGAATACATCGATGAAGTGACGCTGCTTCGGGCTCTGGAAGGCAGAGTAGAATTATAATGACTGACAAACCTGAAAAGAAGACAGGAAAAAAAAGAATCGGAAACAGACGTTTTTTTGCTATTATAATTGCCGTCGCTGCCGTGACGGTCTTTGTCGTTGTGCTTTTTACGGTGAAATTCGGCGAATACAAAAGTTACGTCATAGAGCTTACTGATACAAAAGAAAACACGCTTGTATACTCGTATCACATATACGGCACGGATATTTTCAAATGCGCTTCCGATACGGCAAGCCTTACGAACGACAAAAACGAGACAAAGTGGGACGTCAATTTCGAAATGATAAATCCGCAGGTCGATATTTGCGGAAAATACATATTGGTTTATGACAAAAACGGCACGGGAATCTGTATTTGCAATGAAAACGGCGAGGTCGGCAGTTTCAACACTCATATGCCGATAGTGACGGCCGAGATTTCGGACAGGGGTGCATGCGCTGTTCTGCTTGACGACGGTGTAAATTCCGAAATAGATTATTATGATTCGGACGGAAGCCTGATCTCTACCATCAGGACGGCAATGGATTCCGATGGATATCCGATGGACATAGCATTGTCCAAAAACGGACTCATGATATGCGTCAGCTACCTTAATATGATACAAAACATGACTGTTTCCGAATTGCGGGTATATAATTTCGGATCCCCGGGACAGCTTGTGGCAGACAATATTATCGGTGTCGTAAGAGAAGAAGGAATCGTCGTTCCTCAGGTGGAATTTTTGAATGAAAGTATCTGCGTGGCATTCGGGACTTCGAGAATAGACGTTATAAAATGCGGGAAGACGGCTGAGATCCTTAAAACCCTTGAGCTGGATGACGAAGTCAGAAGCACTGTCGTAAGTGAAGATTATTTCGGGATCATCATGACCGGAAATACCAATAACGGAAACGAAATCACCTTATATGATAAAAACGGCACTCTGAAAAAATCATTTGAAACGGATTTTAACTATACAAACGCAGAGATAAAGGACGAATATGTGGTATTGAACAACAGAAACGAGTTATGCGTTTATACTACGGGCGGAGTCAGAAAATTTTATGGCCTTATGCCCGGCCTTATCAGACAGGTGCAGATGATTAACGGGACCAGGTTTGCCGTGGCTACCACGGAAAGCTATAATATCATCAGGCTTCAATAAAAGTTCTTGAACGGAATAGCGGTTTTTGATAGAATAAACAGGACATGAAAATTAGAATCGGAGGTAACGATTATGGAAGTTTATAAGACAGCTGGTATTCGTAATGTCGTATTGCTGGGGCATGGCGGCGCGGGAAAAACATCACTTGCAGAGGCCATGGCATATCTTTCGGGCATTACAAACAGGATGGGAAAGGTTGTTGACGGCAACACGCTCAGTGACTTTGACAAAGAAGAGATCAAGAGAAAATTTTCGATTTCAACTTCTGTAATCCCGATAGAATGGGAAAACAGAAAGATAAATATTCTGGACACACCCGGATTTTTTGACTTTGTCGGAGAAGCGGAAGAAGCATGTTCGGCAGCCGACGCGGCCGTTATCGTTATCTCAGGAAAGGCCGGCGTTCAGGTCGGCGCGCAGAAAGCATGGGAACTCTGCGAAAAATTCAATCTTCCGAGGATTTTCTTTGTAACGGGTATGGATGTTGATAATGTCAGCTACCGTCAGGTTGTCGAAGATCTGCAGGATCTTTACGGGAAAAAGATCGCTCCCATATATATGCCTATCCGCGAAAACGAAAAATTTGTCGGATACGTAAATATTATCAAAAACAAGGGACGCCGTTATCTCGACAAAGACAAACACGAAGAATGTGAAGTGCCGGATTACCTTACGGAATACCGCGACACATACAGGACAGCTCTTATGGAGTCCGTTGCCGAAACGAGCGAAGAATATATGGACCGTTACTTTAACGGCGAAGAATTCACGGAACGCGAAATCTATACGGCGCTCGGATTAAATGTGGCTGACGGAAGCCTTGTGCCCGTTTCCATGGGAGCGCCGACGGAGCTTCAGGGTGTGACGAGCCTTATAGAAAACATCCTCTCACTTTTCCCGAACCCGACATTCCGAAAGATATCGGGCATAAATACCGCTACCGAAGAGCCTTTCGAAGCGGATTACGACGAGACCAAAGCAAAATCCGCCTATATTTTCAAAACGATAGTGGATCCTTTCATCGGAAAATATTCACTTATCAAGGTTTGCTCGGGCGTTATTAAAAATGACGATCTGCTCTACAACGCATCAGAAGGCACCGAAGAAAAACTCAGCAAGCTCTATGTGCTGCAAGGATCCAAACCCATAGAAGTTAAAGAGCTTTGCGCGGGCGATATCGGAGCCATAGCAAAACTGAATTCAAAAACCGGAGAAACGCTTTCCACAAAGGCTACACCAATATCATTTACTCCGGCGGAGCTTTCAAAGCCCTATACTTCCAAAGCTTACAAAGCCGTAAACAAAGGAGATGTGGACAAGATAGCGCAGGGCCTTTCACGTATTATGCAGGAAGACCAGACAATCAAAGTTGTAAATGATCCGGCAAACCGTCAGACACTTCTTTACGGAATTGGCGACCAGCACATAGATGTTGTTGTTTCAAAGCTTCAGGAGCGTTATAAAGTAAAAGTGGAGCTTTCCCGTCCGAGAGTCGCTTTCCGCGAGACCATCAGGAAAAAATCAGACGTTGACGCCAAATACAAAAAGCAGTCGGGCGGACACGGACAGTACGGACATGTCAAGATGCGTTTTGAGCCTTCGTGGGATATGGAAAAGAGCTTTGTTTTCGAAGAAGAAGTTGTCGGAGGAGCAGTTCCCAAAAACTACTTCCCCGCAGTTGAAAAAGGGCTTATGGATTCGGTTACGGCAGGTCCTCTTGCCGGCTATCCTGTAGTGGGTGTAAAGGCCGTTCTCTACGACGGTTCATATCATCCCGTCGATTCTTCCGAGATGGCATTTAAGACCGCCACGACCATGGCGTTTAAGAAAGGCTTCATGGAAGCCGATCCGGTACTCCTTGAGCCGATAGTGACAATGAAAGTTACGGTTCCGGAGAAATACACCGGAGACGTTATGGGCGACCTCAACAAACGCCGCGGCCGTGTACTCGGGATGAATCCCGTGGACGGCGGAAAAACCTGTGTCGAGGCGGAAGTACCCGAGCTTGAGATATACGGATACGCCACAAACCTTCGCTCCATGACCGGAGGAAGCGGCGAGTACGAATATTCGTTTACGAGATATGAGCAGGCTCCGGGTGACGTGCAGCAAAGGGAGATCGAAGCCAGAGAAGCTGCAAAGGATGAAGATTGATCTTTAAATATACGGGCTGTCACATAATGCATTTTCATGAATATTCTTCTGGGAACCGCTCGCGCTTAGTCCTCGCGTAGCGGTACTAAAACTCGCGCAGCACTTGTGTTTGCGCTCGTTAAGTACCGACGCTGCGGATGTTCCCTCCAGAATATTCATTCAGTGTGCATTATGAGACAGCCCTGATTTTATTTTCAATTAAAGTAAGTAATTCAAAAAAGAAGTAATATCAGGAGGTTTCTTATGCTCTCTGCATATATAATGCCACATCCCCCGCTTGCGAGGCCGAAGGTAGGAAAGGGCGATGAAAAACAGATACAAAAAACGCTTGATGCATATAAAAAGGCTGCGGAGCATATAAAGGGAAAAAAGCCTGAGACGATAATCATAATATCCCCTCACAATACGATGTACAGGGACGCGGTTTATATTTCAGGCGGTGACAGTTACAACGACGATATGAGTGTATTCGGCGCGTCGGATGACAGGATAGAACAGCCATATGATACCGAACTTACGGAAGAGATAATCGCGCTGGCGAAAGAAAATGATATACCTGTTATTTCGAATAGCGGCGAAAGAGGCTTTTTCGGTTACAGAACCGGGGCAAATTCTTACGGTGAAAGACCGGATCACGGTTCGGCGGTTCCGCTTCTTTTTGTAAACGAAGCTTATTCGGACTATAAGGTAGTAAGACTTTCACCGGGATTTTTATCAAATGAAACGCTTTTGAAAACGGGTTATATCATAACAAGGGCGGCCGAAAATCTGGGGCGCAGGGTTTCGCTTATCGCAAGCGGCGACCTTTCTCACAAGCTGATGAAAAAAGGGCCGTACGGATTCGCGAAAGAAGGGCCTGTATTCGATAAAGAGGTGACCGAAGCAATGGCGGCTGCCGATCTTAAAGCTTTTTGCGGATTCGACGAAAAATTTGCGGATGAGGCCGCTCAGTGCGGACTTTCGTCTTTTGTGATGCTTGCGGGAGCGCTGAAAGATTTTGATGTAAGCTCAGACTTGCTTTCATACGAAGGACCGTTCGGAGTAGGGTATGCCGTATGTATTTTCGAATGTAAGGACAAATGCGTGCAGCTTGCCGAAGCTTCACTCGAAAATTATGTAAAAACGCGCAAAAAAATAGATATACCGGAAGGACTTCCCGAATGGATGATCGAAAGAAAAGCAGGAGTCTTTGTCTCTATACATAAAGACGGAGATTTGAGGGGTTGTATCGGGACTTTTCTTCCCACGACCGAAAATGTGGCCCGTGAGATTATAGAGCTGGCCGTGGAGGCGGGCCTGCACGACCCCAGATTTCATCCCGTAAAAGAAGATGAACTGGACAGGCTTGTAATAAATGTGGATGTGCTTTCCGAACCCGAAAGATGCTTAAAGGACGATCTGGACGCAAAAAGATACGGGGTGATCGTTTCAAGCGGCGGCAGAAGGGGGCTTCTGCTTCCAAATCTGGAGGGTATAGACAATGTTGACTCACAGGTCAATATAGCGCTTCGCAAGGCCGGGATTCTGCCTTATGAGATTTATAATATCGAAAGATTCACAGTGGAGAGACACACATGATATGCGACGTATGTCATCATAAATGCGATATTAAAGAAGGCGGACGCGGTTTCTGCAAAGCCAGAACCTGCCGGGACGGCGAAATCGTCCCGCTGAATTACGGTGCGCTTACCGCTGTTTCGCTTGATCCTATAGAGAAAAAACCGCTGGTCGGATACATGCCGGGGACGATGATACTCTCCATAAGTTCATGGGGCTGCAATATGACATGTCCGTGGTGCCAGAACGATCATATTTCAAGAGGGCCTTGTGAGAGGGTGAGCCTTTGGAAAGTCGAGGATGTGGTAAAAGAGGCCGTAAACGCAAGGCGGTACGGAAATATCGGAATCGCATTTACCTATAACGAACCGCTGATAAGTCCCGAATTCATGCTGGATACAATGATTTTGTCCGCAGAGAGCGGCCTTAAAAATGTAATCGTGACAAACGGCATGATAAATGAAAACCGGAGCGGAAAGCTGCTGTCGTATACGGACGCGCTTAATATTGATCTTAAGACTTTTTCAGAAGAAAAGTATAGGAAAATAGGCGGGGATTTAAAAACCGTTCTTGATTTTATAAAAAAGGCGGCAAAAGCCGCGCATGTGGAGATTACTATGCCGCTCGTGCCGGGATTTAATGATTCTTATGATGAGATAGATAACATAGCCGGGTTTATAGCGGATATTGACCCTGAAATAATACTTCACATTTCAAGGATTTTTCCCGCCGGGGATATGCCTTTTATGAGACCGACTCAGAAAAAGCTGGTATATGAGTTTGCCGAAAGAGCGGGACGTGTGCTCAAAACCGTCAGGACGGGAAACTGTTAAAACCGTACGTAGTTGAATAGGGACTGAGGCATTATATGCTTACGTGAATATTCTTCTGGGAACCGTTCGCACTAAGTCCTCGCGTAGCGGTTCTAAACTCACGCTGCGCATACGCTTGCATTCGTTAAGAACCGACGCTGCGGATGTTCCCTCCAGAATATTCACTACGCATTTATAAAGCCTCAGTCCCTTTGTTTTACTTCTTGGGAAATTCAAAAATCATGGCCTCGTAAGGGCGGAGGGCATATTTTAGCATAAAGGGGTATCCGTCGCACTCATACGGCATGGCGGTAAGAGGGGGGATATCGCCGAGCTCGTCGGGGCCTCCGGCTCCGTAAAGCGAATCATAGCTGCTGAAAACGCGCTGATAGAAGCCCTCTGCGGGAGCTCCGAAAGTATAGTCTTCGTAATGCACCGGGGTAAAATTCACTACAATAAGCAGGGCGCCGTCGTAACCTTCGGCGTCTTTTCTGATGTAGCTGAAAGTGCTTCTCCAATAATCGTTTTTATTGACCCATTGGAAAGAAGGCCATCTGACGGAATCGCGGTGAAGCACAGGATATTTTTTATAAAGCGAGAGCAGTTCTTTGAGAGACATCATGATCTCCCTGTGATTCGGGATGCTGGCAAGATACCAGCTTATCTCGCGGTTCTCGTCCCATTCATTGCTCTCGCCGAATTCCTGTCCCATGAACAGCAGCTTTTTGCCCGGAAATGTCATCATATATGTATAAAATGCCTTCAGGGCACCTACTTTGTCCATCATATTTCCCGGGAATTTATAAATCATGGGTTTTTTCAGGTGAACGACTTCGTCATGGGAGAGCACAAGTATATAGTTTTCCAGATATGCATAGCTGCTCACATGTGTAACCGCTTCGTGATGCCATTTTCTGAAAATGGGATCCTTTTTTATGTATTTTAAGGTGTCGTTCATCCAACCCATATTCCATTTGAACATAAAACCCAGTGCCGCGCCTTCGTCGTCGCTTGTGATACCGGTCATGATCGAAGAGTCTTCGGCCATGAGATAGGCGCGCGTCTTGGATTTGACTTCGCGGTTGAGCTGACGGATAAACTCCATGGCTTCGATATTTTCTGAGCCGCCGTATTGGTTAGGACGCCATTCTCCACGTCCGAAGCTGTTGTAAAGCATGGCGGCCACGGCATCTACTCTTAACGCGTCCACATGATATTCGTTTATCCAGTAAAATGCGTTTCCGACCAGGAAGCTTTTTACTTCTCCGCGTCCGTGGTTAAAGGCTTTGGTACCCCATTCGGGGTATTCGGCCCTTAAATGGTCGTGATGCTCATAAAGAGAAGTTCCGTCAAAGGATTCAAGCCCGAATGTGTCTTTTGGAAAATGAGCCGGAACCCAGTCGAGGATCACGCCTATGCCGCAGCTGTGCATTTTATCTACGAAGTATTTGAAATCTTCGGGAGTTCCGTAGCGTTTGGTGGGAGCATAAAAGCCTGTAACCTGATATCCCCAGGAGCCGTCGAAAGGATATTCGCAGATGCCTATGAGTTCTACATGGGTAAAGCCCATATATGTGACATATTCAGAAAGCTGGTCCGCCAGGTCCCTGTAATTTAAATAACCGTCTTCGTTCAGCCGGTAGTCTTTTTTCCAGGTGCCGAGATGAACTTCATAAATGGCTATCGGGCGGTCAAGCACTGCCTGTTTATATTCCGGTGAATCATGGGTCACGGTTTTGCCCTCGGCGGTTATATGCGGGTTGAATTTGGCAAGATATTCGCCGTCCTGCCAGTCGTAATCATTTATGCCGCAAACCACGGAAGCATTCGAGGGGCGCAGTTCCGACTCAAAGGCGTAAGGATCGGCTTTGTATCTCGTAATGCCGTCCCAGCCGGCAACGACGTATTTGTAGATATCGCCTTTTTTCATTCCGGGAACAAATAAAGCCCAGATGTTTTGTTCTGTTTTTTGCATCATGGTCGCGTTAGGCTGCCAGCCGTTAAAGCCGGCGATTATGCTTACGCTTTCTGCGTTCGGAGCCCATAGGTTGAAATAAACGCCCGCGACTCCGTCTTTTTCGCAGGGATGCGCTCCCATTTTTTTATATACATCGTAGTTCGTGCCTTCAAGAAAAAGATAATTATCAAGATCGGTGAATACAAAATCCTTATATGATCTTAATCCTGATTTCTTCATACTGATAATCCTCCCATGATGATTTGCGGATTTCCGGTTTCAGCAGATTTCCGCCGAATCGAGCAGTATTGTAAAAGGGCCGTCATTTACGAGTTCGATCTGCATATCGGCTCCGAAGACGCCTTTTTTAACTTCCGGAAAATATTTTGCGGCTTCATCCAGAATAAAACCGTACATAGGTTCGGCCATATCGGGCTTTCCGGCATTTGTAAACCCCGGCCGGTTTCCTTTTTTGCAGTCGGCATAAAGAGTGAATTGCGATACTATCATGATTTCGCCGCCCGTGTCATTCAAAGACAGATTGGTTTTGCCTTCGGAATCTTCAAAAATTCTGAGAGCGCAGGCCTTTTTAACCATTTTTTCAGCGATCTCTTTGGTGTCGTCCTCTCTTATGCCGCAAAGGATTAAAAGACCGTTTCCGATTGAGCTGCAGACTGCGCCGTCTATTGAGAGAGAGGCACATTTAACCCGTTGAATAACAAATCTCATAGCTTAGGTTTACTCCCGTATTATTTAGTAAGCCAAGTATAACACAAATAAAGATGTTTGAAAATCATGATCTAATCAAAGTTAATATATTTTTTGAGTTTCAAAAAAGAATTGAAAAATACTGCAAATACCGCCATGTTCAGGCCGTATTCCAGAAAGTTGAGCGGTATCTGCACGATGCCGATATGGAAGCTTCCGTATATGAAACCGCAGGCAAATGCATATCCCGCGACAGGTATCAGCATCGCAAATGCTCCTGCCGGAAAAACAGAACGGCTCTCCGGGCGGACGCTTTTTTTGACAAGTATGTAAAAGATCAGGCACATAAGGGCTTTTATCAGTATGGTGGGAAGCGTAAATACGGGATAAGAGGTCAGATCGGCCAGAGCGGAACCCAGAGCTGCCGCAAATATTCCGTAAGGATAGGGCAGCAAAATACAGCTCAGCATTATTACCGCGTTTCCTATGTTAATGTAGCCGAGCGGAATAGGGATCTGAATTATGCGGGTTATCAAAAAGATAAGCGCGGTTAACAGGGCAGCCGCGCACATCACTTTGGTCTTCATTGCTTTACCTTTCAAATTCATTTTCAATGTTCGAAATGTCTTATTCTGTAGCTGACGCCGAGCGATTTGCAGATTTCGGCACATTTTTCTTCATCCTTTGCGCTTATGGTCGAAGAGACGGTGGAAAGAATGACATTCGGAACATATTTTTTTATGTTTTTCGCAAAAGTCAGTACCGCCGCAAATGATTTTTCGCCGAAACGGCAACGGACCATCTCCTGATATCTGACCGGATCCGAGGTGTTCAGGCTGATTGAAACGGTATCTATCAGACCTTTAAAGGCGGGAGCAGTGTCTTTGTTCCAGATAAGATCGGCCATGCCGTTGGTGTTTAAGCGTATCTTTATATCAAAAGTCCGTTTTACGTATTCGGCTGTTTCAAGAAGCAGATCAAGGCGTTCGGTAGGTTCGCCGTATCCGCAGAAGACCAGCTCGTTGAATTCGCTCATGTCATAAGAGTCAAAGGCCTTAATTATCTCCTCGTATGAGGGCTCGTGTTCAAGCCACAGGGGCGTATCATCCTTATCCGAAACGGAATCCGTTATATTGCGTATGCAAAATGTACAGTTGCATGGGCAGCGATTTGTAAGATTTACATAAAGATTGTTTTTAACCCTGTATAATATATTCATTGCTTTTTTCATAAGTGCCTCCGGAAATTCTACGTAAAACTTAAAAGCTTTACGAATAATCCATGTCATGATAAAATGCTTTTGGATACATGTTAATAACCAAAATCAATCAATTATATATAACCAGATGAATTATTTAATACAAAAAGACACGAATATTCCCGCTTACATACAGATATACAGAAAACTCGTAAATGATATTCTGATGAACAATTATCCGTCGGGAAGCCGTCTGCCCTCTAAAAGAACCCTTGCCGAAGAAGCAGGTGTCAGCGTTATAACCGTACAGCATGCCATGGAGCTTTTGGCGGATGAGGGCTATGTAGAGGCGGTTGAGCGCAGCGGATATTTCGTCATATATGATAATAAAGATTTCAATACTTTTGAGCCTGCGTTATTTGCGGAAAATGATTTCAAAAATGAAGAAAGCCGGGGACAGGAAACCAACGCGCCTCTCGCAAATCAGACACTCGATCATTTTGAAAGATTTCCTTTTTCCGTGCTTTCAAAGACAATGAGAAAGGTAATTCTTAATTACGGAGAAAGGATAATAGCGAGATCGCCGGTGAAAGGAGCACCGGAGCTTATAGATGAAATATGTGCGTATCTGGGCAGAAGCAGGGGGATGCACATTTTACCCGAGCAGGTCGTTATAGGCTCCGGAGCGGAGTATCTTTACGGGCTGATCGCGCAGCTGCTGGGGAGAGATAAAGTGTTTGCGACAGAAGATCCCGGATATGCCAAAATCAGAAAAGTATATGAATCATTCGGAATTAAGTGCCGGATGCTGAAATTAAAAGCCGAAGGGATCTCGTCGGAATCCCTTGGAAAAACAGATGCAAATGTTTTGCATGTCACCCCTTTTCACAGTTATCCGAGCGGCATTACCATCGGAATCTCAAAAAAACATGAATATCTCAGATGGGCTGAAATGAGGGGAGGCATGATAATAGAAGATAATTATGATTCCGAACTGACGGTTTCAAAAAAACCGGAGGATTCTCTTTTTTCCATGACGAAAAAGAACAACGTCATTTATCTGAATACTTTTTCAAAGACAATAGCGCCTTCCATGCGTATCGGATATATGATACTTCCCGAACCGCTTGTAAAATCATACGATGAAAAGCTCGGGTTTTACGCCTGTACGGTTCCGCTTTTTGAGCAGTATGTGATAGCCGCTCTTCTGAGAAACGGCGATTTCGAGAGACACATAAACAGGGTAAGGCGGCAGCGCAGGCGCAGGATGGCAGAAGAGCCGCAAAACCAAAAAAACGGTCAGATGTGATGCGTGAAGTAAAAGGTTTTGACCATAACCGCATATATATGTTAAAATACAATCCAAAGCTATATTTGCAAAGGAGAAGCAAATAATCCAATGGACATAGTCCCCGCCATACAGATCATTGTAATCATAGTGCTGCTTTTTTCATCGGCATTTTTTTCGTCGGCTGAAACGGCGTTTACCTGTGTAAACAAGATACAGCTTCAATTACTTGCCGAGGAAGGAGACAAAAAAGCGCTAAGGGCTTTGCGTATACTTGACAATACATCCAAGATGCTGTCCGCTATCCTTATAGGAAACAATATCGTAAATATAGTCGCTTCAGCGCTTATGACGATATTTACCATAAAGATTTTCGGAAATCTGTATGTTGGAGCGGCGACAGGCATACTTACTTTCATTATACTTGTTTTCGGAGAGATTACTCCGAAATCCATTGCGGTCGTCAAATCGCTAAGGCTCTGCCGTTCTTATTCTATGGCAATATGGATCATCATGATCATCCTGACCCCGCTTATCTTTATTACGGGAGCACTCAGGAGGGGCATCATGAAGCTGCTCAGGATCAATGAAGGAGACAAATCTTCGGCTATGACCGAGGAGGAACTCAAAACACTGGTGGACGTGGGCTATGAGGAAGGTGCCATAGAAAACGACGAGTTTGAAATGATTTCAAACATATTCAGCCTTGACGATATACTTGCCAAAAATATCATGGTTCCGAGGCTGGACATGGTATTTGTCCATGTAGAGACTTCTCTTGAGGATCTGATGGAGATATTCAGGGAATACAGCTATACCCGATATCCTGTTTACGCGGAAACGATGGACGCCGTCATAGGCACTATCAACATGAAAGATGTTTTTCTGCTGCGTGACCGCTCCGATTTTTCCGTAAGAAATATTTTGAGAGAGCCTCATTTCACTTTCGAACACAAAGAAGTCGGGACGCTTCTTATTGAAATGAGAGAAGAGTCCATTAATCTCATGATCGTTTTGGACGAATACGGCGCGACCTCCGGCATGATAACCATGGAGGATGTTTTGGAGGAGATTGTCGGCGAGATAAGAGATGAGTACGACAATGATGAAACAGACGATATAATAGAACTTATAAAAGATAAAAAATACCTCATCAACGGCTCTACTTCTCTTGCGGATGTAAATGAGTCTTTAGACATAGATCTTGTCTCCGAGGAATACGACTCCCTTGGCGGATATATGATAGAACGTCTGGATCGTCTTCCGAAAAAAGGAGAAAAGATAAAGGTGGAAGGCGGCGTGACCTTAAGCGCCGAAGTAGTACGCTGGAATCGTGTTATGAAAGTACGGGTTGAAATCGACAGAAGCGAATAATCCGGAAAACATAAAGAGTAACCCTGAAACTTAGGCAATTATTAATCATGTTTTTGAAAAAGCATTAAATTCGGAGGAAATAATTTATGCAAATCAGGTCAAAAGTATTAAAAAAAGCGGTGGCGATTTCAGCTGCTGCGGTGCTTACTTTTTCAATGGCTGCATGCCAAAGCGCGTCTAATGAGATGTCACCCGAGGAAATAATCACTCAGGCAACCGAAAATCTGAACAATGCTGACAGCATGTCATACGAGACGGATTGCTATATGGATATGTCCGCCATGGGACAGACCGTGACGATGGACATGCTTGGAACAGGCAATTACATACGTGAACCGATGACTCTTTCCATGGATATGAAGGTGGATATGAGTTCGATGGGAGCGGGAGAAATGTCGATGTCCATGTATATGGTTCAGGATGGAGACGAATTCACATATTATATCGGCTCTGATGATGGAAGCGGTGAAATAAGCTGGGAAAAAAACACTATTGACAATATAGAAGAATTAAAATCCGAGATGGGAATGATCAGTTCGCCGGATAACTTTAATGTTTATGCGACAAGCGGAACGAGTTTTGTCGAAACCGGAACCGAGAAAATTAACGGAACAGAGGCGACAAGATATGACGGCATCATTACAAAAGAAGCAATCATGGAGGTAATGAAGGCGTCCAATATGGATCAGATGTTTGAAACCATGGGTCTTACGGAGGAGGCGATCAGCTCTTATTCAGAAGGGTTTGCCGATCTGCCGATAAGCATATGGGTAGATAAAGAAGCCATGATGCCCGTTAAATACTCTATAGACATGACTGCTTTTATGCAGTCCATGATGGCGGCTATGATGTCTCAGTACGATCTGGGAGATACGGATTTAAGCAGCATTATCACTATTTCAGAAGTATCCATAAATATAGTCGTAACGGGTGTTAATAATCTGACCGAAATTGAAATACCCGAAGAAGCGCTCAACGCATAAGCAATAGTTTCATAGTATGACGTAATTACGGAGCTGTCTGCACGGCAGCTCCGTTGATACAGGTTAAAAGACGGAGAATCAAAATGAAAATTATATCCACAAATACGGCTCCGCAGGCGATAGGTCCTTACTCACAGGCGGTATCGGCAAACGGATTTGTATTCACCTCAGGCCAGATAGCAATCGATCCCGCGACGGGCGAGGTATGCGGCGGCGGGATTGCTCAGCAGAGCGAACAGGTCTGCAAAAATCTCGGAGAAGTTTTAAAGGCTGCCGGAGTATCTTTTGAAAATGTGGTTAAGACCACATGTTTTCTTGCGGATATCAATGATTTTGCCGCATTCAATGAAGTTTACGCAAAATTTTTTACAGGCTGTCCCGCAAGAAGCTGCGTAGCCGTTAAGGATCTTCCGAAAGGCGTCCTCTGTGAAGTAGAGGCTATCGCTGTTAAGTAAGCACTAAGACAACAGGAGAGGTCGTATGATTTTTGTGACAGGCGATACACACGGCGAATTTGACAGGTTTATTTCCGACGATTTTAGGGCACTCGGTCTGTCAAAGGACGACTATGTGATAATTTGCGGAGATTTCGGCGGCGTCTGGAACGGCATAGACGATGTTAAAGGACTTGATTTTCTGGAATCGCTTTCTTTTAACATCTTATTTGTGGACGGAAATCATGAAAATCATGACAGACTTGACAGAAAGCCGGTGCATGAGTGGTGCAGCGGCAAGGTTCATTTCATAAGGGACAATGTCATTCATCTGATGCGAGGGCAGACCTTTGAAATAGAAAACAAACACTTTTTTGTGATGGGCGGAGCCGCCAGCCATGATATAAAGCACGGCATACTTAATCCCGATGATCCATATTATCTGGACGAATATCTTAATCTTATATCTATCGGAAAGCAGGTGCGTATTAACGGGATTACCTGGTGGGAACAGGAGCTTCCGGATCTTGAGCAGCTCGAAGAAGGTCTTAATTCTCTTGAAACCACTCCTCATATTGATTATATTATCACACACTGCGCGCCTACCAGGATCCAAAGGCTTATCATGAAAGATCTGGGAAACACCTCATACGAGGCGAACTATCTGACGGATTATCTTCAGAGTATATATGACCATGTGCGTTTCAAAGGATGGTACTGCGGGCATTATCACTGCAACAAAAAATACAGGAAACTGAATGTCGTTTATGACGACTTTATCCGGCTTTGCTGAAGGGATATGCCAAAAGCAGTATTTTTGTTTATACCGGTTCCGCAGCCATTTGCGTAAGCGCCAATTCTTTCATTTTGTCGGCATCGGTCAGGGGGTTTATCCAGTCATATATATAACGGTCGGGAAGTATCATGGGCATACGCTCATGTATTTTTTTAAGCTCTTCGGAAGGCTCCCTGGTCAGAATCACAAAGTGAGGCAGGCCTTCTTCGATGCGATACAGACCGCAGAGCCATGTTACGGCGGAGCCTTCGGGCTGTATGGCATATTTTGCGCCGGGTTTTTTGTTTTCCGGGTGAGACCATTCAAAATAATATGATGCCGGTATTATGCAGCGGCAGTCTTTCCAGGCCTTCTTGAAAGAGGGCTTTTCTTTTGCGGATTCCGAGCGCGCGTTCAGGATGAGACTGACGCCGGGGATGTTGAAACCCCATTTCATGGGAAAAACTGACGGTGCGCCGTTTTTTGAGGGGGCAAGTACCGGGGCGACTTGGGCGGGTCCTATTTCGCCGGAGGTAAGCAGCGGGTCACCGGCATACAGAAAACGCCCGGCAAGATTTGAGCGGGAGGCTGATTCGATTATTTCTTTGAGCGCGGGATGGTCCTTCTCTATATAATAACGTGTACACACTGATATCACCTCATTTATATTATATTCGGCCGGGCCTGTACAACCCGGTGAATCTTCCTGTCCGGCCAGCATTTCCTTGAAGCCTTTCAGGGCATCATAAGAAGAAAATATTTTAGCCCTTTTCGTACGGTTCATAGCGGGATGAGATATATAAAAGCTTTCCGTATGTACGGGCTTTCCTTTTAGAAATACGTCTTTATAAATAAAATCATCCTTTCTGAATTTTTTCATTTGCGGTGACCGCCTATCTGACGGCTGCGTTCAAGTGCGGTCGCAGGCCCCAGCAGGCTGCTGCATTTGAATACGGCGGCCGCCCCGTAGGCTTTTCTGATTTCAAGCATGGCTTTTGTAATCTTTTTTTCTCTTATGGCATCGGCAGGCCTGTTAAAAAGATCAAACTGAAAACTTTCCGGAATTTCGGATATGCCGCTTGCCGATATGTTGAGTCTGCGAAACAAAAGAGAGTGATCGACTCTCTGATCAAAAGACGGCATGACGGATTTGGCCGCGATATCAAAGGATGGGGAACGGGTTTTAAGACGCACGGTTCCGTTTGAGTGGCACGGATGCAGCCGACCGTAAAAATCCAAAGCAAGCGGCCCTGAATATCCGGGATTTGCCTCAAGGCTTTTATGATCATACGAGACATACCAGACAAAGGAACTGCATACGAGATCTTTGGAATACATTTCCATACAGAGTTCTTCGAGCATTTCACGGAAAACTATCCGGGCTTCCGTGTACCTGTAGGGACGCGAAAGTACCTGACCGGATGACAGGCTTTTTGATAGAGGGCGGTAGCTTTTTATATCGGCCATACCTGCCGTCTCGATACCCCACGCATGGTCTATCAGTATCTCGGCGTCTATCCCGAATTCTTTGTAAAACCATTCTTCATCGTACTGTGTGCGTCTTGCTATGTCGCCCATGGTGAACATGAAGTTTTTTTCAAGACGCCTTGCTTTCCCCGGGCCTATATGCCAGAAATCCGTGAGCGGACGGTGTTCCCAGAGCATAAGGCGGTATGATTTTTCGTCCAGTTCCGCTATGCGTACTCCGTCGGAGTCCGGGGTTTTCTTTTTGGCAACGATATCCATGGCGATTTTTGCCAGATAGAGGTTTGTGCCTATGCCTGCGGTGGCCGTAATTCCGGTAGTCGAAAGAATATCCCTGATAAGGGTGACGGCCATCCGGTGAGCCGGGGAGACGCCGTCCTTTGCGGCCTCATCTTTGTATATGTGCATATAAGGACGGCAGTAAATAAAGGATTCGTCTATGGAATATATATGTATGTCGTCGGCCGAAGCGTAGCGCAGCATTATGGAATAAATCTGTGCGGCCACTTCTTCGTATTTGCGCATCTGAGGAACGGCGCATATATATTCTATGCGGGTATTATGTGCTTTTTCATAATTTTCTATGGCTCTTTTTGCTTCAAAAAGGCGGGGACGAGAGGGCACGCCTATGGCTTTAAGCGCGGGAGAGACGGCGAGACAGATGGTCTGATCCGACCGGCTTTCATCCGCCACCAAAAGGTTGGCTTTAAGAGGATCCAGTTTCCTCTGTACGCATTCGATGGAGGCATAGAAGGATTTCATGTCTATCGCTATATATTCGTAATCTTTTGCATCCATATCTTTAACATGTTTTGACACAGCGGTGTGACACTCCGTAAAGCTTAGTCACCGAAGATTTGAAGCTCGTCTTTAAAAAGTTCGCAAAGCAGATCTTCATCCTCTTTTGATGGTATATCGGCGGAAGTGACGGCGCATAGAACCCGTCCTATAAGTCTGACGCCTTCGTCGCCGTCGTCATATTTGAAAGGATAATCGGGATTCAGGGAGTAAAGCGTACCGTCGGAAGCAACTCTTTTTACGATTGCGCCTTCGCGCCAGCCGGCCACGACGTCTTCTCCGCACCTTGCATGAGCGGTATATTCCAAACAAAGATAGTCTCCGTCGTGATATACCGGCTCCATGCTTTTGCCGGAAACTTTTACGACAGCGTCGGCCCTTGCGTTTTTGTCGTTTGTACGTATAAAAAACGGACGGGAAGGCAGGTTTTGAAACTCGAAGCCCTCGCCGGCAGCGACTGCGCCCGGCAGCAATTCTATCAGGCGGTTTGTGCTTTTAAGAACGGATTCTTTTTCTTTGATTTCTTCATCCAGCATGGACGAGATTATCCGGACTGCCATATGACGGCTGACGGACTTTAGTTTCCTGAAATTATTTATAAGAAGACGTTCCTGTGAGCTGTAGCCGGATTTGATGCCGAAAAGCTCCTGTACGGGAAGCTCGAGCGCGGAGCAAAGCTTCGGGATCATCTCATGATCGGGTTTATTTATATCAGATTCCCAGTTGCGCACCGTAAAACGCGAGACACCGAGCAGCTCTGAAAGCCCGCTCTGGGTCAGATGCTGTCGCTTCCGGGCTTCTCTTATAACCGCTCCGAAACGTACGCCTTTGGAGCTTTCTGATCTGCCTTGCGCCTTTGATTTTGTCTTTGTTTTTTTCTGAACAGCAGCCATGGCTTGTCCTCCCGTATTCTTTTACTAACACCAGTATAACACGAGATGCAGTACATATCAATAAAAAAAGTATCGTATTATTCAACAATATAACGGGCGACAGGCTTGATTATTAATGCAGGATCAGTGCTTTTATTTTGTATATAATAAAAAAAACGCATGAAACACGTCGCGCCAGCCTGCCGCGACTATCGTTCCATTGCGTGTTTTCTTTTCTCATATGCTTCAGAAAATAAGCATTGATCTTTGTTTCAGAATTTAATGGGAAATAAGATTATAATCTTTACAGAGTTTCTCTAAATACTCGTTATCGGATGCGATTCTTTGAATGTCTTCGATACGGTTTTCCTGCAGCAGAATCCTAAGCAGTTTAGCAACGATTTCGCATCCCGTTGCTATACCCATAGCTTCACCTTTAGCAAATCCCGTTTCTTCACCTTTAGCAAATCCTGTTGCTATGCCTCTGGCTTCTACTCTGTCCAATAATTCACACATGGTTTCGGGTTTTCCTCCTTCCCATTCAAGAGCTTCGACAAATCTGCCGTCGTTTGTCATGGCCGACATCAGTTTCAGCAGTTCGTCCACATGCTTAATCTTTTCCGGATTTTCAGGCCTGTAATCCGTGTTTTTTCTTCTGTTTGTAAAATAATCCGCCACGATTTTAAAATCGCTTTTGAAACGATTGATCTGTTCTTCGCTCAGCCATGCTATTTCAAATACGTTGATCCGATAATCGCTTACGTATTCTTTCATGTTTTCGGGCACTTCTATAACGTCATAGAGTGTCCTGTTCTTTCCCCAGCGCTCATCTCCGAAGTGCAGCACCAGCGTAATCACCGGATAGCGTTCTTTTCTTGAAAGCTGGGCTTTATATGAAGCGCCGTCATAGCTTATCACCCGAAGCGGCATATCTTTGTCATAAACACTTTGGTTTTCTATCCCTAAAAAAGCTATGCGGATATTCAGCTTCTGTCCGTCGCTTTTATGCCAATATTTGGATACGTCTCTTTCCTGCCCGCGCAGCCTGCCGTCCGCCTTAAATACCGAAAACGGCTGGGCGTCAGTCAGAGCTTCTTCCGCCACGACCGGATTTCCTTTGAACATCAAAGCATTTACTATATCGGCGAAAACGTCATTGAACGCTTCGAGCGTTTTTTCCGTCAGATCTTTCTCAGCCATAAATATCTTCCTTTTCCGTGATTTTCTGATATCACGATAGCATACGGGAAAAAAGAGATTCAAGGCCGGATTGGGTCTGTTTAGGTCAGATTAGTCTGATTCAGGTCAATTCAAAGCAATCCGGGGTGATTTTGTTTTCGTGATTATTATAACATTTAAAAGCAAAACAGACAATGGAACTGTTGTTCATTATTATTTTGCATATATAAAAAGAAAACCGCATGGAACACGTCGCGCTCTCTTTGCTTCACTTATGTTTCATCTGCGTCGCGCCTGATTTCTTGAGGATATATCATTTCCTGAGCGTTAAGAAATGCGGCGCATACGGCGCGAGCAGAAACAAAAGCGAAGCTCGCTCGCCGCGACTATCGTTCACATGTGGGTGTTTTCTTTTTTTTATATACGTCAAAAAAGCACTGATCCTTGAGATGGAGTTTGAAATTCGTGGCTGCCGGCCATTAAATGTTTTTTCAGGGCAGTATCAGGCGGCTCTGAGAATGAGCGTCAGGAGCTTCAAGCGAGGCGGCTGCTGCGAGGGGGTGTGTTTTGCGAAAGACATAACGACCGCGCCGCCGTATATAAAGCGCTATCAAAGAAGCGCCGACTTCATTTGTTTTACATAGTCACCGATGTGTTTTGGAGCATTTCGGCCGTGTTTTTCAAGCAGTTTTACTATTGCGGAGCCCACTATGGCGCCGTCTGAAAGCGACGCCATTTTCTGTGCCTGTTCGGGAGTGGATATGCCGAAGCCTATTGCGCAGGGGATATCGGTGTTTTCCCTGATAAGGGTCACGATTGAAGCAAGATCCGTGGTGATTTCGCTTCGCACTCCGGTCACGCCCAGACTTGAAACTATATAAATAAAACCTTCGGCCTCTTTTGCGATCATGGCAATACGGTTTTCGGAGGTTGGCGCAATCAGGGAAATAAGATCAACGCCGTATCTGCGGCAGACGGGGAGAAATTCGTCTTTTTCTTCAAAGGGAAGATCAGGCAGTATGAGGCCGTCGATTTTGATTTCGCTGCATGTTTTTATAAACTTTTCGGTTCCGTATGAAAATACCGCGTTTGAATATGTCATGAAAACCATCGGAACCGTGATATCGGAACGAAGATCGCGTACAAGATCAAATATCTGATCGGTTCTGACACCGCCTTTCAGCGCCCGATAATTTGCCGTCTGGATTACCGGCCCTTCCGCGGTCGGGTCCGAAAAAGGGATTCCGAGTTCAATCAGATCAGCGCCGTTTTCGACCGCTGCACGGACGGCGCGGTACGTGGTTTCCAAGTCCGGATCGCCGCATGTTATAAATGCGATAAAGGCTTTTTTATTTTCAAAGGCTTTTTTTATATTACTCATAAATATTTTCTCCTTTGTATCTTGCTATGGCCGCGCAGTCCTTATCGCCCCTGCCGGATAGCGTGACCGCTATGATACGATCTTTGTCCATTTCGGGAGCAAGGCGCATGGCATAAGAGAGGGCATGCGCCGACTCTATAGCGGGGATAATGCCTTCCGTAACCGACAGATATTCAAAGGCATTAACGGCTTCTTCGTCGGTAACGGCTGCATACTCGGCCCTGCCCGAGTCATATAAAAACGCGTGTTCCGGGCCGACACCCGGATAGTCAAGACCTGCCGAAATAGAATAAACGGGAGCTATCTGCCCGTCTTCGTCCTGACAGAAATAAGATTTCATCCCGTGAAAAATACCGCATCTTCCCGTGCTGATGGTAGCCGCGGTTTCAAAGGTATCGACGCCTTTGCCGGCGGCTTCGCAGCCGATCAGTCTTACGCTTTTGTCTTTGATAAAATGATAAAAGCTGCCTATGGCATTCGAACCTCCGCCGACACAGGCGATTACCGCGTCGGGGAGACGGCCTTCTTTTTCAAGCATCTGCTGTCTCGTTTCTTTGGAAATAACTGCCTGAAAGTCGCGTACAATCGTGGGAAAAGGATGGGGCCCCATGACGGAACCGAGACAGTAATGCGTGTCGCTTATGCGATTTGTCCACTCCCGCATGGCTTCGGATACCGCGTCTTTAAGAGTTGCCGTTCCGCTTTTTACCGGTATCACCTCAGCACCCAAAAGACGCATGCGGTACACGTTGAGTGCCTGACGTATGGTGTCCTCCTCACCCATAAAGATGACACATTCCATATCCATAAGCGCGGCTGCGGTCGCGGTCGCAACGCCGTGCTGACCTGCGCCCGTTTCGGCTATGAGTCTTGTCTTTCCCATTTTTTTTGCGAGCAGGGCCTGTCCGAGCACGTTGTTGATTTTATGCGAGCCCGTATGGTTCAGGTCTTCTCTTTTAAGATAAATCTTTGCCCCGCCCAGATCGCGGGTCATTTTTTCGGCAAAATAAAGTCTTGACGGCCTGCCCGCATATTCATTAAAGAGGTAAGACAATTCTTTGTTAAAATCCGGATCATTTTTAAAATGATTATACGCCGCCTCAAGCTCAATAACCGAATTCATCAGTGTTTCCGGAATATACCGGCCGCCGTAAATTCCGAAACGTCCGTTTTGATTTGTCATGATCTGTCCGCCTTTCTGACGGCATCTATAAAGTCCGTCATTTTTTTTATGTCTTTAATGCCTATGGTTTCAATTCCGGAACTTACGTCTACGGCATACGGCCTGAGTATCGTTATGGCCTCCTGTACGTTGTGAGGATCAAGTCCTCCTGCCAGAAAGAAAGGCTTTTCGAGTCCCTGTATGATGTTCCAGTCAAATGCAAATCCGCTGCCTGCGCCCGAATCCAGTAAAATGTGATCGGCGCCGCTTTTTGCGGCAGATTCCACGGCTCTTTCGTTCCTGACGCGAAACGCCTTGATCAGCGGTTTAGCTGTCAGGCCGCGAAGCCGGCTGATATATTCTTCGTCCTCCGAGCCGTGAAGCTGCGCCATATCTATAATGCCGTCATTCAGTAAGGCCGCAACCGTTTTTAAATCCTCATCGACAAATACCCCAACCGCGGCTATGTCCTCATCAAGCAGGGTTTTAAGTCGGGAAGCAGTTGAAAAATCCACATGCCGACGGCTGTTTTCGGCAAAAACAAAGCCGATAAAATCCGGTCTTACGGCATTTGCAGCCGCAATATCGTCCGGGCGGGTCATCCCGCAGAACTTGATTTTTGTCATGACGCCTCCTTAAAAGCATCGAGCATTGCTTTTTTATAGGGAGATTTCATAAGGGCTTCTCCTATAAGTACGGCATCGACGCCGATTTCTTTGAGTTTTGTAATATCCGCCGCTTCTTTTATGCCGCTTTCGGAAACAAACAGCACCTCATCCGGTACTAAAGAGCGCAGTTTACTGCTGTTTTCGGTATCCACGGAGAAATCCTTTAAATCACGGTTGTTGACGCCTATGATTCTTGCTCCGGCGTCAAGCGCCTTTTTCACTTCGGTCTCGTCATGCGTTTCCACAAGGGCGGAAATACCTATTTCATCGCAGATGGCGAGATATCTTTTAAGAGAAACCTCCTCAAGCAGTGAGCAGATGAGTAAAACCGCCGACGCACCCAGTACTTTTGCTTCAAAGATCATGTATTCATCGACTATAAAATCTTTTCGCAGACAGGGCAGAGAAACATTTTCGGCTATCTCTTTTAAATGAATGTCGCTGCCCATAAACCATTTCGGTTCGGTGAGCACGGATATACAGTCTGCACCCGCCGCTTCGTATTCGCAGGCGATCTCAAGATACGGATAATCGGGGGATATCAGGCCTTTCGATGGAGACGCTTTCTTACATTCGCAGATAAACGACAACTTATCTTTTTTCAGGGCTTTTTCAAATGCGAAGCCGTCCGTGGGAAGAGAAAGCGCCTTTTTTAAAATATCTTCGTAAGGCACTGCCTGCCGGGCTGCTTTTGTTCTGCTTTCGGCATGTTTTGCGATTGTGTTAAGTATAGTCATGTTGAAACCTCTTTTGTGTTGCTTATTTCGATAAATTTCTCGAGAGTTTCTTCGGCTGCTCCGGAGTCAAGCAGCTTTTCGGAGAGTTTTATGCCCTCTGAAATGCTTTCGGCCTTTTGACAGATATAAAGAGCCGCGCCCGCATTCATTAAAACGGCGTTTCTTTTGTGTCCGCGCCCGCCTTTTAGAACGGCTCTTGCGATCTGAGCGTTTTCCTTTGGAAAACCGCCCCTTAAATCTTCTTTTGTACAGCAGGCGAGTCCGAATTCCTCAGGAGTTATGATATAGGATCTGAAGCTGCCGTTTTTTATTTCGCATACGCGGGTCGGGGCACTTAACGATATCTCATCCAGTCCGTCCTGTCCGTGGACGACCATTCCTCTTTTTACGCCGAGATCCGACAGAACCTTTGCCAGCGGCTCTATGAGATAGCTGTCATAGACGCCGAGAAGCTGCATGGACGGCGAAGCGGGATTGGTGAGAGGGCCGAGTATGTTGAAAACAGTGCGAAATCCGAGTTCTTTTCTGATGGGGCCGACGTGTTTCATGGATTCATGATACTGTTGTGCAAAAAAGAAACAAATTCCGGCTTTGTCCAAGAGTTCGGCGCATTTTTGCGGGCTCTGGTTTATGTTTACGCCGAGGGCTTCGAGGCAGTCGGCGGTACCGCATTTGGAGGAGGCTGAGCGGTTCCCGTGTTTTGAGACCTTTACTCCTCCGGATGCGGCCACTATGGCGGAAACGGTGGAAATATTAAAGCTTCCCGAGTTGTCGCCGCCTGTGCCGACGATGTCAAAGACGGCATGATCTGGTTTAAATTTTAAAGCATGGCCTCTCATGGCCGAGGCACATCCCGCTATTTCATCGGCGGTTTCAGCCTTGGCGTTTTTTGTCGAGAGCGCCGCCAAAAAAGCGGCGTTTTGCACGGGTGAAGTTTTGCCGCTCATGATCTCGTTCATGACGGCATACGCTTCTTCATACGTAAGGTCTTTTTTGTTTACGATATTAATTATTGCTTCTTTTATCACGGTTTTATCCTCTTAATAAAATTTTCAAGCATCATTTTTCCTTCGGGAGTCATAATGGATTCGGGATGAAACTGCACTCCGTATATCGGAAAATCTTTATGGGCGACAGCCATCACTTCGCCGTCGGCTGTAAAGGCGGTCGCTTTTAAAACATCCGGCAGGGTATCCTGATCGACCGCCAGCGAATGATATCTGGCGACATATACATTTTCGGGGCAGCCCTCGAATAAAGGACAGGCGGTATCCGGTTTTACCCGGGACTGTTTTCCGTGCATCAGTTTTTTGGCGTATGTGATCCGCGCTCCGAATGAGGCGCATACAGCCTGATGACCGAGGCAGACGCCGAGTATGGGTATGGATTTGCCGAGAGTTTTGACAACATCCGTGATAATACCGGCATTTTCGGGTCTGCCAGGACCCGGTGAAATGATAATGCGCTCCGGATTCAGACGCAGGATTTCTTCCGGCGTCATTTCGTCGTTGCGTATGACTTTTATATCCGGTTCGGTTTCGCCGATCATTTGAAAAAGATTATAGGAAAAACTGTCGTAATTATCGATCAACAGAATCATCAGATCACCTCCTGTGCAAGTCTGAGAGCCTTCAGAGAGGCCTTTGCTTTATTCAGACATTCTTCATATTCGTTTTCGGGAATTGAGTCAGCCACGATACCCGCGCCGCTCCGTACAAAAACTTTTCCGTTTTTTTTGTAAACAATGCGTATGGCTATGCAGGTATCCATGTTTCCGGAAAAATCAATATAGCCGATAGCGCCGCCGTATATTCCGCGCTTATTGTCTTCGAGTTCTCCGATAAGCTGGCAGGCGCGTATCTTCGGGGCTCCGGAAAGCGTTCCGGCGGGCAGTACGGCTTCTATGGCGTCCAGGGCGTCTTTGTCGTCCCTTATCTCGCCCATTACGGTAGAGCCGATATGCATTACATGAGAAAAGCGTTCTATGCTGTGAAGCTTTTCGACCTGCACGCTTCCAAATCTGCTTATTTTACCGAGGTCGTTTCTGCCCAGATCCACGAGCATGTTATGCTCGGCAAGTTCTTTTTCATCCGAAAGCAGTTCTTCTTCAAGCGCTTTGTCTTCATCGGCCGTCCGGCCGCGTGGTCTGGTTCCGGCCAGAGGAAAGGTATGAAGCACTCCGTTTTCGAGTTTTACGAGAGTTTCCGGCGAAGCGCCTGCAACCTCCACGTCGGTTCCGGAGATATAAAACATATAAGGCGAAGGATTTATGGTTCTTAATACGCGGTAAGTATTAAGAAGGCTTCCCTCAAATGGGGCCGAGAGTCGGTTTGAAAGCACAATCTGGAAAATATCTCCTTCGCGGATGTGTTCTTTGGCTTTTTCTACCATATCGCAGAATTTTTCTTTATCAAACAAAGCGGTCACTTCGCCGGTCAGCTTTCCGGCCTCCTCTTGTTTCTTTTCGCCACATCGGAGCAGTTCGGCAAGCTGTTTCATCTCCCAAATGGCCTTGTTGTAATTTGTTTCGGGTTCGTCGAGACGCATATTTACTATCAGGACTATCTTTTGATTTATGTTATCAAAGGCTATTACCTTGTCAAAGAGCATCAGATCCACGTCTCTGAAACCTTCGGTATCCTGTGCGTCTGTCTTTACGCCCGGTTCGCTGTAACCGAGATAATCGTAGGAAAAATATCCCACAAGGCCTCCGGTAAAGGGAGGAAGATATTCAAAACGGGGACTTCTGTGTTTTGAAAGCACTTCCCGCAGATATACCGAAGGGTGTCCGGTTACGTACCGCATTTTGCCGGCGTCCAGAACTCCGTTCATGGTGCCGCCGATACAGGTGATCTCCATAACCGGGTCAAAGCCCAGAAAGGTATAACGTCCCCATGTTTCATCTGCTTTTGCGGATTCCAGTAAAAAGCAGTGTTTGGATATGTTTTTCAGTATCCTCATGGCTTCTATGGGAGTCGTAAAATCCGACAGAATCTCACAGCTTACGGGCAGCACGTCATATTTTCCCGATGCCGCTATACTTTTAATTTCATTGAAATCAGGCAGGATTTTCATTTAACACCTCCGAAATAATATTTTTGACGCTCTGTCCGGGGAATAAAAAAACGCCCCTGACAGAATCTTTTTCTGTCAAGGACGAATAAGTAATCAGATAATAAGACACTATCCGCGGTGCCACCTTGAATTCACGGAACGACCCGTGCGCTTAGCGGGATACCAGCATATCCCCGGCAAATAACGTCTGCCTTCAACGTCGCAGAATACTCGGAAAAAGGTTTTTCTTTTGACTGCGCCCTCAGCGGTCCATTTGACAACTTGTTTCTCACCCGGTTCTCAGCATCCCGGACTCTCTGTAAAGGCATGATTGCCGTTATCTCCGCGTCAACGGTTTGATTTATTAAATTTGGTCCGATTATAGATCAGACTCATCCGCATGTCAAGCATTTTTTAAAAAGGCGGCAATTACTGCGTGTTTTCTTTTTTAATATACGTCAAAAAAAGCACTGATTTTTGCGGTTGAATTTGAAATCCGTGACTGCCTGCCGTCAAATGTTTTTTCAGAGCAATATCAGGAGGCGCAGGCCGTTATTCATGCAAAACACAACCCGCGCAGTCATTGGAGCCGAGTTTGGAAAGCTCCCCGCGAAAGCGAAGACAAAGCCCGGGGCGAAAAATTTTATCGGGATAATTTTTCGAGCGAAAGAGAACGGGTTTTCATCAGGAAAATTCTGTTCTCTTTGAGCGATACCCGGGCGGCTCTGAGAATGAGCGGCAGGAGCTTCAAGCGAGGCGACTGCTGCGAGGGATGTGTTTTGCGAAAGACATAACGACCGCGCCGCCATATATAAACCACGGATGTTCATTAATTGTTTTATAACTGTTGTTCATTAATTATTTTGCGTAAAAATAAAAAGAAAACCGCATGGAACACGTCGCGCTTGCTTCGCTTCCGTGATTATAATAAATGAGAGGGAAGCGTTACTTTTTGATTGACATTGAAGCGTTATTTTGTCATACTCTTGTCATCAACAAAGGAGAACGGCGCGTATAAGCAATTATTGTGCCGGCAAACAGTATGAAAAGAATATCGGCATTATGTCTGCTTTCGGTACTGTGCCTTGCCGCGGTATCAGGCTGCGGCAGCGAAGAAGAGCAGTCGCCCGGTTCACAGAGTGTTTCCGTATCTGAAGAACCGCTGGAATTGAGCAGCCTTATTTCTGAAAATATTTCGGAAGTCGTTCAGGATTCCGCGGAAGCGGAAGTCATACCCGCTCCGGAAGTGACGCCATATTATGAGCCGGTGTCGCTCAGTTTTATTTGTGTGGGAGATAATCTGACGCATCAAAGCATGATTGATTATGGCATGGCTTTGGGCGGAGATTGGCATTATATGTATGAAAATATTGCCTGGTATATACAGCTTTTTGACGTGGCGGTTGTAAATCAGGAAACGCCTCTGGTGGAAGACCCCGCAGAATTCACCGGATACCCGGATTTCGGAACCCCTTACGGCGTTGCTGATGCATCCGTTGATGCGGGGTTTGATATATTTTTGTGTGCGAGCAATCATTCACTGGACAAATGGGTTTACGGGGTTGACAGCACGATAAGCTACTATGATTCTCATGGCCTTGCTCATGCGGGGACGCAGAGTTCGGCTCAGACGGACTATATTCCTTATGTGATTTACGAACAAAACGGGATTCGCTGCGCAATTCTGAATTATACATACGGGTGCAACGACCGTCCCATGCCGGACGAAAACCCGAACATGGTGCATCTTTTAAATGATGAGGCGAGAATAAGAGAGGACATAGCGCTTGCAGCGGCGGATGCCGACGTGGTGCTGGTATTTCCGCACTGGGGCGATGAATATTCAATATATGTAAATGACCAGCAGCGTTACTGGACGCAGGTGTTTTATGAAAGCGGGGCGGATGTGGTCGTAGGCGCTCATCCGCACGTTGTCGAACCTTATGAAATGATCAGCGACGGCGCGGGACATGATATGCTTGTGTTTTATTCCGTGGGAAATTTTGTCTCCGGGCAGACCGAGCTGGATACCATCCTGGGCGGCGCGGCGACCTTTACCGTCACAAAGACGGCTGACGGCTGCAGTATAACTTCATACGGTTTTGAGCCGCTTGTAACCCACGAAAGCGATCCGATGAGATCTTCGGTATTCAGACTGGCTGACTATGACGACTATTTATGCGAATTGCATAACATGAACATTTCGACGGAAATGCTGTGGTCGATGTTTAATTCCTACAGCAGCATGTGAAATTATTCATAACGCAGGGCGTCTATAGGGTTTAAGTCGGAAGCTTTGGCGGGCGGCACGAGTCCGAACACGATACCGATAACCATGGAAAAGACCACGGATATCAATATGGCAGGTATGCTGATGGCGGTAGGCACCGACGCGGCAAAGGAAATAATCTTTGCCAAAATGATACCCGCGATTATGCCGAGTATTCCGCCGAAAACGCTCAAAAGAGCGGCTTCTGTCAGAAACTGGCTGCGTATGGCGCGTTTTTTGGCGCCGATTGCTTTTTTCAGTCCTATTTCTCTTGTGCGTTCCGTAACTGATACAAGCATAATATTCATAACGCCGATACCCCCTACGATCAGGGAAATAAGGGCGATTCCGATCAGCATTATATTGGTGGAAGACGAAAGCTGCTGGAGTTTTGCGGCTTCACCCGCCAGATCATTGCTTTTATACACGAGTTTCGAATCCGCTGTCAGATTCTGCTTTTCATTAAGCAGGTCGGCGGCGGTTTTTCCTACGGTGGTCATTTTGTCTACGGATGAAGCCTTGATAATAAATGACTGCGGTTCATCATAGCTGTACATGACCGGCCATGTCTCTATGGGGACGATTATGCAGCCTGTAGAAGTTTGAGAGTACGTATAATAATCTTCAATGGAGTTGATTACGGGCTGAAATGCCGATTTTTTGGCAGCGACACCGACTATGACGAAAGGCGTACCGGAAATATCTATCGTTTCTCCGACGGGATCGGAACCCGAAAACGCATTGTTTTTCGCGGTGCTGTCTATGACGCACACCTTGCGGTTGTTTTTAATGTCGTTTTCTGTGAGTCCGCGCCCTTTTATGATCTGAAATCCCTTGGTGTCTATATAATCCGCATCCGCGCCTATGATCTGACAGCCTGACATATCGGCTTCTTTATACCAGGCGCCGGAGCTTCCGCCGCCGCGGCTTCTGTACATACTGACTTTTTCCACATTTTCGAGGGTTTTTAATTCCTCCGTGATCGAATGGTCGAAAGCCTTAATACCTTCGGGAACGCCTTCCCAGCCTGCATCATATTCCCAGCCGTCCTGATAAAGGCTGATGGTGACCGTATGCGTTCCGTCGCCGATCAGGTTATCCTCTATCTGTTTGTTGGTGCCTTTAATGATAGAGACAATCGCGATAATCGCGGCAATGCCGATAATGATACCAAGCATTGTCAGAAAAGATCTTAATTTATGACTTTTTATACCTCTCAAAGATAATCTGATATTTTCCGTCATTTTTAATGTCCTTTCATGTTCGGCCTGTTTGTTTAATAGAAGAAGTCGGGGTAATCGGATTTGCTTACGGAGACGCCGGAAGTGACGTTGGTTCCGTATGGAAACGCGATCAAATCGTCAGGATTGAGGCCGTTTTTTATTTCAACATAATATCCGTAATAAGTCCGGCCTGTTTCCACGGGCGTCCGCTTCAGATGATCTGTTTCATCGGCTGTCATACAGTAGCTTCCCGATTCGTCGGAACGTACATACATGATAGGAATGATAATGGATTTCGAGCCGGACGCATCGCTATCAAGGGAGGCGGTGCAAGGTTCGTCGCCCTTGAGCTGAAGCGTTTTATCGTCTATGGCTGCGATAACGGGATAATAAGAAGCGTTCGGATTGCCGGAGCCGCCGTATTGATTGCCTGATACGGGCTCGGTCGAAATTTCAACCACGGTGGCAGAGGTATCACTGCCGAGGGTGAAAAATGTCACGTTTAATTTATCTCCCTCCGAAATATCGGAAATGCCGTATTCGCTTATGTAAGCCGTTACCGTATAATTCTCTTCGGCACTCAATGAGATGATTTTATCACCTTCCTGAGCGTCGGATATGTCTTTGAGTTCGGTTACGATGCCGTTAAATAATGCTTTAACTTCGCCTGATTCGGTGACAAGCCGATCCTGTTTCAATTTTATCTCGGCTGATTTCAGATCCAGTTTCTGTTCTTCGAGGGAGTTTTCGGCTTCTTTTATCATGGCAGCCAGTTCGGCTTTGGTGTGAACATAATTTTCATCGTCGATTCCGTAATCCGGGTCGTTCGGGATTATTTCATCCCAGTCGGCAGGTTCGGGGATCACGCTTATAAGGATGCCGTAGTGTTTTACGGAAAAATCTACCGAAACGGTGCCGTCGCCGTTGAATGTCACTCCGTCCGTGATATACCAGTCCTGAAAAACAGGCTCAGGCTCCGGCGTTGGAGTAATCGTCGGATCGGGTGTAACGGTCGGGTCGGGAGAGACTGTAGGCGTAACGGTAGGATCGGGTGTAACGGTCGGATCCGGGGTAACGGTCGGATCCGGGGTGGGCGTGACGTCTGAATTGTCAGGCGCGTATTTAAAGGTATTAAAGGAGGTAAGCACTGTCAGGTTTGTCCTTTGCAAACCGGCGGAAGAAGAGAGGGTTCTTCCGTCCACGATCCAGCTTGCCATGACGGATCTGTCCTGATATATCCTGAATTCGGCGGTCGTCTTTTTTTCTGCCATGGATTTCAGTTTATTTGCCGTTACCAAGGTATCCGTATCGCAGTAAAAAATTTCGTCACAGTCCCCGCCCGATTCGGAAGGAGAGGTATTTTCGTTTATCACTGAGAGCGTATCAACGGGCGGCGCTTCGTGATGGATGACAGTTTCGGTGCTTTCAGGGGCGTTTTCCGAGGGCTGAAGCGATCTGTATTTTTGGATCTTGGCCTCGGTAGAGGCTATCCGGCTCTCAAGCGAGGCGATTTGAGCTTCGTCCGATTTGAGAACGAGCTTAAAGGCTTCTTCATCATATTTCATAAGCACGTCGCCTTTTTTGACTTCCTGTCCTTCTTTTACGTTTACGGACTCAACCGGCGACTTGCCCAGCATCACGTTCTGAACACGGGAGTCGGTGACTTTGGCGTTCAGTGATGAGCTGTCTGAAAAATAGCTTTCGTTAACGGTGCTTACGGGATATACGCTTACCTTTTCGGCAAGAATGAATTTCGTAATGACAAGGACTGCGGCAATTGCCGCACCGGCCGCTATAACTGTCGGCAGCAATATTTTTTTAAGTTTTTTTCTTAAAGCGTTATTCATTGCCGTCTCCCTGAGCGAAAAGGCGTCCGTCCCGTATCAGAACCCTGCGCCTTGCGTGCGAGGCGATTTCCGGGTCGTGAGTTATCATTATGATGGTAACGCCGTCATTATTTAATCTTTTAAAAATATCCATAACCTGCTCGCCGGAAGAACGGTCCAGTGCTCCCGTAGGTTCATCGGCCAGCAAAATCGGAGGGTTCATCACCATTGCGCGTGCAATCGCAACCCTTTGTTTCTGACCGCCCGAAAGCTGAGTCGGAAAAAAATCGCACCGATCTTCGAGTCCCACCATGGCAAGGGCGTCTTTTGCTCTTTGGATTCTGTCTTTTTTTCGGATGTTTGCATACAGCATCGGAAGGGCCACGTTTTCAAGGGCGGTTTCCCTGGGCAGCAGGTTGAAGTTCTGAAAGACGAAGCCGATCATTTTGTTTCGTATCTCGGAAAGGGCGTCTTCGCTTTGAACCGAAATATTTACACCGTCCAGCGTATATGTTCCCGAGGTGGGAACATCCAGGCAGCCTATGATATTCATGAGAGTAGATTTTCCTGATCCCGAAGGGCCCATTATAGTAACATATTCGCCCTTTTCAACATTGAAATTAATGTCAAAAAGCACAGGGACTTCCAGATCACCCTCTCCGTAGTTTTTATATATGTTTTGAAGTTTAAGCATAATAATCCTCCGGCATCAGTTGCCTGAAACCGTCGCCGCGCCTTCTTTGCAGTCGTCATCCGGCCATGCGACATATTCTTCGGCCGAAAGATTCGAGGTTATTTCATACATCATTGAATCCCCGTCCGTCTCTCCCAGTGTGATGCCGCGTTTTTCAAGGCCGTCCCCTATTTCTTTTGCGGCCCAGACATACGGCAGATCATTTTCAAAAAATACATATCCGTCCGGGAGGTATATTGCGTCTGCGTCAGGACCCGCGGGACTGCTTTTCTCTATCGTCACATGCTGACCTAAAAGAAGCCCGTCGGTTGATTCGAGATCCACGTAAAACGCGTATTTGGAAGCGGAGGAGGAATTGTCGGAATCCATACCCATGTAGACGGTATCGGTTCTGTTTTCGTCCGAGACGGGTTTTGTTTCAATAAGCGAAATCTTCCCTTTCCATGTCTTTGAAGCGTCGGAACGCGACCTGACGATTACATCCATGTCCTGTTCTATGTTCATAATATCCTGTTCCGAGATTGTCCCTTTCACCCTGAGGTCGCCGTCGGCGACGATTTCCATAAAAACGGGATTACTGTCAGAAAGACTTTCAAGATCATAAAGATGCTCTACGGTTCCGTTCATCGAGGTTCTGACTGAGGCGTTTTTTATGGAATCCTCAAGTTTGGCAATCTGGGAGGCTTTTGTTTTTTTGTCATACTCATACTGGGCTGCGTTCGTCTGGGCTTCCAGCATCTGGGAAGTATAATCAAGTCTTTCTGACGCCGACAATGAACCGGAGTCAAGCTGGGATTTGAGCTGGGAGATCTGGTCGTTGCAGCCGGATATCTGAATATCCAGTTTTTCCATCTCTATCTGTTTTTGCTGCATTTCCAGTTCCATGCTCTGTGTATCATATGAAAACAGAATATCTCCGGCTTTAACGTGATCGCCTTCTTTGACGGATATTTCTTTCACGGTTTTGTCGGAGTCCAGCTTTATTGTTTCTTTTTTTTGGGTTTCCAGTATACCGCCGTAACGATCCTGCGACGCGGAGGTACCGTCTGAAAGAGAACTTACACTTATCACGGGTATGCTTTCGGAAGACGCTTTACCGGAAGGTTTTCCGCCTTTCAGCGCCGCCGTAACGGCAATTGCGGCCGCAGCGATGACTATAAGCAGGATAATGAGTTGTTTTTTGTTCGTTTTCATAATAATTTTTCCTGATAATTGCATTTGTGCGTCATTTTACCACGTTGACAGGAAAATGCACAGCTTTTTTAAAAAAGATATGCATTTATAAAGCCATATTGTCCGCTGGTTCTATTATAATATGATTATTCTGGTATTGTCGGATATGAAAATATTGCAAAGCCGCCGGATCATTTCCGGGACTTTTTCGGGATCTATTCCGGCATAATTGATTACAAGTATACAACTGCTCTCGTAATACGCCTCAAACATTTTATCCGTGGAACTGCTGTAATCCGAATAAAGCGAGAGCATGAGGTTGTTTTTGTATCCCAGACGGCGGACTTCGCTTTCCGAAAGATCGGTATTGATCTCAAGCAGAAAATGAGTGCCCGCGTTATTTTCATGAATCCTTGAAACCTCCGAAAGGGGCGAGTTGTGGATCTCGTCAAGAATCAGTTTTCGTTGTTTTTTATAATAATTTCTCATGCGGCTTATGTGGCGTTCGAGCTCGCCTTCTTCTATGAAGCGTGCCAGGGCATACTGCTCGAAGCTGGATACCGTGCAGGAATAAAAACTCAGCGTCTTTTCATATCGTTCGATAAGGGCGGACGGCAGAATCATATAGCTGATCCGAAGAGAAGGCACAAGCGTCTTTGAAAAGGTGTTCATATAGATTACTTTTTTGTTTGTATCTTCGGTATACAAAGGCAATATGAGCTGTCCGCTGTATCTGAATTCGCTGTCATAGTCATCTTCGATTATATAACGCTTCTTGACTCTGTTTACCCATTCGAAAAGTTCGGCGCGTCTCGTTACGGGCATTACTATGCCCGTAGGAAAATGATTTGCCGGGGAAACATGTACGACATCGGCGCCATATTCCTCAAGAAGATCCACCCGCAGCCCTTTATTGTCGATCGGGACATATATCCAGGGATTGCCATAGCTGCCCGATATAGCCGAAAATTTCTGATATCCCGGCTCCTCGCTGGCAAAGGTACAGGCTCTGCCGAAGAGCTGTATAAGGCGGCCGTAAAGGTATTCAGTGCCGGCTCCGATAATAATCTGCGAAGGCGAAACCGACATGCCTCTTTCGCTTAGCAGATAACGCGAGATGGCGAGCCTGAGCTTGAAAAGACCGTTATAGGGTACGGTTTTCAGCATGGAGTCGTCCTGCAAAGAGAGCGCTTCTCTCATGTAATAGCTCCACCTGGTGGCGGGGAAATGCCGTATGCCCGTACGGTTGGCTTTGAAGTCCGCAAAGAAATCCGCTTCGTAAGAAGATTCCGAAAGCAGCAGTTCTTCTTCGGTTTTCGTCTCGGAAGCATAGGGCTTTTGAGGTTTGTAATGAGAAAGGTCAAGCACATAGTAGCCTCTCTTTTCTTTTGCTTCTATATACCCCTCGGTCAAAAGCTGGGCGTAGGCGTTTGCAACGGTGATAACTCCCAGATTCAGGTGATTTGCAAGGGCTCTTTTTGAAGGTAGCTTTTCGCCTTTTTTTATTTTTCCGGAAATAATGTCTTCTTTGATGCATTGATAAAGATATGCGTATCTGGAAAGATTCTTTCGGTTTTTGAAATCGTATGTCAGCATGGTTCTTCTCCCCAAACTGGTCCTATAAAATATTTTAAAAGTGAGACTTTTTGTAGTTTCATTTGCAGTGTACAATAGAATCAGATTAAGTGCAACAGCAAAAGATGCGCCTGATGAAAGATTCAGACATTTAAAATGTCCGGAAATAAAAACCACAAATTACACAGGAGGTATTTGACAGATGAAAGCGTATGTGAGACATGAAAAAGGCGTTCTCGGATGGATGGAAAAACCGGAGCCGGTATGCGGAAGAGATGAGGTTATATGCCGCCCGATAGCACTGTGCCCGTGTTCTTCGGACGTTCACACGGCATGGGAAATGGAAGGCGACTGGCTTAAAGACATCACTCTCGGCCATGAAGCACTCGGCGAGATCATCGAGGTCGGCGAAGAAGTAAAAGACTTTAAGGTAGGAGACAAGGTTATCGTTCCGTGTACAACCCCTACATATAAGCATCCCGACATTCAGGATACGCCTGCAGCGGACGCGGGCGGACAGTTCCAGGGAATCTGTTTCTCAAACTATTCCGACGGGACTCTGGCAGAGAAATTTGTGGTACGTTCCGCTGACATGAATCTCTGTAAGCTTCCGGAAGGACTTTCGTATGAAAAGGCCATCATGGTTACGGATATGATGACTACCGGATTCCACGGCGTAGAGCTTTGCGACATTCAGTTCGGTGATACGGTGGCAGTATTCGGCATAGGCCCCGTCGGACTCATGGCCGTTGCCGGCGCGAAACTCAGAGGTGCCGCTCAGATCATCGGTATAGGAACAAGACCTAACTGCGTGGCAATCGCAAAAGAATACGGCGCTACGGATATCGTATCCTATAAAGAAGGCGATGTATGCGAGCAGATCATGGCACTTACAAACGGACGCGGTGTTGACGCTGCCATTGTGGCAGGTGGCAAGGCGGAAACGCTCGGACAGGCTTACAGCGTGGTACGCTGCGGCGGACATATGGCAAATCTGAATGTTATCACGGACGCGGCCGAATTTACTTTCTCTTATCTGCAGTCCGGAGCCGCTTTTATGGCTCACAAGACCATAAACGGCGGTCTGTGTCCGGGAGGCAGAAGAAGAGCCGAGCGTCTTACCGCTATGATCGTGGCTGACCGTGTTGACACATCCAAGCTTGTGACGCACAGATTCCATGGTTTTGACGCCATTCCCGAGGCGCTTCAGCTTATGAAAGACAAACCGAGAGATCTTATCAAACCTATTATTTATCTTGACTGAAATCCGTAGAATCACAAACTGAAACAAAGAATAAAAACTTTTGGAGGGATGTCTATGTCAGTTAAAAAAGTTACTATAGCAGGCGGCGGAGTTCTGGGAGTACAGATTGCGCTCATGTGTGCTTATGCAGGTATAGATACCACGTTCTGGCTTCGCATGGAAAGCTCAATAGGACGCACACAGCCCAAGATTGAGAGGTATTCCTCTCTAATTATAGAAGATCTTTTAAAAGCAAAAGCTCTTATTGGAAACCCTATCGGAAAGATGTTGTATCCGAGAGCGCTGATAAAATCATGGGAAGGGATAACTCCCGAACAGATCGACGCGTTGGCAGCGCAGGCGAAAGAACGCTTTGAAAAAAACATTCACATTGAACTTGATATGGCGAAAGCTTTTGAGGATGCCGATATTGTTATCGAGGCGATGACAGAAAATCCTGCTGACAAGAAAGCATTGTATGAAAAGATGAAAGACTTTTTGCCGGAGAAAACCATACTTCTGACAAACTCGTCAACACTTCTTCCGAGTATGTTTGCGGAATATACGGGAAGACCGGAAAAATTTTGCGCGCTTCATTTTGCGAACACCATATGGAAAAACAATACCGCCGAGGTTATGGGGCATCCGGGAACCGATCCTGAGGTATATAATGCCGTAGTTAAATTTGCGGAATCCATAAACATGATACCTCTTAAGCTTCATAAAGAGCAGCCGGGATACATACTTAATTCGATTCTTGTGCCTTTCTTAAGCGCAGCACAGGGGTTATGGGCAGAAGATGTTGCGGATCCCGCAACTATTGATCTTACATGGGAGCTTGCGACAAGCGCTCCGGCCGGGCCTTTCAAGATTTTGGATATCGTAGGTCTTGAAACAGCTTACAACATTAACCAGATGAAGCCTGACGCACAGGTAGAGGGCACTACTACCTATAAGATAGGAAAGCTGCTGAAAGAGAAGATTGACAAAGGAGAAAAAGGAGTCAATTTCGGCAAGGGATTTTATGAATACAACAAATAAAAGTATCTTCTGAAATCCCGTTATTCAGATAATAATTGTGAGAAACAGTCCTGCTGGTCAAATATGGTTAGCGGGGCTGTTTGCTGTAAAAAACCAATTGACATTTATGAAAAAACGGGAGATGACAAGTCTTCGCACATAAAAAAAATCAAAGCCCTGAAAATTGCCGACACGATGTACAAAAACTATTCGGGAATCAGAAACGGAGTGGAAGGAGAAGTCAGATTCCTGATAGAAACCGATGAAATAAAATAACCCCTGACGGACGGGAAATGCGTGTTTACTTGAGAGGGCGTCGGATGTATAATCATTTTGCAAGAGAGTTATGAAGTGCGGACACGGCAGATGTCTGTGTATGATGATTTAAAAGAGGGAAGCAAAATGAGCAGTACAAACCCGGACATTAAAAACAGAGACAGGCTTATAATCAGAACCGGCGTCATCGGAATTCTGATAAACATACTGCTTGCGGCATTTAAAGCTGTCGCAGGCATTTTATCTCATTCGATAGCAATGATGCTGGATGCAGTCAACAATATTTCGGATGCATTGTCCTCCGTTGTCACGATAATAGGCATAAAGCTGGCGGGGAAGGCGCCCGATAAAAAGCATCCGTTCGGCCATGGCCGCGCGGAATATTTGAGTGCCCTGATAGTATCGGCGATAGTAATCTATGCCGGCGGGACGGCTCTTACGGAGTCCGTAAAAAAGATAATTAATCCCGAAAAGCCCGATTATCCGCCCGTTGCCCTGGTGATAATGGCGGTTGCGATTGCAGCGAAGCTGCTTCTCGGAAGATTTGTAAAAAAACAGGGGGAGAAGCTTAATTCAGGAGCGCTTGCCGCTTCCGGAGCCGATGCGCTTTTTGACGCCGTGCTTTCGGCTTCGGTTCTGGCGTCTGCGTTCATTTTTATTTTTACCGGACTTTCTCTTGAAGCCTATGTGGGCGTTTTGATCTCCGTGGTGATAATAAAGGCCGGTATTGAGATGATCTCAGAGACACTAAACGATATCCTCGGGCAGAGAGCCGATTCGGAAATCACCAAAGAAATAAAGAGGCTTATAAGCGAGGAACCCGAAGTAAGAGGTGCGTATGATCTCATAATTAATAATTACGGCCCGAATAAAAACCTGGCTTCGGTACACATAGAACTGCCGGATACCATGACCGTAGATAAGGTAGATGAACTGACCAGGAGACTGGAGAAAAAAATATACACGAAGACCGGAGTCGTTCTGACCGGCGTCGGCGTATATTCGTACAATACCGGAGACGGCAGGGAAGCTCATATCAGAAATGAGATACAAAAAATCGTACTGTCACATGAGTGGGCGCTTCAGCTTCATGGATTTTACATAAATATCGCCGAAAAAACCATGCGGTTTGACGTTGTTCTCAGTTTCGATATCGACCATGCCGAAGGGATTGAGGTCATCAAAAGAGAAGTAAAAGAAGCGTATCCTGAGTATGAGATTCTCGTTGTGCCCGATGCCGATATGTCGGACTGAGATACGCTCTTATAAATATGCCTGAATATACTTGTTTTATCAAATCCGAAATGCTAAAATCTGTTATGAAATATCGGCAGAAGGAGGCCTTGGACACAAGGAGACTTTTATGGGAAAAATCTTCAAATTTCATACGGACGTGGATACTGATCAGATAATAGCTACCCAGTATCTTCTGTATCCGACTATCGATGAGATGAAATCACATACATTTGAATCGCTGGATCCGGATTTCGCTTCGAAAGTGAAGCCGGGAGATTATGTCGTGGCCTGCGAAAACTTCGGCTGCGGTTCTTCAAGAGAGCAGGCCCCGGGCGTGCTGAAAGCGCTTGGAGTAAAAGCGGTTATCGCAAAATCGTTTGCCAGGATTTTTTACCGCAATTCGATAAACATAGGACTTCCGGTTATCGTATGCAAAGAGCTTTATGACAATGTCGAATCCGGAGATGAAATGGAGCTTTCAATGACCGAGGGAACGGTAAAAACAGGCGGAAAGATCTTTGAATGCACAAAACTGCCGGAGTATATGCAGGGAATTCTGGATCAGGGAGGTCTGATCGCCTCTGTTAATAACAGGTGAGAGCCGGCGATCGGCCTGAAAACAGGCCGCAGGAGGCGGCCGGAGCCGGGAAACGATTGATTACATATAGAATAAGAGGAAACGAAACATGGGAATGACCATAGCCGAAAAGATTATAGCCAGAGCCGCAGGTGTCGAAAGCGTAAAAGCGGGCGATATACATACCGTTGAGCTGGACAGACTTCTAAGCAATGACGGCACAACGCATCTTACCATAGATATGTTTAATAAACTTAAAGAGCCCCGGATAGCGGATAAGAGCAAGCTTGTCTGGATCATAGATCATAATGTTCCGAGCGACAGTCCCAAAACGGCTGCTTCACACAAGAAAATGCGTGATTTTGCCAGAGAAAACGGAATCACTTTTTATGAGGGCAAAGGCGTTTGTCATCAGATCATGATGGAAAACCACGTATGTCCGGGAGAACTTATCTTCGGTGCGGACAGCCATACCTGCGCATACGGTGCTCTCGGCGCATTCGGAACGGGTGTCGGCTGTACGGATTATCTGTACGGAATGGTTACGGGCGGAAGCTGGGTGCTGGTTCCCGAGACCATAAGATTTATTCTGAAAGGAAAACTGAAGGCAGGCGTTACGGCAAGAGATCTGATACTTACGATAATAGGCCGTATCGGCGCGAACGGAGCCAACTACAAAGCTATGGAGTTCGTCGGCGACGGCATGAATAGTTTAAACATGAGTGACCGTATTGCCATATGCAACCTATGCGTTGAGGCGGGAGCCAAGACCGCGCTTATGGAAGTTGACGATATTGCGATGGACTATCTGAGAGAGCGCGGCAGGCAGCCGAAAGCCTGCTTTAAGAGCGATGAAGACGCCGTTTTTTCCGAGGTTTACGAAATAGAACTGGATGAAATTGTTCCGATAGTGGCAAAGCCGCATTTTGTTGACAATGTAGTTCCGGCTGAAGAATGTCTGGGAATACCTATAGATGAAGCTTTTGTGGGCTCGTGCAACAACGGACGGATAGAAGACCTGCGTCTTGCAGCGGCTGTTTTAAAGGGCAGAAGAGTGGCGGATAAAGTGCGATTTATCGTAGTGCCGGCAAGTCAGGAGGTATATATCCGGGCTGTCAGAGAAGGCCTTATGGATATCTTCATGGAAGCAGGAGCCATAGTCATGAACGCAAACTGCTCCGTATGCTGGGGAAGCTGTCAGGGAGTTATCGGAGCCGGAGAAACCCTGATAAGCACGGGGACGCGTAATTTCAAAGGACGCGCCGGGCATAAGGACGCGTTTGTTTATCTGGCTTCGGCAGCTACAGTAACCGCTTCGGCGGTAAAAGGAGAGATATGTACGGCTGATCTGCTGTGAGCCGGATTTGCCGTAATACTGATATCGGGAGAAAAACAGATATGGAAAAATTTAGTGGAAAAATCTGGATTTTAGGGGACGATATAGATACTGACATAATAATACCGACGGATTACCTCGCTTTGAAAACGGTAGAAGATATGAAGCCTTTTGCGTTTTCGCCGCTTCGCCCCGAGCTGGCCGGAGCCATAAAAGAGGGAGACGTGATCGTGGCGGGGAAAAATTTCGGCTGCGGCTCATCAAGGGAACAGGCGCCGGAGGTAATAAAAGCGCTGGGTGTCCGCGCGGTGATCGCCAAGTCGTTTGCCAGGATTTTTTTCAGAAACTCCATAAACAACGGGCTGCTTCTGATCGAAAATCAGGAGCTGCCGGATGAAGTAAAAGAAGGAGCTGTTATCGAGGTAAGTATGGGTGAATCGATAAAATACAACGGAAAAGAGTATGCGATTTCTTCACTGCCGGGTAATCTTCTTGATATACTGAACGCGGGCGGACTCGTGAAAGCCATGCGGAAGCTTAACGGCCTTGAGTCTTAAACGGAAAGGAAATCAGAGCGACATGGGTGCGACTTTAATAGAAAAGATAATAAGAAAAAATACCGGGATTGCGACAGCGTCAGCCGGAGACATAGTCACCGTTGATGTTGACCGGGTTATGATCCATGATATATTTATTCCGTTTGTAGCCGATAAATTCGAGGAAATGGGCTTTAAAAAGATCTGGGAACCCGATAAAGCTGTTCTTATCTACGATCATCTTGTGCCCGCAAGCCAGGTGGATGACACACGGCATTTTCAAAAAGGAGATGCCTTTGCCGAAAAATACGGGATGAAAAACATTCACAGATCAGACGGTATATGCCACCAGCTGATGACGGAGGCCGGATATGTCAGGCCGGGAGACGTTGTTTTCGGTACGGACAGCCATACAACCACATACGGAAGTGTAGGGGCTTTTTCTACCGGCATAGGATATACCGAGATGGCCGGAATACTCGGCACGGGCAAACTTTGGATAAAAGTTCCCGAAACCGTTAAAGTCAATATAAACGGAAAGCTTCCTTCGAATGTGACTTCAAAGGATATTATACTCAGGCTTATAGGAGATATCGGAGCTGACGGAGCTACATATAAAGCCCTTGAGTTTTCGGGGGATACAGTGGAAAACATGTCGGTGGCAAGTCGAATGACCATAGCGAATATGGGCATTGAAGGAGGAGCTAAATGCGCTCTGTTTTCGCCTGATGAAAAGACGGCCGAATACTGCGGGATAAAACTGACGCATGAACTAAAGGAACTGCACGGCGACGAGGACGCCGCATACAGTCGGGTGATATATTATAATGCCGAAGATTTTGTGCCTGTCATGGCCTGTCCATCTCAGGTTGATAAGATCAGAAACACCTCGGAATTGGAAGGCGTTAAGATAGATCAGGTATTTATCGGTTCATGTACCAACGGACGGCTTGAGGATCTTCATGCGGCGGCTGCGGTGCTTAAAGACAAAAAAGTCGCTCCTTTTGTGAAGCTGATCGTTACTCCCGCCAGTCGAAAGATATACAGGGAGGCGCTTGCCGACGGAACCATGGATATTCTGGCGGAAGCGGGAGCGATTATCACGCACCCGGGATGCGGCCTTTGCTGCGGCCGTGCGGGAGGTATCCTTACGGACGGCGAAAGAGTGGTAGCTACAAACAACCGCAATTTCCTGGGCAGAATGGGAACTTCAAAAACGGAAATATATCTGGCGTCGCCGCTTACGGCGGCTTCGTGTGCGGCAGCCGGAAAAATCGTAACACCTTAATAAAAAAAAGAGGAAAGCCTGATGGACAGATATGAAAATCTGAAATGGGAAGTTCTGGATCAAAAGAGCATATTAAAAACACCCGTGTACGAAATCATTTCCATGAAAGAAAGAGCCGCGACCGGAATTGAGGGAGATTATGTCGCGATCAAGGCGCCGGAGTGGGTTGTAGTCATACCCGTTCACGGAGAAAATTTTGTGCCGGTGAAACAGTACCGTCACGGTGAAGGCAGGATTACCATGGAATTTCCCGGAGGAGTGGTTGACGGCGATGAAGATCCAAAGGCAACGGCTATTCGTGAACTCGAGGAAGAAACGGGATACCGTGCAGGTAAAATAACATGTCTGGGCAAGGTAAGCCCGAATCCCGCGCTTTTTCAGAATCATTTTTCAGTATTTCTGGCAGAGGAGCTTGTACAGACCGGAAGCAGAAACCTGGATGAGGATGAGGTGCTGAATTTCGAAGAGATGCCTGCTGAAGAGGTAATAAGACGTTTCGGAGATGAAGAGTTCACCCATGCTTTCATGGGGACGGCTCTTGCTTTTTATTTCAGACATAAGACAAATCAGAAAGATAAGATATAATCGAAGGGACTGTTATGAGATACGAAATGGCGCAAGATGGCATAAACAAGCTTTTTATAGCGCAGCTTATCATGATTACTGCCATCATAGTTACAAGTTTTACTTTTATGATAGATGTTTCCGCGGGATTCGGGGCTTTTGTGGCTTCGGTGTTGGATCTTTTATCCATGCTTGCGGTATTGTTTGCTTTTGTGTTTATGCTCATGGGCTATTTTTCTTTGCAGAAAGAAGAAAAGGCTTTCCGGCTGCCTTTCGTGCTCTCGATAGTCGGAATCCTGGCGCAGATAGCTTTCGCGATTCTTTTATTCGGATACGGCGCGACTGAAGCCACCGTAATGGAAATAGCGAGTGATTTCATCGAAATTATGATCGTATTGTCGTCCTGCGGCGCATTTATAAAAATGCTCAGGATACTTCACGGCAATTCCAATGCGACTTCGGCAGCGGGAAAAGTCGCAAAGGCGTTTATGATAACAATGGTTATCGCCTCCGGTATAGACGTACTGTCGATATATACCATCAAACAGAATATGGCGCTTACCATACTGCTGGCGTTTCTATATCTGATATGTGCTTGTGTGGCATATATCATAATGCTGTTTTTCTTTTCAAAAGTGAAAAAAGTATTGGTTTAAGTTTATGAATGCTTTTGGGATTTGTTTGTATATAAAAATCTGAGTATCGCCGCTCCTATGATAACGGCATATCCGGTAAAGCTTAAAGCGTCCGGAAGCTGGTCAAAGAGAAAGAATCCCCACAGAGCCGAAAAAATGACCTGAATATAATCAAAAACAGATATTTCTTTGGCGGGGGCATGTGTGTACGCGGCAGTTATCGAGAGCTGTCCGCCTGCGGCGGCGGCTCCCACCAAAAGCAGGATCAGCAGCTGCCCCGGTGTCATGGGAGTATACTGCGCGATAAAAAACGGAAACAGTACAATACACGAAAAAGAAGAAAAGAAAAGCACGATCACAGGGCCTTTTACCCCGTTTGTGCCTAATTTGCGCACGTAAGTATATGCAACTCCGGCAGAAAACCCGCCGAAGACCCCTATCAGAGTGGGGATAATATCCAGATTAAAGCCGGGCTTTATAACAAAAAGAGCTCCCGCGAACGCCAGAGCCACGATAAGCCACTCCTTTTTTGAAGTCTTTTCTTTCAGAATAAAGATGCTCATAAGCATTGCGAAAAAAGGCGAAAGCTTGTTGAGCATATTTGCGTCGGAAATATTTGTCATATATGTAACGGCGTAGAAGTTGGCTATGACTCCCAGAGTTCCGAAAACGGAACGAAGGAGCATCGACGGCATATTTTTCTTTCCTATGCGCAGTTTTTCCCTGCTTCTCATCACGAGTATGACCGCCACGCCGGCGGCAACTATATTGCGGAAAAGAGCTTTTTGCATGGTTGGCAGGTCGCCGGACAGGCGAACGAAAACCGTCATCAGGGAAAAGAAAAAAGCCGCCAGTATTATAAATATAATTCCTTTGTTTTTTTCAGATAACAAGCTTATTCATCCCATCCTTCGTAGAATCTGATATTTACTGAAATCTGTCTTACGAACTCGCCTTCTTTCAGATGCATGTCGGCTTCATCCGACACTTTCGGGAGATCGCAATCGTCTTCGGAAAGCTCCAGTTCCAGCCAGTCGCGGGCCGCGTCGTTGCAGTTGTCAAGACAGTCTTCCAGATCCGCACCTGCTGCTTCGCAGCATTTCAGATCCGGCAGATATCCGTAAAATGTGCCGTCAGCCTGTTTTTTTATGACGGCAGGATATATGAATTTCATCGGTTTCTCCTATTCTTTATTTTTCCTTTTTCTGATCCTGTTAAGGATGCTTTTATCTTTATGCTGAAGGTAATAATGATCCAGCATCGGCGTCAGTATCAATGCCGTGATGCCTGTTGTCAGACCGCCGTTATAGAGCATATATCCGCCATGCATGGCGACCGTCGTGGTACATATTATCGCGGAAATAATACCGGCCATGCAGCCGACGCGCTTTCCGTATTTTCCGGTAAAAGGACACAGGCCTGTGGCAAAACCGGCTCCGTTTATATACTGCTGGGTCGAAAGACTCCACTGAAGTTCGGTGCCGCCGATGCTTGTTATGGCAAGCGCGACCAGATACAGGATCACGAAACCCAAAAGGACGGGCCATACTATCTTAATATGCTGGCCGCTTGCGGCAAAGCTCAGGGCGGCAAGCAGTACACCGCAGGGAGGGCCGGTAAAGCCGGCCCCATCGGTAAAAAGGATTACCAGATCAAAAAACAATAGCATGAAAAGACCGTAAAAACCTAAGTTTATCCAGGTACAGCCCATTCCGTATTCGTTTATGAAGTCGGCGCGGTGCCCCGAATCCGTCATCAGATGATTGAAACCGAAAAAAGATCTGCCGTTTCTGAACCAGCCCGTGAGGATACAGCATGTAAACACTGCGATAAAAAATATATTGCAGAACAGCATGTACGAATGATCGTGCATGTCATAAATTGCGTTTTTAACCTGAACGGGGCCTTCGGGGGTATGGCTCATTGTCTGGAAGAGCCAGGAATATATTAACAGTCCCAAAAGTCCGAAGGCGAGACCGCCGTTATAAAGATTATAGCCTCTGTGAAGCTTCAGCGCGCCGGGCAGCATCGCGGGAACCGCGAACCCCAAAAAAATTGAAAGCAGCAGGGAAAAACCAAGGCCGATCAGCGAAAAGCCGTATTCGCCTATGGGAATGACAAGCTGTTTGGAAAGAGGATACCTGTAAATAAGTTCGCTTATAAAAGGAGCGAAGGCCGTCGAAAACATGGCGATATCTATATTGTCGCGAAAGTTGATTTTGTTTACTTTGCTGTAAAGCAGAATACCAACTACCGGAGGCCACATGTTAATGAAATTGAGACCGTAAAAACAGTGTGCTATCACAAGAAAAAAACCGGCCCAGTTGCTCGTCTGGCAATCGGTTTTGAGTATAAGCATCATCAGTGAAAAAGTCATGCCGCACACTCCGGCGTTTAAAAAAGTCGCCGGAAGATTTCCCAGATTATAATAATCCGTAATAAGAGGGCTCGGAGAAGTAAGCAGTTTGAAAAACCCGCTGAAAACCTCCGTCGTCTCTCCGGTATAAATTGCGGCCAGCGGGCAGGCGAGCAAAAAAGCTATCGAAAAGAAAAAGGTTACTTCCAGGACAGGTTTGCTGAAAAAATTTGTGATTTGGCGTCTTGACCGGTGCTTGCGGCTGGAAATGTTTTCGGCTGAAGCGGTTGTCATAATAAGTGCCTTTCTGAAATCTAATGACAAATAAACAAAAAAAGTATATCATTTTAAGAGATTATTTCCCACAGCTATATTAAGCGAAACCGACACTTCGTGAAAAATGCATAAACAATTAAAACAGGAATTAGCGAAAATGACGAATGTCGGTTGCTGCGGAATAAGAGTTGTCTGCCGCAGGATTTGTGTTGACGCTGCGATAAGCATTTGGATATAATCTGTATAGATTCATAATTGCAGGCGGACGGTATTCATGAAAAATATTTTAGAGCTTTTGACGAGTGGAGACATTCAGGGTTCAAAAAAGATACTTACATATTTAGGGCAGGAGGCTTTCGGAGCAAAAGCACTGCTTGCGGACGGCCGGATAATATACGATACATCGGACGGGCTCTTTGAAAAATACGACAACGACATAAGGCAGATAAATCACAGTGCCTTTATCTGCCCGAAAGACGCGGAAATATTTTGTGACGTCATTGAAAATGATATGAAAATAGTAATCTGCGGAGCCGGTCATGTCTCCATGCCGGTGATTAGGCTCGGCAGGATGCTGGGTGCCGAAGTGACCGTTATCGAAGACAGGGAATACTTCGCAAAAAAGGCCGAAGCCGAGGGAGCATCAAAGGTTATTTGCGAACCGTTTGAGGCGGGGCTTGATCTAATAGACGGAAGCGGCGATACATACTTTATATTGCTTACAAGGGGGCATGCATTTGACCGGCTCTGTCTGGAAAAGATTTCAAAAAAAGAACGGGCATATACGGGTATGCTCGGCAGCAGAAAAAGAATGGCTCTTGTGAGAGAGGCTTTATCTCAAAAAGGTATAGACGGCGATTTTATCGACAGTATATATACACCAATCGGGCTGGACATAAACGCCGAATCGCCGGTCGAAATAGCAATCGCCATCATGGGGCAGATAATACAGGTCAGAAAACAAAGGAGAAACGGCGGCGGATTTTCGAAAGAGATGATAAAGGAACTCCTTGATCCCGCGATAAAAGAAAAAGCCGTAGCTACTATTGTAAAAAGAGAGGGATCGGCACCGAGGGGGCCGGGGACGAAAATGATTGTATTTCCGGATCGTATAACGGGCACGATAGGAGGCGGATATACCGAAGCGATGGCTGCCGCCGAAGCCCGGCGGATGATGCGGGAAAAAGAGGTTCCGCAAATAAAGCTGCTGACGAGCGATATAACGCTTACACAGACAAAGAACGGCGCGATAAACGGAGGAAGCCTTGTTGTTATGATAGAAACTGTATGTTGAAAATAATTACGGAGGAAATGATATGATACTTGCCATAGATATAGGAAATACAAATATAGTTGTCGGAGTCATCGAAGATGAAAAAATCTGTTTCTCGGAACGCATATCCACTGATATTTCAAGGACAGAGCTCGAATATGTGGTTTCATTAAAGACGATACTTGAGATTTATAATATACCGTTGGAAAATATATCGGGCTCGATTATCGCATCGGTTGTTCCTCCGCTTACAAATGTCGTAAAGGCGGCAGTAGAGAAGCTTTTAAATCTGACGCCTGTCATTGTGGGGCCCGGAGTAAAAAACGGGCTGAATATCATGATGGAAAATCCTTCATCCGTAGGCGCAGACCTTATAGTAAATGCCGTGGCGGCCATAAAAGACTACGGGGCGCCCGTGATTATAATAGATATGGGGACCGCCACGACCATCAGCGTCGTGGATGAAAAGAAAAGATATATCGGGGGCATGATAATGCCGGGGATCAGAATTTCGCTGAGCGCGCTTTCAAGCAGGACTTCACAGCTTCCCAGGATATCGATCGAGGCGCCTAAAAAGTTAATCGGAACCAATACCGTAGAATGTATGAAAAGCGGAATTGTCTATGGGCAGGCGGCCAGTATGGACGGGATGATCGAAAGGATAAGAGAAGAACTCGGGATGGATGCGGCGGCGGTCATAACCGGCGGTCTCGGCGGCAGCATAGCTCCGCATTGCCGCAGCGGGGTCTTTTATGACAACAACCTTACGTTAAAGGGTCTCGGATTGATATACAAAAAAAACAGACCGGAGGAAAGACATGATTCTTAAAGGAAAACAAATAATTCTCGGAGTAACCGGAAGTATAGCCGCATATAAGATCGCGTCTCTCGCAAGTGCGCTCGTACAAAAAGGAGCGGACGTGACCGTGATAATGACGAAGAATGCCACGAATATTATCAATCCGATCACATTTGAATCCTTAACAGGCAATAAATGCCTTACGGAGACTTTTGATACCAATTTCCGGCATGATATAAAACATGTTTCGCTTGCGGAAAAAGCTGACTGTTTTCTGATAGCGCCGGCTACGGCAAACGTGATAGGAAAGGCAGCGAACGGAATTGCCGATGACATGCTGACCACGACAATTTTCGCATGTGACTGTACGAAGATAGTATCTCCCGCCATGAATACGAGAATGTATAAAAACCCCGTGATGCAGGACAACATCAAAAAGCTTGAAGGCTACGGCTTTTGGATAATCCCTCCCGACAGCGGTTATCTGGCCTGCGGAGATACGGGAGAAGGCAAGATGCCTGCGCCGGAAGTGCTTATGGAGTTCATTATAAAAGCAGTCACGAAAAAAGATCTCGCGGGAAAAAAGATTCTTGTGACCGCCGGACCGACGAGGGAGAGCCTGGATCCGGTGCGTTTTATCAGCAATCATTCCACGGGCAAGATGGGATATGCCATTGCAAGGGCGGCGATGATGCGCGGAGCGGAGGTAACGCTGGTTTCGGGGCCGGTTTCGCTTAAAAGCCCGATAGACGTAAAATTTGTTCCCGTAGAAAGCGCGGCGGAAATGGCAGAGGCCGTAAAAGCCGCTGCGGCAGAGCAGGATATTATTATAAAAGCTGCGGCGGTAGCGGATTACAGACCGGCTTTTACCGCCGAAAACAAAATGAAAAAGAAGGACGAAGAAATGTCCGTAGCTCTCGAACGCACGGAGGACATTCTCGGATATCTCGGAGCTCATAAAAAAGAAGGACAGATCCTTTGCGGTTTTTCCATGGAAACCGAAAACCTTATCGAAAATTCAAAAGCCAAACTTGTAAAGAAAAATCTGGATCTCATTGTCGCTAATAACCTTAAGACTCCGGGAGCCGGCTTCGGGACGGATACGAATGTCGTGACCTTCATTACCGAAAATGAAATAAAGGAGCTTCCCTTATGCTCCAAAGAAGAAGTGGCCGACAGACTGCTGGATATGATTGTCAAAACTTAATAAATATTTTCTTGTTTGAAGCAACTCTTTGAGATATAATGCTCTTATTATACTGTCTTGAGCGGTATGTCATTTTTGAGTATTCAGGTAAAAAAATATGATCGGTATTATAGATTACGGCGCAGGCAACATGAAAAGCGTTGAAAAGGCTTTTCAGTATCTGGGAGAGGAAACGGTCGTTACGGGGGAAGAAAAAATCCTGTTTGATGCGGATAAAGTCATTCTTCCCGGAGTCGGCAGTTTCGGAGCGGCCATGGACAATTTGCGTAAAAGCGGACTGGATCAGACTATTTATAAAATAGTCGAAAAAGGCACGCCTCTTCTCGGAATATGCTTAGGGCTGCAGATGCTCTTTGATTCCAGTGAAGAATCTCCGGATATAAAAGGCCTTTCTTTGTTAAAGGGAAAGATTTTAAAGATACCTAATTTTGAAGGCCTTAAAATTCCTCACATGGGATGGAACGACCTGAAATATCCGAATCCGAGCAGGCTTTTTGCGGACGTTCGCGAAAACCCGTATGTATATTTTGTACATTCATATTATCTGAAAGCCGAAGATAAAAGCATAGTAGCCGCCCGTACCGAATACGGGGTCGAAATAGATGCCGCGGTTGAATCGGATAACATATTCGGCTGTCAGTTTCATCCTGAAAAGAGTTCCCGGATCGGTATGAAGCTGCTTGACAACTTCAGGAAACTTTAAGAAAGCGCGGGAGCTGAGGATGCATACAAAAAGAATTATTCCGTGTCTTGACGTAAAAGACGGAAGAGTGGTAAAGGGTGTAAATTTCATAAATCTGAGAGATGCCGGAGATCCTGTCGAGGTCGCTGCAATATATGACGCGGAAGGTGCCGACGAGCTGGTCTTTCTGGATATAACCGCTTCGAGCGACAGGCGGGATACCGTTGTGGAGCTTGTGCGTGCCGTCGCGGCAAAGGTATTCATACCGTTTACGGTCGGAGGCGGGATCAGAACGGTTGATGATTTCAGAAAACTGTTAAGAGAAGGCGCTGACAAGATCTCGGTCAATTCCGCTGCGATAGCGAATCCCGCCCTGATCTCCGAGGCCGCCGAAATCTTCGGAAGCCAGTGTGTCGTCGTGGCTATAGATGCAAAAAAAAGAGATGGTGACGGCGGCTGGAACATATACTCCCACGGCGGCAGATATGATACAGGCATAGACGCCTTATGGTGGGCCGAAAAAGCGGAAAAGCTCGGAGCCGGAGAGATTCTTCTGACAAGCATGGACGGCGACGGGACCAAGGCAGGATACGATATAGCGCTTACAAAGGCCATAGCGGATACGGTGAATATTCCCGTTATTGCATCCGGCGGAGCCGGCACTATGGAACATTTTCACGAAGCTTTGACACAGGGCGGAGCCGATGCCGCTTTGGCAGCATCGCTTTTTCACAATAAAGAACTCGTTATTACCGATCTTAAGCGTTATCTGAAAGAAAAAGGAGTGCCTGTCAGGTTATAATTACGGAGACTCTGAGTTTCCTAAAACCTGCCGGCCCGGAAATATTTATAAAAAGGGGAAAAATATGCCTCCGATCACGGGAAAGTGGGCAGAGATTTTAAAACCTCAGTTCGGTCAGGAATATTACAGACAGTTATATATAAAAGTAAATGAAGAATACAGGAAAACGAAAATATATCCTCCGGCGGCAGAGCTGTTTGGAGCTTTTCATTATACACCGGCGGAAAAAGTAAAGGCAGTTATTCTGGGTCAGGATCCGTACCATGAAGAAGGACAGGCCCACGGCCTTTGTTTTTCGGTTCGCCCGGGAGTTCAGATTCCCCCGTCCCTTGCCAATATTTACAAAGAACTGCATGATGATCTGGGATTGTCTGTCCCGAACAACGGCTTTCTTGTCAAATGGGCACGGCAGGGAGTGCTTTTGCTGAACACCGTACTGACGGTAAGAGCCCATCAGGCAAACTCACATAAAGATATCGGCTGGCAGACCTTTACGGATGCGGTGATCAGTGCGGTTGACGCTTTTGAAAAGCCTGTGGTGTTCATGCTTTGGGGAGGAAATGCCAGAGCAAAGAAAAGGCTTCTTCGCAATCCGAAGCATCTTGTTCTGGAGGCTGCGCATCCGAGTCCTTTATCGGCCTATAAAGGGTTTTTCGGATGCCGTCATTTTTCAAAAGCAAATGAATTTTTAACTGCCGCCGGCGAAGCGCCGATAGACTGGCAGATTGAAAATATTTAAGGAGATGTTATGGGTAAGAAAAATACCCTGGTGAGGAATGCTTCTATTTTGATGGGAGCAACCATAATTTCGAGAATAATAGGTCTGATCTACAGAAGGCCTCTCGGAGCTATCCTCGGATCGGTCGGACTCGGCTATTACGGATATGCCAGCAATCTCTATTCAATATTGCTGCTCATATCTTCTTACAGCATACCGATGGCCGTATCAAAAATAGTGTCGGAACGTCTGGCCGTAAAAGAATACAGAAACGCCCATAAGATATTCAGAGGGGCGCTGTTTTATGCCGTTATTGTAGGCGGCATAGCGGCATTGATTGCATTTTTCGGAGGAGGCGTACTGCTTCCGTCAAATCAGCAAAATGCCGTGCCGGCTCTGCAGGTGCTTGCGCCGACAGTGTTCCTGTCTGCCATACTGGGCGTGTTAAGAGGCTATTTTCAGGCGCATCACAATATGACGCCTACTTCCGTATCCCAGATACTTGAGCAGATAATGAATGCTGTTGTAAGTATTTTGGCGGCATGGATTTTAGTGTCAAACATGGGAGGAACAGGCAGCCGCGGCGGTGCGGTTTACGGTGCGGTCGGAGGTACGCTGGGTACCGGAGCCGGGGTGGTGACCGGCCTTTTGTTTATGTTGTTCGTATACAACATAAACAAAAAGACTTTCCGAAGAAGGGTTCTTAAAGACCGCCACAAAAGAGAAGAGTCGTACAGGAGCATCTTTGCTCTTATCATTCTGATGATAACACCTGTCATACTGACTACTTTCATAAATAATGCGAGCGGTTATATCGACAGTTATTTATATGCCGGCATCCAGGGATGGCAGGGAGTAAATGCCGACAGCATTTCAGCCGCTTACGGAGAGTTCAGCAATTATTATATGCCTGTAATTAACATTCCGTTGGCTCTGGCTTCGGCGAGCGCTTCGGCAATGATGCCGGAAGTTTCATACTGCTATGCACTTAAAGATTACAGGGGGGCAAATAAAAAGATCAATCAGACAATGAGGCTGACGATGTTTTTATGCATCCCGTCCGCGTTGGGGCTTACGATACTTGCGCAGCCGATAATGGGCCTCCTGTTTCCCGCGGCTTCGGATCTGGCGACAAAGCTTTTGTTCACGGGTTCGGCGTATGTCGTATTTGCGGCGATATGCACGGTAAGCGGATGCGCCCTGCAGTCCATAGGCAAACAAAAAGTCGCCATGATAAACGCGGCCGTTTCTCTGGGAGCAAACGTTGTAGCGCTTGTTATAATGCTGCTTATCGCGCCGGGACTGGACATATATGCCGTCATGATCGCGGGTATCGTATTTTCCATAGTCTACTGCATACTGAACGCAAGGGCTATGAAGAGATATCTGAATTTCCGTAACGATATCAGAAGGGCATATCTGGAGCCGATCATCGGATCCATAATTATGGCCATAGCCGTAATGGTGGTATACTTCGTGCTGTTCAACCTCACAAAAAGACCATCCATAGGGCTTATACTTGCAATTATTTCAGGCATAATAGTATATATGATAGCTTACGTTAAGGTCAGCAGGACGACACCGGATGAGCTGCGGACTTATCCGCTCGGCTCTAAAATGGTAACGCTTTTAAGAAAAATAAAGGTTTACAGATAAATAAATCTGATTTGCGGAGAATGAATATATGACAAAAGAAAGATGCAGACTTGGTATTGATATCGGATCTACAACCGTAAAGATAGCCATTCTTGATGAAAAAGGGGAATTGCTGTTTTCGGATTATGCGAGACATTACGCAAACATCCAGGAAACGCTCGCAGAGCTTCTCGGAAAGGCGTATGAAGAGATCGGAGAAACCCATCTCGCTCCCGTTATTACGGGAAGCGGGGGGCTTACTCTTGCGAAACATCTCGGCGTTGAGTTCCTTCAGGAAGTCGTGGCGGTTTCAAGCGCCATAGAAAAATACATTCCCAAGACTGATGTGGCCATAGAACTGGGCGGAGAAGACGCTAAGATCGTATACTTCGAAAACGGCAACGTGGAGCAGCGCATGAACGGAATCTGCGCAGGCGGTACGGGATCTTTTATAGACCAGATGGCAAGTCTTTTAAAGACCGACGCCATGGGATTAAATGAACTTGCGAAAGATTATCATGACATATACCCGATCGCGGCAAGATGCGGCGTTTTCGCAAAGACGGACATCCAGCCGCTTATAAATGACGGAGCCAGGAGGGAAGACCTGGCAGCATCCATATTTCAGGCCGTGGTCAATCAGACCATTTCCGGCCTCGCCTGCGGAAAGCCGATCCGGGGGCATGTGGCTTTTCTGGGAGGCCCCCTTCATTTTCTCCCGGAGCTGAGAAATGCTTTTATACGCACACTCAAATTAGATGAAGAGCATACGATAATTCCGGAGAGATCGCATCTTTTCGCGGCCATGGGATCCGCCATGAATGCAAAAGACGAAAATGTCATCTATCTTTCGGATATGAAAAAAGTGCTGGAAAGCGGCATTAAGATGGAATTCGAGGTAGAACGCATGGAGCCTCTTTTCGTGGATGATGACGCTTATCTGGAATTTTTGGCGAGACAGAGCAAATACAAAGTAAAAAAAGCCCGTCTTGAGGATTATGAAGGCAACTGTTATCTGGGCGTGGACGCGGGTTCCACGACCACAAAGGTTGCGGTCGTGTCTGAAGACGGAACGCTTCTTTATTCATTTTATAAAAACAACGAAGGCAATCCTCTCGAGACGACTATCGGCGCGATCAGAGAGATACATAAAAAAATACCGGAGAAGGCAAGGCTGGCTTACGGATGTTCCACCGGGTACGGAGAGGCGCTTATAAAGGCGGCCCTGATGCTGGATGAAGGAGAGGTGGAAACCATCGCTCATTATACGGCGGCGGCGTTTTTTGATCCCGAGGTGGACTGTATCCTCGATATCGGCGGTCAGGACATGAAATGCATCAAGATCAAAAACAATACCGTTGACAGCGTGCTTTTAAATGAAGCCTGTTCGTCGGGCTGCGGTTCCTTTATCGAAAACTTTGCCCAGTCACTGAATTATACCGTGCAGGATTTTGCCAGAGAGGCTCTTTTCGCTGAACACCCGATAGATCTGGGGACGCGCTGTACCGTATTTATGAATTCCAAAGTAAAGCAGGCGCAAAAAGAGGGAGCCACCGTAGGCGATATTTCGGCGGGACTTGCATATTCGGTCATAAAAAACGCGCTTTACAAAGTAATAAAGGTTTCGGACGCGTCTGAGCTCGGAAATCATATCGTTGTCCAGGGCGGCACATTTTATAATGACGGCGTATTGAGAAGTTTCGAGCGTATAGCCGAATGTGAAGCCATCAGACCCGACATAGCCGGTATAATGGGGGCTTTCGGAGCTGCACTTATAGCCAGAAACAGGTGCAAGGGACAGGAGACGGGCATGCTCACGCTCGATGAGATAGATCAGCTTGAGTACACCACGACAATGACTCATTGCAACGCCTGCACAAACAAATGCCGTCTGACCGTAAACCGTTTTACCGGCGGCAGAAAATACATAAGCGGCAACAGATGCGAAAAAGGTCTCGGCAAAGAAAAAAACATAAAGAACATACCGAATCTTTTTGAATATAAAAACAACAGGATTTTCGGATACGAGCCTCTTGCGCCGAATCAGGCATACAGGGGAACGGTAGGCATACCGAGGGTACTCAACATGTTTGAGAACTATCCGCTTTGGTTTACTTTTTTCACCCAGTTGGGCTTCAGGGTAATCATTTCACCGGTTTCCACGAGGAAGATATACGAGATGGGTATAGAATCCATTCCGAGCGAATCCGAATGTTATCCCGCGAAGCTCGCTCACGGTCATGTTTCATGGCTGATCGAACAGGGCATAAAATATATCTTTTATCCCTGCGTTCCTTACGAGAGAGAGGAGTTTGACGAGGCGGTAAATCATTATAACTGCCCGATCGTTACTTCATACGCCGAAAACATCAAAAACAACGTGGATGAACTTGAAGATCCTTCGATCAAATTCCATAACCCGTTTCTTGCCTTTACAAATGAAAAGGTGCTTGCCGATGAGCTTGTAAAACAGTTCCCCGGAATTCCGGCTAAAGAGGTCAGAAGCGCCTGCCGTGCGGGATGGCAGGAGATGGCGAGAGCCCGTCATGATATCAGGATGAGAGGCCGTGAAACCATCAAATGGATGGAAAAGACCGGGATGAGGGGCATAGTGCTCGCCGGGAGACCGTATCACATAGATCCCGAGATTCATCACGGTATTCCGGAGATGATAAATTCATACGATATCGCCGTGCTTACGGAGGATTCGGTTTCTGACATTATAGAGTTGGAAAGGCCTTTGCGGGTTACGGACCAGTGGATGTATCATACCAGGCTTTACGCCGCGGCCAATTTTGTCAAGACAAGGGATGATCTTGAGCTTATACAGCTCAACAGCTTCGGCTGCGGTCTGGACGCGGTTACAACGGATCAGGTTTATGAGATTCTGACAAACAGCGGAAAGATTTATACCTGTCTTAAAATAGATGAGGTAAATAATCTGGGAGCGGCAAGGATCAGGGTGCGTTCCCTGCTTGCGGCGCTGCGGGATCAGGAATCCGTTAAAAACAGAGTGCGTCATATCAAGCCTTCTTCCATAGAAAAGAAGAAGTTTATGCCTGAGATGCGCAAAGACTATACGATACTCGCGCCCCAGATGTCGCCGATTCATTTTAACATACTGGGACCGGCTTTTGCCAAGGGCGGCTATAACCTTGTCATACTTCCTAATGACAATAAAAAAGCCGTGGACATGGGCCTCAAATACGTAAACAACGACGCCTGCTATCCGTCTCTTATGGTGGTGGGACAGTACATGGAAGCCCTTTCAACCGGCAAGTATGATCCGGATAAGACGGCTATCATCATCACCCAGACAGGCGGCGGCTGCAGGGCCTCAAATTACATAGCCTTTATAAGGCGCGCTCTCGAAAAGGCGGGTATGAGCCAGATACCGGTTATCTCGCTTAATTTAAGCGGGCTTGAAGACAATCCCGGCCTGAAAGTAAATGCGGATATGGCATTCAGGGCCATTTATGCGCTCGTATTCGGAGACATTCTGATGAAATGTCTTTACAGGATGCGTCCGTATGAAAAGATTCCCGGCTCCGCAAATAAGATGCATGAAAAATGGGAAAAGATATGCATAAGCTTTGTTACGAGTCCTAAGCCTGCATACAGAAGATATAAACAGATCTGCAGGACGATAATACATGATTTCGACAATCTGCCGATAAAGGATGAGGTTAAACCGAGGGTTGGAATCGTGGGAGAAATCCTCGTAAAATTCCTCCCGGCGGCAAACAATTATCTTGTGGATCTGCTTGAAAAGGAGGGGGCGGAGGCCGTCTGCCCCGACCTGCTTGACTTCTTCATATACAGTTTTTATAACGCAAACTTCAAGAGGGATCATCTCGGAGGAAGCGCGAAGACCGCCCTGCTTTGCAACCTGGGTATCAAGGGCATAAATATTCTGAGATCGGCCGCCTCTAAGGAGTTTAAGCGCAGTAAGCATTTTACCCCGCCTGCTGACATAAGAGATCTGGCGAAATATGCTTCGCCCATAGTTTCCGTGGGAAATCAGACGGGAGAGGGCTGGTTTTTGACCGGCGAGATGATGGAACTTATTCACGCGGGCGTTGAAAACATAGTCTGCATACAGCCATTTGCCTGTCTGCCGAATCACATAGTCGGAAAGGGTGTTATCAAAGCCATAAGAAAGCGTTATCCGAGGGCGAATATCGCGGCGGTGGACTATGATCCGGGCGCGTCTGAGGTTAATCAGCTTAACAGGATTAAGCTGATGCTGGCAACGGCTAATAAACATCTGAAATAAAAGCCGCTGTCCGGTGAGGCAACCGCTATTATGCATTCTCACGATTATTCGTCCGGGGACCGTTCGCACTTAGTCCTCGCGCAGCGGTACTAACCTCACGCTGCGCTTACGCTTGCGTTCGCTAAGGACCGGCGCTGCGGATGTCCCCTTCAGAATAATCGTTCGGTTTGCATAATGCGGTTGCTGCTGCTAAACAAGACTTATAATTAGGATAAATGATATGACAGAATACAGAATATTAGCAACCGACGGCGCCGCGAAAAGGGCGGTTATGCATACGGTACACGGCGATATACAGACTCCGGTGTTTATGAATGTGGGTACGGCGGCGGCCATAAAGGGCGCCGTTTCGTCACAGGATCTGGAGGAGATAGGCTGTCAGGTGGAATTGTCCAATACCTATCATCTGCATGTGCGTCCGGGAGATGAAGTCGTAAAGGCTCTCGGCGGTGTTCGCAAATTTATGGACTGGCACGGGCCGGTGCTGACTGATTCGGGAGGTTTTCAGATTTTTTCCCTGGCGGATCTGCGCAGGATAAAAGAAGAGGGCGTTTATTTTAATTCCCATGTTGACGGAAGAAAAATATTTATGGGGCCGGAAGAAAGCATGCAGATCCAGTCAAATCTGGCATCTACCATTGCAATGGCATTTGATGAATGTCCTCCCGCGCTTGCCGACAGGGATTATATAACAAATTCGGTTGCCCGGACCACAAGGTGGCTTCAGAGATGCCGTGATAAACTGAAAATGCTTAACGAAAGAGAAGACACGCTGAATAAAGAACAGCTTCTTTTCGGCATCAATCAGGGCGCGATCTATCCTGACATCAGAAGAGATCATGCCGAACGCATATCAGAGATGGAACTCGACGGCTATGCCATAGGCGGGCTTGCCGTAGGCGAGTCTCATGAGCAGATGTATGCCGTACTGGAGGAGACGGTTCCCCATCTGTCTGCCGACAAACCCACTTATCTTATGGGAGTGGGAACGCCGGAGAATATACTCGAAGCGGTTGAGCGGGGCATAGATTTTTTTGACTGCGTTTATCCGACAAGAAACGGACGTCACGGGCATGTTTATACAAATAAAGGAAAGATGAATCTTTTTAACGCAAAGTACGAAAGAGACGCGGCTCCCATTGAAGAAGGCTGCGCCTGTCCCGCGTGCAGGCGTTATTCCAGAGGATATATACGGCATCTTTTGAAAGCAAAGGAGATGTTGGGTATGAGACTGTGCGTTCTTCACAATCTCTGGTTTTACAATAATTTGATGAAAGAGATACAATGCGCCATCGAGAAAAAAGAGTTTCAGGCATATAAAAGCAAAAAAATACACGGCTTTAAAGAAAATGCTTGATTAAGAAGAGTTTTTTGTGTAAAATTTGACAATAGCGTTTAATGAATTATTTCAGGAGGGCCCATAAATGATTTTAGCTAACGAAGCTTCAGCCGGCAACGGATATATAATGCTGTTTGTAGTCATTGCAATGGTAGTGGTTATGTATCTGCTTATGATACGTCCGCAGAGCAAAGAAAGAAAGAAAATCCAGGCAATGATGAATGATATCGCGCCCGGAGACGCGATAGTAACTTCAAGCGGTTTCTACGGAGTGGTTATCGATGTATCTGAAAATGATGTAATCGTTGAATTCGGAAACAACAGAAACTGCCGTATCCCGATGCAGAAGGCAGCAATAGTGCAGATTGAAAAGCCAAAAGGTTCTGTTCCCGCGCCCGAAGCAGATCAGGATAAAAAGTGATTAAAAAGTTATAGATGACTTACGGCCTGTTGCCTTTGATGAAGCTTTTCATATGGCAGCAGGTTTGCTTTAATTAACGGATTATGACAGTTTTTACAAAAACACTATGATATGGGAAGCAGGGTTAGGCGAAATGTACAGGATTGGATTGATATATGGCGACGGAATAGGTCCGGAGATCGTAAAAGAAGCAAAAAAAGTGCTGGATGCGGCGGCAAAGCAAAACGGACATGAATTTATTTATGACAGAATCCTTTTGGGAGGAGAGTCCATAGATGAATTCGGAAAACCCATCACGGATCAGTCCGTAGAGGCGGCAAAGAAATGCAACGCGGTTCTTATGGGAGCCATAGGCGGAAACGCAAAAACCTCTCCATGGTACAGGCTTGAGCCATCTTTACGGCCCGAAGCGGGGCTTCTCGGCATCAGAAAGGCGCTGAATCTTTTCGCCAATCTGAGGCCTGCATATCTTTATGACGAGCTCAAAGACGCATGTCCGCTTAAAGACGAGATAAAAGCCGACGGATTTGACATGATAATCGTCAGAGAGCTTACAGGCGGTCTGTATTTCGGAGAAAAAAGCACGGAGACGACAGACGGAGTACGTACAGCGACGGATACGCTCAGATATAACGAAAATGAGATCAGAAGAATAGCAATTAACGCCTTTGAGATAGCTTTGAAGCGCAGAAAAAAAGTGCTGAGTGTTGACAAGGCAAACGTGCTTGCTTCTTCCAGATTATGGAGAAGCGTGGTCGAGGAAGTCGCAAAAGATTATCCGGACGTTACGCTCGAGCATATGTATGTTGATAATTGCGCCATGCAGCTCGTAATGAATCCGGCACAGTTTGATGTTATTCTTACCGAAAATATGTTCGGAGACATTCTTTCGGATGAAGCCAGCATGATTACGGGTTCGATAGGAATGCTTTCATCCGCAAGTCTGAACGAATCAAAATTCGGACTTTACGAACCCGCCCACGGCTCTGCGCCCGATATAGCCGGTCAGGGAGTGGCAAATCCCATAGCGACTATTCTTTCCGCGGCGATGATGTTGAGATTTTCACTGAATCTGGATAAAGAGGCCGATAAAATAGAAGAAGCGGTCAGGATAGTTTTAAGAGACGGATACAGAACTCAGGATATTTATTCCGAAGGGACGAAAAAAGTATCCACATCGGAAATGGGAGATCTCATAGCAGCAAAGACAGAGGAGTTGATGAAATGAAATTAACAGGAGCACAGATTATAATAGAGTGTCTTAAAGAACAGGGAGTAGACACGATATTCGGATATCCGGGAGGGACAATACTGGATGTTTATGATGCTCTTTATAACGCCCCCGAGATAAATCATATTATAACATCACACGAGCAGGGTGCGGCGCATGCCGCCGACGGGTATGCGCGTGCGACCGGAAAGGTCGGCGTCTGTATGGCCACAAGCGGCCCGGGAGCCACAAATCTTGTCACGGGCATTGCGACGGCATATATGGATTCCGTTCCCCTTGTCGCCATAACATGCAATGTGGGAGTGGCGCTTCTCGGCAAAGACTCGTTTCAGGAAGTGGACATAGCCGGTGTGGTAATGCCGATTACCAAGCATTCTATAATAGTAAAAAGAATAGAAGATCTGGCGGGAGCCATAAGGAAGGCCTTTTATATAGCCAAAAGCGGCAGAAAGGGGCCGGTACTGGTGGATATTACAAAAAATGTAACCAGAACCGAATACAAATACGAATATAAGGAGCCGAAAACGTCATATATAGACCTTCGGCATGTGACGGACAAAGATATTAACACCGCCATAGACATGATAAACGCTTCCAAAAGGCCTTTCATGTTCGTAGGCGGAGGAAGTGCTTCTTCGAATGCGTACGAAGAAGTCAGAGCCCTTGCCAAAATCCTTCAGGCGCCGGTATGCGATTCGTTGATGGGAAAAGGCGTTGTGGAAGGAACCAATCCCAGATACACCGGGATGCTCGGCATGCACGGGACAAAGACTTCAAATCTCGGAATGTATAAATGCGATCTTCTCATTGTGCTGGGAGCGCGGTTTTCCGACAGGTGTGTGGGAAACACAAAAGCCTTTGCGCCGCAGGCCAAAATTCTCCAGATTGACGTGGATGCGGCAGAGATAAACAAAAACGTAAAAGTGGATGCAAGTATAGTCGGAGACGTGCGGGGCGTACTGCGCATGATTCTGCCAAGACTGAAACAGCATGACAACCCGGAATGGGTCAGCTGGATCCGGACAATGCAAAAAGAGAAACCTCTCTCATACGACCTTGAAAACATGACGGGTCCGGCAATAATAAATCAGATATACCGGATTACGAAAGGCAATGCCATTATATCTACCGATGTGGGACAGCATCAGATGTGGACGGCTCAGTATTATCTGTTTAACAGACCGGGCCAGCTCATCACTTCGGGAGGTCTGGGCACGATGGGGTACGGTCTTGGGGCGGCTATCGGCGCTCAGTTCGGATGTCCTGACGAGTTGGTTATAAACATTACGGGCGACGGATGTTTCAGGATGAATATGAACGAGCTTGCCACGGTATCCAGAAATAACCTTCCCATAATAGAAGTTATTTTCAACAATAACGCTCTTGGAATGGTGCGTCAGTGGCAGAGTTTGTTTTACGATGCCAGATATTCAGCCACCGTAATAGAAGATAATGTGGATTATGTAAAGGTTTCGGAAGGCCTCGGAGTTGAAGCGGTAAAGGTTAAGACCGTGGAGGAATTTAAAAAAGCGTTTACAGAGGCCGTAAACGAAAGAAAGGCCATGACCATCGAGTGCGTGATAGACCATGACGACAGGGTATATCCGATGATACCGGCAGGCAAGGCAAACAAAGAAGTGTTTGACGAAGAAGACATAAAGAGCAAGGAGAAGTGAAAAATGGCACGAGTATATAATTTTTCAGCAGGCCCCGCGGTGCTTCCGGAGGAAGTGCTTAAAGAAGCTCAGGAGGAGATGTTTGATTACGGGGGCAGCGGAATGTCCGTTATGGAAATGAGCCACCGCTCAAAATGGTTTGAGGACATAATTGAAGCCGCCGAGGCCGATCTGCGGGACGTCATGAATATCCCCGAAGATTATGAAGTGTTGTTTCTTCAGGGCGGCGGCCATCAGCAGTTTGCCCAGATTCCGATGAACCTGATGAAAAACCGTGTTGCCGATTATATTATTACGGGACAGTGGGCTAAAAAGGCATACAAAGAGGCGTGCATTTACGGGAAAGCAAATGTTGTGGCTTCGTCCGAAGACGAAACATTTACATATATTCCGGATTGCAGCGACCTTCCCATATCTCCCGACGCTGATTATGTTTATATATGTGAAAACAATACCATTTACGGAACAAAATTTAAAAAGCTTCCGAACACAAAAGGCAAGCTCCTTGTATCGGATGTTTCATCCTGCTTTCTTTCAGAGCCGGTAAAGGTCAGTGACTACGGCCTAATCTGGGGCGGAGTTCAGAAAAATATCGGTCCGGCCGGACTTGCCATAGTTATTATCAGGAAAGATCTCATAACGGAAGATGTTCTTCCGAGTACGCCCACCATTATGAAATATGAGACACAGGCAAAGGCGAGATCTCTTTACAACACGCCCAACTGCTACAGTATTTATATATGCGGAAAAGTCTTTAAATGGATAAAAAGATTGGGCGGGCTTCAGGCGATGAAAGCGCGCAACGAAGAAAAAGCGGCGATCCTTTATGATTATCTGGATGAAAGCAGGCTGTTCAGGGGGACGGTCAGAAAAGAAGACCGCTCTTTGATGAATGTTCCGTTTGTAATAGGCGACAAAGAAATGGAAGCAAAATTCATAAAAGAAGCCGAGGCGGCAGGTCTTGTAAACTTAAAAGGTCACAGAACCGTGGGCGGCATGAGAGCAAGTCTTTATAACGCCATGCCGATCGAGGGGGTAAAAGCTCTCGTCGGATTTATGAAACAATTTGAGGAGGCAAATATCTGATGGCAAAATATGCATGCTTAAATCCCATCGCGAAGGCGGGACTCTCAAAATTCGGAGATAACTACACCAGAGTTGAAGATATATTGGAGGCGGACGTAATACTCGTCAGAAGTGCCAACATGCTTGAAACACAGCTTCCGGAAAACATCCTTGCGGTAGCAAGGGCGGGAGCCGGCGTCAACAATATTCCGATTGAAAAATACGCGGAGCAGGGTATTGTCGTATTCAACACGCCGGGAGCCAACGCGAACGGTGTTAAGGAAGCGGTAATAGCGGGTATGCTTCTGGCTTCGAGAGACATTGTCGGAGGAATAGAGTGGGTAAGGGACAATGCCGATAGTCCCGATATCGCCAAACTCTGTGAAAAGCAGAAAAAACAGTATGCCGGTTTTGAGATAAAGGGCAAAAAGTTAGGAATTATCGGACTGGGAGCCGTGGGTCAGCTTGTGGCGAACGCGGGCGTAAGCCTCGGAATGGAGGTTTACGGATATGATCCATATATTTCGGTAGACGCGGCATGGAACCTTTCGCGCGCGGTACATCATATCAATGACGTAAAGGAAATATACAAAACCTGCGATTACATAACGATCCATGTGCCTCTGCTTGACAGCACAAGAGGAATGATAGACGAAGAGGCAATCTCCGTTATGAAGCGAAATGTCGTAATTTTGAACTTTGCGAGAGATCTTCTTGTGGATGAAGAAGCCCTGATCGTGGCCTTAAGAGAGGGCAGAGTGAGAAAATACGTAACAGACTTCGCAAATACCACGGTGTGTTCGGTGAACTCAAATAAAGTGATTATAACACCGCACATAGGAGCTTCAACGGCAGAATCCGAAGAAAACTGCGCCATTATGGCCGTCAGCGAACTGAAAGATTATGTCGAAAACGGAAACATCAGAAACTCCGTCAATTTTCCCAGATGCGATATAGGGCCTTGCGAAAGCGCGGGCAGAGTGGCCCTTGCACACAAAAACGTACCGAATGTGATAAGATCGGTTACGGAGGTTCTTTCCGCGGAGGGATTAAATATTTCGGATCTTACGAACAAAAGCCGCGGTGAATTTGCATATACTCTTGTGGATTTGGATACACCGGTCACGGACGCTGTCATTGACGGACTGAAACGCATAGACGGTGTCATCAGGGTAAGAAAAGTCAAGTAGCAAAATAATACTTTTTATGCTGTCAGATGGGGGATTTGCCTCATCTGATAGTGTCATGTTTAGGGAGGAAATGTAAAATGGTAAAAATCAGGCCTTTTCAAGCGCTTCGTCCGAGAACGGATCTGTCTGAAAAAATAGCGGCACTGCCTTATGATGTATACAACAGGGCGGAGGCTGCCGAAAAAGTAAAAGATGATGAATACACTTTTCTCAGGATAGACAGACCGGAGACACAGTTTGAGCCCTCTCATGATATGTATGCCCCCGAGGTATACGAAAAAGCGGCTTCCATGCTTCGGGATATGGAAAAGGCAGGATACTTTGTCCGGGATGACAAGGCGTCTTATTATCTGTATGAGCTTACCATGAACGGACGCAGCCAGACGGGACTGGTGGCGGTCTCATCCGTGGATGATTATCTTGACGGAACCATTAAAAAACATGAAAATACCCGCAAGGAAAAAGAAGCCGACAGGATAAATCATGTAGACATCTGTAACGCTCAGACCGGGCCTATTTTTCTTTCACACAGGCCGAATGAGGCAATTAAAAAAATTACCGGTATTCAAAAAGAGAAAGAATGCGAAGTCTCTTTCACCGCGGAAGACGGCGTGAGACACCGTATCTGGAAGATTTCACAGGATGAGATAATAAACGCCATAACGGAAGAGTTTAAAAAGATGCCGGCGTTATATATTGCTGACGGGCACCACAGGGCGGCCTCTGCGGTCAGGGTTTCGCAAAAGCGAAGAAGTGAAAACCCGTCTTACACCGGAGATGAAGAATTCAACTATTTTCTTTCTGTTATCTTTCCTTCAGATGAACTTAAGATCATGGACTATAACAGGGTCGTAAAGGATCTTTCGGGTTATGACACGGAAGGATTTATGAAAAAGCTGGAAGAAAAATTTATTATGGAAAAAATCGGAAAAGAGGCCTTTCATCCCGAAAAAAAAGGGGAAATGGGGCTGTATATAGACGAAGACTGGTACAGGCTGACGGTAAAAGAGGAGTTTGTGATTGATGATTCCGTAGAGGGACTGGATGTGGCTTATCTTCAAAGAGAGGTGTTTGATGATATTTTGGGAATTAAAGACCCTTCGACAGACAACAGGCTTTCTTTTGTAGGCGGAATCAGAGGGCTTTCGGAACTGGAGCGAAGATGTCATGAAGACGGCCTCTGCGCTTTTGCCATGTACCCCACCGATATTAATGAATTGTTTGATGTCGCCGACGCCGGCCTTTTGATGCCGCCGAAATCGACATGGTTTGAACCCAAACTCAGAAGCGGACTGTTTATACATCAGATATAGTACTGTCCTAATATTTTTTAAGGAACACAAAGCAAGTGACAGAAAATCAGACAAACGTATTTCAGACAAAGATAAAAACAAAAAAAGGCAAGATATATCTCGGATTTATGATCGCATACTGGATTTTTACGGCAGTATGGTATTTTTCAAAGACTTATGTGGTCTTCGGAAGCAAATGGAAAAGGCCGGGCTGGGTGTGGCCGCTTTATTTGGGAGTAGCGGCATTTATGGCGTTTTGCATTATTTTCTGTTTTTACAAATGGTCACATGTGTTCCGTAAAAGAGACGAAAGAGGAAGAGAAATAAAAGCAGGGGTAAAACCCTGGCATTATATTGTTTTTGCCGTGTTTTCGATATACGGTTTTCTGGCAATGGAGCTTATAAACAACTCCGATATGCTCGCATCAATGGCTCCGCTTCACGTTTTTATGAATATCGCCGGGGCCATGATAATGACGATGCTTTTCTACATGTTTATTAACTCTTTCAGGAAAGCGGTTATTTTCATAGTCTGTCTCAGCACGGTCATGGCGCTTATTTTCTATTATGTGTATCTCACCAGAGGCGAGCCGCTGCAGCTTATAGATATATACAGTTTTGCGACAGCGATGGGAGTTGCCGGCGATTACGAATTTATTATGACCAGATGGATTGTCGTGTTCGTAACGGCAACGCTTTGCATAATCCCTTTTGTCATGCATTGGAAAGACTGGGCGCCGGCACAGACTTTCAGGAAAAAGATTCTGATGCGCGTCGGAGCGGTTATTTTTATGATAGCGGCATACTTTGCCTATATGGGGCTTAACTGGAACGGAGAAGCAGGGATTACGGTAAATCTTTGGAAACCGCATAAAACATATGAAAAATACGGTACGAACGTGGGTTTCTTTGCTCTGGCAAAGTTCATGAAGATCAAGCCCCCGGAGGGTTATTCGCTCCAAAAAGTCGAGCAGACAGCCGATGAAAGCAGGAAAGAGTTTGAGACCTTTGACGAAGAGCCCTTATCTTCAAGCGAGGTACAGCCTGTTAATATCATAGTCATCATGAATGAAAGCTGGGCGGATTACAGTATATGCGGTGATTTAAATACAAACGAAGAAGTGATGCCCTATTATCATTCCATGTCGGAAAATACGATAAAGGGTTATAATCTCGTATGCATAACCGGAGGCGGAACAGCCAAAACGGAGTATGAATTTTTGACGGGGAACTCCGTAAAACAGTATCCGGGGCGTGTGCCTTATGTGAGCTGGTTTACCACTGATCAGTATTCCATGGTATCCACGCTTAAAGATCAGGGATATACCTGTATGGCAATGCATCCGAATCTGGGGACAAACTGGAATAGGGTAAACGCATACGCAAAATACGGCTTTGAAAAATTTTATACGATCGCCGATTTCGATGAGGACGCCGAAAAAGTCAGAGATTATATAAGCGACAAAGCCAATTATGAGAAGATAATAGAAGTCGTTGAAGAAAAAGAGAATCCCGACGACAGGCTTTTCATGTTTGACGTAACCATGCAAAATCACGGCGGATACAAAGACGCCGACTACGAAGATACCATTTGGGTAGAGGATTATACCAACAGCAAAGTCAATCAGTTTCTTTCTCTTGAAAATGAAAGCGACAAGGCGCTCAGGTATCTGATAGAATATTTTGAAGACTGTGATCAGCCGACCATGATAGTCATGTTCGGAGATCATTTTCCGAAGCTGGACGAATCCTTTGAAGTATATCTGTCGGGAGATAAAAAGGACAATCTGCCGCTTGAAGAAGCGCGGAAATATTATTCGACGCCGTTCTTTATCTGGACCAATTATGACATAGAAGAACAAAGCGATATGCTCACAAGCACAAATTTCCTTGGAAATATCATGCTGAGACTGGCAAATGTCGAGTTGACGGATTATGATAATTTCCATACGATGATGATGGAAAAGATCAGGGCACTGAATCATCAGGGATATGTGAATGCCGAAGGCGAGATGGTATCATGGGACAATGCTCCCGAGGATGTTCTGGAAAAAGAAAACGACTATGAATGTCTCCAGTATAATGATCTTACCGGGACAAAGAAGTGCATAAAAGACTTTTTTTCACTGAAAAAGGAGAATAACGAATGATAGCAGCCAGCAATATTACATTGAGACTCGGGAAAAAAGCTCTTTTTGAAGATGTGAACATAAAATTTACCGAGGGAAACTGTTACGGAGTGATCGGAGCAAACGGTGCCGGAAAATCTACTTTTCTGCGCGTGCTTTCCGGCGAGATAGAGCCCACGAAGGGCGAGGTGATAATGTCCCCGGGCGCAAGGCTCTCTTTTCTGGAACAGGATCATTTCAAATATGATGACAGGACCGTCATAGACACTGTCATCATGGGAAATATGCGCCTCTGGGATATAATGAACGAAAAAGACGCTCTTTACGCGAAAGAGGATTTTACGGATGAGGACGGCAGAAGAGCCAGCGAGCTGGAAGCCGAATTTGCCGAAATGAACGGCTGGGAAGCGGAGGCCGATGCGGAAAGTCTTCTGAACGGTCTCGGAATAGAAAACGAATATCATTACAGCATGGTGGGCGATCTTACGGGTCCGCAGAAGGTCAAGATCCTGCTTGCGAGAGCTCTTTTCGGCAATCCCGACGTACTGCTTTTGGACGAGCCGACAAACCACCTCGACCTGGATGCCATAGCGTGGCTGGAAGAATTCTTAATAAATTTTGAAAACACCGTCATAGTTGTATCTCATGACCGTTATTTCCTGAACAAAGTATGTACGCAGATTGCGGATATTGATTACGGAAAGATTCAGCTTTATGCCGGCAACTATGATTTCTGGTTTGAATCCAGCCAGCTTCTTGTCAAGCAGATGAAAGAGGCCAACAAGAAAAAAGAAGAAAAGATAAAAGAGCTGCAGGAATTTATTTCCAGATTTTCGGCAAACGCATCCAAATCAAAGCAGGCAACCTCCAGAAAAAAAGCGCTTGAAAAAATTCAGCTTGACGAGATCAAACCGTCCAGCAGAAAATATCCGTATATAGATTTCAGACCGAATCGTTCTATAGGAAACGAAGTACTGCAGGTGGAAAACCTTTCCAAGACCATAGACGGCGTTAAGGTGCTTGACGATATTTCATTTACGCTCGGGCGAGAAGACAAGGTAGCCTTTGTGGGAGGCAACGAGCTTGCGATCACCACGTTTTTCAAAATTATTTCCGGAAACATGGAGCCGGACAGCGGATTTTACAAATGGGGAGTTACCACATCTCAGGCATATTTCCCCAAAGATTATTCGCAGGAATTTGATTCCGATCTCAATATAGCCGAATGGCTCACGCAATTCTCTGAAAATAAAGACGTAACATATGTCAGGGGTTTTCTCGGCAGGATGCTTTTCGCGGGAGAGGACGGCGTGAAAAAAGTCAAAGTGCTTTCCGGAGGAGAGAAGGTAAGATGCCTTCTTTCCAAAATGATGATTTCAGGTTCAAATATCCTGATTCTGGACGAGCCGACAAATCACCTTGACATGGAAGCCATAACGGCACTGAATAACGGTCTTATAAAATTCCCGGGGGTCGTGCTTTTTACCTGCCATGACCACCAGTTTGTGCAGACTACGGCAAACAGAATCATGGAAATAACTCCCGACGGGAAACTGATCGACAAGATCACTACTTATGACGAATATCTGGCTTCAAACGAAGAAGCGAGAAAACGTCAGGTTTACACATTTAAAGAAGAAGACGAGACATAAAACCGGAGGTGCCCTATGAAAAAACCGGTACTTGTAGTTATGGCTGCAGGCATGGGAAGCCGATACGGCGGCCTTAAGCAGATGGATCCGATAGACGAACAGGGGCGTGTGATTCTGGATTATTCCGTTCATGACGCGGCAAAAGCGGGTTTTGAAGATGTTATCTTTATTATAAAAAGCGAAATGGAAGAAGCTTTCAGGTCTACCGTCGGAAAGCGTATAGAAGGCACGATAAACTACAGGTTTGCCTTTCAGTCGCTTGAAGACGTGCCGGAAGGATATGTTATTCCGGCCGACAGGATAAAACCGCTCGGTACGGGACATGCCGTAAGGTCCATCAGAAACATGATTACGGACGAGCCGTTTGTGGTTATAAACGCGGACGATTATTACGGCGAAAATGCGTTTAAGCTGATTTTTGATTTTCTCACCCGAAAGCCGGAAAACGATCAGAAATGTTACGGCTGCGTAGCCTATAATATAGAAAACACCGTTACGGAAAACGGGACGGTATCACGCGGCATCTGCATGACGGATGACGAGGGTTATCTGACCGAAATTACCGAGCGCACGAAAGTGGCGAAAAGAGAAGGAGGGGCGGCTTATACCGAAGACGACGGAAGCACATGGCATTTCATACCTGCCGGAACTTTCGTATCAATGAATTTCTGGGGATTTACGGCGGACTTTTTAAAAGAGCTGGACGAACGTTTTAAGCCGTTTCTCGACAAGGGTTTAAAAGAAAATCCCATGAAATGCGAATACTTCCTTCCGTTTGTGGTGGACGAAGTCAGAAAAGAGGGAAAAGCAAAGGTAAAAGTGCTTTCGACGCCTGACGAATGGTACGGAATTACTTATAAAGAAGATAAGCCGGCACTGCAGCAGGCGCTGAAAAAAGTAGTATGGTAAAAGTTAATGTCGAAGCTCAGAACAGAAAAAATACTGGACAGACTTGATGAAAAATACGGGACTGACGCCATTTGTCATCTGAATTACGGGACGCCGGAACAGCTTCTTGTCGCGACGATGCTGAGTGCTCAGTGTACGGACGCGAGGGTAAATAAGGTTACCGAAAATCTGTTTAAAAAATACCCTGACATGGCGGCGTTTGCAAAGGCAGACATAAAAGAGCTGGAGCAGGATATCTACCAGACGGGATTTTATCATAATAAGGCGAAAAACATAATAGCCTGCGCCGAAAATCTTTGCGAAAAATACGGTGGAAAAGTTCCGCATACCATAGAAGAGCTTACGGCTCTGCCCGGCGTGGGCAGGAAGACGGCCAACGTTATCAGGGGAAACGTGTTCAATGATCCGAGCATAGTCGTAGATACCCATGTCAAACGAATCTCGAAAAGGCTCGGCTTTACAAAACATGAGGATCCGGTTAAGATCGAATATGAACTTATGAAAGTTTTGCCTAAAGACCATTGGATATTGTATAATATGCAGATAATCACATTTGGCCGGGAGATATGTACTGCCAGAAATCCGAAATGCGGACAGTGTTTCCTGACGGATTACTGCGTGGAGTTTAATTCAAAATGAAAAAGAACTTTTTAAAAAATAAAATCAGCATAAAAAAAGCGGGTACGGCTGCTTTGGCGGCGGCCGTGCTGCTGTGTGCTCTGGTTCCGACGGGAGCCGAAGCTGCCGAAGGATATAGCGCGAGAGAAGACATTTTCATAGAAAATTATTGTGTGGAGGGGATGACGGAAGAAGAAATGAACGAGGTCGTCGCCCTTAAGATGAGCGAATATGAGGAAAGCGTAATAACCATTACCGCGGGTTCGCAGTCCATGGATTTTACGGCGGAGGATCTCGGAGTTTATCAGCAGGATCCGGAGATAGTAAGTCATATTCTAAAACTCGGAAAAGGCGGGAATGTATGGGATCGCTTAAAGGTAAGCAAACATATAGAGACTTCGGGAAACAACATTTTCGAATTAAAACCTGCTTTTAGCGAGGAAGGTATAAGAGACGCGGTGGAAAACAAGCTTACGGCTTTAAATGTCGAGAGACGCGATATGACGCTCACATCGGACGGAAACGGCAATGTCATGCCTACGGACAAGGTAGATGGAGTTTACATAGATACGGAAGCCACAACCGCAAAGCTTTTCTCTTATCTGAACAATGAATGGTACGGCGGCACGGGGAGCGCCTCTGCCGTGGTGAATATAGATACGGCAGAAGGAGATTATGAGACATATTCACAGGTAAAAGATCTGCTGGGGCGCGGAGTGACTGTTTTTGAGACAGGCTCCGCATATTCGAGCAGGATAACAAATATCGTAAATGCCGTAAGCAAGATAAACGGAACCGTATTGATGCCCGGAGAAGAATTTTCCACGGAAGCCAAAATAGGGCCCTTTACGGAGGAAAACGGATATGAGGAGGCCAATTCTTACGAGATGGGAGCCGTAGTCAAAACATACGGCGGCGGAGTGTGCCAGGTTTCGACGACGCTCTATAATGCCGTACTTGCCGCGGAGCTTGAAGTTACGGAAAGAAGCCAGCATTCCATGATAGTCGGCTATGTCGAGCCGGCGCTTGACGCCGCCATAGCGGAGGACGTAAAGGACTTTAAATTCATAAACAATACCGACCTTCCGATTTACATAGAAGGATATGTTTCGGGAGACGCCGTGGTATTTAATATTATCGGTCATGAGACAAGAGATCCGGCAAGGACGGTTGAGTATGTCAGCGAAGTGCTTTCGGAAGAACCTTACGAGACGGACATTTATCTGGATGACGGTTTGCCGCTCGGCAAATATGAGGATACGGGCGGACATTCCGGTATTGAAGCCATATCCTATAAGATCGTGAAAGTAAACGGCGAGCAGGTATCGAAGGATAAGCTCAACTCAAGCGAATATGTGAAAAGCAACAGGTCGGTGACTATCGGCATAGGCGGAGCCTCGCCTGAAGTAATGGCGCTTATAGATGATGCATACTCCAGAAAAGACGCGGATACGCTTCTGGGTATAGCCGCTCAGTACAAATCCTATGATTCGGATGATAACTGATAACGGGTGGCGAAATGAAAACCGTTTTGCAAAAAGGCAGGATTACTGAAATCGTGCGTAAAAGATCGATCCGAAACCGTGTTCACGGTGTCGGAGCGGATATCGTGCCGTCACCTGCGGGAAAATCTTTCTCAACCGATTTATTTAGCGGGGAGCGCGTCATACATTCATCGATTTTAAGCGCGGACCCGATCGAAGAGCTTGCTTATTACGCGGTTCACAGAGCTGCAAATTATCTTGCGGTAAGGGATGCGGGCCGCATCCAAATACTGACCGATATTATGCTCCCGGAAGGCTTTTTCGAAGAAGACTTAAGAAAGCTGACAGACGAAATAAAGGATGTGTGCAGCCTTTTAAACCTCCGTTATCTTGGCGGGAACGCCGAAGTTAACGATGCCGTACTGCGGCCCGTGATCTGCGTTACGGGTACGGGTCTTTTAAATAAAAAAGATTGCGGCAGGGTATTTAATCCCGCGTCTTCTTATGATATCGTAATGACAAAGGCCGCGGCTCTTGAAGGAACGGCGATTATTTCATCAGAAAAAGAAAAAGAGCTGCTCGCCAGATTCTACCCGGATATCGTAAATACCGCAAAGAGTTTTAAAAGCCGAATCTCTGTTGCGGCGGAAATGAAAATCCTTTCGGAGGCTGAAAGCGTCTGTATTATTGAACTTGCACAGGGAGGAGTCCTCGCGGGGTTGTGGGAGCTTTCATCGATATTCGGCATGGGACTTGACGTTGATATGAGAAAGATTCCGATAGCGCAGGAAACGGTTGAAATCTGTGAATATTTTTCGCTTAATCCCTATGAGCTGCTTTCGGGAGGAGCCGTACTCGCGGTTTGTAAAAACGGCGAAGAGACAGTGAAAACGCTTGAAAAATCAGGTATTAAGGCTGCTGTATTAGGCGCGCTTATCCCCGGAAGGGAAAAGATTTTAAGAAGCGGTGAAGACGCAGGCTGTCTTAACCGCCCGGCCGCGGATGCGATTTTCTGGTTTTATAGGAACCTCGGATGAGCCGGTAAAAGGAGCGGATATGCCCATAAATATTGTTTTGCATCAGCCGGAGATTCCCGCCAATACCGGAAATATAGGCAGAACCTGCGTAGCCGCCGGTGCGAGGCTGCATCTTATCGGGCCTCTCGGGTTCAGCATTGGCGAAAAGGCGCTGAAAAGAGCCGGTATGGATTACTGGCCGTTGCTGGATGTTACGGAATATATCGATTATGCGGATTTTTTAAATAAAAATCCCGAAGCCAGGATTTATTACGCCTCTACAAAGGCGGCTAAATTATATACGGAAGTCAGATACGAAAAAGACTGTTACATTATGTTCGGCAGAGAGAGCGCGGGAATACCGGAAGACATTCTTCGTTCCAATAAAGATACCGCCGTCAGGATTCCCATGAAAAGCGGAATAAGATCCTTGAATCTCAGCAATTCGGTCGCCATCGTTTTATACGAAGCGATGCGGCAGGCGGGTTTTAACTCAGTCGGATAAATATCCTGCCTCAGGCGCTAAGGACTCGCAGGCGGGTCTTTAAAATATATGGTTACACAGGGGAAAAATAAAAACAACAGTTGGGGAGAAGAGTAACTTGAAAAGAAGGATCGACAGCCTTTTAAGAGAAAAAATCAATCTGGATTCACCGCCGCTGAAAGTCTCGGTCAGCTCTATCGATCTTATTCTGGAAAAAGGCAAGCAATATACCGGAACCTTTCGGATAGGCGCTTCCGACGGCAAAAAAATAAGGGGTGCGGTATATTCGGATCATCAGAGGATAGTGACGGATAAGGATGAGTTCAAAGGTAATTCCTGTCTGATATCATATGGCGTGGATACTTATGCGCTTGAGGACGGAAGCGTCATAGAAGGGAACATTACAATCCTTTCAAGTGCGGGCGAGATAAAAATCCCGTTGAAAGCGGAGATTACGGATACCGTAAAAAAACCGTTTGGAAGTATTGAAACGTTCGAAGATTTCATAAAGCTGGCATCTTCCGATTATCGCAAGGCATTTTTGATTTTTACCGATGAAAATTTCCACAGGCTCCTGAAAGACGGCGACAGGCGGCACCTGACAGTTTACAGGGCTTTTTCCCAAAACCCGGTCACATACCAGCATCTCGAAGAATTCCTGATCGCTGCGGGCAAAAAAGAGCCGGTAACGATCAGGACAGATAAGCAGCCGAGAACCGAATTCCTTCTGAAAAGCTCTGTTAAAGATACGATTTATATCAACAGAAACACCTGGGGATACACCAGGATAGAGGTTATCACTCAGGGCGATTTCATAGAAGTCGAAAAAAACCAGATTACAACCGATGATTTTATAGGCAAATCCTTCGGCCTCGAGTTTATTTTAAACCGCAGACAGTTGGGCAACAGACGCAAAAGAGGCAAGATTATCTTAAAAACGGTTTATCAGGAGATAACCCTCGAAATAGAAGCTGTACCCGAAGACGAAATGGAGCCGCTCGGAACAGATAATTTCTGTAAAAAACGAAAGCTTCTCATTTTCAGAAACTATCTGATGCTGAAACTTAAAAAAACAGATTATCGTTCGTGGTACGAGACCACAAAGCAGCTTATCGACGAGATCAAGATCGAAACAGAGGATTTCTTTACCCTTTTTTCGGAAGCCTATCTCGCCCTTTGTCAGGAAGACAATAAAAGACTGGCCGAAATTTTATGGCCCGTAAAAAGCGGAGAAATAAAGCTCACGGAATACTGGCAAAAGGCTGTATATTTGTATCTGGCCAAAGAAGCGGGCATACTGCCGGAAGAAGAGAGGGACATTACATCCCGGCTTTATGCGTTTTATCAGCAGGAGCCGGCTAATTATCTGATTTTAGAGCTTTATCTGAATGAACTGGAAAAAAAGAATTATATAACCTTAAGCGGAATGGACGAATTGGAAGCGGCCTACAGATGCGGATGCAGAAGCCCGTTTCTGTATCTGAGGGCATGGAAAGTGATGGAGAAGCAGGAATCCATCTTAAGAAAACTGGATCCTTTTACCATCAAAGTCCTGCTGTTTGCCCATAAACAGGGAGTGCTTACGAAAAGTGTCCTGTTAAGATGTGCTTTTCTGGGAGCTAATCTTAAAAGTTTTAACGGGACGTATTACAGGATTCTGACAGAAGGGTATGAAAAATATCCGGAAAAAGATCTGCTTGAAGCAATATGCCGTCACATTATGAAAGACAGGCCGGCTTCACCGGAGTTTTACAAATGGTACTCCAGAGCGGTGGAGCAGGATATCAGGATCGCAAGGCTTTATGAATATTATATGGAAACCCGTCCGGACGACTCGGATGAGCCGATCCCGCTTTCGGTCAGGCTGTATTTTTCAAACACTCATACTCTGAGCGAGAGAAAAAAAGCGGTGCTCTACGCCTATGTTGTAAAAAACAGACGGGAAGATCCGGCTACGTATAACCACTATGACGCCGCCATACTGGATTTTGCGATTAAATCGCTACAGAAACGGCGCATCAACGAATACTATGCAATTCTTTATTCCGAATATTTCAACGATGTAAACGATGCCGAGACGGCAGGTTATCTGTGGGATATTTTATTTACCCGCCGTCTTACCTGTACCGACAAAAAAATGCGTTCCGTCATTGTAAGCTATCCGGTGCTGAAAGAAACCTATTCTTATCCCATATCGGACATGGTGGCATTTCCGGTTATAACCGGTAAAAATGCCTGCATTCTGCTTGAAGACGACAAAAAGAGACGTTATCTCGCGACGGCGGAATATAATCTTGAAAAGCTTTTTGAAAGCGATGAGCTCGCTCAAAAATGCTATGACTGCGGCATCTGGGACACAAAGATGCATATGTATATGTGCGAACGTCAGCACTGGGATATACGACTCGAAAAAAACAATCTTCTGAAATACTGGAGGGCGGCGGAAAATGCGTCTTTCCTGCGTGAATACAGAGACAAAGTCAGAAGATGCATTTTAAACTATCTCGATTCCAACTGTGACGACTGGGAGTTCGTATCCGTAGTTGACAGCATAAAAGAGCTTACCTACGGCTGTATCGATAAAGACAAAACGGCGGACTTGCTCATCAGTTTCGGAAAATACGACAAAGCGTACAGCCTCATCAGCCGTCACGGATACGAAGGGGTCGATCTTACCAATCTGATAAAGCTGGCAGCCGAAAAGATATCTTCTTCGGATTATGAAAAAGACGAAGAGCTGCTTCAGCTCGCTTTGCATATTTTCAGATGCGGAAGATTTAACGACTCGGTTCTGGAATATCTCTGCAAATGGTACGAGGGGAGCTTAGAGGACATGGAAGCTCTCTGGGGAAGATGTATAAACTTTAATATAGATACCTTTGATCTCGAAGAAAGATATCTGCTGTGTTCCATGTTTGTCATGAGGACTTCCTCATTAAGCGAGGATATTTTTGAAAACTATTCAAAGAAATCAGGAAAGATGATCGTAAGAAAGGCCTATCTGACTTTTCTTGCGATACTTTACATAATAAAAAACAGGAAAATAAAATCCGAAACCGCCGAAAGAATGAGACTTGCTTATGAAAAAGAGCCGGGATTCGGACTTTTCTGTGCGGCGGCATGGCTTAAATACAAGGCGGAATCAGGAAGCTTCGATGAAAAAGATCTGGAAACAGCAGGAAAAATCCTCTCGGATATTATTGGAAAGGGGATGCGTTTCGCTTTTTTCAAGCTTCTTCCGCAAAAGCTTCAGCAGCGGTTCTCGCTGGAAGATAAAGTATACGCGGAAGAAAATTTCCCTTCAGGCAGTGCGGTAACCATAAACTATTGTCTCGAAACCGATGAAGGAGTGCAGGTTCAGACAAAAGAGCCGATAAAAGAATGTCCCGACGCTTTGTTTGTAAGAGAATTTCTGCTGTTTTACGGTGAAAAGATCAGATATAACTGCACGGTATCTTTCGGGGACAAAACTTCGGAAACCGGGGAGAAATGCCTTAAAATAACCGAAAGGGATATTTCAGGGGACAGTAAATATAAACTTTTGAATAAAATGCTTATGCAAAAAAGCATGAGAGAAGAAAAAGATGTGGATGCAACCATGCATCAATATATCCAGAAAGAAAAATATGCGAACAGGCTTTTTAAGCCCGTTTGATACTGACTGATGCAAAGAGAGGAGGAAATGCCTATGACCGATCCGTTTGTTGTCGGACTGGAATTAAATGAAAAGGATGTCCGTGTCTGCGTATATGATACCGCAAAGAAAAAAGCGGTTTCGGTCATGACCGGAGAAGATAAAAACGCCGGAGATTCACCGGCTCACATGGCTTTTGACGTGGAAAAAAACATTTGGTGCTTCGGTACCAAGGCAGATCAGGTCGTAGCCCGTCAGGACAGTGTCCTTTATGACAACGTCTATGAAAAATGTCTCAGAGCCGAAACCTTTCCGGTTTCAGGCGGGGAGACTGAACCTCATATTGTGCTGGGTGAGCTTATGAAACAGGCTCTTGAGCAGGCCGATATAAAAACTCCGGCCGCTTCCATCCGCGTTATGGTACTTACGGTGCCTGTTATTTCACAGAAGCTTACTTTTGTAGTGGAAGAAGCGTTCAGGTATATGGGCATGTCCGAAAAACAGGCTTTCCTGCAGGACTATAACGAAAGCTTTTTTACTCATACATATTATCAAAAAAGCGAAGTTTTCAACAGAAACGCGGGGCTGTATTATTTTCCCGATGAAACCAAAGCGCAGTTCAGAATGCTGAAGAGTGACTCAAACACAAGGCCGACGACCGTAATGGTTGAAGAATTCCCCGAAACAACACTTCCCATGGAGCCGAAAGAAAGAGACGCCCGGTTTTGCGAATATATCAGGCAGACGACACAGGGCGAAGAATTTTCGGGATTCTTTCTTGTCGGGAGAGGTTTTGAGCGTTACTGGGCAAGAGAGTCGCTGCTGCTTTTGTGCAAGGCGCAGAGAAAGGTTTTCTACGGAAACAATCTTTTCGCGAAAGGGGCATGTTACAGTGCGCTTGAAAAAACCGACAGGGCGCGAATTAATAATGTGCTTTTTCTGGGAAACGACCTTGTCAGAAAAAACATCGGAATTGAGCTGATATCCCACAATCAGCCGGTGTATCATCCGTTGATAGCGGCGGGCATACACTGGTTTGAAGCCGAGAGCGGCTGTGAAGTCATTTTAAACAACGAAAACAGAGTCGTTTTCCGCGTGGATCACATGGAAAACAGAAAAAGAACGAAACTCTCAATGCCGCTTGACAATCTCCCGAAACGTCCTCCGCGGACTACAAGGCTTCGGATCAGGCTGAAATTCACGGCGGTGGACAAATGCGAAGTTACCGTAACGGATCTGGGATTCGGAGAGATGTTTCCTTCATCGGGCATGGTCTGGAAGGATTATCTGTAAACAGGAGGCGTTTTCATGATTAATTATTTTCTTTGCAAATCTCCCGTGTCGAAGGTGCAGTATCATATCGACAGCGTACATATAAACATATATTCCGCGGAAGAAGCCTGTTATTTTTTCAGCCAGAACATGGCGCTTGCGGAAGAAGTGCTTGGTGACGCGAACTTTTCTCTCTGGCTTGAAACGTATTGCGGTATAAAAGACGCGAAAAAATTCCTTTCTCCCGAAGGGGTTTCAGCCATGAGTTTCAGTAAAAAGCTGACATGGTTTTTCGGCAGGGTCAATTATTTTACCGAAAGCGAAAAAAGAAAGCTCCAGCTCGCGGCGGAAGAACTGGAAAACATGCCGGAACCCGACAGATTTAAAAGAAAAGGCGACGACCTTTTAAACAACGGCAAGCTGCTCAGATGCATTGAATATTATAAAAAAATCCTTGCGCTGCCTTTAAGCGAAGAAAAGCCGGATTTTTTTAAGGCGAATGTATATTATAATACCGGATGCGCCTACGCCAGACTCTTTCAGAGTGAAAACGCATACGATTGCTTTAAAAAAGCGTATGATATCGATAACGGCGAAATATTTCTGCGGGGATATTTAAAGGCATATTATTTTAAAGAATACAACAGCGGCGCACCAAATCCGTCGATCGCGGCCCAAAGCGCCGGCAGGATGCTGGAGAGGCGGTTTCGTGAGCTGAATGTCAGTGAAAAGACGGCCTATGAGCTGCGCAGAGAAATAAAGGACGCTGAAAACAAGGAATTACCGCAGGATAAAGACGAAGCGCTTAAGACATGGGTGCGCCAATATCATAATGCGGTGGACCAGTGAGGTAATTAAATGTTAGATGTTTGTTTGCTCGGAACAGGCGGTATGATGCCGCTTCCGTACAGGTGGCTGACCTCTCTTATGGCGAGATATAACGGAAGCAATCTGCTGATAGACTGCGGAGAGGGAACGCAGATCGCCATACAAAAGCTGGGATGGAGCTTCAAACAGCTTGATATTCTGTGCATTACACATTTTCATGCTGACCATATAAGCGGCCTTCCCGGCATTTTGCTTGCTATGGCAAATGCCGAAAGGACAAAGCCGCTTGTGATGACAGGCCCAAAGGGGCTTGAGAGGGTTGTAAACTCACTCAGGGTGATAGCACCTGATCTGCCGTTCGAAATCATTTTTAAAGAGCTTACTCTGCCCGTCGAGAAGATGGTCTTTAACGGATACAATATTACCGCGTTTAAAGTAAGGCATAATACAAACTGCTACGGATATTCGTTTGAGATTCCGCGTGCGGGGAAATTCGACGTTAAAAGGGCTCAGGCGGCGAGCATACCTCTGAAATACTGGAGTCTGCTGCAAAAAGGCCGGACTATAGAAACCGAAGATTTTACCTATACGCCGGACATGGTTCTCGGCAAGGAGCGCAAAGGCCTTAAAGTGACATATACCACCGACACGAGACCGGTAAAAATGATTACGGAATATGCTGCTTTCTCAGATATTTTCATATGCGAAGGCATGTACGGCGAGCCTGAAAAACTTGAAAAGGCCAAAGAATACAAACATATGATGATGCAGGAAGCCGCGAAACTGGCGGCGGAAGCCAAAGTCAAAGAACTGTGGCTTACACATTATTCCCCGGCGACCATGCATCCCGAATGGTTTTTAAGGGATATAAAAAAAATCTTTTCGAATACGGTCATGGGAGAGGACGGCATGACCGCCGAATTGAAATTCGAGGATGAATAATGAAAGATTTGATTATACTCGGAATAGAAAGCTCATGCGATGAAACGGCGGCGGCCGTGGTAAAAGGCGGCCGGGAGGTGCTTTCAAATGTTATTTCATCTCAGATTGACATACATACTCTTTACGGAGGGGTTGTCCCGGAGATCGCGTCCAGAAAGCATATTGAGCGGATAAATCAGGTGATTAGACAGGCTTTAGCCGAAGCGGATGCGGGGCTTGACGATATCGACGCTGTAGGAGTGACATACGGCCCCGGGCTGGTCGGAGCCCTGCTTGTGGGCGTGGCTCAGGCAAAGGCGCTTGCATTTGCAAAAAACATCCCTCTTGTGGGAGTTCATCACATAGAAGGACATATCTGCGCCAACTATATTCAATACAAAGAGCTTGAGCCGCCTTTTTTGTGCGAGATAATTTCAGGCGGTCATACGCATCTCGTGATCGTCAGGGATTACGCGGATTTTGAAATAATCGGACGTACAAGAGATGACGCGGCGGGAGAAGCCTTTGATAAGATTGCAAGGGCTTTGGGACTTGGATATCCCGGAGGACCCAAAATAGAAAAAAAGGCTTCCTGCGGCGATCCGTTTGCGATTGAATTTCCGAGGGCAAAAATAGAAGATTCCAGATATGATTTCAGTTTCAGCGGTTTGAAATCCGCCGTTCTTAACTATATCAATAAGGCGCGTATGACGGGACAGCCCGTAAATGAGGCGGACATAGCCGCTTCATTTCAGCAGGCGGTATCGGACGTGCTGGTGACAAACGCCATGAACGCAGCCTCGGACTACGGGATAAAAAAACTTGCGCTTGCCGGAGGAGTGGCTTCAAACAAAACGCTGCGAAAAGCCTTTGAAGAAGCTTGCGCTAAAAACGATATAAGATTTTTCTGTCCCGATGCGGTATATTGCACGGATAACGCGGCCATGATCGCGTCCGCGGCATATTTTGAATTTTTAAACGGACGCACGGCGGGTCTTGACTTAAATGCCGTTCCGAATCTGAAACTCGGAGAGCGGTAAAGAAAACGGAAATATAAAGCCTGATGGAAGGAGAGCGAAGGAAAGAGGAATCAGATGAAAGATAAAAAGTTTTGCAGCGCTGTGATACTCGGAGCCGGAAAGGGAGAGCGCTTCGGGGGCGCAAGGCCCAAACAGTTTATGCCGATATCCGGAAAACCGATGCTTTACCATTCGCTTAAGGCTTTTTCCGACTCGGATATTATAGATGAAATCATTCTTGTCACCTCGGAACAATGGATAGATTACTGTAATGAAGAAATAATAAGACGATACGGAATCAATAAAGTGGAAGCCGTAGTCGAAGGCGGAGAAGAGCGTTATGATTCCGTAAAAGAAGGGCTTATGTCCTGCAATATAGAATCGGATTATGTTTTTATCCATGACGGCGCAAGACCGTATATAGACGAAGATATTATAAAACGCGGTTTTGAAACCGCGGAAAAATACGGCAATGCGGTAGCGGCGATTCCCTCGGTGGACACTGTGAAGATCGCGGATGAAAAAGGCGTGGTTCTTAAGACGCCCAACAGAGACAGTGTTTGGCGCATACAGACTCCGCAGATATTCAGGTATGATATCATAGTGAACGCATATCTCACGATGACGGAAGAAGATAAAAAAGGACTTACCGACGACGCCATGCTGATAGAGCGTAAAACCGATGAGAAAATCCGCCTCTACATGGGCAGCGAGAAAAACATAAAGATAACAACCGAAAACGACATTAAGAACATATAAATATGGACATGCATTTTTTGTTGATGTATTATAAAAACATTATTTAAAACAATGGTAATACAACTAAGGCAGGAATATTAATGAACAAAGGAAAAAGTTTTATAATCAGACTGGGACTGGCGCTTGCCGTCATATTGATTGCCTTTCTGATTTCACGATTCTTTTTGAAAAACAATAACAATTCAACAGACACTGTTGTTGAACAGAGCGTGGATACTGCGGGATCCTGAAAGTTATTAATATGAACAAAGACCTTACCGTAGGCCCGGTCAGAAAGTCACTGCTGCTGTTCAGTCTGCCTCTTATGGGGAGCATGGCTTTTCAGCAGCTTTACAATATGGCGGACAGTCTGATCGCCGGACGTTTTCTCGGGGAAAACGCACTGGCCGCAGTCGGAAACGGGCATGGAATCACTCTTGTATATCTGGCTTTTGCGACCGGATGTCATATAGGATGTTCGGTAATAGTTTCACAGTTTTTCGGAGCTAAAAAATACAGCGAACTGAAAACCACGGTTTACGTGACTTTTATAATCGGTGCGCTGATTTGCGCCGCTCTGATGGCAGCGGGGCTTACTTTGGCTCCGCCGCTTTTTACGGCGATGAATACCCCCGACAATATTTTTTTCGATTCCATTCTTTATCTGAACATCTATACTTTAAGCCTGCCGTTTGTTTTCTTTTACAATATTGCCAACGGAATATTTTCGGCGCTCGGGGATTCCAGAACACCGTTCATGTTTCTTATGGTGTCTTCGCTTTCAAACATAGCCGTTGACATTTTGTTTGTAAGCGCATTTAAGATGGGGGTGGAAGGTCTTGCCTGGGCAACTTTTTTGTGTCAGGGTGTAAGCTGTATTCTGGCAATGACGGTAGTTTTGAAAAGGCTCGGAAAGATCAGACTGATTTCCAAAGCGGCTGTTTATTCTCCCGAAATACTGAAAAGAGTCATGATAGTCGCCATCCCGACCATTTGCCAGCAGCTTTTTATTTCCATAGGAAATATTTTTATTCAGGGATTTGTAAACAGTTTCGGCTCAGAGGTGATAGCGGGATATTCCGCCGCCATCAGAATGAATAACTTCGTCGTAAATACGGGTGCTGCCTTCGGCAACGGAACGGCAACCTTTGTAGCCCAGAATCTGGGAGCGCGCAAATATGACCGCATAAGAGAAGGCATAAAAAACGGTCTGCTCTTTTCCGTGCTTATGGGAATCGCGGCTTTTCTGGTTTTTTATTTCGGAGGGCGTTCGGCACTGTCATTCTTTATAACATCAGACACCGGTCTCGCCATGAAGAGCGGCTGGGACTTCTTCAGAATAGTGTCGCCGTTTTATTTTATAGTCATGATAAAATTCGCCTTTGACGCGGGTCTTAAAGGCGCAAGCCTTATGGGCCGATTCATGATATGCACATTTGCCGATCTTATCCTCCGGGTGGTTCTGTCTTTTATACTTTCGGGATTTATGGGATATACGGGTATCTGGTGTTCATGGCCCTTTGGCTGGGCAATGGGTGCGGCGGTTTCAATGATTTTCTATTTTACCGGCAAAAAGAAATACATGAAAATCAAAATATAAATCCGTTAAAAGCATACAAGAATAAAAAAGGTTGATTTTTTTTTAATATTTGTTATAATCGGTTTGTAAAAAAATTTACCCTTCGAAATAAATTTTTTTGCAAAATTAATAACCCCTTATTAATTTTATATTCCCCTCGAAGCCCCTGCGTAGCTCCCCTGCGCGGGGGTTTCACTTTGTCTTGCAAATAACACATTTATTTTGTATAATGACTCGGATATAGGTAATGAATATGCCGTTTAAAAATGATTGGAGAGTGACGGTACGGGAATTATGGTTTATAACAATGTTTTGGAGGCTATGGGCCGCACGCCTATGATAAGGCTCAACAAAATGGTGCAAAATGGCAGTGCCGAAGTTTACGTGAAATATGAAGGCCTGAATGTAGGAGGTTCCATTAAGACCAGAACCGCATTGAATATGATAAAAGACGCCGAGGAAAAAGGCCTTATTAACAAAGATACCGTTATAGTGGAGCCTACCAGCGGCAATCAGGGGATCGGGCTTGCGCTCGTAGGCGCGGTGAGAGGTTACAAAACCGTTATTATCATGCCCGATTCGGTAAGCGAGGAGCGGCGCAAGCTTGTGCGTCATTACGGAGCCGAGGTTATACTTATTCATGATGACGGGGATATAGGCAAATGCATAGACCAGTGCCTTCAGACGGCTCTGCGTATGCAAAAGGAAGACACAAACGTGTTCGTGCCGCAGCAGTTTTGCAATCCCGCCAATAACGAAGTGCATAAGTTTCATACGGCACTTGAGATCCTTGAACAGGTAGCGGAGCCGATACACGGTTTTGTTTCGGGAGTCGGGACGGGAGGAACGATTTCCGGAGTCGGAGAGACGCTTAAAGCGCTCAATCCGGACATAGAGATCTGGGCCGTAGAGCCTGAAAATGCCGCCATACTGGCGGGCGGAAACGTGGGAACCCATCTTCAAATGGGGATCGGCGACGGACTGATACCCGAAAATCTGAATCAGCGGATATATTCGGAAATCTGTATAATCACCGACGATGAAGCCATAGAGACATCGAAACGCCTTGCAAAAGAGGAAGGCCTTATGTGCGGTATTTCAAGCGGAACAAATGTCGCGGCGGCATTAAAGCTGGCCGAAAAGCTTGGAAAGGGAAAGGTTGTAGTCACCATTTTACCGGATACTGCCGAAAGATATTTCAGCACGCCGCTTTTTGCCGGAGAATGATAAATATATGAAGTTTGATTTTATTTCCCCGTGCCATTTCGGAATGGAAGCCGTTCTAAAAAGAGAATTAAGCGATCTTGGAATACAAATCACAAAGGTCGAGGACGGCAAGGTTCATTTTGCAGGAGACGAAAAAACCTGTGCCGAGGCAAACATTAACCTTCGCACAACCGAGAGGGTTTTGATAAAAACGGCCGAATTTAAGGCGGAGACCTTTGAAGAGCTGTTTGAAAAAACCAAAGAAGTGCCATGGGAAAGATATATTCCGCAGGACGGGAAGTTCTGGGTCGCCAAAGCAAATTCGGTAAAAAGCAGGCTTTTCAGCCCGTCGGATATTCAGTCCGTTATGAAAAAGGCAATGGTGGAAAGGCTGAAGCGGATTTATAAAAAAGACTGGTTCGAAGAGACGGGTGAGAGCTTTCCGCTGCGTGTTTCCATCATTAAGGATATCGTAACTGTCGGTCTCGATACCACGGGAGTTTCGCTGCATAAGAGAGGTTACAGAAAGCTGACTGTAAAGGCGCCTGTGACCGAAACTCTGGCGGCGGCCATCATTTTACTTTCTCCATGGAAAAAAGACAGGATACTCGTGGATCCTTTTTGCGGCAGCGGGACATTTCTGATAGAGGCCGCCATGATAGCCGCAAATATGGCTCCCGGACTTAAAAGAAGTTTTCTGGCTGAAAGCTGGAGCGGCATTATACCGAAAGATGTTTGGGAATCCGCCAGAAAAGAGGCAAATCAAAAGATCGACCTGTCGGTAAAGACAAATATTCAGGGTTATGACATTGATGATCAGGCCGTCTCTTCGGCAAGGGAAAACGCCAGGGTGGCCGGAGTATACCAGATGATACATTTTCAGAAAAGAAATGTAAGTGAGCTGTCTCATCCGGGGAAATACGGATTTATCATCACTAATCCGCCTTATGGAGAAAGACTTGAGTCGGAAGCGACAATTCCCGCGATATATAAAATGCTCGGTGAACGTTTTGCTATGCTGGACGGCTGGTCCATGTATCTGATAACGGCATATGAGGATGCCGTAAGACAGATCGGCAGAAAGGCCGATAAAAACCGCAAGCTCTATAACGGGATGATGAAGACATATCTTTATCAGTTTATGGGACCAAGGCCGCCAAAGAGAAAAGAGGCTTTAAACACGTGAAAATAGTATTTGCTACCGGCAATGCCGGCAAAATTAAAGAAATAAAATCGGTTTTGGGAGATTTGGGTCTGCCGGTGATTTCGATGAAGGAAGCCGGAACAAATATCGATATAGAGGAAAACGGCACTACATTCGAAGAAAACGCGCTGATAAAGGCCAGGGCGGTTTTCGGGGCGGTAAATGATAATGAGACCGTGGTGATGGCCGACGACTCGGGACTTGAGATAGATGCCCTTATGAAAGAGCCGGGAATTCATTCTTCCAGATATCTGGGCGAGAATACGCCCTACGAAACAAAAAACAGAAAAATAATAGAAAGGCTGAAAGGCGTAGAAAACGAAAAAAGAACCGCAAGGTTTGTATGCGCAATAGCGGCAGTTTTTCCGGACGGTGAAGAAGCGGTTTGCACCGGGACATTTGAGGGAAAGATCGGTTATGAAATCAGAGGTGAAAACGGTTTCGGGTACGATCCGATCTTTTATCTGCCGGACATGAGCAGGTCGGCGGCAGAACTTTCTCCTGAGGAAAAAAACAGCATCAGCCACAGGGGAAAAGCGCTTGAAGCCATAAAACCATATATTTATCAAAAAGTGAAAAGGGACAGTAAAGGATAAACGGGGGCTGTGATATGAAAATTACCTTAAAAGACGGAACGATTAAAGAATATGATGCGCCGGTGAGTGTTATTAAGGTCGCGCAGGATATAAGCGAAGGCCTTGCAAGAGCTGCAGTGGCGGGCGAAATAAACGGCAGTATTCAGGATATTCGCACAATAATAACCGAAGACTGTACGTTAAGACTTATTACCGCAACTGACGAAGAAGCTCTGCCTGTCATTCGGCACACGGCATCACATATCATGGCCGAAGCGGTGAAAAGACTGTTTCCGGATGTAAAACTGGCCATAGGTCCATCCATTGCCGAAGGCTTTTATTATGATTTTGAAGCGGAAAAGCCGTTTTCACGCGAAGATCTGGACGCAATAGAAAAAGAGATGAAAAAAATCATCAAAAAAGGCACCAGGCTTAACCGTTTTACCCTGCCGAAAGATCAAGCGATTGCTTTTATGCGGGAGAAAGACGAACCCTATAAAGTCGAACTGATCGAAGAACTTCCGGAGGATGCGGAAATCTCATTTTACGAGCAGGGAGATTTTACGGATCTTTGCGCGGGCCCTCACGCGGCAAGCACAAAAGCCGTAAAAGCCTACAAGCTGATATCTTCATCCATGGCTTACTGGCGAGGGAACGAAAACAACGCAAGGCTGCAGCGCATATACGGAACCGCATTTTCGACAAAAGAAGAGCTGGACGCTTATCTGGAGCATCTGGAAGATATAAAACGCCGGGACCATAACCGCCTCGGACGGGAGCTGGAGCTCTTTACGACGGTTGACGTAATAGGACAGGGGCTTCCCATAATACTGCCCAACGGCACGAAGATAATTATGAAGCTTCAGCGCTGGATAGAAGATCTTGAGGACAAGGAGTGGGGATATATACGTACGAAAACCCCTCTTATGGCCAAGAGTGATCTTTATAAAATTTCGGGGCACTGGGATCATTACAGGGACGGAATGTTTGTTATCGGCGATGAAAAAAAAGACAAAGAAGTGTTTGCGCTTCGCCCGATGACATGCCCTTTCCAGTATTATGCATATAAGAACACCATGCATTCATACAGGGATCTGCCATGCAGATATTCAGAGACATCGACCCTTTTCAGATCGGAAGATTCAGGCGAAATGCACGGGCTTACCCGTGTGCGCCAGTTTACGATTTCGGAGGGACATCTGATAGTCCGCCCCGACCAGATGGCGGAGGAGTTCAAAGGCTGTATAGCGCTTGCAAAGCACTGCCTGGAAACTCTCGGGGTAGAGGAGGACGTTACTTATCATCTTTCCAAATGGGATCCGGAGAACAGAGAAAAATATATCGGCGAGCCTGCCGTATGGGAGGAAACGCAGCAGCGCATCCGGGAAATTTTGGATGATTTGAATATCACCTATACTGAAGAAGTCGGAGAGGCCGCTTTTTACGGGCCTAAAGTGGATATCAACGCCAGAAACGTATACGGAAAAGAAGATACCATGATCACCGTTCAGTGGGATGCCCTGCTTGCGGAGCAGTTTGACATGTATTACATCGATCAGAACGGGGATAAGGTTCGTCCTTACATAATACACAGAACTTCAATCGGCTGTTATGAGAGGACGCTGGCATGGCTGATAGAAAAATACGCGGGCAAATTTCCGGTATGGCTTGCTCCCGAGCAGGTACGTATACTTCCGATCTCGGAGAAGCATCAGGAATATGCGGAAAAGGTACGAAAAAAAATAGCCGCTGCAGATGTGGACGTAACCGTGGACAACCGTTCCGAAAAAATAGGCTTCAAAATAAGAGAGGCGCAGACAAAGAAGATTCCATATATGCTGATAGTCGGGGCGCAGGAGGAAGAAGAAGGCCTTGTCGCGGTCAGAAAACGCGATATCGGCGATCAGGGACAGATAAAACTGGATAAATTCATCGAACAGATAACAGAAGAAATCAGGACAAAAGCAAGATAAACAGCAGGTGTAAAATGGCAGAAAACATCAAAAAGCCTAAGAAAAAAGGAAAAGTGCTGATATTTATACTGATAATATGCATAGCTGTAATCAGTTTTTCGGCATATAAGATCATTTCTCTTCAAATGCAATATAAGGCCGGACGGGATGAATATGAGTCTTTACGGGAATACACCGTGCCTCAGACGGAACCCGAAGTTTCGCAGGGAGAGCAGCAGACGGATGAGATAAAAGAGCTGGCTCCGGTAGAAGTTGACTCAAGAAGCCTGAAAGAAATAAATCCGGATTTTGTGGCATGGCTGTATCTGGGTGCGGAGAACATCAGCTATCCCGTTGTACACTATAAAGATAATGATTATTACCTGCACCGCACGTTTGAAGGGCAGTATAATTTTGCCGGAACTCTTTTTGTGGAGGCGGAAAACTCGCCTGATCTGACAGACCCGCACACTATAATTTACGGGCATAATATGAAAGATCAGTCCATGTTCGGGAAACTTAAACTTCTAAGTCAGAACGAAGACTATAAAAAAGACGACACCTTCTGGCTGCTTGCGCCCGAGCATGATTACAAATATAAAATGTTTTCGATGAAGGTTGAAAATGCTGCGAGCGACGCCTATACACTGTATTCGGGTCCTACCGAAGAGATCGTGGAATATATCAAAACCAGAAATGCCGAATCTATCATTCCGTTTGAGATGCCGGAGTGCGATGAAAACAGCCGTATAGTTACTCTTTCCACATGCTGGGGCTCTGGCGATACGGACGAGCGGTTTATAGTGCAGGGTATACTGGTTTACGAGTCATAAGGAAGGCTGTCTGATATCGGAAAAAAGCAAAGGAGGAGTAAATGGACAAGATAAGCGAACTTCAGAAAATAATCGACACTTATGACAATATAGTTTTTTTCGGAGGCGCGGGAGTTTCCACTGAAAGCGGGATTCCGGATTTCAGAAGCGTGGACGGTCTGTACAATCAGAAATACGATTATCCTCCGGAAACCATGCTCAGTCATTCGTTTTTCATGACGCATACAGAAGATTTTTACAGATTTTACAAAGACAAGGTTATGGCGCTTGACGCAAAGCCTAATGCGGCTCATCTTAAGCTTGCGGAGCTTGAAAAATGCGGAAAGCTGAAAGCGGTAATCACTCAGAACATAGACGGACTTCATCAGCTTGCGGGGAGCAATACCGTATATGAACTTCACGGAAGCATTCATAGAAATTATTGTACAAAATGCCGAAAATTCTTTGACGCAGCCTATGTGAAGGATAGTGACGGGATTCCTGAATGTGATGCCTGCGGCTCGGTCATCAAACCGGATGTGGTGCTTTACGAAGAAGGACTTGACAACAGCATAATAGGGGCATCCATAAAGGCCATCCAAAAGGCTGAAGTCATAATAGTGGGAGGCACTTCGCTTGTCGTATATCCGGCGGCCGGACTCATAGATTATTTTCAGGGGTACAAGGTGGTTGTACTCAACAAAGGCGCCACAAGCCGCGACGGCAATGCCGACCTGGTCATAACGGAGCCGATAGGCCAGGTGCTCGGACAGATAAAAACAGGCGCCGGCTGTTAAACCCGATATTGTTTTTGTAAATGTGATGTGGTATCATTTCAATACTGCGATATATATAGATTGGAGAAAATATGAATAAAGTTATTTTAATGGGACGACTGACAAGGGATCCCGACATCAGGTATTCGGCGGGAGAGAATTCAACCGCAGTGGCACGCTATACGATAGCTGTTGACCGCAGATTTAAAAGAGACGGAGAGCCTACGGCGGATTTCATAAGCTGCGTATCCTTTGGAAGGACGGCGGAGTTCATCGAAAAATATATCCGCCAGGGGACAAAGGTAGTTACTTCAGGCCGTATCCAGACCGGCAGCTATACAAACCGCGAAGGAAACAAAGTTTATACAACGGATGTTGTAGTTGAGGAAATGGAATTCGCGGAGAGCAAGAGCGCTTCTCAAAACAGCATGGCGGGAGGAGCTTATCAGGCTCCTCAGGCAGATAATCAGGCTGCGGCCGCTGCGCCGATGACCGACGACGGATTTATGAACATTCCTGACGGAATTGACGAGGAGCTTCCTTTCCACTGATAAGTGACCGGGCTGTCATAATATGCAAAAACGAATGAATATTCATGAGAATGCATATTAAGACAGCCCATGTGCTAAAGCGGAGTCTTATATGGACGAAAATCATAAAAAACAGTCAAATAAAACAGGGCAGCTTCGAAGCTATATTGTATTCATGCTTATAATGCTGCTTCTTCTTGTTGCGGTAAATATTTTTGTATATTTTCAGCATCTGTATGCGGGACTGGTGATGTCGGCAGGTCTTATTGCCTATCTGATAATAGTCCTCGTTTATTACAATATTAAAAAACGGCAGGCCGTTAAGGCGCTGATAGATTTTGCGCTTGAATGTGAAAATCTGCAGAACAGGATTGTTGACGAATTCAGTTTTCCATATTTTCTTATGGACAGGAACATGAACCTGCTCTGGGGAAACAGGGAATTCAACAGGCTGTTTGAGGGCAGGGAAGAACTGTTAAAACATAAGCTCAGTGAAGCCGTGCCGGAGATGACAAAAGAAAATCTGCCGCGGGTCGGTACCGAAACCGAGTTTCTCACAAGGCTGAGCAACGGCGTTTACAGGATGAAGATAAGACTTATCTCCGAAGACGCGTCTTTGGGAAAACACCGTTTCCCCGGGGTGAAGGCCTCTGATTTGAACAGGATCTATGCTGCGGAAATGCTGGATGAGACAAAGATGCAGGAAATCATCCAGAAACAGGAAGATGAAGCCATGGTGGCTGCCATGGTATATATAGACAATTACGAAGAAGCCATGGAAAGCGTTGAAGAGGTGACAAGATCGATTCTGACAGCCTTTATCGACAGGAAGATCAATCAATATTTCGGAGAGTACGACTGCATTGTCCGCAAATTCGATCGTGACAAATATCAGATTATCATGCAGAACAGCGCGCTTTCCGAGATAGCCGAAAAACACTTTTCCATACTTGAGGAAGTGAAAAAATTAGAATCAAGCGATGTTCCCATTACCGTGAGTATGGGTATAGGCTGCAATCAGGGTTCATTTAAAAAGAATATGAATGCCGCGCGTATAGGCATCGAACTGGCTCTCGGACGCGGCGGTGACCAGGTTGTGGTTAAAAACGGCGCAAGTACCAAATACTTTGGCGGCAAACGCCAGGGAATTGAAAAAAATACAAAAGTTAAGGCAAGAGTAAAGGCAAGGGCGCTTCATGAATTTATGTCCGCGGCCGATAAAGTCGTAGTTATGGGGCATAAGATGATGGACGTGGATGCTTTCGGCGCGGCTGTGGGTATCGCAAGGCTGGCAAAGACCATCAGCAAGAAAGCTTATATAGTGGTTGACAGCGCTTCGCTTTCGCTGAAACCCGTCATTGAAGCTTATAAAGCCAATCCTGCCTTTGATCCGAACAGTTTTGTAAACTGCGATCAGGCAGTTCTTATCACAAATGAAAAGACACTGGTTGTAGTTGTGGACACCAGCAGACCGAATTATACGGAATGCCCGCAGCTTTTGGATATAGCCAAAAACATAGTGGTGCTGGATCATCACCGTATCGGCAACGACGTTATCAAGAATTCCATGCTCTCATATATCGAGCCGTACGCTTCATCGGCATGCGAAATGGTAGCTGAGATTCTTCAATATTTTAATGAAGAAGTGAAGATCAGGTCCGTCGAGGCGGATGTGATGTATGCCGGAATAGTGGTGGATACGGATAATTTCGTACAGAAAACGGGAGTACGTACCTTTGAGGCTGCGGCCTATCTGAGACGCAAAGGCGCGGATGTCACAAGAGTACGCAAAATGTTCCGTGAAAACATGAAAGATTATCTGGCAAAAAGCGAGACAATCAGAAACGTAAAACTGCTGAACGACTACGCCATAGCGGTTTGTCCTTCCGAAGGACTTGAAATGCCAACGATAGTCGCAGCCCAGGCCGCTAACGAACTTTTGAACATTATAGGAGTAAAGGCATCTTTTGTGCTCACTTATTATAAAGATGAAATATACATAAGCGCCCGTTCCATCGATGAAGTAAATGTACAGATCATAATGGAAAAGATGGGCGGCGGCGGACATCTGAATATCGCCGGATGCCAGCTTAGCGGAGTAACAATAGAAGAAGCGGAAGCACAGCTTCGGAATGCTTTGACCCAGATGCATAACGGAGGAGAAATATGAAGATAATATTATTAAGCGATGTGAAATCGCTCGGCAAGGCAGGAGACGTGGTGGAAGTCAGCGACGGATATGCAAGAAATATGCTTCTTCCCCGAAAATTAGGAGTAGAAGCCACCCCCAAAAACATGAATGATCTGAAGCTCAAAAAAGCGCGGGAGGCAAAGGATGCCGCCGAGGCGTTTGGTAAGGCTCAGGAATTGGCTGATTCCATATCAAAAGTTACGGTAGAGGTAGCGGTAAAAACCGGTGAGGGCAAAAAGGTATTCGGCTCCGTATCCGCAAAGGAGATAGCAGAGGCCGCAAAGACTCAGCACGGCCTGGACATAGATAAAAAGAAGCTTGTAATGAACGGCCCGCTTAAAGAGCTGGGACTTGCCGAAATCAAAGTGAAGCTGCACCCGCAGGTTGTGGGGATGCTTAAAGTAAATGTAGTTGAAGCCTGACGGTATTGATACACTGATAATCGGAGAGATAAAAGATGGACGAATCTGTTGTCAAACGAATAATGCCGCACAGCACGGAAGCCGAACAGTCCGTTATCGGAGCCATGCTTATGAGCGCGGACGCCATAGATATAGCTGCAGAAAATCTCTCCAAAGAGGATTTTTACCAGGGGCAGTACGGAATAGTTTTTGAGGCGCTTACGGAATTAAGAAGTGAAGGCATTTCCGCGGATCTTGTTACGCTTCAGGACCGCCTGAAAGAAAAAAACGTCCCGCCGGAGATCGCCGAGATGGATTTCATAAAAGATCTTTTGAAATTCCAGACCACTTCCGTAAACGCAAAAGACTACGTCAGGATCGTAAAAGGAAAAGCACTCTTAAGGCAGGTGATAAGGGGGGCTGAGGACGTTGAAAACACCTGTTTTTCAGGCAGCGGTTCCGTTGACGAGCTGATCGAAGAATCTGAAAGAAAGATGTTCGGGGTGTTTCAAAAAAGAAACAGCAATGAATTCATACCCATAAGGAGAGTTGTTCTGGACGCGCTTGATTCCATAGAAAAAGCGTCAAAGACAAGAGGCGGAGTCACGGGAATACCTACAGGATTTACGGATCTGGATCTTAAGATGTCCGGTCTGCAAAACTCAAATCTTATCATCGTCGCAGCCCGCCCGGCAATGGGAAAAACCTCTTTTATTCTGAATATGGCGGCAGATATTGCGTTCAGACAGGAAAGACGGGTGGCGATTTTCAGCCTTGAGATGTCAAAGCATGAGCTTGTAAACAGGCTGTTTTCCCAGGAGGCCAGGATAGATTCCATGAAGCTCAAAAACGGCAATCTCAAAGACGATGAATGGGGAAAGCTTATAGAGGCCGCGGGAGTCGTAGGCCGCTCGAAACTCATGATAGACGATACTCCGGGAATAACCGTCAGAGAACTCAGAAGCAAGTGCCGGAAAATGCAGCTGGAACACGGGCTGGACGTGGTCATGATCGATTATTTGCAGCTTATGTCCGGAAGCGGAAAAAGAGGTGAGTCCAGACAGCAGGAGATAACTGAAATTTCCAGAGCTTTAAAAGGTCTTGCAAGGGAGCTGAATGTTCCCGTTATCGCTCTTTCACAGCTGAGCCGTGCTGTCGAGACAAGGACCGAACACAGGCCTATGCTCGCGGACCTGCGGGAGTCGGGAGCCATAGAGCAGGATGCGGATATCGTGATTTTCCTTTACAGAGATGAGGTATATAATAAAGATACGGAATTAAAAGGCGTGGCGGAAGTCATTATAGCCAAGCAAAGGCACGGCCCTATAGGGACGATCAATCTGGCTTGGCTGCCTGACTATACAAAATTTGCGAATCTCGCGAAATAAAAGAAACAGGTATGTAAAAATTTCCATACCTGTTTCGGGTTTTAAATAAAAGGTTGTTGATTAAGCCTCGGAAATAGCGTCTGCTCCGCATTCGCCTTCGCAAGCTCCGCAATCGATGCAAGCATCAGCGTCGATAACGTATTTTCCGTCGCCTTCAGAAATAGCATCAACCGGGCAAGCACTTGCACATGCACCACAAGCTACACAATCATCACTAATAATACGTGCCATAATTATTTCCTCCTGTATATAAAATCAGTAATACAGACTTCCTTTAAGTCTGATTTGAATCTAACATATTAATATTATTATTTCAAGCTATTAAATGTTAGCTTTTACTAATCTTTACATAATGTTAAGATTCATTGATTAAGCGGGAAGAAAAACAAGGCTTTCGATATATTTACAAAGGAAAACTACAGATGAAACAGGTTCTGAAAAGGGCAGGAATCCTGCTGGCGGTATTTGCGGGTTCGCTTGTCTGCTTTATGATTATACTTAACGGAGGCAATAACGCGGTCAGCACAAAGGGCACGACCGCAGCCTCTCAGCCGGTATTATACATAAGAATGTCAGATATGCTCGTAAATCCGATGGAGGGATATAAGGAAGCTCTGAACGAATACACATACAGAAATTCCGTAACCCTGCTTCCGACCGACAGAACCTTAAACGTAGATATACGCACTAACGGAAATGATATAGAAGCGCTCTCCTATGAGGTCACTTCCATAGCGGAAGGCGAGATCATAGAAAACGGAAGCATACATTCGCTGCAGCCGTACGAGGAAACGCTTTCCGCGGAGTTTACAATAAATACCCCGATCAATATGAATCAGGAGTATATGCTCAAATTCACCGTTACCACCGGCAAGGGGAAGCGTTTGTACTATTATACAAGGCTGCTTCAAAGAACGGGCCAGAATATGGACTGGTATCTCGGTTATGTCAATGATTTTTACCAGAACTGCGTCAATAAAAACCTGACCGACGAAATGATATCCCAGCTTGAGACCGATACCTTATCAAGCAACAGCAGTCTGCATTTTGTGGATCTGACTTCCGACAAGAGCAGGATTACATGGGGCAACCTGGAAACTTCCCTTGCAATGCCCGCTGAAATGACAATCCTGGAAATTAATGAAACCACGGTCAGCATAGGCCTTGATTTTATAGTAAAGTCCCCCGATTCGGAGGGAAAAACCGAATACTACGCCGTTAATGAATATTACAGGATGCGTAAGGCGCAGGAGCATGTCGTCCTTTTGGATTATGAAAGAACCACGAACGAGATATTCGACGCTTCCAGAAACATACTGACCGACAGGGGCATAAATCTGGGAATCGTCGGAAAGGATGTGGATTTCAAATCAAATCTTGCCGGAGATATTGTGGTATTTGAGCAGGCCGGAGAACTCTGGCAGTACAACAGAAGGGTAAACAGGGCTACCAGAATATTCAGTTTCAGGGCGGGAGACGAATTTGACGCCAGATGCGAAAATGACTCGCACGGATTTTCCATATCTTCGGTATCGGACGAAGGCGATACCCGGTTTGTGGTTTACGGATATATGTCTTCCGGAGATCATGAAGGCGACCTCGGCATAGGCATATACAGTTATGAGTCCGCGAAAAATACCACGAACGAACTTATGTTCATCGAAACGAATGACAGCTACGAAATAATGAAAGAGAGTATTTCCAAGCTGGCTTATGTAAATAACAACAATCAATGCTTTATTTATTATAACGATACGATTTTTACCGCCAACCTGAACGACAAATCGGTTTCGGTTTTAAAAGATAATCTGCCGTGGAACAGCGTTTCGGTTTCAAAGTCTCAAAACCTTGTGGCATGGGCCGAAGGAGAACAGGAGGCGCAGACAACCTCCGTAATGGCGCTCAATCTTCTGACCGGTGACGTGGTAACCATAAACGCGCCGGAGGGAGATTATATCAGAACATTCGGATACGTTGGGGAGGATCTGATTTACGGCATGGCCCATGCCGCGGACTGCTACACGGATGCGGCCGGAAACGAAATGTTTGCCATGTACAGGGTCTGCCTGGGAAATCCCTTCGGCGACATGGAAAAGGATTACCGGATGGAAAACGTATATGTATCCTCCGTAAATGCGGAAGATGATCTGATAATACTCGGACGGGTTCAAAAAGAAGGAGCGGGTTTCGTTTCGATCAGCGAGGATCGCATTCTTCATTATGAGCCGGCGGAGGATTCAAACGTATATGTTGATTTGAGCGTTACCGAAAGAAAGGGAACCATAGTATCGTTTGTATTTTCGGGTGCCGGGGAGACGACCAATCTTTTGAGCAGGTACGCGGGCATCCCCGAAAATGTATATCTGACCAACGTAAAAGAACCCGGGATGACATTTGACAACATTTATTATTATGCTTATGCAAAAGGCGGGCTTTACGGAGTTTATTTCAGGCTGAATGAAGCCATAAACGCCGCGGACGAGCAAGTAGGAGTGGTATTGGATCCCCGGCAGCGATATATTTGGGAGAGGGGAAATGTCAAAGCCACGAATAAGATCGATCCGGCGCTGCTGCCGGCAGGACTGCTGGAGGCGCCTCTTGACGAGGCTGCGGTGGCCGAAGCCGTAGGAGCGGATTACAGCGTGCTTAATCTGACCGGATGCTCGGTAAGCGCACTCAGATACCAGCTGAGCAACGGCTATGCCGTTGTCGGAAAATGGTCTGCCGAAGAAAATAAGCTTATCGCCGGATATGATGCTTTTAACATATGGGTTTATGACAATGCCGGAGGGCTTTATGCAATAGCTTTCGAAGATGCCGAAACCGCATTTGCCAGTCAGGGAAATATATTTTTAAGTTATATAAAATAATTCTGAAAAAGATTATTTTTGGGAGGAGTCACCATGGAAAAACTTGTAACCGTAAAAGAGCTGTATAAAGATACCGATTCTTATATTGACGGAAAAGTCAGTGTGGGAGGATGGGTGAGAAGCATCAGGGATTCCAAAACTTTCGGCTTTCTGGTGCTTAACGACGGCTCGTTTTTCAACACGCTTCAGATAGTTTACTCTGATCAGCTCTCTAATTTCAAAGAAATATCTTCGCTGAATGTGGGTGCGTCCGTTATCGTAAGAGGCGTTCTTGTCGCGACGCCTCAGGCAAAGCAGCCTTTTGAGATTCAGGCGGAGGAAGTTGTAATAGAAGGTCTGTCCTCTCCTGATTATCCGCTTCAGAAAAAGCGTCATACAATGGAATTTCTGCGGGAGATCTCACATCTCAGACCCAGAACGAACACATTTCAGGCTGTATTTCGCGTTCGTTCGGTCGCTGCATATCTCATCCACAGTTTCTTTCAGGAAAGAGGCTTTGTGTATGTTCACACGCCCATAATTACAGGCAGCGACTGTGAAGGCGCGGGTGAAATGTTTCAGGTGACGACCATGGATCTGGAAAAGCTTCCCAAAAAAGATGACGGCTCGGTCGATTATTCCAAGGATTTTTTCGGAAAACAGGTAAATCTAACGGTAAGCGGACAGCTGAACGTTGAAACATATGCCATGGCCTTCAGAAATGTTTACACTTTCGGACCGACTTTCAGAGCCGAAAATTCCAACACGACGCGGCACGCATCGGAATTTTGGATGATCGAGCCGGAAATGGCCTTTGCCGATCTTCAGGATGACATGGAAGTTGCGGAGGCGATGCTGAAATATATCATCAACGGTGTGCTTGAGACCTGTCCGGAAGAACTGAATTTCTTTAACAGCTTTGTTGACAAAGGCCTTATCGAAAGACTTAAGCTGGTTGCGGGCTCGGATTTCGGGCGTGTTACATATACCGAAGCGGTTGAGATTCTTAAAAAGCATAACGACCGTTTCCAGTACAAGGTTTCCTGGGGCGAGGATCTGCAGACCGAGCATGAACGCTTTCTGACGGAAGAAGTATTTAAGCGCCCGGTATTTGTCACCGATTATCCAAAAGACATAAAAGCATTTTACATGAAACAGAATCCGGACGGAAAAACCGTTGCGGCCGTTGACTGCCTTGTGCCCGGCATAGGCGAGATTATCGGCGGAAGTCAGAGAGAAGAAAATCTGGAAAAACTGACACAGCGGATGAAAGAGATGAATCTTGTGCCCGAGGAGTACGGCTTCTATACGGATCTTCGCAGATACGGTACGGTAAGACATGCCGGGTTCGGGCTCGGATTTGAAAGATGCATTATGTATCTTACGGGAATGAAAAACATCAGAGACGTAATACCGTTCCCGAGGACGGTCGGTCAGTGCGAGCTTTAAACATATGAAAATAATCCATACCGCAGATGTTCATCTGGGAGCAAGGCCGGATTCGAGGTTTCCGTGGGCACGGGAAAGACAAAGGTCGCTTTGGGAAACATTTCAAAGGCTTATAAAGAAGATCCGAAATGAAGGCGCCGACATGCTTATAATAAGCGGAGATCTCTTTGATGGGGTGCCGACATTATCGGAACTGAAGGAAGTGAATTATCTGTTTTCACTTATACCGGAAACCAAAGTGGTTTTATGCGCCGGAAATCATGATTATATTTCAAAAGAAAATCCGTATCCGGAATTTGACTGGAGTGAAAATGTCACGGGACTTTGGAGCGAAAAATGTGAATCCGTTTCTTTGAAAAAATTAAATACAAGGGTGTACGGACTGAGTTATCATCATTATGAGGCTGCCCGCGATTTATATAAAGGCGTACAGGCCCATGGGGATGAAAAATACCATATCCTGCTTTTTCACGGCGGAGACGCGCTTCATTCGCCGGCAAATAAAGCCGGGCTTTCTGCAGCTGGATTTGACTATATAGCCATGGGACATATCCATAAGCCCGGTTTTTTTATAAAAAACAAAGCGGCATACTGCGGCGCGCTTGAGCCGATCGACTGCAGCGATACGTCATCACACGGATACCTTGAGGTTCATCTGAATGAAAGAAAAGGATGCAGTGTAAAATTTGTCAGATTTGCTTCCGTAAAGTACGAAACGATAGAGATAGAAGCGGCTGAACTGACACTGCTTGAAGTACAGGACGTATTGCGGCGCGAAGTTCTGAAAAGGGGAGATAAAAACAGTTACAGACTGGTAATAAACAACGGCAGCAAAGCCTTTGAAGTACTGAAACCCGAAAGCCTTTGGAAAATAGGCCGTTTTATAGAAGTAACGAGGGATTTTGAAAGCAGGATAGACATCGATGCGCTGAAAAAAGAATACCCGGGAACATTTTTGGAAGAATATATAAACGCGCTGTATGACCGTAGTGATGAGGCCGGAAGAGCGGCACTGATAAAAGGCGTTAAGGTAATACTGAACGCCATGGAGACGGGATTATGATAATCAGAAGCGTTAATATAAAAGGCTTTGGAAAACTTTCCGATGAAAAGATAGAGTTCGAAGACGGCCTGAATATTGTGTACGGGCCGAATGAAAGCGGAAAATCGACCATCCGGGGCTTTATCATAAACATGCTTTTCGGGATGAAAAGAAGCCGGGGCCGCAGCTCCAAAACAGATGATTTCATACGTTTCGAGCCGGCGGACGGCTCAGGAATATATTCGGGAAGCATTGAAATCGAAGATGAGGGCAAAAGCTATACTCTGATGAGAGATTTTTACGCCGGCGCAAGAAAGAACCTGCTTTTTTCGAATGACGGAGAAGATGTGACTGTTGATTTGAGTTTCGGAAATCCGTTTTTCCCGGAAACCGGACGCAGTGAATACACCAATATTTCCGCCTTATCCCAAAATGAAGCAGCCGACAATAAACTGCTTGCGCAAAGCCTGGCAAGGGCCGGTATAAATGAAGGCAGCGATGCGGAAGAGGCGGAACTGATTCGCAGATCGATTGAGAAGCTTGCACGCGAAAAAAAAGAGGCGGATACTATTTACAAAAAGGCTCTTCAAAGCAGGGATGAAAGACTTGAAAAGATTGCCGCTCTTATCGAATACGAACAGGAAGAAAAAGGTTTTTCGGATTATATATTCGAAGAACCTGAAATCAGGGAATCCAATCATACGGCTAAACCATGGGTTGTTATTCCGTTTATTATAGCCGCCGTTTTGCTGGTGGCGGGAGCTTTTTTAACAGAAAACCTGCGTATAATCCTGCTGATACTGGCCGCAGGCCTGGGAGTCGCAGGCATATTTGCCGCAAAACTTGCAATATCGCGCAGAATCTCTCCCGCAAGTGAGGAATTTCAAATAAGAAAAAAGATCTCCGGGGAGGAAAACGCCGCCGCGGAAGACAGGCTCAGAAAGCTGAAGAGGCTTTACAATGAGGCGGCGGAGGATGAAAACGTAATCGGGGCTCAAAAAGAAGTCCAAAGCCTGAGCATAGCCATGGATACCATGCAGAAAATAGCCCTGGAACATAAGCGTATATTTTGCAGGAGATTAAATGAAAAGGCTCAGAGCATATTAAGAGAGATTTTGGGCGAGCCTGACATAAGGCTCATAATTGACGAAGAGATGATTTATATGCTCCTTAGAGATAAGGTTCCTGTCAGGGACTGGCAGTGCAGTACGGGCACTTCGGATCTGATAGATCAGGTGCTGCGGCTTGCCGCCGCTCAGCTTAGCTTATCCGGAGACGATATGCCGCTGATTTTAGATGACGCATTTGCGAATCTTGACGATATCAGATGTAAAAACATTTTAAAAATGCTGGCCGCAAGTCCCCGTCAGGTGATACTTTTTACCTGTCATAAGAGAGAAATCGAGCTCCTTGAAGAGCTGAATCTGCCGTATGAGAGAGTAAGATGGTCCGGCAACTGCTGATTGATTTTCAACAGGTATGGACAAACAGATATTTTTGTGATATACTCCATGTTAGTAACAACTAACAAATGTTAGGAGAAGACATGGCTAAATATCAGGTTGGAAAATCAAAAGAAGATTATCTGGAAGCGATACTGATACTTACAAATATGCGCGGAGCATGCAGGATAACGGATATCGCCCTTCACTTAGGATACAGCAAGCCCTCCGTGAGTGTGGCTGTCACAAAGCTGGAAGAAGAAGGCTTTGTGATAAGAGATGACTGGCGGATAGTCCTTACGGACAGGGGGATGAAAATAGCCCAGAACATGCTGGATAAACATTCGTTTTTTAAGAAGTGGTTTGTAAATATCGGCATTGACGAAGAAACTGCGATAAACGAGGCCTGCCTTTTGGAGCATGCCGTTTCGGATGACAGTTTTCAAAAAATTTCGGCATATCTGAAGCAGATGGATCCTTCCGTGGAGTGGTAAATTAAAAACAGCCGATAAAAAACGCTGCCGCATTGATGATAAAACATCAGGCGACAGCGATTTTTTATTTGAGTAATCTGAATTTATCGAACAACGGAACGGATTTCGTGGTTCCTTTGCAGGCTCTGACGATAGCTATGATCCAGCATACGAAAGTAAAGATAACGGCAACCGAGGCAATAATGGCAAGTAAAGTGCCGACCACTGAAAAACCGGATACGCTGCGGCTGTAGTATGAATAATAATCATACATTCCGACAGCGGAGAGGGTCGTGCCGATCATAAGCAATATATAACCGCAGGTAAATACTATATGCATTAAAAGCGCCCGACTGAGATGATGTCTGGCATAGGGATCTTTCCTGTCGCCGGCGATCATTCCGATCAGAAAACCGACCCAACTTAAATAGCCTATTATCGAAGCAAGGCCTTTGTCGATAACCGGCCTTTCTATGGTAAGCTCCTGCTGTGTGCAAGCGGTATAAGCGGCAGTATTTGAAGGTTCGGCATTTGTATCTGCGACGGGTTCTTCATTAAGGGCTGAACCGCAATTGGGGCAGAATGAGTCATCTTCCTGCAATTGAACTCCGCAAAAAGGACAAAATTTCATTTGTGTACCTCCTGTAATAATGATTCGGATAATGCTCCGATCTTTTATATTATACACTTTTTTCTGTATAATTAAATAGTTTATTTGCGATAATTTTTTGATAAATTTGTGAATTCGGTATTTGTTTTTTCTATGAGTAAGCCCCTGTATATAAGGAAACGGTTGACTTTTAGCGGGCTGCGTGATATAAAATAGTTGCTGTTTTTTAAACGGCGTATAGGCCGCCGGTTCTTTCAGGCGGAAAAAAAGACAATAAAATGAGGAGATGAAAAATGAAAAAAAGAATAATAGTTGCGGCCCTTGCGGCTTGTCTTACATTATCCTTTGCGGCCTGTGGAGACGGAACAACCCAGGGCGGTTCCGAAGACGCGAATGTAACGGGAGAGGTTGTTGAAGTCGGCGATTTTACCGTACTGCTTCCGGAAGGCTGGTATGGATTTAATCAGACAGATGTTTTCGGCGAGAAAGATGCAGACGGAAACTACCCCATTAGAACAGATGCTTACGGTATGATTAAAGACGGCACTTCAGAGCTTGACGCTTTCTCAAATCCCTGCGTTTACATCTATTCTTTTGAGACGGATGCCCAGACACAGGCTGATTCTTCGCTCTGGTTCTATGACGAGACCGAAGAGATCGAACTTACGGTCAACGGAACGGAATGTTTGGCTTACCATGTATCTTCGGATTATTCGGACGACGGAACAGACGTTTATGAATATGATCTTGTATTCATTCCCATGGGCGATTCCAAATGCATACAGGTTCAGTCTCTGACCAAGTCAAGCGATATAGAAGGAGTCGGAGTAAACGATCCGGACGTTATCGCGATCATGGAAAGCATTAAAATGAATTAATTCATGTTATTATATAACAGGATATATTTCCGATTTGTTTAATAAACCGATTCTTAAAACCCCTGCCGCAAGGCGGGGGTTTTTGCTTATTTAAATTTGCTTAAACCCATAGTAGTTACTCTTGTTTTACGTTATAATAAAAACCAAAATGAGTCGATTCATTCGCAATGGCGACTAATATAAGGAGGATATTATGGGTTTATTTGATCGTTTCAGGGAAAAGGTAAAAGAAAGCGAACAGACGGGATTAGTGCCCGGTGTGGGCCGTATGCCCTATCCCGCCTATCGCGGGAAGGAGCCGTATATATTTGTGAGCTATGCTCATAAAGACTCGGACAGGGTGTTCGCGGAGATTAAACGCTTCAACGAAGCTGGATTCAATGTCTGGTACGATGAAGGGATCTCTCCGGGCAATGAGTGGACGGATGAAATTGCAGACGCCCTTGCGGGATGCTCGCTTTTTGTCGTCATGATTACACCGACATCCGCGCCGCGTGAAAATGTGCAAAATGAGATTAACTTTGCTTTGGATGAGAAAAAGCCGTTTATTGCCATTCACCTTGAGGCGACAGAGCTTAAACGCGGATTGAAGCTTCAGATAGGGACGAAGCAGGCAATTCTGAAGTACAACATGTCAGAAGAGGAGTATACATATAAATATATTGAAGCATTTACGAGAATGGGGCTGAAACGAAATGAAAGAGTGCAGGCTCCTAATGAAGGAGTGCGGGTTTCCAACGAAAGAGAGCCGATTTTTAAAGAAAGCACTCAGAACACTGGGATGCCTGAGGTATCAAAGGCTGCGAAACCGGAAAGAAGCAATGCAGCGGAAAGCGGAACACAAGCAAAAGGAGATCATCCATGGGGAGATTATGTTCCAAAAGGAAAAGCTGTCATCACCACAATTGACGGCAAGGAAATATATGCCATCGCGAATTCCCTGATCCTTAAAGCGGCAGGTATCGAAAAGAGAAAATCAACCTGGGATCAGCTGTATTACGGTCTGGACAACCCTTCGGAAAATCCGGATTACGCCGCGGAAAATGTGATTCCGTTCTCGGATATGATATCCGTGGAAAAGAATGCAGAGGGCCTGCTGGTTAAAGAGTGCTATGGAGATGAGACACAGATCAGACTGCTTTCAGGGGAAGAACTTTGGTTTATCGGAGAAGAAGACAATGCGGAACCGTCATCTGTTGCTTTAAATGAAGTTGAAAAAATAGTATTTGAACGCGAGTCCGCGCCTGAAACAAAGGTGAAATATTGTAACATCAAAATGGCGGCCGGAAGCTTTATTGCACCCGTTTCGTACCTTTGGTTTTCCATAAATGAAAATACCGGGGTGCCGCCTCGAATGAAGCTTAAAAAGGAGCTCACCCGTTTTGTGGGAAGCAATATGCCCCTAAAGAGAATTAAAAAGCTGATTGTAACAAGGAATGCCGTACCAAGCGGACCGTTTGACGGTCCGAAGCCGATGGATGTAAGAATAGAGCTGTTTAACGGCGAAAACATGAGCTTTGTCATGGACGGATACTATATGATCTACGCCATGGCCTCGGGAGGAAGAATTCATACCCTGGCCCGCACCGATCTCAAGGAAATCGAGATGCTGTGAGTCTGTGAACGCTGCAACTTTTTTCTGAAACCACTTCAATAAACCACGTTATGATAGGAGCGATTAAATGACTTTCACACAAGGAGCTTTTTCATGAATAACAGGGTACGCAGACTGCTTGACGAAGACGTCAGGCTGATCATGGACATGCTTGAAGAATCCGCCCATTATGCGTTCCCGGAAGATTTGAAAAACGAAATGAAGGCGGCAGGGCTTTCATCAAATGCGCTCGCGGAGCGTATCGGACAAGTTTCCCATACGGCAGTTGACAAATGGCTGCACGGGAAAAGCAGACCGGGAAGCCGCGAGAAAATGAAAACGCTTGGCATGGCGCTTGGCATGGACGAGCATAAACTGAACCTGTTCCTGGTACATAACGGCTATCCGGGGCTTTTTATGAAAAACCCATTGGATGCCGTAGCGGTGCATCTGCTGAAGGAAAGTGCCGGGAAGAAAACGGTTGTAGCGCTCTATCGCACGCTGCTTCAAAAGCTGTCGCTGAATGATTACACGCCGCCCGCAGGGTACGTGGAAATCTCCAGTGATCCTGTCAGCCGTGATCTGCGCAATCTCTCTTACGGGATAAGGAATATCAAAGGATGGCGTGACCGTTACGCGGCACATTTTACGGCAGGCGCGGAGCAGATTTATCCGCTGCCGGGTACCGGCGAATACCTGCGGCGCATGTTTGGGGGCAGGAACGTCACGGACATCATCCTTGAAAACAGTCTGCCGGCCGCCGTCACCGCCATGTTGTATCTTCTGCTTTCGGAAAAGGCGCTTCCGGTCAGAGGCTTGCGGGAAAAAATAATTGTGCTTTGCCTTTCTTTGAATTGCACAGTGCAGGAAGCCGACGCCCTGCTTCTGCGCGTCAGGGACATTCCGCTTGCGATGATGGGAACACGTACGGAAAAGGCGTTGGAGGCTGCCCTTTTCTGCGCACATGACCGTTATCCCCTCTATGAAACGGAAAACCTTGAAACACAGATGAAACGTGCCGCAAATATGGAAGAAGAAAAGGAATTCTCCGTGCGGATGTATTACGCCGAGCAGCGCGCCCGGTATTACGAGGCGCACAGGACAAGTCCGGAGGATCATTTATTTGAAGAACGCTATACATCAAGGGGCGGAGGAAGCATTGCGGATTATGTACGGGATATCCTTATACTTCTTATGGAAAAGAATGTTTTGACAGAAAAAGAAACAAAACCCTTTTGTAAGCTGTTGGAAGGAGCAGACAGGGAAACGACATGAAAGAAACGATCAGTCTCGAAATCATCGGCGGCGGGCTGGCCGGAGAGAAATTTGTTTTTTCCGGCAGAACGCGGGTCTATATCGGAAGGAGCGCCGACTGCGGCATCAGTCTTGCGGAGTACCCTACGGTGTCGCGCTATCACTGCATGATCAGCGTTTCGGAAGACGGTGCAGTCCTCACGGATCTTGACAGCAGCAACGGAGTTTATGTAAATGACGCGCGCATATCGGAGCGCAGATTGGAGGATAACGACATCATCGGCCTGGGTAAAAACTGCATGATACAGTGCCGTATCGGCCCGGGGGAAGAAACAGAAAACGACGCAGAACTTGAAGCGGAAATCCGGCGGGTCATGGAGGCGATGAAAGCTGGCATAAAAACTGTCAAAATGGCTGTCAGCCCGGATAAATAACCGGAAACAACAAAAAAGATCCTGCGGTGTCATACGGTGCGGAATACTCGGCGAAGGAGAAAGGAGAAAAACCCATGGGGATGTTTTCAAAGCCAAAGGTATATGATCTGTGCTTGCTTACAGATGAACAGCTTTTTCACCTGATCAACTTTTTTAAGAATGGATGGGCGGAGGAGACCCGACGGCTAATTCATAAACAAACCCTTTTCAGTCATCGGCTGGACAAGGAAATCGTAAAGAGTCTGCAAAAAAGAATGCTGCTTGAAGACGAAATGAAAATTGTCATGGAGATCTTGTATGCAGACCTGAGGTTTCACCCGGACGATAGGGAAGAAATCTGTATCATAGAAGCGTTGGAGAGATGCCCGCTTGTATAATAAAAACATTGTAACTTTATCGCTTTTGCTTTCTGTCCCGCGAAGTCAGAGCGTGTTCGCAGGAGATGAGAACGAAAGATCCCGATTGGCTATGAGCGGATCAGCCGGATTTCAATTACATTTGAGAAAGGATAAGAAAGAGGAAATAATATGCCATTACGATTACAGTCAATCCAACGAAACCAGTACGACACGGGGATCCTCAGCTTTATAGCACAGCAGGATATGGAAAAGTGGGACGCGAAAGTTCAGAGCAAGAGTGCTGACGGAAATACGTATTTTCACTATACGCATTTTATGAGGGATGTCTATTCGGGAGAAATCATCGGAAAATTCGTAGTGACTTTGCGGGAGGTGACGAAACGCAGCGGTCTGTTCAAAAAGGAGACACATAAAGAAATATTGGATATGGATCTCACGCTCGAGGGTGAAGCGGAGGTCGAGATGAGATTTTTGAACATGCTGCCGGGATCTTCCGGTGCGAATGAATACTATGATGTCGAGCTTGAGGGACATCAGCGTTTTCAGATTGAGACCGTCAATCGCCACGCCATTACGGGCAAAATCGAAGGGACAAAACAGAAGGTAAAAGCAAGCGCGTTTCCGTTTCGTCTGAGTGTTTACGACAGTATGGCCGCAATGAATGAAGCATTGCATACGAAGGAAATTTTTGGCGGAAGACAGCTGTCCGACGAATTTGCGGCGCCCGGATCTGCGGCAATCGAGATTTTGAGAATGCAGGGAAATAAAGATGAGATCAGCGCATTCCTGATCGGTACTGTCAAAAGCGTTAAAGACGTTGAGGTGAAGCTTGGAGAGATGAAGTTATCATTCGCTTTGGTGCGTATGGAGACGGCGCTGGGCATTCTCCCTGTCGCGATGGGGAGAAGTGTCTTCAACATCGACGAGATTGCTCCGGGAAAGGTCGTCTCGATGTTCGCGGACATCAAGGCGGATTTTGCTGTCGATCATAATCCTGTGGGACACAATGTTCCTCAGGATTATGAAGAAGCGCGCGAGTGGATTGAAAATAAAGCGGATGAAGTATTCAATATGTTGACGAAAGGTCCTGATTCCGCGGCGACTTTTGATTTTGAAAAAACGGACATCGGAAACATCATTGAATTTGGGACCTATCCGCAGGATGCGCAAGGAAGGATAGCTCCAATCGAGTGGCAAGTGCTGGCAAAGGAATCGGGACGTATCCTGGTAGTCAGCAAATTCGGGCTTGACCGCCAAGCGTACAACACATCAGATACAAGTGTCACATGGGAAACCTGCTCCCTGCGTAAGTGGCTGAACGGCGCTTTTTTGAATACTGCGTTTTCTGCAAAAGAGCGCGACAGGATCCCGGTGGTGACAGTCAACGCTGACGAGAATCCGGATTACGGCACAAGCCCCGGCAACAGCACGACGGATCGTGTGTTTCTGCTTAGTATTACGGAAGCGAACAAGTATTTCAGCAGCAACAGCACTCGTGGATGTCAGGGGACGGAATACAGCAATGCACAAGACGCTTCTGAAACCGGCAACGGAAATTGCTGGTGGTGGCTGAGGTCGCCCGGCGTTAGCGGTAACGTTACGGCAATCGTCAGCTTTGCCGGCAGCGTATTCACGCACGGCTTCAATGTAGACGCACCCTTCGATGTGCGCCCCGCTTTGTGGATAAATCCGGAATCTTAATTTAGAGAGGCAAGCTATGTTTGAGATCAAAGGAAAAGTAAATACCGCCATCTGCTATGCAAAGATTGTCGAACCGGAAGCGATTGAGCAGATTCGCAGAATGTGCGACTGCGAATTCACAGCCGGAAGCCGTATCCGCATCATGCCGGACGTGCATGCGGGTGAGGGCTGTACCATAGGGACGACCATGACGGTTATTGATAAAGCCGTCCCCAATGTGGTCGGCGTGGATATTGGCTGTGGGATGTATACTGTCAATCTGGGCAAGGATGACATTGACTTTCAAAAGGTCGATGAAGCCGCGCATTATATTCCTTCCGGCTACAATGTCTGGGAAGATTGTCAGGAGCACTTTGATCTCACCGCGCTCCGCTGCCATGGCGAGCTGAAAGATACGGATCGTTTGGAAAAAAGCCTCGGAACACTCGGCGGCGGAAACCATTTTATTGAGATCAATGAAGCTGCGGACGGTACCAGGTATCTGGTAATCCATTCCGGAAGCCGGAATCTCGGAAAACAGGTAGCATTAAGCTATCAGAGATTGGCGGTTGAGCTGGCAACAGGTAAAGAGGAAAACGCCAATGCCAAAGAAGCACTGATTCGGAAATACAAGGAAGCCGGACGCAGTAAGGATATACAGAAGGCATTGGCAGAGATGCAGAAGACCTGTGGGAAGAAGGAGCCAACCATGCCGCCGGACCTCTGTTTCCTGTATGGGACATGGCTTGAGGATTACTTGCACGATGTGGAGATCTGCCAGAGTTTTGCAAGGAGAAACAGAGAAAAGATGGCAGAAATTCTGCTATCCCGCACGGGCATGACCGGCGGCGAAGCTTTCCATACGATTCATAACTATATCGATACCGATGAGATGATTCTGCGTAAAGGCGCGATTGCCGCTCACGCGGGAGAAAAGGTGCTGATCCCCATCAATATGCGTGACGGCAGCGTCCTGGCTGTCGGTAAGGGCAATCCGGAGTGGAACTACTCTGCTCCACATGGGGCCGGCAGGCTCATGTCCCGTCATGCAGCCAGGGAGAGCTTGAATCTGGATGAATACAGGGAAAGCATGAAGGACGTGTATACCACATCCGTCAGCGCTTCCACTTTAGATGAAGCGCCTATGGCGTACAAATCTTCGGAAGATATCATCGATCTGATCGGCGAAACGGTGGATATCATCGAAATCATGAAACCGATTTATAACTTCAAGGCTTCGGACTGACAGGGGTCAGAGATACGGGAAACCCGGATATAAAGGGAGCTTCCCGAATTAATGACGCGGTGTTCCGCTTGCGGTTTGATAAGTGGAAAAATTTGCGGAGGTGACGAGATGCAGAAAAACGCGGCAGAGGATAATTCGTGCGTTTTTGAATCCCTGTACCTTTTCAGGGAGCCCGGCATTAGTTGTGTGTCTTTTTGTGAAGACGGGAAGCTGCTTGCCCTTGGCGCTTCGCAGGAGATTCTTCTTTATGAGCTTGCTTCCGGCGAAGTCACGAAGCGGATCAGAATCAGTCAGGAGCCGGAGACAATATTTGTGACGAAACAGGGACAAATCGCCGTAAGCGGTGCTCCTGCTTCGGACAAGCAGAACAATGATACATCAGGTTATTCAGAACAGGTTCTGAGCAGATACGATGCCGGCAGTTATATCCGCTTGTATTCCCCTGATGATAATGCTGAGCCGCTTTCTTTGCGCTGCGGGCATGATTCGATGAAAGGCAGCGTTGAGTTCGTCCACGTATTTATGGAGGGAGAAGACGGAACCCTTTCAGGCATTTGCAAGACATCGGTGCCGGTGGATCAGGATGTTGACGGTTCGGAATTTTATGAAGACTATGATTACCGTGTCATCTGGGATACGGCAAACGGCAATATTCTTTCGGTCACAGAATCACAGAAGAACGCCTCTGTCGCTGCGGCTTCCGGAGATGATAATCTGCTTCTTCTGCTCGGGTCGAAAGGGTCTCAGTTGTTCCGCGTACACAGTAAAATGATCCGCCCCGGATACCGGATCTGCAATTCGGATATGAAAATGCCGCAGGCACATAATGACGGCGAGAGTATCCTGTCTGCTGGCAATACCGGGATGCTTTATATAAAGGGAATACGCCGGAATCTGACAGATGCAGAGCTTACGGCGCTGCGCAGCGGCAACGCGGAAACCGGAGTACAGCAAGGAGAAATGCCGCCTGCAGCGGTCGGGGGAAGGATCATGTGTGATTATGATAAAGATTACGATCCGGGTCACGATGAACGTTTTATGGCGATGTATGAGGATGCCTTCGGTGAACAGTATGATCCGTGCACAGTGCCGCAGATTCCGGTGGTATCACTGTTTTTCGCCGGTGAGAAAACACCATGCTACACCCTCTTTCTTCCGGAAATATATCCCTTCGCGTACAGAAAAGAGATATTTGTCTCGGCATCTTTTTCATCCGGCGATAAAACATTTACGGTTGTCACGAAGGCGGCGTCTTATACGTTTGAACTGTCTTCCGGTCGCTGCATGGCAATAAGTACAAGGGAGGAAGCGCGTTAGACAAAGTGTGACATAAAAGATGTATGGGAGGGTTGTCAGATGATAAGCGATAAATCCCGCACGATGGCGGATGCGGAATATGAGAAGCAAATGGACCTGTCGGCGGGAAAGCCGATACGCAAAGGCGATTATCTGCGGCGACATTATCGGGTCGAAACAGATGCCATTCAGGGCGGTATGGGAAGCGTGTGGCACATACATCATACCTTGTATGATGCTGACATGGCCATGAAGCGCCCAAAACCGAAATATTTTACAACCCCGAAACAGAGGATGGATTTTATCCGCGAATGTGAAGCGTGGATCAGTCTCGGGCTGCACCCGAATATCGTGGCCTGCTATTTTGTCGATGAGATTTACGGTATACCTTCTGTTTTTTCCGAATGGATGGATTCCAGTCTGAGAAACATCATGACAGACGGAACGCTGTATGAAGGGACTTCCAAAGAACAGGAGAAGCGTCTTTTGGACATTGCGATCCAGTCGGCAGAGGGGCTTGACTATGCCCATGAACATAAGGACAGGAACGGAAACCCTGCGGGCCTGATCCATCAGGACGTGAAGCCCGACAATTTGCTTCTGACAAGTAACTATGAGGTCAGGATTTCCGATTTCGGGCTTTCCAAAGCTTATGCGATCCTTGCGACCGCTATTGGAAAGAATCATGATGCAGCGGAGGCTGATGGCGATTTGACTATCCTTTCCCCCGCAGGAGGCTATACGCTTGCCTACGGTTCTCCCGAACAGATGGACAGTCGTCCCCTCACAAGGCGAACGGATATTTACTCCTGGGCTGTCAGTATGATGGAAATATACATCGGTTCCCGTCCGTGGGAAACCGGCGTGGTGGCGGGCCTGCGGTGCAGCGAATATATGAAGCATACGCGGGTCAGAATGTCTCTGTGTCTGAAAGAACTCCTTGTACGGTGCATGAAGAAGGACGTCGCCGAAAGACCCCATGATTTCAGGGAAATTATTGACAGGCTTCGGCAAATATATGAGGAAGATTTTTCGGAGCCGTATTTCCGCACTCGCCCGGAAATCACAAAGAGCGCGGGATACAACGTCAAAGAACAGCCCGCCTCTTCTGTTGCCGTGAATAAAGCACAGGAGATCTATCCCGGTCTGATTCTCGGAGGGATGGACGAGCCGTGGTCTGTACCGGATATGAAACCGGATGTCCTCGTGCCTTTGGAAGGTATGCCGGCTTCCTTCTGGGAGAGGGGCTATAACGGCGAGATTGTTTATTACCGCGAAGCCATACGGCTGAAAGACATGTTTCATTACCTGCCGGACGGACGTCATACCGTATCCGATTATCCGGCAGCGGAGTATCCTGCGATTCCGCGGGATATGCTGGAGCGTCTGACAAATGATGTGCTCCAGCCTCTGCGTGATGGAAAGCGAGTGGCGATCTTCTGTGCGGACGGCTGTGACAGGACGGCTTATATCGCAGCCTGTGTCCTCTTTCAGCTGGGGATAGAAAACCCTGTTTCCTTTTTGCGCGAGCGGTACAGTCCTTCAGCGGTGAAAAATCCGGAACAGGAAAAAACGGTGGAGTTCTTTTGCTTCATGCATGTGGCGCAAACGCACTGGCATTGCGTACCACTTATAAGGAAGGTAAGGGTAAAGGACATGCCGATAGCTGTTGTCGAAGATCCGGACATCGTGGCCGCGAGGGATCAGATTGACAAAGAGCTTGGTGAACATGCCCGCATTCTGGTTCGTCCCTGGGGCGTCGTGCCGGAAATCAGTATACTGGTGGAAGCCCCCGATGAGGCGCAGTGCGAATGCGCTATAGAAGCCTATATCGATGCTCTGAAGAAGAAGGGGTATTTTGAGGAGGTTGTCAGATGATGTATTGGAACGTTGGCGGCATAGATCCGAATTTAATAAAACCTGTTTCGGGTCTCGGTATTTTGAGGGGCGACAAAGTATATTACGACAAGGTGTCCGCAGACGAGGATACCTGGCAGAATTGCGTCAACCCCGCTTCGGCGAACTTTCGGTGGCGCGTGCTGGAAAAGGATCCGGAGAACACGAAGGATGAAGACACCATCCTCCGGCTGTCACTGGATACCGAACGGGGTGTACGTCCTGTCATTAATATTGACCTGACCGAAGTGCTCCTTACATCCACGGCGGGCTTTAAGGAAAGCGCTTCCGTCGGCGAAGACGCGCTGGTGCACGGTCATCCCGGACAAGGTTATCCCCGGGATGTTTATCCGCGGGAATGGAAGCTGACCTTAAAGGACGGCGGTCCCGACGGCAATCATTCGGGTTTTACGGCGTCACGGACAGACGGTATCGGAGAAGTGAGAGCAGGAGATAAGATCGTGCTTTCCTATACCGGCGCAAGGACGGGGAAAAGCGAATATATTTCTGTCTTTCTGTGTCCCGGATTAACCGGAAGCATCTTGTGTTATGGACATCTCGCAAAGACGGAAGGCGGCAGCGCCGATTCCCCTGCGGACGGCGTTCCGCTGATTATCCCGAAAAATACGCGAGAAGGTAACTACACCCTCGGCGTCTTCGCAGAACAGTTGGGCGGCGAATACAACACCGATTACGCCGGCGATGTAGTGCTGATCCCGCTGGTTATCACATGATAAACACTCCCGGTTCGTATATGACAGCGGATAGCGGCAGATCTGCAACTTTTTCCGGAAATGTTATTGAAAAGCACGGTACAATAAGGGCAGAGTTACAGATATATTTTCAGATGCAGTATGAAAACGGGAGGTAACAAAGCGATGACAGGTAAACCGGGACTGCTTTTCGTATTATTATTGTCAGGTTAGGGTATTACTGGTTTAATTTGTGCCTTTGGAGGATTGAAAAGTATGAAAAAGAAGGAAAAGGAACGCTCAGAGCTTCATATAGGAGTATGTCCTGACTGCGGCGGTGCAGTTGAAGAATATGACGGTTTGATTCCTCCTTATGGAGGACTGATGGGAGACGGACGCGGATGGATTTGCACGAAATGCCATCGCACGACAAAGAGTCTTAAATGGGTACCGCTGGCAACGCGAAAAAAGGATATGTGAGAAAAGGAGAAAACGAACATGGCAGCGACAGAAACTTTGATAATCGGCGCGGGAAGCACCGGATGCAGGCTGGTTAAAGAATACCGGAAGAGAAATCCCGAAAAGCCTTGTGATTTTTCTTTTCAGGAGGAGGAACCGTTTACCGCGCCGGAAGTGATTTTGCGGGATGCACCGGCATGTACGATCATCGTTGCCGGACTTGGCGGAAACGCCGGAAGCACCTTCACACCGGAGATTACAAAGCACGCAAAACAGCACGGCCGCGTGTTTGCCGTCATCACCCTGCCGTTTCCGTTTGAAAAACAGCGCAGGGAACGCGCCATGGAAGCGCTTGGCCGTTTGAAGGAACACGCAGAGGCGGTAATCATTACGGATCTCGGAAAGGTTCTTGAGACAGTTCCCATGAGCGCGAATACCGGAGACGTCATGCGTGACGTCAATGAGAAAATCCTTGAGATCATTTATACTCTGTATGAGGCACATCAGGCGGATCACGGCTTTTTGGTGGATGCGATCAGAGATAAGCTTCCGCAGGACTTCATGTATATTCTTTCCGGGGCAGGAGTTGATGCTTTTGTTAAACCTGAGTGCGTAAAAGAAGATATAAAGGTGTTGCAGCAGGAGATTGCCGATATTTCAGAAATCTTTGATACCGACTCTGCGGTTGATGTCAAAAAATGCAGGGAGGCGCTGGGAACGTTTACTGTTTTATGTACGCAGATCGGCGATGCCGGTGAAAAACAAAAAACCGCCGGGATGATTGCCGATGTTTACTGCAAGCTGGCAGAGCACTGTATGGAAGCGCCGGATATCTTCAGCGGTCTCAACTGTGTTGTCGGATGCCGGAGCCTGCATGAAATGCTTCCGTCCGACGAGCACATCGCCTGCCGGCTGCTCCAATGTATGACCGGCCTCTTTTATGTGAAAAACATTCTCAGAGAAGACGGCATGGTGGATGATTTTATGGATGAGGTATTCGAGCTTGCGGATGGGTTTCCGGCAAGTGTATGTATTCAACGGCAGGCCGGCGTGTGCATTCAGAATCTCATAGCCATGTGCGGTAGTTTTGATGCTCCGATCAGCCTTGCCTATAACGCGGCGGAGCGCATGGACAAGGTGGCGGATCGTTTTCCTGGTGATTTCGATCTTCAGAATGTGTATGCGCATATTCTCATATCTGCCTGCATATTCGGGAAACAGACAAACAATGGAGAACGGCTAAGCCGTTTTCGGACAAAACTGAAGCAGCTTATAAGAGAAAGAGAAGAAGCTGTCGATACAGATGCTGTTAATGAGCATTTTCTGGAAGCTGTAGGGATTATGTGATATATGGTGATTACAACGCCAAAAGCCCTGAACCCACGTAAACTGGTTTGTGGGTTCTTCTAAAGGCGGCGGTTAAGGGAAAGGAGACTACATCGCTTATGGAAAAGTTCAACACTGCCGGCATAGATATTGACGCCGGTGAGGACAAGGTTTTCGCGGAGAAGCCGCAGGCGTCCTATGAAAAATACGGAGCCCTTAAGGACGACGAGCCGTTGTTTCAGCCGAATGCAAGAGGGCTGTTTCTGGTACAGAAAAGCCGTAAAGAGTTGACGGAAGATGAGTTTGTCCAAATAAACATGCATGCCCAGTCGGTCTTGAAAGCGGAAAGCAATGAATTTAACCGTGCTCAGACATGGTGGTCGCAGTTGCCAAAGAGGCCGGACAGGCAGAAAGAAAACCTGTTCATTAGGGTACGTGAACTGGATGAGGGCAACGAGAGCGCACAGGAATGGATCGATCGATGCAATGAATATGAAGGGCTTGTTTACATCTTTTCCGTGGAACGCAAACTGAACCTCCGGACAAACGAGACGGAAACCGGGGGCTCAATTCCGGTGGTGGCTTTCAATATGTCTTTCGGGTTTAAGACCATGGATGAGCTTATCGAGGATGAATGCGTGACCTACCGCATGTACTTTGCTTATTTCGAAAAACCGAAATCGTAGCGAAGAAAGGTCCGCTTATAGAAATATAAGCGGAAATGGTACCGTGTGAATTCAACAATATCGTTAGAAAAGAAAGACAATGCAGGAATAATCTGATAGACTATGAACATAACACGTATAACGGAAAAAAGGTTTCAATATTTTTTGATAACGCATGGCAGCTAGTCAGATTTACTTCCGCGATTCCTGGGGAAGGCGTGGGTTCGAATCCCACCGGGGTGAATCATCACCCCGTGGTTTAGAGGTAAGAACATCCCCCATGCATGAATCTGACGATTCGCCATTGCAATTACTCATAGCTATTGGCGCTTACTTCAAAAAAGACATCTCTCAAATGTTAAAAAAAGTGCCAAGATTCATGAGAACTAACAGTATAGAAGGAGTAAAAATGAAACAGATTTATAAAAAACAGCTTTTCCGGAAGAACTGTCTTGTCTCCGATGCCAAAACGGATGCGGATACCTCATTCGAGGTGATTTTTTCATTGACCGCTCTGTTTAATATAAGGATCGTTTCCGGCGAGAAGATGGCTCAGAAAAAAATGATCCCGTTTGTTTCCGAACAACTCGGAATCAATGTTCCCGAGCCGTTTTACAGAGGGTTTCCGGATACGGTGAGAGAGCTTTCTGCCGATGAATTGCTTTTCGATCAGCTGGTACACTATATAAAAACATACGGGTTAAACCTGTTTGAAGAAACAGGACATTCCCTTTTTGAGTCCTGTATAGAAAGAACCGCTTTTGATGAGAAGACGACGATGAGGGATTTCTCAATCATTTCCGAAGAGGAAGCGGTAACGCGCATATCGGAAATCGTCGGCAATCTTCTGCTTGGTTCACGTCCTTTAAGCGACGAGCAATACTCGCTTGTTCTGGAATTCCTGACTGATTACGATTGCGATATAGAGGATTGCGCTTCAAAAAACACTGCAATCCGCCTTTTACTGGACAGCCGCAAGATGGAGCTTGTCCGCTTTATTATGATGTCGGATGTTATCAGGCTTGTCGATGAGATGAATTATCGGATCTACGAAAACGAGAACATAAAGAAACTCAATCTTAAAAATCAGGACAGAAAGTTTATCACGCAAGTCATTGACAGACTGTTTGATGAGCGCAAATGCGATATTGAAACCTGCTGCGAAAAGAAGGCAATCTGGAACGGCCTGCTTCATCATATTCACTATAAGCCGCATGATGAACTGTCATCCGGCTTTGTGGACTGTATGCGTGGCAAGGAGAATATTTCCGTATATGCCAAATTTGAAAAAGCGCTGGCAGAGCAGGATGTCAAAAAGGCTGTTACGATCCTAAGAGACGGAAAAAGCCCGGCAACAGTCCTGCGCAATCTGAATTATCTGATCAGCCGATGCTCTTCTCAGGAAGAGATTGATTTTGTGCTTGAAAACATAAGCGGCAAAAATGTCATTGTATTGATACAGCTCTTGCTGCAATACGCAAATTATTATCCGTCGCGGTTAAATCGTGTCTTTATTTTCACTGCGCATAATAAAATGAAAGTGCATTACGAAACTGACGAGGAAACAATAAGGCGCAAGTCAATAATCTCGGAAGAATCCGCAATTGCAATTTTCGACAGGATTGATAATAATCTCCGCGAGGTACTTAAAGGACGTTTGGGAAAAATCTATATAGACCCGGCAATGAAATCCATAGCCCTGCCGATTCAGGAAAATACATCGCAGGGAGGCGTCGGGGTTCTTCCAAGAGGTTCCAGGTTCGCCATAGAAAAAGGAAAGAAGATCAGAGCGTTTACCTATTGGGAGAAAGTCAATGATATCGACCTTTCCGTATTCGGTATTGATGATAATGGGAATCAGACTGAATTTTCGTGGCGTACCATGTACAGAAACCAGTCTTCTGCCATCACTTACTCAGGAGATGAGACCTGCGGTTATAACGGTGGTTCCGAGTACTTTGATATTGATGTCGGAGAGTTCAAAAAAATGTATCCGAAGATAAAATATTTGATTTTCTGCGACAATGTCTATTCCGGGCTGAAATTCACCAAATGCTTTTGCAAAGCCGGATTTATGCTCCGGGATATTATTGACTCCGGAGAAGTGTATGAGCCGAAAACGGTTCAGTCCTCGTATCTGATCGACTGTGACAGCACCTTTGCCTATCTCTTTGGCATTGACCTTGAGAAAAATGAATTCGTATGGCTGAATACTGCCAGACAAAGCAGGGCAATAGTGGCAGGAACCACATCCATGGACTTTCTGATAAAGTATTTTGACGTCACTTCAACAATCAATATGTACACGTTCTTTGAGATGATGGCAACGGAACCGGTTGATGATCCTTCCGAAGCAGAGCTGATTGTTTCTGACAGCGTTGCCGGTAATAATGAAAAGACAGAAGTGATCAGAAGCTGTGATTTTGACAAGGTGCTGGCGTTGATGAACGCCTGAGTCGGATAACGCCGTAAACACAATTTATTGTAGTAATGTTTGCAATTAATAACTATATCGTGTAAAATATATTGGTATATTGTTAACAGGTCATTATCTGCAATAAATCGAAAAGGAGAAACAGATGGCAGGATCAGATTACGGCGCCTCCAGTATTTCTGTGCTGGAGGGACTTGAGGCGGTGCGCGTGCGGCCGGGAATGTACATAGGAAGCACGGGAAGAAAAGGTCTTAACCATTTGATATATGAAATAGTTGACAATGCGGTTGACGAGCATCTGGCTGGTTTTTGCGATCATATAAGCGTGACTTTGGAGGCCGACGGTTCCTGTACGGTCGAGGACAACGGGAGGGGAATTCCCGTTGAACTGCATGAAAAAGGCGTTCCGGCCGAAAGGCTCGTCTTTACGACGCTTCATGCGGGCGGAAAATTTGATAATGACGCTTACAAGACCAGCGGAGGACTTCACGGAGTCGGCTCCTCTGTCGTAAACGCGCTTTCCGCGCATATGGATGTCAAAATCAGCAGAGACGGCTATATTTTCCACGACAGTTATTCGAGAGGTATTCCGACTACCGAGCTCGAAAACTCGCTTCTGCCCAAAATCGGCAGGACAAAAGAAACCGGCACAAAAGTAAACTTTCTGCCGGATGAAGAAATATTTTCGGTAACGGAGTTTTCAGCGGACGAAATAAAGAGCCGTCTGCATGAGACCGCATACTTAAACCCCGAACTGACCATAGATTTTTCGGATCTGAGGGGAGACGCGGATTTTCATATAACTTATCATGAGCCTGATGGGATCGCGGGCTTTGTAAAAGAGCTGAACAAAAATAAAGAGCCCGTTCATGATATTGTCGTTTTCAAAGGCGAGTCCGACGGAATAGTCGTCGAGGCAGCCTTTCAATATGTAAATGAGTTTCAGGAGACGGTGTTAGGCTTTTGCAACAATATCTATAATGCCGAGGGCGGCACACATCTGACAGGTTTTAAAACGCAGTTCACCCAGATACTTAATTCTTACGCCAGGGAAATCGGAATCCTGAAAGAAAAGGATGGAAATTTTACCGGCTCCGATATCAGAAGCGGGATGACCGCCGTTATTTCCATAAAGCACCCGGAGCCCAGATTTGAAGGCCAGACAAAAACCAGGCTGGACAATCCGGACGCGGCAAAAGCGTCCGGCAAGATCATTTCGGATGAGGCGGTAAGATATTTCGACAGAAACCTGGAAGTTCTTAAAAACATACTGGCCTGTGCCGAGCGCTCGGCAAAGATCCGAAAATCCGAGGAAAAGGCCAAAACGAACATGCTTTCCAAACAGAAGTATTCTTTTGATTCAAACGGAAAGCTGGCCAACTGTGAGAAAAAGGATCCTAAAGTTTGCGAAATATTTATAGTTGAGGGCGATTCGGCCGGCGGCTCCGCCAAAACCGCCAGAGACAGATCTTTTCAGGCTATACTCCCCATAAGGGGTAAGATTCTGAATGTGGAAAAAGCTTCCATAGATAAAGTTCTGGCAAACGCGGAGATAAAATCCATGATCAATGCGTTCGGCTGCGGTTTTTCCGAGGGCTACGGCAATGATTTCGATATTACAAAACTGCGCTACGACAAAATTATCATCATGGCGGATGCCGATGTTGACGGAGCGCATATTTCGACGCTTCTTCTTACTTTGTTTTACAGATTCATGCCGGAGCTTATTTATGAAGGGCATGTATATGTAGCCATGCCGCCTCTTTATAAAGTCATACCCTCAAAGGGCGAAGGCGAATATCTTTATGACGACAAGGCACTTGCTCTTTACAGAAAGAAACATCCGTCTCAGAAGTTTACGCTTCAAAGATATAAAGGCCTCGGCGAAATGGATGCGGATCAGCTTTGGGAAACGACCCTTGATCCTGCTAACAGGCGGCTGAGGCTGGTTGAGATCGAGGATGCCAGACTGGCATCGGAAGTAACAGAGATACTTATGGGGTCGCAGGTGCCGCCCAGAAAAGACTTTATTTACGCGCACGCAAGGGATGCGAAACTGGATCTGTAAAATATTAAAGCGAGGATATTATGGAAGAGAAAATAATCAGGACAGAATATTCTGAATTGATGAAAAAAGCTTATATAGATTATGCAATGAGCGTAATAGTTTCACGTGCGCTGCCGGATATACGGGACGGTCTTAAGCCGGTACAGAGACGTACGCTCTTTGACATGCATGAGCTTGGGACGCTTCATGACAAACCTTACCGTAAATGCGCCCGTATAGTAGGCGATACCATGGGTAAGTATCACCCTCATGGCGACAGTTCCATATATGAAGCGCTTGTCGTTATGGCTCAGGAATTCAAAAAAGGACAGCCGCTTGTTGACGGACACGGAAATTTCGGCTCCATCGAAGGCGACAGTGCGGCGGCAATGCGCTATACCGAGGCCCGGCTTCAAAAGATCACGCAGGATGTATATCTTAAAGACCTGAATCTCAACGTAGTGGACTATATACCGAATTTTGACGAAACGGAAAAAGAACCTTCGGTGCTCCCGGTGCGGGTGCCGAATATTCTGGTAAACGGGGCGGACGGTATAGCAGTCGGCATGGTAACGAGCATTCCTCCTCATAATCTTGGAGAAGTCTGCGATGCGGTGCTTGCCTACATGGATAATTACGAAATAACCACGGAACAGCTCATGCAGCACATAAAAGGTCCTGATTTTCCCACCGGAGGAGAAGTGGTAAACGAGGAAGATCTGGCCGAAATCTACGAAACGGGCGTCGGCAAGCTGAAAGTCAGAGGGAAGATCGAGATCGAAAAGCACAAAGGCGGCAGGGAAGCTCTGGTTATTTCAGAGATTCCATATACCATGATAGGCGCGAATATCGGCAAATTTTTAAATGACGTGGCTGATCTGGTTGAGAGCAAAAAGGCTCCCGAGATCACGGATATTTCAAACCAGTCGTCCAAAGAGGGGATTCGTATAGTCCTGGAATTAAAAAAAGGATCCGATACCGAAAAACTCAAAAATCTGCTTTATAAAAAGACGCGGCTTGAAGATACTTTCAGCGTTAACATGCTTTCGGTGTGCGGGGGACGCCCCGAAACAATGGGACTGAAAAAGATAATCGAGCAGCATATGGATTTCAGGATAGAGCTTGCCACCAGAAAGTATCAGAGTCTGCTCGGTACGCTGCTTGAAAAAAAAGAAATACAGGAAGGCCTTATAAAAGCCTGTGATATCATAGATCTTATCATAGAAATAATACGCGGCAGCAAAAATGCCCAGATGGTTAAGGACTGCCTTACCATGGGAGTCACGGACGGTATTAAATTCAAAAAGAAAGCCAGTAAAACCGAAGCGGCCCGGCTTTGCTTTACTCAAAGACAGGCGACGGCTATTTTGGAGATGCGCCTTTATCGCCTCATCGGACTTGAGATACTTGCGCTCCAAAAAGAATTTGAAGAGACGTTAAAGAAAATAGAAGAATACGAAGATATTCTGAACAATTATGATTCCATGGCGTGTGTGATAAAAGAGGATCTGCTTGCCATCAAAAAAGAATACGGACGGCCCAGAAAGACCCTGATATATACCGCGGAGGCTGTCGAGATCGAAGAAGCCCCCGTACAGGATATGGAGGTAGTGGTTTTGGTGGATCGCTTCGGATATATAAAATGCATTGATCCTTCCGTATATGAGCGAAACAGGACGGCTGCGGACAATGATTTCAGGTATGTCATAAGATGCTTTACGTCCGACAGGATCTGCGTATTTACAGACACGGGAAACATGCACACCGTCAAGGTTTCGGCCGTTCCCATGGGCAAACTTCGCGACAAAGGCACGCCGCTTGACAATATTTCTTCTTACAGCACCGAGACGGAGCAGATACTTTACATGGATGCGATATCTGTTATCAGAAACGATCGTCTGATTTTTGCGACACGCTCGGGACTTGTAAAAGCAGTCGAGGGAGCAGAGTTTGACGTTTCCAGAAAGACGATATCGGCGACGAAGCTTACCGAAGACGACGCGCTCATACTCGTGGAAGCCGAAGCCCCTTACGACTATATGATCCTGATTTCGGAAAACGGATATTTCCTGAGATTTACCCTGAACGATATCCCTGTCAAGAAAAAAGGAGCCATCGGAGTAAAAGGAATGAAGCTCGGCGAAGGAGAAAAGCTTGCCGGGGCTTATCTTGCGGCGGGACGTATAGAGAGAACTTTGGAATACAAAGAAAAAACCGTCTCCCTGAATAAAATAAAACTCGGCAGCAGGGGGCAGAAAGGTGTTAAAATAAGAGTGTGATAATTAATCAATGCCTGCTTTGACGAAATACGGCTATACTTTCTATGGTTTTTATATTTTTACACACTTATTAACATTTTCAACTGAAACTGCCCTGATCTTCCACAAATGAAAGTGCTGTTTTCATGGGAAAAACCCGTGTTTTCCACATTATCAACATTTTTGTGTGGATAACATTAGTAAAACAGTAAAATAATCGTAATAATTATTTTGTATAAAACGGCAAAAATATAATCAGCACTTGACAAGAAACGGAGTGTTTTCTTATGAGATTTCGACCCTGTATTGATATACACAACGGACGGGTGAAACAGATTATCGGAGGCAGTCTGAAAGACAAGAATGACTTTGCAAAAGAAAATTTTGTCTCTGAAATGAGCGCGGCTCACTATGCAAAGCTCTATAAAAAAATGAATCTAACGGGAGGGCATGTCATCATGCTCAACCCTAAATCTTCTGAACATTACGAAAAAACGAAAGAGCAGGCGTTACTTGCAACAGCTGCATGGCCGAACGCTCTTCAGGTCGGCGGCGGCATAACGCCGGATAACGCTTATTGTTTTTTGGATGCGGGAGCAAGTCACGTAATCGTGACTTCATATGTTTTCAAAAACGGAATGCTTGACGAGGATAATCTGAAAAAAATAATGAATGCAGTCGGCAGGGAAAGGTTGGTTCTTGATTTGAGCTGTCGTAAAAAAGCAGGAGATTATTATATCGTGACCGACAGATGGCAGAAGTTTACGGATATAAAGCTGACCGGAAAGCTTCTGGAAAAGCTTTCACCATACTGTGACGAATTTTTGGTGCATGCGGCAGACGCCGAAGGCAAAGCTGCCGGAATAGAAGAAGATGTAGTCGGGATTCTTGCTTCGCTTGATGATTTCCCCGTTACGTATGCGGGAGGCGTGGGAAGTCTTGAGGATATAGAAAAACTGAAAAAGATCGGAAAAGGAAAGGTGGATGTTACCGTCGGCAGCGCCCTTGATATGTTCGGGGGGTGGCTGCCACTGGAAGACGTACTGAATATCTGCCGATACCAGCTTTGAGATTATTTAGTAAAAAAGGCATAAAGTGACAGCCGAAAAATTTTTAATAAAGATTTATCAAACCTCAAACACCCAATACTGCTTCACGTGAGGTATCACGATATCCTGACTGAAAGGAACAGGCAGGTTCAGTATGGTCGAAGGGTCATTGACATATAATTCGCCGGTATCGGATATACCCGAGAGAATAAAGTAGTGTCCGCGTCCGGACGGGTTAAAATATCCGTTGGTAACACTGACTATAACGATATTTCCGTTATAAAGGGCATCGAAAATACCCTGTGCGGAGCCGCCGAAAAGAGGACCGGTGTGTTGATCCGGCGCGTCTACCGAGTAGTAAGCCGCAAGCCTTGCGAAAGAAGCCCAGCTTTTAACCGTATTAGCACCTATATCCATGGCAACAACAGCGGCGTCACGGGGACTTATGACGGAATCCGACAAATAAGAAGCAAGCATTGAAAAAGAGGTAATGCCGCATCCGCTGAAAGCAACGCTGTCTTCATCATAAGCTATATCCGTAAAATCGCTCATGCAATAATACGGAATATTGTGAACCGTTTCGGGTTTGTTAAGGTCATATATTTTAAGGATCTGTTCCGGTTTTATTTCGGTTTCTTTTTGAAGCCTGCCTTCTTTGTCAACCGTCGTGAATTTGCCGTCCTCGCGGGGCACGGCATATAAGACGATGTCTTCGGTGTTCTCAGGCTTGTATGATACGATGTAACCGCATTTTACGGCGTATGGATCCGAGTCTCTCTCAAATGAGGATAGGACGGTCCCGGTATCCGCAGTGCTTTCGGAAATAATATCAAAAGAATAAAGAAGGCTTTTTATCCAGTTTGTATTTGAGAGGCCTGCTGCCGGATAGTTGTCCGATGAAGCCGATATAAGTTCATTTGAGGCTTCCGTTCCGAAGTTGTATACCGTAGTCGTAACGAAATCAGCGGCTTTATTATCTTTTAAGGGAATGACGGTCTCTGCCCGGCTGTATGATTCGCCGCCTTCGTATCCGTCCGAAACAGCCGAAACAAGAGCCTGTCTTTTTACGAAGCCCCTCACGTCGCCGGATTCGATATAATACCAATTGTTTTCACATTCTTTTAATTTATAGACAAGATCTCCCTTAAGAGCCCTGCCTGTGATGGCCGAGGAAGCGTTCGCTTCTTCGTATATCGAGAGTTTGACGTTTTTGATATAATACTTTTCTTTTTCAATCCTTTTATAAGAGGCTCTGATGTCTTCGGAGGTGTAGGAATACATCTTGTCAACAACGGCATTCTGCACGGAACAGAACAGTGTCTGAGCATACAAAATACGTCGTGTTACTTCTGCTTTGGTGAGCTCCGTAACTGAAGAGTATCCGAATTTTTCCGCGGTTTCGTCTGAAAGATTAAAGTAATACTTATAGAAAGCAGATGTTATTGACTCTATGTCGGCCAGCCCCGAACATGCTTTGGATTCTTTGAGTTTGTCGAGAATATCATCCAGAACGACAGAAAGAGAGCTGTCATCCGGAACCTTTATATCGGAAACTATGCAGCCCGTATCGCCGCCGATAAGAACGCCGACCACAGAGCAGGCAAAAGACATGGAATATCCTTTGTCAGTGATATACGTGACCGCCGAATAAGCATTCGGAAGTTTTTCGGCAGAAATGTTTTTTTCCCTGACATAATATTTGGAGTTTATATTTGTACTGTCTCCGAAAAGCACCGGAGCGGGCGTCGGAGTCGCCTCCGGCGTGGGCGTGGGAGTTTCGGTGGGTTCTGCCGTGTTTTCTGTTGAAATATCCGAAGATTCGGATAAGATGTTTTTATTTTCGTCTTCTGATGAAGAGGAAGATACGTCATCGATATCGGAAGAAGTTTCGTCCGTGTTTTCTGATGAGATATCGCCGTCCTCTCCGGATTCATCTGATCCGTCCTGTATCTCACCGGAGCCTGAAACGACGTCCTCGCTTCCGGAAACCGTTTTGGAAGTATCCGTGGATACGGTTTCTGACGAAGTGATGTCGCCGGCCATTACGGGAAAGGCGGATGTCAACATAACAGATGATATAATTATCGCTAAAGGCTTTATTAATTTGTTGTAATGCATTATACACTCCTTTTTGCTACTTTTGTAATTATACAGCCGAAAAAAAACATAGTCAAGCGTATTGACGGTATACTTTAGTACAATTTGAGACAATTCAGGCCAAGTCGGGTCAATTCAGGCTCAAATCTCTTGACAGAGACTTTTTTTTTGAATTACAATTTAACATTAACAGATAATTACCGCATCTGTATTACGAGAAGATATCATATAAACCGGAGGGAAATATGGTCAGTGTATTTAAAAACCTGAAAAAAAAGGACGTGACATTTATTTGTCTGGTTGCGCTCCTGGTTTTCTTTCAGGTGTTTTTGGAATTAAAGATGCCGGATTTTACTCAGAAGCTGGCTCAGCTTGTCGCGGAGGGGGATCCGGATATGCCTGCCGTCGGATACAACGGCGGCATGATGATTTTATGTGCCGTAGGAAGCATGGGAGCCGCAATGGTCTGCGGTTTTTTGGGAGCAAACGTAGCCGCGAATTTAGCGAAAACATTGAGACTGCGTCTCTTTGATAAAATCACGGGATTCGGCGATGCCGAGATAAACAGATTTACCGTTCCGAGTCTTATCACACGAACTACAAATGACGTTGTGCAGATTCAGACTCTTACGGCAATGGGTCTTATGATAATCATAAAAGCCCCGGTTACCGCCATCTGGGCCATAGCCAAAATTTCTTCCACCAGCATGGAGTGGACCATGGCTACCGTTGTCACAGTCTGTATCATGGGAGGTCTTATACTTATACTTATAGCGCTTTGTTATCCCCGATTCAAAAGACTGCAGACGCTGACCGATAATTTAAACGACATAGCAAGGGAAAACATTTCGGGCGTGAGGGTCGTGCGCGCATTTAACGCCGAAGACTATCAGGAAGTTAAATTCGAACAAGTGAATAAAGACGTCATGAAGACACAGCTCTTTGCGATGCGGGCCATGGGACTTATGCTTCCGGTGCTTCAGCTTTGCATGAGCGGACTGACACTTGCGATATACTGGCTGGGCGCATATGTAATAGAAGATACGCCTCTCATGGGAAAAGCGGTTCAGATGGGAAATATGACGGCGTTTACCCAATACGCGCTCATGGTCGTTATGTCATTTATGATGCTTGTTGTCATTTTCATCCTGCTTCCGAGGGCACTTGTTTCGGCCCGGCGTATCAGCGAGGTTTTAAGTACGCAAAGCAGTATCGTTTATAAAGACAATGAAGTTTCAACACAGCTTAAAGGAACTCTTGAGTTTAAAAATGTTTCGTTTGCTTACAAAGACTCGTCGGAGCCGTGTATTAAGGATATCAGTTTTAAGATTGACAGAGGCGAAACATTTGCCATAATAGGCGCAACCGGTTCGGGCAAATCTACGCTTGTCAATCTGATTCCGAGGTTTTACGACGCCACGGCGGGACAGATTCTTCTGGACGGATGCGATTTGAAAGATTATACGGAAGAGCAGCTTGAGAAAAAGATATCGATAGCTCCTCAGCAGGCGATACTTTTCAGCGGAGATATCAAATCAAACGTCACTTACGGATGCAAAGAAGCGATATCGGATGACGATCCGCGCATAGAAAAGGCGCTTCGGGTAGCCAACGCGGATTTTGTCTTTGAGCTTGAAAAAGGGATTCATTCGAGAGTAGCTCAGGGTGGAACAAACTTTTCCGGAGGACAGAAGCAGAGGTTTTCGATAGCGAGGGCGGTTTTTAAAGAAGCCGAGATAGTAATATTCGATGACACGTTTTCAGCCCTTGATTATAAGACGGATATGATGGTCAGAAAAGCCATCAAAGAAAACATGAAAGATACTACGGTAATAATAATTGCGCAGCGCATAGGAACGATCAAAAATGCCGACCGCATCATAGTTTTGGACGGCGGAAGGATCGTCGGCAGCGGAAAGCATGATGAGTTGCTCGAAAACTGTGCCGTCTATAAAGAGATAGCACTTTCACAGCTTTCACAGGAGGAATTGTAATATGCCGCCAATGGGAGGACACGGAAAAAGATATATGGCTCCGGGTGAAAAAGCGGATATGAGATCGCTCGGGAAGCTTTTTAAATTCATGAAACGGGACATGCCCTTTGTCGTGATAGCGATAGCCTGCGGAATCGCCGGCGCAATGGCAAGCATCATCGGCCCTGAAAAGATCAGTGAACTTATGAATATAATTACGGCCAGTCTGATGAAAGGAATCGATATCGGCAGCGTGGGAGAGATTGCCATTACGCTGGTGATAATTTATGCCGTGGGAGCGACGCTGAATTATCTGCAGCAGTTTATCATGGCAACCGTTACGCAAAAAACTACGCGCAGGCTCAGAACAAACATTAATCTTAAAATCAATAAGCTGCCCCTGTCCTATTTTGACAGAACTTCAAAAGGAGATATCTTATCGAGAGTTACAAACGATGTAGATATCATAAGCCAGACTCTCGCCCAAAGCACGGCCAATCTTATAGGAGCTTTGGCACTCTTTGCGGGAGTTACCGTAAAAATGTTTGGGTCAAACTGGCTGCTAGCCCTTGTGACGATAGGAAGCTCGGTGATAGGCTTTATATTTATGTCGGTCATAATGAAAAAGTCCCAGAAATATTTCAACAGAAAGCAGGTTCATCTGGGAGAAATGAACGGGCAGGTCGAAGAAGTATATACAAATCATAAAATAGTTAAATCCTTCGGAGCCAAAGAAAAGGAAAACGAAATATTCAGCAAAACAAACGACAAGCTTTTCGAGAGCAACTGGAAATCACAGTGGCTTTCGGGAATGATGATGCCAATGATGGGCTTTGTGGGAAATCTGGCATACGCACTTATTTTCATAGTCGGTGTTTCGCTTATAGTTGCGGGAAGCTCGGCGGTTACGCTCGGAACCATAATAGCTTTTGTCATTTACGCTAAGATGTTTTCCCAGCCCCTAACCATTATTTCCCAGGCCATGGTTTCGGTTCAGCAGGCTTCGGCCGCTTCAAAGCGTGTCTTTGAATTTCTGGGAGAAGAAGAAATGCCTTCGGAAGATGGGAAAACAAAAACGCTTGAATCGGGAAAGATAAAAGGAGACGTCGAGTTCGATCACGTAAGATTCGGATATACGCCCGATAAAGTTATCATACACGATTTTTCCGTTTCGCTTAAGGCCGGACAAAAAGTGGCCATTGTCGGACCGACCGGGGCGGGCAAAACAACTATAGTCAACCTCCTGATGCGGTTCTATGACCTGAATCAGGGCGACATCAGGATAGACGGAGTCTCTATCATGGATATGCAAAGAGAAAAAGTACATGATCTCTTTGATATGATACTTCAGGATACCTGGCTTTTCGACGGAACCATAAGGGAAAACCTGATATATAATAAAGAAGGAGTTACGGATGAGGATCTGGATCGGGTATGCAAGGCTGTCGGACTGGAGCATTTTGTTTCGACGCTTCCGGAAAGATATGACACTGTGATCAACGAAGCTTTGAATCTTTCGGCAGGACAGAAACAGCAGCTTACTATCGCAAGAGCCATGATAAAAGATTCGCCCCTTCTGATACTTGATGAGGCGACTTCTTCGGTCGATACCAGAACGGAGCTCGTCATACAAAAAGCAATGGATTCTCTTTCGACAGGCAGGACGGCATTTGTGATTGCCCACAGGCTTTCCACAATAAAAAATGCCGATATCATACTTGTGATGAAAGACGGAGACATAATAGAGCAGGGAACCCACGAGGAACTGCTCGCAAAGGACGGCTTTTATGCCGAATTGTACAACAGTCAGTTTGCTGCGGCATAGTGTTTGAATAAGGATAAATATGGCAGGCAGTTTTTATTCTCGGAAAAAAATAATAGCGGCGGCACTATGTGCCGTCCTGCTTTTGATATCGATCCCTCTGCTCGGGGCGGACAGCGCGGTATTTTTTAAATGGTACCTTATGGCACTGGCATTCGGAATAGGCTTTTACCCGTTGACCGAAAGCCTTTTTTCGTCATTTTCGGACAGAGGCTGGATATTTTCAAAGGTATTGGGGATACTTCTTTCGGGATACCTGGCATTTACTCTTATTTCATATAAAATTTTAATATTTGATTCTGTCGCGGTAATTTCATGCACCGTCATACTTATGGCCTTATGCTGGACGATTCGTATTTTATACGGACGGAAATTTAAAGACGAAATAAAAAAGCCGAGAGCAAAATCTCCTTTTAATCCCGAGCTTATATTATTTGAAGAAATACTGTTTATAGTTCTTTTTCTGGTCTGGACCTATTTCGCGGGTTTTAAGCCGGAGGCTCACAGCACCGAAAAATTCATGGATTACGGTTTCATGGCGGCTTTAATGAGGGATAATTCGCTTCCGCCAAGGGATTTGTGGTACAGTGCCGGAAATATTAATTATTATTACGGCGGTCAGTATTATGCTGTTTTCTTAACCAAACTGACAGGCACAAAGATCAGCGAAACCTACAATCTCATGCGTACCTTTGTCGCTTCGTTTGCTTTTGTGATGCCGTTTTCAGTTGTTTATCATCTGACTGTATCTTTGAAAAACAGACAGCGAAAAAACAGGCTGTCCGCTCTGCCGGCCTTGGCGGGGCTTCTTTCGGGTACGGCGGTTTCGCTGGCAGGAAATGTCCATTATATTCTATACGGCCTTTTCGGAAGCCTTTTCAGGCTTTCGGGATATGAGAATTATTGGTTTCCGTCATCCACAAGATATATCGGACACAACCCGGAAACCGCGGATGCGTGTATTCATGAATTTCCGTCGTATTCGTTTGTGTTGGGCGATCTGCATGCTCATGTGGTAAATATCATTTTCGTGCTGCTTTTTATCGGCCTTTTATTGGCATGGTTCAAAAAAAAGGAGGGGCACGAAAATGCATATGGCGTGCGGGAGGTCATTCTTGATCCGCATGTTCTTATCATGGGAGCCGCGCTCGGCATTTTCAGATTTACGAATTACTGGGATTTCGTGATCTATATGACTGTTGCCGTAATAGCCTTTATACTGGCTTTTCTCAGGGAAAGAGAAAAACTCACCGTGAGGCTGCGCGGTCTTTTGCTGAGAGGCGTCTGTCTGATAACAGCGGCGTTGATCGTTTCACGTCCGTTTATGATGAATTTTGAGAGTATGACCGACGGGATAGCTTTTTCCGTGTATCATTCGGAATTTTACCAGCTTCTGATATTGTGGGGGCTGCCGGCGGCTGCGGTTCTGGCACTGCTTCTGATCGTCATAAGGCGGCATGTAAAGCTTCGAAAAATCGGAAAATCAAACGGGTTTATCAGGAGAATGCCGCTTTCCGATATGTTTTCGCTGATGGCGGGTATATGCGCTATAGGCCTGGTACTTGTACCGGAAATCATATATGCGATCGATATATATGACGGCGGCCTTTCGCGGTGCAATACCATGTTTAAAATGACTTATCAGGCATATATTTTATTTGGCATTTCCATGATATATGGTATAATTAAACTTATTTGTTTGAGGAAAATCGCGGCAAAAGCAATCGGCGGCATCCTGCTCGGAATATTTGCCCTTACTCTCGGATACTTCCCTTATGCCGTCAGCTGCTGGTTTGGAGACGTGTTTAATCATGAAAATTATCTGGGGCTTGACGCGACGGCGTTTTTGCACGAAAGCTTTCCTCAGGACGCGCAGGTTATAGACTGGCTCAATGAAAACATAGACGGGACTTGCGTCGTACTGGAGGCAAACGGAGAAAGCTACTCGGATTTCCAGAGAATATCTTCGTTTACGGGACTGCCTACCGTATTGGGATGGCTCACGCATGAATGGCTCTGGAGAGGCGATGTTGCTGATGTATATGCAAAATCAGACGACGTAAAAAGTATTTATACTTCGGATGATTTGGCTGTCACGGAAGCTTTGACAGATAAATATGACATAGAGTATATCGTTGTAGGCAGCAGGGAGAGAGAAAAGTTCCCGGAGCTAAACGAAGACATGCTGAAAGAGCTTGGAGAAGTCGTGTTTGAGAGCGCTTCGGTACTTCAGCCGTCATACGTCATACAGTTAAACCGAAATTAAAAGTTTGGAGACGGAAAATGGATCTGTTTGAATATATGCAGGAAAAAAAGCAGGAAACGGATTCGCCTCTTGCCGCCAGGATGCGGCCCGAGACGCTTGACGAAGTCGCGGGACAGCAGCACATAATCGGCAAAGGGCGCATGCTGTATAGGGCGATCATGGCAGACAAGTTAAGTTCCGTCATTTTCTACGGTCCGCCCGGAAGCGGCAAAACGACGCTCGCGCTTGTTATAGCAAAGACAAGCCGAGCCGAATTTGTTCAGATAAACGCAACGACTTCCGGCAAAAAGGACATGGAAGAGGCGGTGCAAAAAGCAAAAGAAAACTATGCCATGTACGGTAAACGTACTATTATGATGATCGATGAGATCCATCGTTTTAATAAAGCCCAGCAGGATTATCTTTTGCCTTACGTGGAAAACGGGACGGTGATACTTATAGGAGCGACCACCGAAAATCCTTACTTTGAAGTCAATCAGGCGCTGCTTTCGCGGTCGGTTATTTTTGAGCTGAAACCTCTTGAAATCGAAGACATTAAAAAAATCCTGAATAGGGCGATAAGCGATCCAGTTAAGGGAATGGGTTCATTTGAGGCAAAAATAGATGAAGACGCGCTGGATTTTCTTGCGGATATGGCCGCGGGAGATGCCAGAAGGGCGTTGAACGCTTTGGAGCTGGCTGTCTTAACCACACAGCGCGGTCCGGACGGCAGTATTCATATAGATTTGGATACGGCTTCCGAGTGCATACAGAAAAAAGTTATCGCATACGACAGAAACGGCGATCAGCATTATGACGTGATATCCGCATTTATAAAGAGCATGCGGGGATCCGATCCCGACGCGGCGGTTTTTTATCTGGCAAAAATGCTTGCGGCGGGAGAAGATATTAAGTTTATTGCAAGAAGAATAATGATCTGTGCTTCCGAAGATGTGGGAATGGCGGATCCGGCAGCGCTCAGGACAGCGGTTGCGGCCTCTCTTGCGGCGGAAAGGCTCGGGATGCCGGAGGCAAGTATAGTACTTTCGCAGGCGGCCGTTTACGTGGCCTGCGCTCCGAAAAGCAACGCCTCTTATATGGCGGTGGAAAAAGCCATGGCCTGCGCCCGCAGGGTTAAAACCACGGTGCCTGCGCATTTGAGAGATGCTCACTACGGCGGCGCGGCTAAACTGGGCAGAGGTATAGGCTATAAATATGCTCATGACTATCCAGGGCATTATGTAAAGCAGCAATACATGCCAGATGAAATATTAAACGAAAAATTTTATGAGCCGACGGAAAACGGCTTTGAGAAAGACATTTTAAATCATGTAAAAAAAAGACATAAAGGTGTATGAAGATGAACAGGATCGGATTTGACAATCAGAAATATTTGCAGATGCAGTCGGAGAACATACGCGAGAGGATCAATATGTTCGGAGGAAAGCTTTATCTTGAATTCGGAGGAAAGCTTTTTGATGATTTTCACGCGTCAAGAGTCTTGCCGGGATTTCAGCCGGACAGCAAACTTCGTATGCTGCTCCAGCTCAAAAGCCAGGTTGAAATAGTCATGGTAATTGCTGCCGAGCATATTGAAAAAAATAAAGTCAGGGGCGATCTTGGAATCCCTTATGATTCGGATGTGATACGACTGATAGACGAATTCAGGAACATAGGCCTTTATGTGGGTTCCGTGACGATAACGAAATTCAGAGGACAGAGCGCTGCCGTCTCTTTCGAAGAAAAGCTCCGTTCCATGGGAATTGACGTGTACAGACATTATCCCATAGAGGGTTATCCTTCTAATATTTCAAGAATCGCGAGAGATTATGGTTTCGGCAAAAACGATTATATAAAAACTAAAAGAGAACTTATCGTTGTTACCGCACCGGGTCCCGGAAGCGGAAAGATGGCGACATGCCTTTCCCAGCTTTATCATGAATACAAAAGAGGTATTCCGGCGGGTTACGCCAAATTCGAAACATTTCCGATCTGGAACATTCCGCTGAAGCATCCCGTAAACATCGCTTATGAAGCCGCAACGGCCGATCTGGATGACGTGAACATGATAGATCCGTTTCATCTGGACGCATACGGAAAAACGACGGTAAACTACAACAGAGACGTGGAAATCTTTCCGGTACTGCAGGCCATGATGGATAAGATCATGGGCAAATGTCCTTATAATTCTCCCACGGACATGGGAGTTAATATGGCCGGATACTGTATAGTGGATGACAGCGTTGTTTCGGAAGCCTCAAGGCAGGAGATAATCAAGAGATATTTTACTGCGCTTTGCGACAAAAGAAAAGGAGCGCAGAATGACTCCGTGATCTTTAAGCTGGAACTGCTTATGAAAAACGCGGGCGTTACCGTGGATGACAGGGTAGTGGTGCCGGAAGCGCTAAAAAAAGCGGAAATGACTGACGGGCCTGCTTCGGCCATACAGCTTCATGACGGCAGGATTATCACGGGAAAAACCTCAGAGCTTTTGGGATGCAGTTCGGCAATGCTTTTGAACGCGCTAAAAGAGTTGGGCGGCATACCTGATGAGGTGCATATGATATCGCCTGAAATCATAGAGCCGATACAGAAGCTTAAAATACAGAACCTCGGAAGCAGAAATCCGAGACTTCACACGGATGAGGTTTTGATAGCGTTGTCAATATGCGCCGCCACTGATCCGAACGCGGCAAAAGCCCTTGAGCAGCTTCCAAAGCTGAAAGGCTGTCCCGCGCACTGCAGCGTTATCCTTTCGGCTGTGGACGAAAACGTCTTCAGGAAGCTGGGAGTGCTGCTGACCTGCGAGCCGCAGTATCAGAGGGATAAATAAATAGAGTAAAAGAAGGAGTTGTTACATTATACCTTATCATGAATATTCTTCCAGGGACCGCTTGCGTTCGCTAAGTACCGGCGCCTGGGATGTCCCTTTCAGAATATTCATTCTCTTTGTATAATGCAACAACTCCTTTATTTTGATGTTAAATTATAGGGTCTACTTGGCAGCGGCTTCCGCGGCGCGTCTTGCGGCCCTTTCAGCTTTTTCCCTGTCTTTTTCTTCGTTATATGCTATATCCTGAGGACGGCATACTTTTTCATCCCAGAGTTCCTGTGCGACGGGAGCCCAGTTTTCGGCATAAGCAACCGTTTTGTCGCAAAGGTGATCAACTTCTTCGGGGCTTTCATAGTCCGTGCTCTTTGCGCCCGTGGCTTTTACAAGTTCACGGAGCATTTCCGGATTTTCAAGCATCGGACAGGGACGAAGATGGTTGTTGTTGAACGGCTGATTATCATGGTAAGCCTGGAAAAGCGGGCTTCTCAGCGCGTCAAGCAGCGATACGTCATGAATATTCACGTTTGAATAATGAATGAATACACACGGCTCTACATCACCTTTCGCGTTGATGTGAAGGTAGCGGCGTCCGCCTGCGATACATCCGCCCACAAACTGTCCGTCATTCTGGAAGTCCATGCTGAAGATGGCTTTCTTTTCACGCATATTGCGGAGAGTCCAGAGCACCTCTGTCCTCTGTTCAGGGCTTAAGAGAAGCTCGGGAGAGGCAGCGTTTCCTACCGGCATATAATGGAAATACCATGCAAAGAGCGCGCCGTTTTCAATGATCTTGTCAAAAAATTCTTCGCTCGTAACATCTTTATAGTTGCGGCTCGTATAGCAGATCGAATGGCCGAACGCAAGTTTATGTTTTTTAAGAAGAGCGCAGGCATTCATTACTTTTTCATATACGCCCTGTCCGCGGCGGCTGTCGTTTGCGTCCTCGAAGCCTTCGAGGCTGATAGCGGGTACAAAGTTTTTCACGCGAAGCATTTCCTTGCAGAAATCTTCGTCGATCAGAGTCCCGTTTGTAAAGGAAAGGAACTCGCAGTCAGGATGCATTTCACAGATCTTGATTACATCCTGTTTGCGGACGAGCGGTTCGCCGCCGGTGTAGATGTACATATAACATCCAAGCTCTTTACCCTGTCTGATGATGGAATCGATGTCTTCGAGGGAAAGATTGTATTTTCCGCCGTATGTGGCAGCCCAGCAGCCTGTACATTTGAGGTTGCATGCCGATGTGGGGTCAAGCAGGATAGCCCACGGAACGTTGCAGTCATATTTCTGTGCCGTGATATCCTGTTTTTTGCTTCCTTTAAGAGAAGCGTTGATCATAAAGTTTTTAAAGAAAGTCTGGCGTACACCCTTGTCCAAAGAATAGATGGCCTGTGTAAGCTGATACCAGTTTCCTTTCTGTTCGATGCCTTCGCGGATAAGCTTTCTCTGGCTTGAGTACCAGCCATCCGGAGCCCATTTGTCGATAATGTCCATGATCTTGAGCGGATTGTTTTCAGGATCCTTCTCAAGCATGGCGAGCATTCTGTTTAATGCTATCTCGATACCTTTTTCTTTTACTTTTTCAGCAACAATATTTGCCATGGTGATTTTCCTCCCTGAGAATAATTATGTTAAGGTATAATCAATTTTTTCAACCGTCATTATATTTGCAGTTTTTTTTTTATGTCGATAAATTTTTAACCGATAATCACAGATTTTGGGACATAAACAGGCAAGTGTCCCATGATATTGTGGCCGGACGTAATTTTCCGGCTTAAAAACCCGGAAATTAAAGCTGATATTTCGTCTTGACAAAGGATGTCAAATATGTTAGGTTGAACTAACAAGTGAGTTTGATGAAAGGAATTATGCTCATGATGCCATTAAAACTTGGAACCGCCGGCGAACAATATACCATTCAGAAGATCGGCGGTAAAGACGAGATCAAAAAGCATCTTGAAAACCTCGGATTCGTGGTAGGCGGAGATGTGCAGATTATCTCACAGCATGACGGAAATGTTATAGTAAACGTAAAGGGAGCCCGTATAGCCATAAGCAAAGAGCTCTCCATGAAAATAATGGTATAATTCTATAATAAATGGCATAAGGAGGCCATGGATGAGAACATTAAAAGATGCGAAAGTAGGCGAAACAGTCAAGGTCGTTAAACTGACCGGCCAGGGTGCGGTTAAAAGACGCATTATGGATATGGGTATAGTAAAAGGCACGGATATCTACATAAGAAAAGTTGCGCCGCTCGGCGACCCTGTGGAAGTTACGGTACGCGGTTACGAGCTTTCGCTTAGGAAAGCTGACGCGGATCTTGTTGTAATAGAATAATTCCATAAAAATTTTTAAACTTCAAGTTACCTTATGACAACTTGAAGCGAAAGGAGAAAAATGAGTATTAAAATTGCACTGGCGGGCAACCCGAACAGCGGCAAGACGACATTATTTAACGCTCTTACCGGCTCAAATCAGTATGTAGGCAACTGGCCGGGCGTAACGGTGGAAAAAAAAGAAGGAAAGCTCAAAAGGAATCACGAAGTCATTATCACAGACCTTCCGGGCATTTATTCTCTGTCGCCGTACACGCTCGAAGAGGTGGTTGCGCGTAATTACCTTATAAATGAAAAACCGGATGCTATTTTAAATATCATTGACGGGACAAATTTAGAAAGAAACCTTTATCTTACTACGCAGCTTGCGGAGCTCGGCATACCTATGGTGCTTGCCGTAAACATGATCGATGTCGTAAAAAGAGCGGGAGATATCATTGATATAGAGGCGCTCTCGAAAAATATCGGCTGCAAGGCGATAGAGATATCGGCGCTAAAAGGGACAGGCATCGAAGAAGCCACCGAGGCCGTTATAGCGGCGGCGAATTCGGGGAGAACAAAACATGTCCATACTTTTTCCGGGCCTGTGGAGCATGCTCTCGCTCATATCGAGGAGGCGGCGCTTTCAGAGATCCCCGAGAAAAACCAGAGGTGGTATGCGGTTAAAGTATTCGAAAGAGACAAAAAAGTCATCGAAGCTCTGAATATTTCACCCGAAGTGCTGAAGCATATCGAAAGTGATATAGCCGACGCCGAAAATGATCTGGATGACGATGCCGAATCCATCATCACAAATGAAAGATACGAATACATCGGAAGCATAATAGATTCATGCTATACGAAAAAGACAAAAGGAAAGCTTTCCGTATCGGATAAGATCGACCGGGTACTTACAAACAGGATCCTCGGGCTTCCAATATTTGCGGCCATTATGTTCTGCATTTATTATGTATCCATGGTAACTGTCGGCTCGGGCGCGACTAACTGGGTAAACGACGGCGTATTCGGGGACGGGTGGCATCTGTTCGGAAACGGAACCGCCGAATACGAAGAAGCCGCGGGAGAATTTGACGATGCACACATGGTTATCGATGCGTTTGTAAACAGCAAAGAATACGGGAATGAAGCGGTAGCGGAAACCCTGGACTCTGAAGCCGAAGATTATGACGGGGCGGCAGCAGTAAGCGCGGTTGCGGCTTATACGAAAACAATCGATACGGACGCGACGGTTTCTTATGATATAGTAAATGACGAGGATTACAGTTTTGAAACCGTTGAATTTACGGGAGCGGAACTCTCTGACGCTAATACTGTCTTTGCGTCATATAACGGCGAGGCCCCGGAGCCGTCAGATTACGGAATCTGGGTTCCGAGCATACCGGCCGCGCTTGGCTCTCTGTTTGAAAAAGCAAATGTAAACCCTGTGGTAAGCGGACTCGTTCTTAAAGGTATCGTGGCAGGCGTTGGTTCGGTACTCGGTTTTGTCCCGCAGATGCTCGTGCTATTTATTTTCCTGGCCTTTCTTGAGGGATGCGGATATATGGCGCGAATCGCGTTCGTGCTTGACCGCATTTTCAGAAAATTCGGCCTGTCAGGCAAGTCCTTCATCCCGATCCTCGTGGGTACGGGCTGCGGAGTTCCCGGAATAATGGCCTCCAGAACCATAGAAAGCGAAAAAGACAGGCGGATGACAATAGTCACGACGACTTTTATACCCTGCGGCGCGAAACAGCCGTTCATAGCCATGATCGCCGGAGCGCTTTTCGGGAATTCGCCTTTTATAGCGGTAGGAGCATATTTTATCGGTATGGCGGCTATCGTATGTTCCGGAATCATTCTCAAAAAGACAAAGAGATTTGCCGGAAAGGCAACGCCTTTCGTTATGGAACTTCCCGCATATCATCTTCCTACGGTCGGAAGCGTCCTTAGGAGCATGTGGGAGCGCGGATGGTCATTTATTAAACGCGCCGGAACCATAATCCTGCTTTCGACTATCGTAATATGGTTCCTGTCCAATTTCGGATTTGCACCGGACGGATTCAGGATGCTTGATGAAGCGGAAGTAAGCTACAGTATTCTGGCAAGTGTCGGAGGCGCGATAAGCTTTATTTTCGCGCCGCTCGGCTGGGGTACGTGGCAGGCAACCATTTCCTCTATTACGGGATTGGTCGCAAAAGAAAACATCGTTGGAACAATCGCGGTTCTGTATGGCGGCGGAGCAACCGTGCATGCAAATCTTGCTGCCGCGTTTACCGTGGCAAGCGGATTCTCCTTCCTTTTGTTCAACCTCCTTTGCGCTCCCTGCTTCGCGGCGATAGGAGCCATAAAACGGGAGATGAACAGTGCCAAATGGACATGGTTTGCGATAGGATATCAATGCCTGTTCGCTTACTTGGCTGCCTTTACGGCAAACAATATAATAGGCATGTTTACGGGAAGCGGAAATATCGCCGGCTTCATAATAGCAATCGCCGTTATCGTATTCTTCTTATACATGCTGCTCAGAAAAGACAAGTATGCGGATTACGCATATGCGGCCTGATAAAAGTAAAGACTTATATTTTGACAGGCGGGTGATAATTTTATGGGAACATTTATAGTTGTCGCAATAGTAGCCTTTGTGGTTTTCATTGCCGTAAGGTCAATTGTCAAAGATAAAAAAAGCGGAAAAAGCTGCGGCGGCTGCAGCGGAAAATGCAGCCACTGCTCCCGCTGCGAAAACGGCGAAAGCCTGTAAACACTTTTTCCGACAGGGGCTGTGGCGTGCGACAGCCCCTTTGTGCCGGCAATTTGTTTAACAAGCCGTATTGACAACTCAGGTATGGTTGTGTTAGTATCAAAAAGCTGTGAAGCGCACAGGGGATTGGTCAAATGGTATGATAGGGGTCTCCAAAACCTTTGGTGGGAGTTCGATTCTCTCATCCCCTGTTACAAAAACAGCTCGGAAAGCCTTGTAGAATAAGGACATCCGGGCTGTTTTTCTGTTATAATATTATGCAAAAGTCACCTCATAAGTCACCGCCTCTAATTCCGGGAAAGGAAGACATGCAGAAAAGAAAAGCATTCCAAGATCGTTGGTTGGTGGCGGCAGGGCATTTGTTGAAATTATGCTTTTTTATCCTTTCTGCGTTAGTTCCCGATACATCTTCATCAGAGCGGCAACGCAGTCTGATTCTGATGTGCTCTTTACATCAAGGCCATAAGCCTTCATTACTGCAATATCATTTTGATGGTGTGCTTTGCGAAGCTCCGGCGGCATAGTCAGTTCATCGTAAAGATCCGCAAGAGATGAATTCGGATATAACTCGCGAGCATCCAAGATGCCTTGGGAAGTCTGCTCAATCTTTTCCTTTTGTTCCTCTGTGAGAGAAGGCCAAGGGAAATTATTATAGACTATATCTTTTGCATATCGATAATCACTTTTTAGTCGCCCTGCAACTACACGCATCCAGGCATTATGAACATTAGACATTAAGATTCCAAACTCATACCTGCCGGCATTTGGAATCAAGAAAACAAGATCACTGGCAATCACATCACTTGGCATAAATCCAAGTGGAATATACCTCCTTTTCCCAGAAGATGTTTTTGGAACCATTATATATTCTGAATCTGGTTGAGCAATCTGACAGAACAAGGTAGGTGTCGCGGCAAATTTACGGGTTCCTTCCGCTTTACTGCTTGCCCGGTAATCCCTGATAAACTCCACACGTTTCATCACTGTGGGACACTTTTTTAGCTCACCGGGATCAGCGCCAACTAACCACAAACAGTATCTTTCCTTACTATGCAGAAACTCTGTTGCTCCAATGTAAGGCCTAATCCATTGCTCAGATAACGGTTCGGCTTTTATCATCACATCCCGTTCTTCAGGCGTTAAAACAAAGCCGCCTCCATCACGGGGCATGCTGCCAAATCTCATATTGGGGACATCACATAATGGCTTAGATCTGCTGTCAATAAAGCATACTTCAGAATCAGTGAGATATGGGTTAATGACCGTACAATTAGATTTATCACCTGATTCATCGATTATGAAACGCTGGTTTCTTTTTCCGTCCTCGTGAGAAAAGCCCACAATAATGCAGTGAACCTTTGCCTGATTGCTGGCCTCGCTGTTCCATACGAATGTTCTATATGCATAATTAATTACGATATCGTAATTAGAAAAAATATACTTCCAAAATGTTATAACCTGACTTCCTTGGCAAATGCTGTTTGTGGAAACAAAAGCACAAGTGATGGGAGTTTTCATAGTAAAGGCTAAAGCCTTTTGATACCATCCACAAACATAGTCCAATTCCCCAACGCCCTTTACATCACGTAATAATTCAGTTAGATCACTTTTTTGTGCCGAAGACATATACATTCCACCTGAAAACGGCGGATTTGCTCGTGCTATGCAAGGACTAAAAAAATATGCACCCCTTGGAGAGCAATGAGCAGCCCTGTTCAGTTGTCTGCTCTCCGTGGAATACATATCTCTTCACCTCGATATTCAAAATGCAGGTTGCCCTGAATCCGTATTATCTCGCCAACATACTCTCCTCTGAAAGTCAGAAAAGCAATCCTCATATCTGGCATAATATTATAGCAGATTCAGGGCTTCCCGTCATCTCTTTTCTTACGGCGGGACACCTGAACTTTCTCGTATTTTAGCCATTTTCTCCGCCTCCCAGCTCCGTCATCAGCTCATCGCTGAAACGGTATTCGATCTCAAGCCTCATGCCGCTGAACACCTTCACTCTGAAAATGAAGAACAGCAGCATCTCATTGGTTACGTTCTCTGATTTCAGCAGATTCCTTGCCTCGCTGCCGTAAAGCTCCATTTCCGGATCTGTCTTTGCTTGCATCGCCGCGATTCCTTCCTGAAGTTCGGTCAGCTGCGCCTGCATTTGCGCATTTTCCTCAGTGAGCTTATCCCGCACGGCCAGATATTCGTCTCTGCCGATCCTGCCGTCAGAATAGCGCTCATATGCGCCGAGACGTTCGCTCTGATTGCGTTTCATTTTGCTCTCCAGCCGGAGAACCGTCTGCTTCATGTTGTCCATGGAACCTTTGGTCTTGGCTGCCGCCTCCTGAATCTTCTTATCGTGATCCACCAGCAGCTCCAGCATCTGACGGAGGCTGCCAATCACAGCTTTCTCCAGCTCGTCCTCATAGAATCGCTCACCCAGCGGACATGTAGTTTCCGCAGAGTACCGGGAAGCCTCGCACTGATAATAAATGCGCTTTGCCTTGGAATGCCGTACCATGGCTCTTTCGCATTCCCCGCAGCGAAGTAATGAACGGAGCGGATAATCCAGTTTGCGCTGTGTATAAGATTTTCCTACAGCAATCGCAGACTGCGCTTTCTCATAGGTTTCCTGTGAGATCAGCGGGACATTGCAATCCGGGATAACCAACCAGTCTTCCTTATCCTTTTTGTTGCTTGTTGGATGGTTGAGACTCTTATAATCACGTTTGTAACTCACGTTCGCCCCGGTGTATTCCAAGCGCTCGATGATATTCCGAACGGAATAGGAGCCCCAATCCTGTTTTGGAGACCGCTTTTTATGCTTCCTGCTATCAGGATGGATTCTTGCGAAATGCGCCGCCGGTGTTTCTACGTGTTCCTCATTCAGAATACGGGCAATCTGCCCCAGATTCTTGCCTGATACAGCCAGCGCAAAGATTCTCTGTACGACCGGCGCTGCCACTGGGTCAGGAATCAACTTATGCTTATTCTCCGGGTCTTTGATATACCCATAAGGAGCATGACTGGCTATGTATTCTCCGTGCTTGATCCTGGAGCGCAGAACTGTCTTGATCTTCTGTGAAAGATCACGGCTGTAATAGGAATAAACGATATAGCGCATGACCACATCCATGCCGCCGGTTGTTCCCTTGTAATCGTCGCTGTCGTACCCGTCATTGACGGAGATGAAGCGGACGCCCAGGAACGGGAAGATCCGCTCCAAATAATCACCGATCTCAACGTAATCGCGGAAGAACCGGCTGAAATCCTTGCAGATTACCAGCTTGGATTCTCCGTTTTTCAATGCTTCGATCATCCGCTCAAAGGACGGCCTGCGGTCATTGGTGCCGGAAAAACCGTCGTCCACAAACTCGACCGCTTCATAGAGCCGGAGCTCTTCATGGGTTTTGATGTACTGGTACAGCAAAGCCCTCTGATTGGCGACGCTGTTGCTTTCGGTCTTGTTTTTCAGATCGTCATCAGCGTCGGACAACCGGATGTATAAGAATACCTTCTTCATTCCTGACTTTCTCCTTTCAGCTCCTCCCAGGCACTACGGAGCGTTTCAAATTCTTCCTGGTATTTGAGAACCACTTCGATCCGTTTCTGATGATCCGCGTCTTCATAGACCAGCACCTTCTCAACCATGGCCACTACCAGCTCTCTGGTAAGCTCTCCGCCGTTAATAACGCTCCGCATACTCTCCAGCCATTTGTTCTCACTGGAAAGGGTCTTGTTGAGCTTTGCCTGCTGTACCAGAAGCGCATTCAGCTGGCGGTTCAACTGCTGATATTCCTCGTCAAAGCGCTGCTTCATCATCGTGTATTCTTCCGCAGTCAGAATGCCGTCGCTATAATCCTCATAAAGCCGTTCCCGCTTTACCTGCCGGGACTTCATCTGTACCGACAGGCTCTGCACTTCATTCCGAAGCTCCGTCTGTCTGCCGGTTTCCTCCCCGCGATTCAACCGGGCTGTCAGGGCATCGAAATCGGCCACAAACAGCAGCTGATCCGAAATCACATGCTGCACTACAGCTATGATTTTTGTCTGGGCGATGGTGTGGAATCCGTGCTTGCACTCATTGAGGAAGTAATTCTGACAATGGTACGAGCCGTTTTTGCTTCCGGGTTTGATGCTCCTGTGATAGCCCATGCCTCTGCCACAGTCGCCGCAGAAAATCATTTTATGGAATAACGGCTGATTGTTCTCCCGAAATTCCCTTGTGGCCTCCAGATGGTCATTCCATTTCTTGTTGGCCTTGATTCTGCGATCTTTCAGGATTTCAAAGGTCTCCCGGTCTACCAGCGGCTCATGCATATCTTTCAGGACGCGCCACTTGCTTTCATCGTATTCGTAGTGGTAATCCGGCTGTCCCAGATAGAGAGCAGTCGGCATCCGCCCGAATACCAGGTCGCCGGTATAGGTCGGATTCATGCAGATCTGCTTCACACAGGGACAGTTCCACTTGGCGCGCTCATATTTCGGGTCTTTGCTGACGCCGCGCAGCCAGCGCAGATGCCCCGGCGAAGGAATCCCTTCCTCGTTCAGTTTTCTGGCGATTGCAGAGAATTCCATGCCGTCCAGCCGCATCTTGAAAATCCTTGTCACCACATCCCGTGTCTCCGGATCAGGCTCAAAGCGGTATGCCTGCGTCGTGGACTTGCGATACCCGTAAGGAATTGCGCTGGGGATATGCTCTGCGGCAAGCTGCTTCGTGTGAACGGCGGTCGATACCTTTCTGGACATATCCCGCGAATAGAAGCTGTTGATCAGATTCTTCAGTGGGATCAGCAGGCTTTCGGCAGAACCGTCCGTTTCAAAGCTGTCGTAATTGTCGGATACGGAGATAAACCGTACCCCGAAGAACGGAAATACATTCTCCAGCAGATTGCCCGCTTCGATGTAGTCGCGGGAAAACCGGGAGAAATCCTTGATGACAAGGGCCTTGATCCGTCCTTCCTTGATTTCTTCGATCATTTTCTGGAACTGCGGACGCTTCATGTTTGTCCCTGTCCAGCCGTTGTCGATAAATGTCCCAGCAAGATGCAGATACGGATGCTCGTCGATATACTCCCGGCAAATAGCTACCTGCTCCTCAATGGACGCGCCGCCGTCATCCTTCTTGCTGTTTTCCACGGAGAGCCGCGCATAGATCGCCGTCTCCCATTGAATGATTTCCGGAGCAGCTGCGGTTACCGCTGGCTGCGTTTCCTCCAGAAATGTCTGCCTTTTCCTTCTTCCCATCTTTAAGCCTCCTCCGGGAGAATGTCCTTGTAACGATCTATGTATTGGACTGCCTCATCCAGCTGATCCTGATAGCGGAAGACCACTTCGATGTGCTTCGCGTCATAAATCACGATCCTCTCGATCAGATTTACCACGACCGCCCGTTGCAGTTCCGTGATGTTCTCATACTGCCGAAACAGGTCAATCCATTCCGAATGCCGCTCACCATTCTCCACGGTCAGCAGCCGTTCCTCCTTGATCTGAACCATGGCTTTCTGCCGTTTCTGAATCCTGCGGTCATAACCGCTGCGGAACTCCAGGTATTCTTCTTTGGAAATCATGCCGTCCGCCATATCGCTGTACAGGTTCAGCTTCAAATCCTGATACCGCTTGATTTCATCCTCCAGTCTTATCAGCTGTGCGTCGTAGTCGAAGACTTTCCGCTGCTGTTCCGGGAGGGAAGCGATATAGTCCAGCACTGCATCTACTTCACAGACAAGGTTGATCTGATCGCGGACAAGCTGGAAGACGATCTTCTCCAGTTTGCTCTCGCTGAAGCTGTGCGGGCTGCATCCCTGTTTTGCCTTATGCGTGGAGCAGACGAAGTAGTAATACCGCTTGCCATGGGAAGGAACCGCCTTCCGCGCCATAGCGTGCAGACAGTCCCCGCAGTAAACGAAACCGGCAAAGATATGGCTGGCTTCCTTTTCCGGAGCTACCCGGATATCTTTCCCCAGCAGGCTCTGTACAGTCTCGAAGTCCGTCTCTTTAATGATGGCGTCATGGTTTTCTTCCACCGTGATCCAGTCATCCTCGCTGTAATGGACTTCCTTCTTGACCTTGTAATTCGGTGTCCCGCGCTTGTGCTGTGTCAGGGTTCCAAGGTAAATCCGGTTGGTCAGCACACGCTGCACAGAACCGGCGTTCCATGTTGCCTGCGTACTGGTGCAGAAACCGGAGCCGTATTTCATTCCCTTTGAACGCTTGTATTCCATGGGGCTGAGTACGCCCATGGAATTGAGCTTTGCGGCAATCCTCGTATTGCTCATTCCCTGAAGCCGGTACTTGAAGATCATCTCCACGACCTGCGCCGCTTCCTCGTCCACCAGCAACCGGTTCTTGTTTTCCGGGTCTTTCCGGTAACCGTAGGTGGCAAACGCGCCGATGAAGTCGCCCATCCTTCTCTTGATATCCAGCTGGGTACGGATCTTCATGGAAATGTCCTTGCAGTACGCATCGTTGATCAGGTTCTTGAACGGAACGATTAGCGAATCCGCCTGCGTTTTTTCTCCGTTGCTGTCATAGCTGTCGTTGATCGCAATGAATCGCACGCCCATGAACGGGAAGATTTTCTCCAGGTATCTGCCGGAATCAATATAGTTTCTGGCAAAACGTGAGAGATCCTTGCAGACGATACAGTTGATCTTTTTCTGCCGGATATCCTCCATCATCTGCTTGAAGCCGGGGCGATCGAAGTTCACACCCGAATAGCCGTCATCGACGTATTCCCTGGCGATGACCATATCCGTGCGATCCCGAAGGAACTCACGGATAATATCCCTCTGGCTACCGATGGAGTTACTTTCCGCTTTGTCGCCGTCATCGCGGGACAAACGGCAGTATGCAGCGACATTCCAAACTTTTTCTGTCATAATGTCCATCCTCCTTTCCTCGCCAGAGTAGTGTTTTTTCTATGTATAAGCGAGGATGTCGATATCCCCGCCGACAAGCTTGACAAATGCCGCGTTACATGCTGCGGATATATGCCTCAAGTCTGTCCTCTATGGTTTCTTTGGTATTGCTGAAGCTGACCTTTACGATCACGCCGTCGTCCACGTAGCAGTAGGGATTTCTTACCTGCCGGATATACTGGCGCAGCCGTTCCTTACGCGGCAGCTTCTGGTCAATGACGATGCCGCGCCGGTCTGCCAGCTGATCTGCCTGAACCGTCCGGACATCGACGCTTCTCATTTCCTCAATGCTCATTTGATCTGTCCTTCCTTCACGGAGCCTCGATACAGTCGGGTATATCGAAGCCAAAGTGATTCCTGAGAGCTTCCTCAACCCCGGCGATATCACGCTTGTCCAAGCGGCCGATCTTGCGGATGATCCTGTCCTTGTCAATGGTATTCACCTGCTCGGCCTCGACCATGGAAGGATACCGGATGCAGTCCGAATACTTCAGAACGTAATGCGTTTTCAGGCTTTGTTTCTTCAATATCGTTGTCATCGGAACCATGGTCATAGTCGGAGCGTAGAACAGGCCGTAATCGTTCTGGACGATCACGACCGGACGCCTGCCGCCTTGTTCGGAGCCGTGAGGAATGCCAAGGTCTGCAAGGAAAACGTCTCCCTTGCGGTAAACTTGCTCTTTCATTGGCTGTCCTCTCTGTCAAAATCATGTTGATGTATCACCGCCGGCCAGTGACGACCGGCGGTGTAACGTTTATTTCTTCGTATCACTTATTTGTTCCCAACACCCCAGTGATCCGGGAAGTCATCAGACGGCGGAATGCTTTCCGCTCCATGGGCCTCTCACCCCCGCGAGGATCTCCCGCAGCTGCCCCCATTGCGTGATCCCGGTTCCACCCGGGGCTGTGGCTGGACAGAAGTACCATTGTACCCGTGCGTTTCACGGCCTTGCAGGTAGCGGTCCTGCATTTATGAACGGCATGTTTCTCGCTCTGCCTTGCGGCGTCAATGCGCATGGTTCAACTGGCTGGCGCTTTCGCACCCGCACGGGGAAGTATCTGATGAACGCATATTCACTTTTCAAAGAGCCCATGTACCGCAGGAGGGAATGTCCCTCCTACGGCACCAATTTTAGGGCCAGTGAATCGTGAATTTTAGCGCCTCAAGCGACCGGTCACCGTCCTTTATATGACCGGTTCACAGTTCCCGTGCGATTTTCGTCAGACTTTCGATGACGGCCAGGATATCCCGCTTGGCCTTGCTGTTGGATTCCATCTCTCCGAGCAGCAGATAATCCAGACTCACATGGAAGTATTCCGCCATCTCAACGATCAGCTCCAGTGATCCGGTACGGCTGCCGGCTTCGATCTTCCGGTAGTGCGTGTCGCTGATGCCGATCTTGTCGCAGAACTCCTCCTGCGTCATACCGCAGGCCTGTCTCAGCTTGCGGAGCCTCGTTCCAAAGTCCTTCATATTGAATCTTGTTGTTCTCATGTTTTTCCTCCGATTTCGTTTGAGATTTGTGTGTTGTCCGCAAACCTCGAAACCGGAGGAGACCGACAATTAAGCCCTGCAAAAGGGCAAAAAAATAAAAGGCGGTTGCTTCTGCAATACTCTGCAAAAACAACCGCCTCTGGCAGGTTTTCAATTTCCATACCCAGTCACCAAGAAGATGTCCTTTCCGATGCATTTTGTTTTTGCATCGGACACTCTACTCAGTGGCTGTGACTCAGCCTGCTACACAGACCGCTACAATCCTGTTACATGAAAATATTTTTTCCAATCCTGTTACTTTGCTGTTACCGTAGCTGTTACATTCCTGTTACACGAGATTTCAGACCGATTTCAATGCTTCTGGAGCGTCAGCAGCTCCGTCAGCCGTTCATATTCCTCCTCAATCAGTTCCTCTTGTGCTTTCTTCAGGAATTGCTCCTTTGCCACGCTGTTACCCATGTTGTCTGCTGCAATAATGACCCAGTAATATGCCGCTTGGATTCCAGGTTCCATCTCAAGCGCCCGCGGGCCAATCTCCATGATGCATCGATAGTCCTTATTGTGTCCAAGTATTGCAAGGATCTCTGATGTGATATCGACGTAAATCTGGTTGTAATGAGATGTATAGGTGTACAGCCAGGTGCCGATATCGGATTCACCTTGGATAAAGAGCCTGCCGCGATATAAAGAAAACGCTTTCTCCAAGAGCATCAGCTTATCATTACTGTCTGTCATCTTCCTTGTCCGCTGGTAGATATCCTCTAGCTCCTGTGCATCCGTCGTAATCTTCACATCATCAGAAAATGTCAACATCTTATTCCGGGCATCTATAACCTTCACATCGTGATAGGCGGCGAGATCATTATGCATTCGGAAAATTGCCTGTCGGATATTGTTTCTTACGGTGCTTTCCGGTTCATCCGGCCAGTTTTCCTCAATCAGCCTCTGCTGATCCACCGGTATCTTATGCAGCACCATATACAGCATGACAATCCACGCGCGGCGATTCGGATGCGGCAAATCCTGTTCGCAGACCTCATGCCCTTTGATCACCATGTTATGCGGGCCGAGGATGTTGTAACGGATATGGAACTTGCCATCATCTGGTTCCTCCACGTACATGACTTTTTCCATTCTGGCACGCCTGATCTGTTCCAGCATCATCATGGCCACAAAGCACGCCAGCTGAAGCGGCTGATATTGCTCCGCATAACGCTTTACATTACGGACGACCATGAAGCCCAACGGATGCTGACCAAAAGGAACACCGACGATAGACCGGGCATCCAGCCTCTTATACGCCTCATATTCCTTCGGATTCGTTTTCCTGATCGCCTCAATGTCCGGAATGACCAGCGGCTCCTGATCCATCAAGTGCTGCACCCATGTCGCAAACTCTTCTGTGAACTCCACTTCGTTGAACAGCGTTTCCTTCATCGGACCGAGACCGACTTCATACCAGATCTCCGGTATGAATACCTGCGTCTGAAGATCAGCTGTCAGAATCCCGCACCAGTCGGCATCGTACAGTTCACAGGCTGCTTTCATGACGCCGATTGCAATCTCCAGGGGATCTTCTTCGTTATGAAGCGCGGCCTCTGTTTTGAAAATGATCTGAAACAGAAGATCCTGGAACTCATTACGCAGCATGTCCTCTTCGGGAATCTCTCGGAAATTCCCGGTCCGTTTCTCTGATGAAGAATCGCCCTTCTTCTTTCTCGATAATAATTCCTTTAACATGACCTGAACCTCCTTTCAGCCGTCTCCTGGTTATCAGGGCGTAAAGATATAAAAAACCCGCAAAACTACCATGCCTCAAAACAGCCTGATAGCTTTGCGGACGTTTCTTCGTTATCTGCTATCAGGACAATTCTGTGATTTGCTGAACCCGATAGCTCTTCATTCCGTGCGATATGTTATGATTTTCTCTTCTTTAGATTCTTTATCAAGTCCTTCATAGACTTTTCTATGAACTGATACTCATCCTCCGTTAATCCTTTCGCCTCCGGAATGCAGAACAGCGTTTCTTTATCGACCGATTTACTTGATCCTTCGACTCCTCTGGTAAGGAATTCCATGCTGACCTCCAATGTATCACTGAAAGCGACCATCAGAGGATAAGAAGGTAAGGATACCCCGCGTTCCACCTGGCTGAGATACTTGGAGTCTATTCTCAAAGCCTGTGCCAGTTCTTCCTGGGTAAACCCTTTCATCTTTCTTGCGGAACGGATAAAGGAGCCGATGGATGCGTTGTCAATCGTGTCGTTTTTATAAAGCATCGGCATCTCCCTCCTTTCCGTCTTGTACTAGAATTGTACAAAGTAAAGCTGGGAGATAGAACACGCGGCCAGCACGGCTCTTTTCATTTCTCGTGTTGTCAACATTACTTTTTGAAAAATTTCTGCATGTTGATCCACAGTCAATGCCATTTTCTGCCGCCGCGTTCTCTACTGACACGTAAAAGGCTCGGGGACAGGGAAGTGGATCCCTTTGCTCCGAGCCTCCGATTGATCTGTTGTTATGAGCTTTCGCTACGTCAAAAATTTTTTCCTTTCCACCTTCCGGCAGCCCTTGACACTCACCATTTACGTTACCATTTTGACCTTTCTGTGTTTTCTTAAGATTACAGGAATCATGTCAGGAATCCTCTGACAAATACTGTTTCATATAGATTACGGGTGTGGATTGTTTCACCTGTATGTACTTCCCGCGCAAAAATACCATCCGGAAGGCGCCAAAACAACCGACCGTTGGTTTACTCCTGCTGAAACTAGATTTCTTCTCCACAAACGGGAATTTTCCTTTCCGTACTACCATTTGCCCTGCGGATCCTCGTTATTCACAGGAATCGTCACTTCGCAGGCAAAATCCTTGGTCAAAGCGTCACGGGACCCTCTTAAACGCCAGTAGTCTTTCCAGTATTCCCACCACTTTCTTGACAAAGGCTCTATTTCTTCTTCCGTATACTTTCCTTTTTCCCCTGCAATCTCTATTTCATCGCCGCCAACGATAAAGCCAACTACATCGCATCGGGCACAGAAAAGGTGTTTTGCGGCTGCCAGAGTTTCTGTACCGCTAAAGTTTTTGACGGAGATCCGGTTTCTGTAATTATTCAATACCAACTCAGCCTCTTTTTTATCGTCAAATACCATGTCATAGGCATCGACAGGATATAGGATCGAATCGTCATCGCGGAAACGTACATGCCAGTTTTCATCATTCAGATCACTCAGGAAGACAGCAAAAACATGACCGTAGAAACGCACTGCCAAAACATCAGTAGTATGTGTTTCTTTTTCAGCTTTTGTTTCATCATAAAGCTGCACATCACAGAACTCCAGCTGAAGCATATCGTCATCTGCATACCAGCACCACCACGATCCTACATCAGAGATGGCGTCCGCCAGTATATTTAGTGTGTTTATGTTCATGACGGCCTCCCTTCATCTCGACAAACTGGGAATTTATATTTCAGTAGCCATATCCTCTATCGGATTACGTTTATAGTGCCAGGGATTTGGCTTACTGTCTTCTGCCGGATAGCCCATAGCAAACATCATGACCGGAACAATGTTTTCGGGAAGGTCGAATGTTTCCGATACAGCCACGGAATCGAATCCACGAAGCCATATGCTATGAACTCCGAGTTCCTGTGCCTCATACATCATAGTTGTTGCTGCAATCGTCGCGTCCTGCTCCCCGGAGTTGTAATCCTCATATTTCCGGTCAGCCGGATTATGCCATACAACATTTTTGTCATAGCAAACCAGAAGCATCAGCGGCGCGTTGTAATGCGATACCCGCATACTCCTTGCTTTCTTTAAAGCCTCCTCACTACGGATTACATAGACTCTTTGAGGCTGATAGTTGCACGCCGTCGGGGCAATGCGTCCTGCCTCCAGTATCTGTTCTATCTTTTCCTGCTCAACCGGACGGATGTCAAATTTACGTTCTGAATACCTGTCTTTTGCCAATTCCATGAATGTCATTATATATTTCCTCCCAACACTAATTTCAACTATGTTTATCCGTCAATCTTTACTGATCTGATCCTTCCCGGACATTTGCTTCCGTCACTGCCCCACACGCACATGCGGCATCCAAGGCACGGCTTGTAATCCGGATCATCCAGGCTTCTGGTTGCAAACAACGGATCTGCCAGAAACGGTTTTGCATAGGCGACCAGATCCGCGCCTCCGTTCTGAATCAGCTTATCTCCGCGACGAATCGTCTCGATTCCGATGCCTGCAATAACAGGGATATTTACATACTGTTTCAGTAATGATGCCGCGAATGTCACTTCTGAATACTCATAGCCTGATGGTATTCCGGTCGGATACTTTCTGACCGCACCATATGACACGTTCAATATATCAATCCCCATTTCTTCGATTGCCTTTGCCAGACGGATATCCGCATCCCAGTCAAAGCTGCATCCCATGCGGTAGGAAATGATAAAGTCATCCGGAGCATTGTTCCTTGTAAACTCAACGATTTCCCGGACAAAATCCAGCCCGTTGCTATACTTATCTGTTCGCCGGTTTTTATACGGATCAACGATCTGTCCAAGTGTCAGATCATGACAACCATGAATCTCAATGCCATCAACACCCGCGTCGATACAAAGCTGTGCGCCGACCAAAAACTGATTCAAAAATTCATCCATTTCCTCTGTCGTCCAGCTGTTCGAGTACGGATACCCCGAACCGAGTTGAACAATAAACACAGATCCGTTTCTGCGGGCAGCTTCCGCGATCCGCTTCAGCGGTTCAAGATTTTCTCTTTTAAAAGCGCCCGGCATCGGCCATCCGGTATGATCAATGCTCTTCTGCGAAACAACCAGGGCTTGGCTGATGATCAGTCCGATATTGCTTCCGGTAAGAGTGATGTACTCCTGCGTGATCGATTCACCCATGACCGCATCATCATAGGTGAAGGTATAGCCGACTCGCTCTGCCGGGCCCAGGACGATCCTGTTTTTCAGTACTTTTCCTTTAATCTCCAGAGGCGTATAGATATCCGTCATCTGTATCTCCTTTTAGCGGTGAATCTTTCCACAAACGCTGCAAATGCCATCATGGACGCATATAATGCCTCCGCATTCACAGGTCCACTTTTTCCTCTCAGCTTCAAGAAATGCCTTCATTCCACTTTCACAGATGGCTTTCATGTTTTCAAACGGGGATTCTTTCAGCGCATACTGGCTTAAATATCGCGTTTCACGCTCAACGGAATCCTCACACGGGAAATCCTTGCATTCATCGCAGAAACGATATTCCTTTCGCCTTACGCATTTTATAATTGTACACATGGTTGCACAAAATTCGGGCTTGTTGTCGTCCGGTCCATTACAGCCGGCGCAAGGTTTCTCTTTATTGAGAGCCTGACTGCAAATACTGCAATCCAGCCCGCACGGAGCGATCATATTCTCTGTAAACATTTGCCAGTCCTCTTTTTTTAAATGCACAGCCTCTTTCCAAGTTCGTAAGCCTTCTCCAGATCGATCGGGAACTGTACATCCCTTTGATGCATTTTATGTTCCAGATCAAAGACATCCGCTTCGTACCTGCTGTAGTCATCAAACTGCCAAGTATCAGCCGCGTACAGAGTTTCGCAGTCGCCGAAATAAGAGGTGATGGCTTCTGCCGCTGTTTCAAACGGATAATTATAGCCCCGGTTCAGGATATCCAGCGGAACCTGGCTTGTGACGATCAAGCCGCATTTCTTTCGGATCGGATTCAGTCTTTCATTTTCCTGATCCTTGTTGTACAGCACGGTCGGAAACAGCATCCTGTGGATAAGCGATGCCATTTCACCTGTCATCCCATCATAGTAGATAGGGGTTCCCATAATCACGACATTGGTTTCATGAAGCTTCTCCAGTACCGGGCGAAGGTCATCCCGGACAGCGCAGACGCCGTTTGTTTTCGTGCCCTTGATCTTGCAGGCAAAACAGGATCTGCAATCAGTGTAATGCAGATCATAGAGATGAATCATCTCTGTCTCAGCACCCATCTCTTTTGCCCCGCGTTCTGCTTCCATCAAGAGTTTATGGGTGTTCCAATTCTTCCTTGGACTTCCATTCAGAAATATTGCTTTCATATGATTCTTCTCCTCAACAAATTGCGATTTTATAGCTCACACACCATGATGTATTCTTCGGCGTTCTCGCTGACCGTCTTGAATCCAAGGTCCGTGTACATCTTCACGGCATAGTTTGTTTTCTGCACCGCCAGGGACGCCCGTTCAAAGCCCTGCCATTTCAACAGTTCAAGCATCTTCACCATAAGGAGCGAACCGATACCCTGCCTGCGGTATTCCTTATACAGCGATATCGCAAAGGACGGCGTTTCATTATCCACATGGCCGTAATCATCCATGATCCGCGTCCAGACCGCACCGACCACTTTGCCGCCGAAATCTGCCACAAGGCAGTTGTCACCCTTCCGAGTGCCGAAATCATCGGTGTACACGCGCAGTTCCGGCTTTTCAATGATGTCCCGCGCCGGCGGCTCCGCACCCTTCGGTATGAAAATTGCCTCATACAGAAAGTCCTTCAGCAGATCGGTTTCATCCCTGCGGAGGCTGCGGATCACATAGTTTTTATGCTTATCACTCGTCATGTGAGCAACGTGCTCATTCCGCAGCTTTCCCCTCATTTCAAGCATCTGCTTACCAATCCGCTCCGGATCGTTGTCGTTCACGCTGCAAATCAGCTCCAACGTGTCCGGTGTCCAAATATAGCCGTGCGCTTTATTATAGAGGTACTGCTGGAACTCCTCATATTCTTTTTTCTTTGACTGTTTCATAAGCACCTCCGGCAACACACTTATGATTGTTCTGTCTCAGCGTATACAGGCTTCAGATAAGGTACAACGATAGCCTCATACAGTTTGAGAGACCATTTTGCATGGAACTTAGCAACAACCGGCCAATCGTCCTCGTTATCAATTCCTACTCCATCGATTTTGTAGTATATCTTGGAAGACTTCTTATCGTTTCCTCGATCCCAGATCAGCTGAACACCGAGAGCATCCTCGATTTCTGCTTTATGGGCGGCAATAATATCAAAAGCCCTCTTGTTTTCATCATTGTCCGCTTTCCCCAGATACACCTCAACTCGTGCGGAATCAAAATTGCCAACACAGCAAAGATTGAAGCCTTGAATGCCAAAGTAACCGTTTGTCCAGTTTTCTTTCACCGGATTACAATTACTAAAAGCTCCGCTCTCTGCATTTGCCTCTTTGATAATTTCCAGCGCATATGCCCAGAATTTTTTTCTTGTCTCATAACGCGTTCCGCTTATTTCTTCATCATCTTCACCAGCATCATCATCTCTCAGATAGAAGACCAGATTTGCAGGATCAAGATGATACAAGGCAAACAGCCGCTTCAGAATAGATAGTTTTGTCCATGTACTGGTATTGCGTTCGACATAGATACCATGCTCAATCTCAATATATCCGCGGAGATCCGTCTTCTTATGGCTCACATACACCGCAAGATCAACGGAACTATCACTTTCATATGCCAGATTGTTCAGAACGGACTTATCCTCAGAAGGCAGCAGTCTTACTACACTCTCAAACATTTCAGCCCAGTTCTTAACCGATTGCTCTAACGTCAAATACGCAAACCGAGCGATTTTACGTCCTGTCAGATCAATTTCATCGTCCAGAGTGTAGGAATCCAGTTGCTTCTCGATGGGCCGGAAACCAGTTACCGGCGATGCCCAAATCTCCAATGCCCTCTGCTGAACATAATCATTCCTTTGCTCCAGCTCTGTTTCCGTCCACTGGCTCTGCGATCCGATCCACTGGTTCATACGGATACCGCTATCCTTGAATCCGTTTGCCATATCGCGTTTTTCGAGGAAACTGTTATTACTGTATTTGGAGTTATAAGCCGTCAGCGTCAGGTTAGCCATCCTGTGCAGCCATGTTTCATGTATTCTCTCATAATCCGGCCCAAGAGCCTCCGCCCATGCCGGCGTCAAATGCTGCGGCATGATGTGTTCAATGGAATACTCGCCATCATCAAAGTGGCGGTACACATCTTTATCTTCAATAGTGCCGAAGTTTTCAAAGCGCTCCAGGATGTACATCTTGTTCTTTGCGTTCATGGAATAAATCGGCTTAATTCCAAAGGCATCCGCAAATTCCGCATCTTCAGGGAAGCGCGCCCGTTCTTTCTTGGACAGGAGAGCATATTTCAGCTTCTCCACGTAATTATCCGTCGTTCCATCGTAACGGATTACTTCTTTGTGAAGGAGCAGGAATATCTTATTCAACTGGTTCGTGGGCAATTCGCATATCGTTCTGCGGAACAGATAATTCTCTGTTGTCAGGAACACGTCAACCACATCGTCCAACGAAAGCGTCCCTTCCGCCTGCAAACGCAGAACTTCCAGGAAAAACGGCCTTGTTACGGTAGTTGTAATACTGATACATCCAACCGATGATTTCCACCTGGCCGCCACGTTCTACGTCAAAGTCTTCCTCTGGGATATCATGCACCAGATTTCACGCAAATCTTTCTTCATCAGATTTCTATCAATTAACAGCTTCCAGAGTTTGTTGTAATTCATTGCCATTTCGTTCACCTTTATCTTTTCTATGAGCTTTGAGTGGCTATAACACTGCGGATCATTATATCACAACGGCTTTACTTTTTCAATCTCGATTTGAGTTCTGCAAGCTTGAGATTTTCAATTTCTATGCCAGTAACATTCTGTGCGAGCAGTGTCTGGGTATATACCCAGCCGCTATTCGCTCGTTGGGGAAGCGCCCCAATCCCCTTGAACATCCCCGGATTTCTCCGGTGATGAGCTGAGTGTCAGAAGACACTTAAAAAGGAAGGCCGTATTTCAAGCCTTCCTCCAATGCTTCACCTGTAGAAGCCTTCGTCATCATGTTCACCAAAACAACTATGGCAAGTATAGGGGCCAGTTACTTCTTCAATTCCTCCTGGGGTTGGTTTGATTTCCCTCGTAATAAACGGAAAGATTCTGCAATGACTTATCATCAGAACCGCCATTCGCGGATTGTCACGAATTACTCTATTGATTAGATTGCTGATGTTCCTTGCGTTTATAAAGTCAAGGTTGTTTAGTGGCTCATCGACAATCAACAGTTCCGCGTTTGGCCGTGTTGCGATAACAGAAAGAACTGACAACAGCCTTTGTTCTCCTCCGCTGAATTTTGCCGGTTTTGACTTGGCATCGAATATCCTTCTGTTATCATGATGCCTTGGAATCCACTCATCAATCAAGTCGTTGACCTCTGATGTGCTTAACACTTTTCCTGAACTCGGCTGGCCGCTTTCGCTGATGATATCCTTAACCTGAATATTGCCCATTTCTGCGTATTCATCTCGTTGCTGGACATATGCAATTCGAGATCTGAATTTCTGTATTTCCACAGCGTTTAGTTTCAGAATGTCACCAAACCCACGGACTATGATCTCGCCGTTAATTGTTTTTCCTTCGTTATCCAGGCGCAGAATGCTTTTGAGAAGAGAACTCTTACCGATACCATTAGCTCCGGACAGTAAAACAACCTCGCCTTCACCGATATCAAAAGAGATATTCTGTAATAGTTGTTGATTCCTTATTTGAATCGATACATCCCTTATGCTCAAAACGCTATCCATAAATGTTACCTCCACAGACGTTTCCTGCACCCGTTTACAACAATGAATACTGTAGCGGCTTCTATTACTGCGGCAATCAAGAAATAAATGCCTTCCATAAAGCTGAACCCTGAAATGAATGCTGCTATAACAGATAGCAGAAATGCAGCTGCGATTGCCGGCAGGCAAATACTATAGATGAGCCTGTTATATGAACTGTCAAGATTCTTCTTGTCAAACCCAAGCATAATCAACCTGCTCATATTGTGCCGGATTTCTCTGTTGGAAAAGTAAACGGCTCCATATGAGACTATGACTGAAAGAAAAAGGAAGGATAGCAAATAAGGGGCAAGCGTCCGAACAACCGCAGCAATCTCATCTGATCTGTATACGATATTTACAGGCATATCCGATGCCGAGGAAGACAGCTGGTCAATAGGAGTTTTCGTATACACTCTGCTGGTATGTATGATGTTTTCAGCGTACTGATCATCATACCCCATTATGATTAACCCCTCACTGAAGTTGCTCCTGGCAAAAGACTTTACATTTGAAACCTCCGGGATAATCTGTTCGATGATATATTCATGCATCGCACCGTCTACAATGTGCTTTGAATACAGTAAATCGCCCAGCTTCAGTCCATAGCACCGTGCCAACCCATCTGAGATAGCCACCCCATATTTGCCGAGCTGTCCCGCATTCCAATCGACAGAAGTGGTATATAAGGAACCGCCGGTCTGCATTAGAATCTCTACATTCAAGCTGGTCTGTGATTCGGGCGAGATCGAATAGCTGATTCCTGCTTCAAACTGGTAATAATCATCTTGAAGGATAGAATCTCGCATCGTGGCAGAATACTCATAATCTGAGCGAAGTAGCGAGGATACCTGTGCAAAGTTTTTCCCGATAGATAATACTGCGAGAATTCCGATGAGAATAAGTGCCAAGGCAAAAAAGAGCATGACAAGCGATGCTCTTTTTTTATCCACATGAAGGTTGATTTGTTTGTTCTCCATTGGATTCACCTGGCCATTCCTATCCGTTAATTGTTGGTTTCTGTATTTCTCTGAATCTGATCGTCTTTATCCCCTGACTCAGACTCATTACCGTCTTTTTCTTCTTGCTGTTTCTTTTTCCGCATCTCAGCTTCAACCTGCTTTGTCAATTCTGAAACCATAGATTTGTTCATAACAAGACAAATGATTTCCGCAATTACCATTGCAACAGGAACAATTGCAATCTTGAAGCCGATTGCTGATCCAGGGATATACTCTTTTGCGGAATTGATCCGAAGGAGCAGTAGTACAGCATAAAGCGCAATGGATAAGAGAAGCTCAACAATAAAAGAGATATTGTAATACGGTTTGACATCCTGACCCTTAGGCAGGCAGTGTTTTCTGAAATAAACCTTTTCACATCCGCGCCTGGACATAATAAAATTAAACACTACTACCTACCGCCACTTTCTTCAACACAGAAGAAATATCAACACCCTCGCCAAACAATCCGGCTAACTGGCTGTGCTCTGAGAACTCATCTATACTGTCTTGAGGAACATAAATGGTCTTGCACAAGAGCACTTCATTTATTGTTTCTTCTTCAAGAAGCAGCTCTGTTATTTTGTCTTCAGCTAAGATAAGTTCCTCAAGGTATATCTCGCTTGTAATAAACTCTGTAAGAACATTTTCCGTCTCTATGTTCTCGGTTTCGATGTTTTCAACGATAACCTGTGGATTGGGATCTGATAAACCTGTGTCTACAGGTTTTTTGGAACAGGCTGTAGTTGACAATACCATCGATAAAGCTAATAAGACAGAAAGGGATCTTTTAATCATACCCCTCAATTTCATTTCTCCTCCATTGTTGGTTCAGCAATGAATTCGACAATATCCTCAACATTACAGTCCAAGGCTGTGCAGATCTTCTCAAGAATATTTACACGTACATCTTCATCCCGTCCCAGTTTAGCCATGGCATTCGTGCTGATTCCCGCGATATGAGTCAGTTCTGTTTTACTAAGTTTCTTGTCTATCATTAGCTTCCATAGCTTGTTGTAGCTTACTGCCATAAGCAAACCTCCATTCTCAAATATTCCAACAAATATCAAATCACCGATTGCTGATAGCCGGTTTCATTTATACCATAAACCGCAGCTAATTTCAAGGAAATCTTGCATCTTGCAAGAACGAAGATGCGTTAATTGGGACAAGTTGTCCCACATTATTTTTCTCTCGGACGTTCGTCCCGTTCCTCCTGCTGCCTGCGTAAGATCATATCCGCATTCTGCTTGGCTCTCAGGAAATCTTTCTTCTGATCCCGGAGCGGACGGTACTGTTCGTACTCGGCTTTCCTTTCCTCAACCAGCCTCTTTCTCTCTGCACTCAGTTCCTTGATGGTGGGGAGCTTTGTTCCCTCCGGCAGAGCGTCAAACGCATTCTTCGCCGCCTCATGCAGCTCCAGTTCGGCGCGGTGTGCTTCATAGAACGCAGCCTTTTTTCCATTTGGAAGCCGCTTGTATTCCAGATAGATTTGATGGGTCTTGCTGTAGTTGAAGATATGCTGTTTCAGAGCATCAATCTCTTTGATCCGGGCATCCTTTTCGCGGATCGACGCCAGCAGGGAATCCGAACCGTCTACAGTCATCTGAACCGCCTTTTCCAGTTCTTCATAACTGTGGATATTGTGTTGTTGCAGGAAAAGAAGAGTCTTCGCTGTTTCTTTCAGGTTGTGCTTCTTCGCCCAGATTTCATAGCCGACGCCTTTGCCCAGAGCCCGGTTCTGAATGTCAATCAGCAGATCGACCGCAGGTGGAGCAGCCTCTCTTTTTGCGTGCCGCGTACCGGCATGAATGACCTTTTCTCTTAGTTCACTTTCAGAGTAACCTTCGCCCAGAGAATCCAGACGGATGAACTTTTTCTGTGCTCTGCCTTTCAGTGCCAGATGCTTCCCGTACTTGATTTCGTACCCTTCCTCGCGGAGAAGACGCAGGTAATCCTCCCAGTCCTTCGGCTTGTTCTGGATCAGATCATCCAGGACAGAACGCAGTTCTTCTCGGATGGTATGGCGCTTCGGATAGACCGTGCGTTTCTCCCGTTCCGACAAAGGCTTTTTCTCAATGATCGAGTAGCCGTGTTCAAAGCAGATGATGTCGGACAGTCTCTGCAATGCCAGCCCGGAAAAAAAGAAGTTCTTGAACTTCCGGTCGCAGGAAAGCGTAGTGGAATTGAATATGATGTGGTTATGGATATGGGCTTTGTCCGTATGAGTGGAGACAGTAAAAGCGTGCTGTCCCTTCGTGAAGCGCATAGCCAGTTCGTACCCCAGCCGGTTGGCATACTCCGGCGTGATCTCTCCCGGCTTAAAGGACTGCCGGATCTGATACGCGATGATATTTCCCTTGTATTCCTCGCCGGTGATCTGCTGGTACTGCCGTTTGGAAAGCAGGAACTCCGTCGCCGCCGTCTCCGGCTGACAGGCATAGGATGTAATCAGTTCACCCTTCTCAGTCTTGATAGGATTCTGCGAATAATCCAGGCGTTCCGAAAGGCATTGAGCCACCGTTTTGCCTTTGTTTACATGCAATGCAATCAGTCTCGTCGCTGCCATAGTTTCCTCCATGCACGAAAAGGAGGGGGCTGCCCACAACATGCCTGCTGCGGACAGCCCCCTCGCGTCTATTCTTCTTTATGATCTTACAAACTGGAACAGCCCATCACGGATATTGTCCAGGAATTCCAGTACCACCGCCTGCCCGAACAACACCGCCAGACAGCAGCCCTCCAGCAGCGTCAGGATCAGCACGTGCTGCCATGCCGTGTGAATCAGGAACCAGATATCAAAGCCCAGGATCAGAAGCATTGCCGGTCCGATCACATACCCGGACAGGTTCGTTGCCAGGTTGAAAATGAATCCCAGAACTGCCGCGATGACTGCCAGCGGCAGCGCTGCTATTTTGCCGATGAATCGAATAACCTTCATGTTGACAGCCTCCTTCGTCTCTTTCTGTCTATATTGTATTCTCCCTCTGTCAGTCCCTCAACGATGTCGAGAGGGCTTTTTCGGGCGATGTATGGGCACCGGTCTCCCGATGCCTTTTTGCGGTTCAAAACTCCCGCAAATGCGCCGTCATCTGATAGCGGCAAGCTTTGCCAGTATCTTTCCCTCCATGTCACAGAGAACCGCGAACTGCTCCCGCAGATAAGCGATGTCCTGCGCGTAAATGCTGCCGGTAGCATTCGCTACTTTGGCATATTGGTTCAGGTTGTTTCCGATACGGCTGACCTGCTCCGTGAAGTTCCGGATATCCTTCAGATCAAGCTGCACGCACAGCCCGTCCAGGGACATTTTGCGGATATAGGCACTCATGTTGCGGATACCCAACTCCGCCATTTTCGCTTCGATGCGCTTCCGTTCTGCGGGTGTGACGCGGATCAGGATATTCTCTGTCTTTGTCCTGCTCACAGCACTTCCTCCTCATGCCTTTTCTGCTTACCAGAGGAAACGCATTCCGGCGCATTTTTTAGATATTCCATCACGGAAGATTTCTCCGCGACCATGGAAACACCGCCGACTTCGATATCAGGATCGTCGTCCCCGATCACGCCGACCGTCTCGCGCTCGTCCATGTTCAGGGCAGCGTCAAGCTCCGCAAGACGGGCAGACTTCTGCTGCAGCTCCGCTTCCTGCGGGAACGGTTTTCCAAGCTCCGCTTTCGCGTCTTCCTGCTGTTGATAGAGGCTATCCAGCTTCTGATTTGTTGTCTCGATCCTTCCCTCAATCCCGCCAAGAACATTGTCGATACGGGTCAGGTTGCCCCTGGCATCCGTTCCCAGCGTGACGTAGTGGTTCATCTCACCCTTGAGGGAAAGCTGATAAGCATTATCGAAGCTGTCATAGGAAAGCAGCATCTTGAATCCCCGGTAACTGCCGATCTCAATGGGATCATGCCCCTTGTATTCCTTGCAGGCTGCGAGGATAGCCGCGCCGGCATCTTCCTTCTTCTCGAAAGTCGTGCTGCCGACCGTCATACCGGTAAAACCGTCTTTGACAACTGGGTGCAGAGCCACGGTTTTGGCGTCGGCTTCCAGCCCCCGGATAATGCCATGTGTCTTTTCAATCTGCGCTGGGAAGTATTTCAAGAGTTGGTCTTCCAGACGGAATTGCTGGCTCTGGTGGTCTGCCCGAAGAACACGTAGCCGCGCCACATCAATATCCAGATCCATCTTTTCCTTGATCAGCGGATTACCAGCACAGAGAGCTTTTACCTCCGCATAGGAAAGTGCCTGCTCGTCCACATCATCGCAGGAACGAACCGGCGATTTGCTGGTCATGATCTGAGAAATGAATTTCTGCTTGTTCTCCAGCGTCTGCCAGAGATAAGCGTCAAAGGTTCCCTCCGTCACATACTGATACACCTGCACTTTGGGATTCATGTTTCCCTGGCGGATGATACGACCATTGCGCTGTGTCATATCCGCAGGTCGCCAGCCTACATCCAGGTGATGCACAGCGATCAGGCGATCCTGCACGTTGGTTCCGGCTCCCATTTTCTGCGTACTGCCCATCAGCACCCGCACCTGGCCGGTACGGACTTTACCAAACAGTTCTTTCTTTTTTGCTTCCGTATCCGCATCATGGATGAAAGCGATTTCCTCCGCCGGAACGCCCCTGGTGATCAGCTTTGCCTTGATATCATCGTAGACATTGAAGCTCCCGTCATTGGTTGGTGTGGACATATCGCAGAACAGAAGCTGCGTCAGCTTATCCTCCTTCCCGTCCTCCCAGATGGAGAACACTTTATCGACGCAGGCATTGACCTTGCTTCCGGGATCATCCGGCAGCATCGGGTTCATCAGTCTCTGGTCAAGGCCGATCTTCCTGCCGTCCGAAGTGATTTTCAGCATGTTATCGACTGTAGGATCAACGCTGCCGCTATGAACTTTGGCAGCACGCTCGGAGAGCGACTGTACCATATCCTTCTGAATGTCTGACGGCTTTACCAGCACCGTTTCAAACTCTGCCTCCGGAACCGGCAGATTCAGCGTGTCCGCTGTTTTGATATCCGCCACTTCCTTGAACATATTCATCAGCTCCGGGAGGTTGAAGAACTTGGCGAACCGCGTCCTTGCCCGGTATCCGGTTCCTTCCGGAGCCAGCTCGATGGCCGTCGTTGTCTCACCGAAGGTGGAAGCCCAGCAGTCGAAATGGGACAGGCCCTTTCTCTGCAAAGTGCTGTACTGCAGGTAGCGCATGACGGTATAAAGCTCCGTCATTGAATTGCTGACCGGTGTACCGGTCGCAAACACAACGCCCCTGCCTCCGGTGATTTCGTCCATATAGCGGCACTTCATAAACATGTCTGAGGACTTCTGTGCTTCCGAAGTGGAAAGGCCGGCTACGTTCCGCATTTTTGTGCAAAGAAACAGGTTTTTGAACGCATGGCTCTCGTCCACGAACAGGCGGTCAACGCCCAACTCCTCAAAGGTAATTACATCGTCCTTCTTGTCCGCAGCCAGCAGCTTGTCCAGCCTTGCTTTCAGAGATTTCCGGGTCTTCTCCATCTGCTTGATGGTAAAGCTTTCGCCCCGGCTGTACTTGAGCTCTGCGATAGCGTCCTCAATCTCTTCAATCTGCTCCCGCAGAAGGCTTTCCTGCCGTTCCTCTGAAATCGGAATCTTTTCAAACTGGCTGTGTCCGATAATCACGGCATCATAATCCCCGGTGGCGATCCTGGCGCAGAACTTCTTCCGGTTCTTCTTCTCAAAGTCCTTTCTGCCTGCCACCAGAATCTTGGCGCTGGGATAGAGCCGCAGGAACTCACTGGCCCATTGCAACGTCAGGTGGTTCGGCACCACGAACAGGCTCTTATGGCACAGGCCGAGCCGCTTGCTTTCCATGGCTGCCGCCGCCATTTCAAAGGTTTTCCCGGCACCGACCTCGTGTGCCAGCAGCGTATTTCCGCCGTAGAGCACATGGGCAATCGCGTTACGCTGATGCTCCCGCAGCCGGATATCCGGGTTCATGCCGACGAAATGAATGTGCTGCCCGTCATACTCCCGCGGACGGGTGGAATTGAACAGCTCATTATATCGTCTGGTCAGGGCTTCCCGGCGCTGTGGGTCTTTCCATACCCAATCCCGGAAAGCATCCTTTATTGCCTGCTGTTTCTGCTGGGCAAGCGTGGTTTCCTTCTTGTTCAGGACACGGCGTTTTTTGCCGTCCGCATCCTCCACCTGGTCATAGATTCGCATGTCCTTCAGGTTCAGCGTATCCTCCAGAATCTTATAGGCATTGGCACGGGTGGTTCCGTAGGTTACATAGCAGTTCACGTCACTGTAGCTGGGAGAGCTTTTTCCTTCAATGCGCCATTCCGCCGTTAGCTCTGAAAACTTCACCTGAATGCTCCGCTTCAGATAAAACGGTGTTCCGAAGGTCTCCCACATGAACTGATTGATATAGTCAGGATCGATCCACGTCGCACCAAGGCGGATATCAATCTCCGAAGCGTCCAGGTCTTTGGGCTGCGCTTTTTTGAGCGCCTCCACATTCACCTGATATTCCGGGTGGCTCTCCGCCACATACGCCGCCGTCTGCAGCTTGCTGCGCACATCCCCGGAAAGGTATTCGTCTGCCGTTTCCCAGCCCTGCTCCGGACGGGTGGCAGAAGTCAGCGGATTACGGAAGATCACTCCCCGAAGATCTGCTTCGATTTCGTCATACTCTCCGGGTGTTCCCAAAAGCTCCGCCATAAAGGGCAAATCCACCTTACCGCGCTCCCCGATGGAAACAGCCAGGGCTTCGCTCGGCGTCTCCACACTGGTTATGCGGGGCTCCGGCCGGATCGTCCGTTTCGTGAACATATCCGCTTTGCTTTCCAGCGTCCCGTCATCATTCAGGTTCTCCAGGGAGCAGAGCAGATAGTAGGAAGAATCCTCTTCAAATGCGCGGGCATTGGCGCGGGAATTGATGATCCCGTAGGTTTCGGTAAAGCTGTCATAGGCAGCGTTCAGTTCCCGCTGCTTTGCCGTGATCATTTCCTCCGGATAATCTTCCAGCTGATACTCGATCAGCTCATTCATGATCTTCCGAAGGCTCAGAAGTCCGATCATGCGCTCTTTTTCCTTGTTGGAAAGCTCCACGTGGCGCATGAGGGAGTTTTCACGGAAATATACCTCGCCGCCGACCAGCGCATAGGAATAGTTTTTGACAGAAGGATCAGCCGGAATCGCGTCTATGGCTTCCGTTTCATCCTCCAGCGACATTTCCGGCACGGTAATCTCACCATGGATATGGGAGATTGCTTCCTCCAGCTGATCAGCCAGATTCGCACCGGGGACAGGATTGACCGTCAGTGCCTCCTTTCCGTACTGCGTGCTTTCGGAACTGATCTCGCCCAGCACCATTTCCGGATGCTCGGCAAAATAGCTGTTGATCGGGAGTCCGTCCGGTGTAAGCCCAAGGTGTACCCAATCCGGCTCAATGTCGATAGGCCGGTCGCGCTTCTGAAGGAAGATGATATCCGACACCACATCCGTCCCGGCATTGGCACGGAACGCATTGTTGGGCAGACGGATCGCCCCCAGCAACTCCGCGCGTTCCGCCAGATACTTTCTGACATCCGGTGACTGCTGATCCATGGTGTAGCGACTGGTAACGAAAGCCACAACGCCGCCCGGTCTCACCTGATCCAGCGCTTTGGCAAAAAAGTAGTTGTGAATGGTGAATCCCAGCTTGTCATAGGGCTTGTCCGCGACGCGGTAGTTGCCGAACGGCACGTTGCCGATGGCAAGGTCATAGAAATCCCTCTGGTCCGTAGTTTCAAAACCGCCAACTGTGATATCCGCGTTCGGATAGAGCTTTTTGGCAATTCGCCCGGAAACGCTGTCCAGCTCTACGCCGTACAGACGGCTTTCCTGCATTTCCTCCGGCAGCATACCGAAGAAGTTACCGACGCCCATGGCAGGCTCCAGGATATTACCCTTCGTAAAGCCCATCTGACCGACAGCCTCATAAATTGCACGAATCACGGTCGGACTGGTGTAGTGGGCATTCAGCGTGGAAGCCCGCGCCATTTCGTATTCTTCCGGCGTGAGCAGCTCTTTCAGTTCGTCATACTCACGGCTCCAGTTATCCTTACGGTCATCAAATGCATCCGCAAGACCACCCCAGCCGACATACTGAGACAGCACTGCCTGTTCCCCCGGCGCAGCGTTCCGGTTTTCTTCCTCCAGCGTCCGAAGCAGGCGGATTGCAGCCACATTTCTCTGGTATTTCTCCTTCGGACCGCCTACGCCCAGATGGTCATCGGTAATCCGGAAATTTTGCGCAGGAATCTCCGGTGCTTTGGCTTCTTCCGATACTTCGGTCGTCCCTGTATCTTCCTCTGCCAATTCACCCTGCATTTGCGCGGGTTTCTCACCGGAAACAGGTTCCTGTGCTTCTTCATCAGCGGAAAGGCGCTCCGCATCGGCCATGACCTGCCGGATAAACGGGTCACGGTCCAGCGCGTCCGGATCGACCAGCTCGCCGTTGACGATGCCCCGGCGGGCCAGCTCTTCACGAATGGCTGCCGGGTCAATATCGGAGAAATCATCTTCATCGGCATCTATGCCCTCAAACAGCTGCTGTACCGGTTCCGCACCAAGCTCAGGGAAAGCGTGTGCCGGAGAGGGAAGCGGGAGACCGCCGGCAGCTTCATAGCGTTCTGAAAGCTCTGCGTAGCGGGTTTTTTCCTCTTCATCCAGATAGCTGCCGTTTTGGATCAGCGCTTCGATCTTCTTTTCGACAAGGTTCCAGTGAAGGCGGACTTCCTGATCGTAACCATACCGGCGAATAAGGATTCCCTTGCTGCTGTAATCGACAAACCCCCTCGTATCATCAGAGAACGTCCAGCTTCTACCGCCAAGGCCATACTCATTCTTCAGGTAATCGGCACGCTCTTTCGCGTTCGGCTGCGTGTCATACAGCGCCTGAATCCGCATTTTCCCGTTGGCAAAACCGGAGCCGCCCCGTAGCACCCGGTCAATCTCTTCATCGGAAATAAATAAAGCGGAGGGCTGCTTCTGGCTCTCCGCTTGCGATTCCATCCGGTCGATGGATTCAATCTGCTGTTGTTCTGTCGGGAAGAAGTCCGCAAGGCTTAACTGGTGATAAGCTCCGCTGTTACGATCTCCTCCGCCTGTGCTCTCAGGCTGTTCATATGCTGCACCCAGCCCATCTGGTCGGACTTCTTGTCCGGTGCCGGCTGCGACTTCTGGAGTGCCTGCATCATCTGCGCCATCCGGTTCTCCGCGCTCTGCTGGATCTCCAGAAGATGCGGATACAGTTTCTCGCTCAGTACCAGGTCGCTGTAGAGCATCGGCCTGTTCTCCTGAAGATACGCTCTGCGCATCCTGCCCCATTTGCCCAGGGGCTCTGGCTCGATCCTGATCCCGATCTCCGGAATCTAATAATCCCCGGCCTGCCGGTACGTCATCTCTGCCATCATTTCGGCTCCTTTCTTCGAGCTGTTCACGCTCAATCGTGCGGATCGTCCTTGCGATCTCTTCAAATACTTCCGTGGAAATGCTGCTTACGGCTTTGCCCAGCGCGTTGACCGTCTGCCGCGTGTTGAAGTCAAATACGTTCTGAAGCTCTTCCTCATCGAAGAAGTCCTCCGGGTTATCCGTGCATCTTGTCAGCAGTGCGTATTTCACGCTGGCGGCCGCCGCCTGCCGGAAGCTCACCTCGATGTTAAGGTCATCATACTCTTCCAGGAAGCTCCCCTCAACGATGTCGCCAAGCTCCCAGCCGTAATTATCCCAGTATTCCCGCGCTTTTTTCTCCGATATCTCCTCGATCACAGATTCCAGGCTGCCATACCCTGTTTCAAAGGCATCGGCAAGCTCCTGCGCCACACGGCTGCGGTATCCGTCCTGCATCGTCCAGAGCTGGACTTCCCGCGAGTTCCACCTCGTCCCGGTGTCTGACACATCAAAAACATAGCGAAGTCTTGGAAAATCTCCCCGGTGGTCGAGCAGCGCGATTCCCTTGGAGCCGCGCTTTACATAGCGGTGCATCCGCTCATTCCAGAGATCATACTCCGCGCAGGCAGTCGCATCCGGCCTCTGAGCATAGATCATCAGCTGGTCTTCATACGGGTATTTATAAAGCCGGGCCGACGTGGTAAGAAAACCTTTCCACGCCTCCCGGCTGGCGGTAATGCGGCCAGCCATCTCTTCGGCAAGCTGCGCATAGAATGTGTATTTTCCTGCCATTCCGGCCTCCTCATCTTACTCCGGATATAAATCCAGTCCTTCAAATGTCGCGTCGTCCATTGCATTGAGCTTTTTGATCACCTTGTCCGTCAGTCTGGACAGCCGCTTTTCCTCCGGGGCAAGCTGTACCTTCATACCGGCAAGCTCCCGGATCAGGCCTTCCCGGCTGCCCGGATTGTAGAGCATCATCAGCATGGATTCCTCTTTGGTGAATCTGGTTTTCATTCGATATTCCTTTCCCCGATCTCGGACTTTCCGAGAAACGGCGGTTCCTTTGCTGCCTTCAGTTTCTCCAGGATGGATTCCCTCTGTTCGGCCTCCTGCAGCGCCGGGGCTTTCCCGTTGTTAATGATCCCGTCGATCATCCCGTAATCGTCCTCCATGGACATTTCCGCATATTTCAGATAATTCTCCGGTTTCAAAAACTCAGGCAGCTCCTTAAAGCCGATGGAATCCACGTAATGACAGGATATCTGACCATTGGTGCGGATGGCTACGATGTCGCTGACCGAAAGACTGTGGCCATGGAAATCCGCCGGGTGTGCGATGTTGAATTTCTCATAGAGCATTTCCAGCATCGTGTTCTGATCCTTATAAGGGAGAAGCGGAGCCACGTAGACCAGCTCATAACGGTCGATTTCCGGCTGGTTCCCGCTCCTTTGCAGGGCTTCGTAGGAAATGAAGCGCATGGGCCTTGTTTCCTCGCCCTCTCTCAGTTGCATAATCGCAAACGTATCATTGATTGCTGTCAGGAACGCCTCCATTTTGGTTCCTTCGTCCTGTCCATTGATTTCATCCCATTTGAAAATCTTCATCTTCGTCCTTTTCCTTTCCATCAAAAGGCAGGCCCTTGGTTTTCGCGTCCTCGGCCTGCTGTTTTCTTCTCATATCGCTGTAAGGGGGACGGATGCCGATACAGCGTTTCGGCACCCGGTAGGTTACGGAGCGCTGCGCTCCCTTATCCAGCAGCACGTAATGCTCCGGATATTTGGCCGCCAGCGCCTTCAGCTTGCTGATCAGGCGGCGGTCAAAGGTATAGACCGTAGCCTCATCCAGCTCGTTATCCCAATTTATGATCGTTTCCTGTTCTGCGAGAGTGTAATGATAGCGTTTCATCTTTTCCTGCCTTTCCTTGCCTTCCGCTGGAAAGACGGAGCAAATGATATAGACGAATCAACCTCTGCGGTATCCACCAGTTCCCGGACGAAAGCGCTGATCTCCTCCATAAAGCAGGCTGAATCGTAGGATTGCTGTTCCATCTGAAGAAGCTTCTGTTCCCATTCCGCTGTCATCATGGGGGATTTCAGCTTCTCCGGCACGACAGTGACCAGCGAGACGCCCTTTTCAGTCGGGAGAAGTATCTTTGTTTTCTTATCGCCGCTGCGGGCGGCAAACCCGCGCTGGATCAGCTTTTCGATAATCCCGGCACGGGTTGCCGGTGTACCCAGACCTTTCCGCTCCGCGTCATCCGGGATATCCTCCGCGCCGGCAGTCTCCATCGCATGAAGCAGGCTGCCTTCCGTAAAATGCTGCGGCGGTTTTGTTTTCCCGTCCTTGACCTCGGCCTTTGCAAGAGGAATGACCATACCTTCCTGCACGCACGGGAGCGTTTCCGTATCCTTCTCCTTCGCAGGATAGAAATGCTCCACGATTTCCTTCCAACCGGACTGCATGATGGTTTTGCCCTTCACCGTGAATGTCTCCTCGGCACATGAAAGCTTTATCGCTGTTTCCTCATACCGGCAGGGATCACCTGCGGCAGCCATAAATCGCACCGCCACCAGTTTCAGGATTTCAGCATCCGCTTTCGGCAGCTCCGCGATCCTGGCGCTTTTCAGTTCCTTTGTCGGGATCACCGCATGATGATCTGTTACCTTCGCATTATTGATTACCTGACCGGTATGAACCGAAATATCCCCGGCGTAATCCAAAGCTGCTGCCGCCTGATACACCAGCTCTGGCAAGGACGGAGCCATATCCTCCGTGAGGAATCGGCTGTCCGTCCTCGGATAAGTGACCAGCTTCTTTTCATACAGGCTTTGCAGGGTGTCCAGCGTCTGCTGTGCGGAATAGCCCAGCACCTTGTTCGCATCCCGCTGCAAGGAAGTCAGATCATAGAGAAGAGGCGGTTTTTCCGTTTTTTCTTTTGTTTCAACGCTGTCTACACGCACCTGATGATCCTCCCTGCATTTTGCGGCAAGAACCTCTGCGTCTGCCTTGTCTGAAAAGCGTTTGCTGGATGCGCGGATCGAATCTGCCTGAAGCTGCACTGTATAGAACAGTTCCGGCACAAATGCTTTGATTGCTTCCTCCCGTTCCACCAGCATAGTCAGTGTCGGCGTTACGACCCGGCCCACGTTCAGGGTAGAATCATACAGGCAGGAATACAGCCTGCTGGCATTGATCCCGATGATCCAGTCTGCACGTTCACGGCAGAGCGCCGCATTATAAAGGGCATCGTATTCGGAGGAAGGTTTCAGGTTTTGAAAGCCCTCCCGGATTGCGCTGTCCTCCATGGACGAAATCCAAAGCCGTCTGAATGGCTTGCGGCATCCTGCCTGATGATAGACCAGGCGGAAAATCAATTCGCCCTCGCGCCCTGCATCCGTAGCGCAGCAAAGCTCGGTAACGTCTTTTCTTGCCATAAGGCTTTTCAGCGTCTGAAACTGCCTTTTTGTAGACTGGTATATCTGATACTTCCACTTCTCCGGCAGGATTGGGAGGTCTTCCTTTCTCCATTTTCCGTATTTCTCATCGTATGCCTGCGGCATGGCAAGCTCCACGAGATGACCGACACACCAGCTCACAAGATACCCGCCGCCCTGAAAATAGCCGTCTTTCCGTTCTTTCGCCCCGATAACCTTGGCGATAGCAGAGGCAACCGAGGGCTTTTCCGTTATCACAAGTCTGTAGCCCATCGAACCCTCCTCAGATCACTGCTTCCTGCACCTTGCCGGACTTTACCTTTGCCGGATGGTCTTTCTGTGCTTCCTTTGCTTTGCCCAGCGTTCCGAGAAGAGACGGCTTTTCTGCCTGACGCTCCGTTTTCCTGGCTTCGTATTTCTCTGCCAGTTCAAACACCCTGTCCTTGCCGTCATAGTGATAGACATTATCGGACAGCTGCTCGGACGGGCTGACCTCCGCCGCGTTGACGCTGCGCACCATACTGGTAAGCTCCTGCCTGGTGATGTCGCCAGTATCCTTCAGGAACAACAGCTCGTGGATAGAGGACGGCAGAATAAAGAAGTTGCCGCCGATCTTCTCCGAAGCCTCTTGAAGAAAGTCCGGGTAGGCCAGAACGCCTGCGCCGCGATTCATGGTCTCCGTGCTTGCCACGTACAGCCTCGGCTGCCCGTCATCAGGCGTCATTACAGGCATACCGCCCATCATCTCGCTGAGAACCTCTTCCATGGAACGGAAAGAGGCCGGGTGTGTGACCGGCGCGTGTTCCAGTGCATCTTTTTTCATCTGCTCCGCACTGACACCGAAAGCCTCCAGAAGCCCCTGCGTCACGCGGGCAGACATCATGGTGCCGTCGCCGGAATGAAGATCCAGACGATACAAGACAGCCAGATCCTCCACCTTGTCATGAGGATGGGCGGAGAGAAGCGCTTCGTTGCCTTTCTGCGGGATCAGCTCCGGAAAGAGCATGTCCTTGGCCTGTTCATAGCTGATACTCTGATTACCGATTCTTACAGTATTGCTCATAGTCTTATCCTCCTTCTGTTTGTGAGCATAAAAAATCAGCCTCCCACGGGATGTGAAAGGCCGAAATGTATCGGGCAGCTTTGCGGCTGCCCTTGTTCGGCGGTTTACAGCTCCGGCCCGGCGTTCTGCTTGACCGGAGGCTTCCGTTCAGAAGCTTTCTTCTCGCCCAGCTGCCCCAGGACAGAATCACGGCTCTGGGACTTATAGAATTCCACCATGCTTTTCAGCTCCCTGTTCGGGACGGCTCTTTTTTCGTTCTCCCAGATGTTCTTCCCGTCCTGCTGGCCCGCAAGATACGGCTTGGTAACGGTAGTCGTGCCATCCGCAGGAATCTTTGCCCACAGGCCTTTGCCGTACTGGTTCTCATGCACCGCTTTCGCCGGAAGCACAAAGCTCGCCCACGGGGTATGATCATTGCGGTCCTGATTGGGGATCGTGATCCTCACCATTTCCTTTCCGTCCTTTGCGGTAAACGGCTCCGCCGTTCCTTTGCCGAAATGCAGGGTGATTTCTTCAACCTTTTTGCTTCCGTCGTACTTTTTCTGTTCTTCCATAATCCGTTCTCCATTCTCGGCCACAAGGCCGTAATTTGCGGGATCGAAATCTACGATTTTTTCTTCCCGCATACTGTAAGTTGCTCCGTTCTGCCCGCCGATGATCACATGATCCAGACAGCTGACACCCATGAGCTTGCCTGCCGCGATTACCCGCTTTGTCAGGGCGATATCCTCTTGTGAAGGCGTAGGGTCTCCGCTCGGATGGTTGTGCATCAGCAAAAGACCGGACGCATTACTGAGCAGGCAACTCTTAAAGATGTTGGATATGTCAGCGAGGGACTGATTGATCGTCCCCACGCTGACAATATTGAAATTGATGGGTTTCAGCCTGGAATTGAGGTTCACAACGCAGAGCACTTCCCGGTCATACTGGGAAAGCTCCTTCCGCATAACATCCACGGCGCGGTCAGGCGTGCTCATCGGTTCCGTGGAATACAGCGTCGTTCCTTCTGCAAGGCGGATGCAGACCTCATGGAGCTTGTACTGCCTCTGCTTTTTCTCTGCCATTCCCATCCTCCTTCAGGAACTCCACACGGATAATCACGTCGTCGGGCAGTGTCCGGATCAGTTCACGAAGTTCTTCGATTGTCATGACTTCTGGCATTACTCGTCCTCGCTTTCGTCATAATCCTCCTCGTCTTCAGCTTCCTCCGGGATATCGTAGCCGTCGTCATCCTCACGGTAATCCGCATCAGGATCAGGGCTGTCTGCAACAGCTGTCTGCTGCTTCTTACTCTTCATGAAGAAGAAAGCGCCGCCCACGCCGCAAACGCCCAGCAACAGGATCAGGCCGAGGACATAGGGAGCCTTGGATTTCTGCTCCGGCTCCGGTTCCTGTTCTTTATCCTTTTCTGTATCCGGTGTTTCTGTAGGCGTGACGGTCTGCTGTTCCTGCTGCTTTTCTGATTCCTGTGCGGCAAGCTGTTCTTTCATTGCTGCCGCTGCATCCTCATCCATCAGGGAGAAAAGATCGGCTTCATCGACCTGGTTCAGGAAATGGACGTTTTCATTGCCTTTTTCGTCTCTGTCGATGACGAGATAGAAGTAATTGCCGGATCGCGTCACCATCGTGATGAACTGTTTTCCTTCTCCGGTCGGGCTTCCCACATCGTCCACCAGCGTCAGGTTGCCGTCCGGTGTCAGGGGCAGGCTGCCGGAAGAACTCTGTCCGGAAAGCATCTGCAAAAACAACGTCAGGTATTCCTCCGGGATATCAATGCCCGTGCTTCCGCTCTGGTTCTGTTCAATGATCCGCAGATACTCCTTATAGACATAACCCGTCTTTTCCGGGACGATGATCTTTACCCAGTCGCCTTCGTCCTCGATCACTTCCACCTGTTCGCCCGGAAGCAGCTGATCCAGAATTTCATAATCCATACCGCCGCCGGAACGGACATTCAGCCTGCCGCCGTTGGTAGTGACGATACCGATCTGTCTTGTTTCCTCTCCATCTTCTTCATCATCGAAGGAGAAGATAATGGTTCCATTCTCGGTGCGGATATGAACCGTGCTGCCTTCTGCCTCTTCGGCATCCTCCGAGGTTACTATAGGATCGTCGTCTTCCTGTTCATCCGTATCGGTATCTTCCGAAGAAACCGGGACGGCATCCTGCACGGTAGGTTCGCTGTCTTCCCCGGTATAAGCAAAAGCCGGAACGCAGAACGCTCCGGCACTGATCACAACCGCCAGCAGGGCGGCCAGGATACTCTTAATTCTCATGGTCTTTTTCCTCCTCATCTGCCATGGTATAACTCATATTTCCGGGATTCGCACCGCCCTTAAAGGCTGTCAGGATTTCCGCCAGCTGTTCAGGCGTGATATTTGCCTTATGAACCATTTCGTGAATCTCCGTATTGGTCTCTTCAGTGATCTGATCCTGTGTTTCCCGGATTCTTGCTGCTACCTCTTCCTGCTTTTCAAGAAGCTTTTTCAGCTCCTCTTCAAGGCGTTTTCTTTTCCTTGTCATAAGCCCTCCTGTATTCTTACGGTAATCTCCCGAAGCAGTAGAAATGCTGCCGCCAGTAAGCTGTGTCAATAGATGCGTACTGGATTGGATTTCCGCAGTGGATCATCATATTGTTGCCCACATAGATCGCGACATGGCTTGCGCCGGATGTGTTGTACGTACCCTGGAAGAAAATGATATCTCCGGGTTTCGCCTCGCTTGCCGGTATGATGGAAAGCTGCTGCCGCAGTCCCTCCGCCGTCGTTCTGCCATAGTTCCATCCGTTGCCGCAGTGGTTGATTACCCAGCAGACAAAGCCGGAACAGTCAAAGCTCGTGGACGGGGAAGAACCGCCCCATACATACGGATACCCCAGATATTTCTCTGCCTCCTGGATCATCCGCGCAAACCGGACATCACTCAGGGCTTCGCCCGGTATGTCATAGTGCAGATAATCGCTGCTCGGCGTGACATTGGCGTAGATATCGCCCTCAAAGAGATATGGCCTATTCCCGTAGGTGGAAAGCAGGATATTGTAGCGTTCCCTCTGGTCATCATCCATCCCGACTGAGAAGACCGCCGCTTCCAGCGTCTTGTTCTTCAGCGTGATATTCAGGATGTAGTAGTCATAGGGAACTTCAACGTCATACTCATATTCTTCCTCGGTTGTCTCGCCGGTCTCCGGGTCTGTGTACGTCGTTGTCCCTGTGCGGGTTTCCGTGCGATACCTTGTCTCGACCTCTTCCTCAAGCGTCAGCTCGTATTGCTTGTCAAAGAGAGTCTGCAACGCCGTCTGTACTTCCGCCCGCGTATAGTCCTCATACATAACCGTCAGGTAAGAAGTCAGAACGTAAGGATTGTGGTTGATCTCATCCAGGTTGTAGCGGTACTCGTCATAGCCGGGATGCGTGGATTCGATGTTGTTGATCTGGCTCCGCAGCGCATCCTCCATAGCGGTATAGTCGCTGTTGGCACCCCGGATATCCTCGTCCTCTGCCGTATAAGAGCTTCCCAGCAGCGTCCCTCCGGAGCCGCCGATCATCGACGAGCAGGAAGACATCTGCGTAAAGATGAACACCAGCAGAAAAATGAAGATCCCGCCGATGGCAATGCCTCCGGCATGGCTTTTCACAAATCCTCCTGCCTTTGCAAAGACCTTACTCACTCGCTCCTTCAAAGTCGGTGTGACAGCGAGACCGTGAGATGCCGCATTGCCGACATTCCTTCCAGTCTTCGCTGCCGCGTATTCCTGTTTGATGTTACGCCTCTGCATGAAGCGTGAGAAAGCATTGGACTTTTCGGCTCCTTTGGCTGCTTTTCCGGCAGTTTCCCCGGCTTTCGCCGTCCGAGCAGAAGTAGTAGTCTTGACACCTTCCACGTTTTCTTCCTGCACATGCCGCAGCGTTTCCTTTTCGGCACTGACTTCCGGCTTTACTGCCCGAGCATGGAGCTTTTCCCCGTACTTACGCACCTTGCCGACAGTATCTCTGGCAACGGCTGCACCGGCTTCCGCCGTCTGTGTTCCGCGATTGACTGCCTCCACGCCGATATTGTTGTCCTGGTCTGCCTGTTCCAGCCGCTCATGCAGCTGCTGCGAGACAAGCGCGGATTTCAGCTTCCCGGACTGTTTCGGCTTTTCAATCGGCTTCTTCCCGTGCCGCAGTGTCTGCTCATTCGGCTTTGTGCCTTTCAGCTTACGCTTTGTCCGGGTATAACCTTTTTCCGTGGGCAGGCGTTCGGCTTCTTCCACGCTGTCTTTTGCGGTTTTCGCTTCCCGCATGTCATTGCGGAAATTCATTTTCTTTGCCATCAGCCAGCCTCCCTTGCTTCCGCGACATCACCGGGCTTAGTCGTCATGATACGATACAGCTCAAGATCGGTCGGGAACCTGTCCACAAACGGCAGGATCACATTCCCGTAGAACAGCAGCCCTTCGCCTTCGCCGGAATGCGTGACGTAGGAAAGCTGGTGCTGGGAAATATTCAGCTGCTTGGCCAGAATCGCGCGGTCGCCCACGGCCTGGTTGAGCATATAAATGAAGTCCGAATTCTCAAAGATGTTCTCGACTTCACGGCTCGCCAGCAGGTCTTTGACGTTCTGCGTAATACCGGTCGGAATGCCGCCCCACTTACGGAAGCGCTTCCAGATCTCTACGGAATACGCCGCCGTCTGTTCCTCCTTCAGAAGCAGGTGCATCTCATCCATGTAGTAACGGGTGGATTTACCTTCCTCACGGTTGGCGGTCACACGGCCCCAGACCTGATCCTGAACAATCAGCATCCCGATCTTTTTCAGCTGTTTGCCCAGCTCCTTGATGTCATAGCAGACCAGACGGTTATCAATGTCCACGTTGGTGCGGTGATTAAAGAGATTCAGGGAGCCTTTGACATAGATTTCAAGGGCAGTCGCCACATGGTGTGCTTCCTTTTCATCCTGTTTCATCAGCTCATCGTACAGGTCTTCCAGAACCGGCATGTTGTCCGGTCTCGGATCATTGAAATACGACTGATAAACCTGATGCACACAGCGGTCGATAACCGTTTTTTCAATCGGCTGCAAGCCTTCCTTTCCGCCTACGACCAGTTCGCAGAGCGAAAGGATAAAATCAGCTTTGAGCGCAATCGGGTTATCCTCCTCGGAATAGTTCATATTGATATCCATCGGATTGATATACTGCGTGCTGGTCGGGCTGACGCGGATCACCTGTCCGCCCAGACGTTCCACCAGCGGGGAATACTCTGCCTCCGGATCGGAAATGATGATATCGTCGTCCGTCACCAGGAAGGCATTGGCGATCTCCCTTTTGGCGCTGAAAGACTTACCGGAACCCGGCGTGCCGAGAATCAGGCCGTTCGGGTTTTTCAAAAGCTTCCGGTCAACCATGATCAGGTTGTTGGACAGAGCGTTCAGCCCGTAATACAGGGCTTCCTTCCCGGTCTGGAACAGCTCCTGTGTCGTGAACGGGACGAAAATCGCCGTGCTGCTGGTGGTCAGGCCGCGTTCGATCTCGATCAGGTTCTGTGCCAACGGCAGGCTGCTCATAAGGCCCTGTTCCTGCTGGAAATCCAGACGGCGCAGGTTGCAGCTGTGCTTCTGCGCAATGCTGGATGCCTGGAAGATGTTGTTGTCCAGTTCCTGCTTCGTCGCCCCGGTATTCATGATGAGGAAAGTCACCATGAACATGCGCTCGTTCTGGCTCTGGAGCTCTTTCAACAGGTCTTTCGCATCGCTGCCGTAGGTAGCCAGGTCAGACGGGATGATATCCATGTCGTAACCGGCGCGGACAGCCTTTTTCTGCTCCTCGATCTTGGAACGGTCCAGCTCCGTGATCGTGTGCTTTACTTCCTTGATCGCCTTGTTCTGATCCAGGGAACGGATATGCATTGTCACGATCTGGCTCGATTCCATATCCAGCAAGTCTTTCAGAAGCTGGTCGGAAAGATCGGATGCCGTGATCGCGAGATAACTCATAGCCCCGTACAGGTTGCCCATGCGGAACGTCCGCCCGCCAGGGAAGGAGAAGGAAGTCGGCGCGATGAAGTCCTTTACGGACAGCCCGGATTCCGCCAGCCACTTCCATTCAAAATAGAAGCGGTCCTTATCTCCCAGATGGAACATGTCGTGCATCAGCTTCAGGCGTTCCTTGCCTGTCAGAACCTTCGTCACCACGCCCAGCCGTCTGAAATTGTTCAGCAAATCGGTCTGGATATGGATCAGCCGCGGCTTTGCCTGCTTCATGGAATCCGCCTCAATGCCGAAGGTCAGATACTTTGTCTTGGTCAGACCGTTGTTGCCCTGCGAAAGCTGAGTCCGCAGCATTTTGCTGTATTCCTCACGGACATCATTGAAACCGTCGTTTTTCAACGGGATACGGATATTCTTTTCAAAGTCAGCCGCATCCGTGCTGAGATTCATGAAGGACAGCTCAAAGTGAACGGAGCTGTCAAAGAAGTTCAGGAATCCGCACCATTCATCGAAAATGGCCGTCTTATCCTCCTGCTGGGCAAGCTGATAATTGATGTCCTGAAACTGGATCGTCTTGGTGTAGTAGTTGCTGCCGGTTCGGCAAATGCCATCCTGGAACATCCTCTGGAACGGGATCGACTGCTGTGCCGTGCGCGGAACGCCATCATTTTTCTTTGCGTCCGCGATGATCCGCTCTACCTGCTTTCGCTCCTTTTTGCTGAGCGACTTTGGCAGTTCCAGCCGGACGTTTTCCTTTGGCTTTTTTCTCGGAATGGAAAACAATTCTCTCTACCGCCTTTTCTGCCTGATACTGGCGTATCAGAGCCGTGTAATAGTTATCGGTGCAGTACGGCCTTTCTTTTGGCCAGCGGAATTTCGCTTCGATGAAATGATCCAGGATGACCTCCAGGGGCAGACCGTCTTTCTCAAACATGGCGAAAAAGAAAAACGGCATCATTACACCGATCATCGTGAGAGCCGCCAGACTCACATTTCCGCTTTTCTTCACGAGGAAAAACAGCGGGACGCCAACCGCAGCAGCAATGGAAAAACAGATCAGCTGCCTCTTGGTCAGGTTGAAAAATACTTTTGTTTTGACTTTTCCCAGGTCTCTGGGAACGGATATATACGCTGCCATAGTGCCTCCTTAATGCGCGTTGAATACTGATTTTGCGAGTGTTCCGGTCTTAAAGAGCGTGAAGCACAGAAGAACCGTGTAGCCCATGATCCCCCAGAGGGAAGCTACGATATCGGTCGAGAATGAAACGCTCTGAATCAGCACGGCATAGATGCCAACGCAGATCATGATGAGGAACCCCTGGAAGCCCAGCGCGAACAGTGACCGGAGATAGTTTTGTCCGATCTGGCTCTGTTCCCGGTTACCGAACGTGGAGAACGGGATCGGCGCAAGGCTGGTCATGAGGTAAATCTCGATCATTCGTCCGTATACGATGATGAAAACGATGAGAGACATGATCTTCATGCCGATGCCAAGGATCAGCACTTCCATGTAGACACCAATCAGTGGCCCGATTTCCATAGCTTCCAGCGTGTCCTGCATACCGGCAAGGGCTGAAGCATCTACGGCAGTGCTTCCCCCGATGATTCCTCCGGCGCTGTTGATGACATGCTGCGCCACGTCGAATACCGCCATTGTGATGTTGAAGGTGTTCGTGATCAGCATTACGGCAACAAAGGTCTTGAAGATCCACTTGAAGAAAATCCATGTCTCAAAGTTTGCCAAGTTGTTGTGATCAATGATTAGCTGAATCAGCTCATAGCAGGCTATGAATGTCAGAATCAGCCCTGCGATGGGGATGATCACAGATTCCGATACATTCCGTATCATGGAAAACACCCCCGGCGAGAAACCTGCCGGGGATGTTCCGACCTGAGATGCCACGTCTGCGACCTGCTGGTTCACGGCGTCGAACATCCCGGAAAGGCTGTCCATGATACCGCTAACGAGCATTTCTTTCAGCCAATCTGTGATTGCCTGAAATATTGTGTCCATTTAGCGGTTTCCCTCCGTGAAAATCAGAAGAGACCGGCAAGCAGCGGTACGAGCGTAGTGCCGATCAGGGCAACGCCGCCTCCTGCCATAAGCTGCTTCATGCCCTGCGACTTCGCGCCGGGATTGTCGTTGCCGTAACCTTCCAGAAGGTTGATCGCGCCCCAGATTCCGAGGCCTGCCCCAAGGGCGATAACGAGTGTCTGAAGAACACCTACTGCGCTGTTGAAAAATGCCATATTGATTTGCGAAACCCAAAGGGATATTGTTTCTGCCAGCAGCTGCCGCCGTCTCCGGCGTCCCTGGGTTTCTTTCCTCCATTCTTTTCTTATTGTTGAATGCAGCTGCTGTGATCGTGGTGCATCGGCTGTGCCGTCTGAGCTGTGGGCTTATCCGTCGGGAGCCCTGGCCCTGTAACTTGTGGAATCCATATCCGCCTCCTTTGGGTATGAAGAAAGCCCCCTGTTTTCACACAGAGGGCTGTCATCATCATCCGATATTCAGTTGTCAGATCGTCTCGTCCGGCGTGACCACGATATAGCGGTCATCCGCACGGAGCGTCAGCTTCCGGGACAGGAACTTTTCGATATCAAAAGCGTTCTTCTTGTCCGCATCGGAAGTCAGGAAATAGTTCGGGTGCTTCGTCAGATCGTATTTCTCCGAGAGGAACGGACGGACGCCGCGCAGCTGCAAGATGCACTTGCTGCCGTCAAGCACCGCCAGCTCGTCAACGGACAATAGATCGTGACCAAGTTTCTGATAGTTCAGGGAATGGCTTTGCTCCCGTCCCCGGTTCTCGCCGGTGTTGTAGGTGTCGATGGTCTCTTTCCCAAGCGCCTGATTCAGATCCTTAAGCGTCGTCGGCTCGCTGCCACCGAGGAAAATCTGGGAATCCATATTGCCTACGATGGTATCAGCGTTGTCCTTATAGATTGCTTTCAGCTGTGACTTTGCCTGAAGGACAAGGCAGGCGCTGATTTCCCGGCTTCGTATCGTCGCCACCAGCTTTTCCAGGTTCGGAATCTGGCCAATGTTCGCGCACTCGTCGATCAGACAGCGCACATGCACCGGGAGCCTGCCGCCGTACACGTCATCCGCTTTTTCACACAGCAGGTTAAACAGCTGCGTGTAGATCATGCTGATTAAAAAGTTGAAGGTGGAATCAGTGTCGGACATCAGCAGAAACAGCGCCGTTTTCCGGTCTCCCAGCTTGTCCAGTTCCAGTTCGTCGTACATCGTGATGTCCCGGACTTCCTGAATATCGAAGGGAGCAAGGCGTGCGCCGCAGCTCACAAGTATGGATTTCAGGGTTTTGCCGGCTGCCATCTTGAACTTAACGAATTGCCGTACCGCAAAGTGGTTTGGATTCTTTTTCCGCAGCGCCTCAAACATCATATCGACGGGATTCTGATAGTCCTCATCGTCCTCGCGCACGTCCATGCTGTTCAGCATTTCCAGGAGCGTTGCGAAGTTCTGTTCATTCTCCGGCGCTTCATAGTGGATATAGCCGATCAGCGCGGTATAGAGCAGCGTTTCCGCTTTCGTCCAGAATTCATCACCGGCTTTCCCGTCGCCCTTGGTATTGGCAATCAGAGCAGTGACGAGCTTCAGGATGTCCTTTTCGCTGTGGATATAGGCAAAGGGATTATAATGCTGTGACTTGCCAAAATTGATCGTGTTGAACACGCGGATTTCATACGGCTCATAGACGATCTTCCCGTTTTTGTCCTTAACCGGATTTCCCTTTGTATCCAGCTTCGGAGCGCCGCGCTGCAATGCTTTTCCGCATTCGCTGAGCACCTGGGCTTTCGGATCGGTTATCACGTAGGAACTATGCATTTGAAGCAGGTTTGGTTTCAGCCAAAACCTTGTCTTACCGGAGCCGCTGCCGCCTACGATCAGCACGTTCTTGTTCCGGGCATTCGCCGGATTTTTCGGACGGTTGCTCATCATCAGCCATTCCGTCCGGGTCAGGATCACGTTGTTCTGGAACACCGGGTCTTCAAAAGGCTCGATATCTTTATGCGTTCCCCAGCGTGCAGAGCCGTATTCCGTGTTGTGCCGGTATTTCTTGGCGTTCTCGCCTTTCATATAGACTGCAAAACGGAGAACCGCGCCGACGATGATACCGATCACCAGATCAAGCGGATGCAGGCTGGGGAGGGGATTGCTGAAGGCTACCCCCAAGGTAGAGATCAGAGACAGCGTTTTCTCCGATGCGTTAGCCCCTTCGGCAAGCCTCCATGCTTCCCCAAAATTCGTTGCCAGCAATCCTGCCGCCACATAAGGGATATGCAGGATGATTTTCTTTTTCAGCTCATTCTTTGTCACAGGGAATGTTCCTGTTCCTTATGGCGTACCTTGGACGGCAGCGAAGCGACCAGCGCTTTGAGCTTTTCAAGCTGCTTCACGATGCTCGGCTTCTTCTCCGCGTTCAGCTGCTTTGCCATCAGGGAATCCGCGATCTGCTGCAATGCGTCGTTGTCCCTCGCCTTGAAGAACACGGTATACTGCGGCGGATGCACGGATTTATCCTTCGTGACAGCAAAATCCACGCCGTACTTCTTGGCTTCCCGCTCAAAGTCCCGGATGCTGGCATCTCCCAGGGGCATGCGCGAAACGCCCTGATTCTGTCCGATCAGCTCTTTGACTGTCTGTTTCCCATGCACTCCTTCCACCTTGGCCGGCTTCTTCGCAGCCGCGTTCCTCTGGTGCTGGAGATACATGCGGATTCCGGCAACGATTGTTCTTGCCGACAGCCGTGATGTGCTGATTGCCAGGTTTACTGTCCTGTTTTCAACTTCTTCCTGCAAGGCTTCTTCACCATCCTCTCCTGATAGGCCATCATTCTGCGGACCGCATTATTCTGGCGGTTCATGTCCTGCTTTGTTACAGCCGCCCTCGCGGCAGCGCTCCTGTTATTCTTCTTCATCGAACCTGTCCTCCTTGATTTCGTCTGTCAGATCAATCACCGAAAAGCAAAATTGCCCCATCCTTACGCGCTGCATTCGTTCCAGCAGCTCCAGGCAGGTCTTTGCCATATCATCCGAACTCATATCCTTGTAGTCGTCATCCCGGTCGAGCTTGTAGGCAACGCCGCTGCCCATCAGATAGACACGTTTTCCGATACGGAGCAGATCCGTGGATAAGCAGCTGAAGAAGATGTTGTCCGGGTGCAGACAGAAGATTGCTTCCGCATCATCCTCAAAGATCTCCACCGCTTCCGGCTCAAAGCCATATACCACCTTCACACCGTGCTGCGGATGTACCGACAGCATCCTGATCTCGCCCATCGGATTCGGAACGGAGAAGATTTCTTTCAGATCCTCCATCGTGGCTTTTCCTGCCTTGCTGATTTTCCTGTTCACCTTGGTAACCTCCTTGTGCTTGAAATAAAAAAACGGTCATCCCTTTGCATTGCTGCGAAGAAATGACCGTTACTGTACTGAATCTTCATCACTGTCCCCATAGGGGTTTACCCAGTCCGGCTTCCATCGGAACGGTTCCTGGGGATTAGCGGCCGGCTCCAGAGAGTCTATAAAAATATCCCGCCAGTTTTCGGTGTACTCCAGTGGCAGGTAATCCAAAACGATATGCCAGTCAGCCTGCTCCACAAATTCCGTGATCACCATGAGCATATCTTTCCCAAACTGATCCAGAAATTCATCCTGAACAGCCGTGTTGCTGTCATAGCAGAATACCCGGTAAGTTCTCGTATCATGGCAGAATTCCCTGAACTCGATATCCACGTCACCGCTTGCATAGATCTGGATATTGAAATCCTGCAAATACCGGTGGAAGTAGATATACCGGTTCCCGCTCTTCATGTTCACCCTGATCTGAGGATTTCCCCTCGCATTTTGCGAGCTGTCGCAAATCGCATCCAGGACACATCCAAATGCCTGCATGATGAACATCGACCGTGCCGCCTTCTCCATTTTCTTCTGTTCCGCTTTTGTCATCTCTGGTTTCTCCCTTCGTGAAATAAAAAAAGCGGCCATCTCTCTGCATTGCTGCGAAGAAATGACCGTTACCTTGCCTGTTCTCTCTGTTTTCGTCGCTGCCACTGTTCCAGCAGCCGGATGATCGTGTCCTCCATCTGTTTCGGCGTGTACGACTTCGGGAAATACTTCCGAAGCACTTCATGGGAGATCGTGACCTTGCTCATATCGTCCTTTTTTACCTCATCCATGACAGCGCACATCACATCCAGTGAGCATTTGCCTTCCTGACTGTATTTCTTGATCCGCTGTGCCTGTGACAGGGAAGGCGTTGCCTGCGCGTAATCCATCGCCTCCAGAAAGTCTTTCTGTTCTTCCGGTTTCAGGTAGGAAAGCTCCACCGCCGGATTGAAAGCGAGCTTCCTCTGATCGACCATATCCAGAAGCTCCGGGATCAGATATGTCAGGCGGATAAACCGCTGAACCTGCTTGTAGCTTTCCCCGGCAGCCTCACCGATCAGCTCCGTTGTCCGCTTCCCGAAGAAATCAGGGACAACTTGTCCCACATTTTCTTTTCCGGGTCTTCCGGCCTGCCGCTTCATGGCTTCATTCTTCATCCGATAGGCGAATGCCCTCTCACTGGGAAGCAGCTCTTCACGCTGCAAGTTGCTGTCCACCATCAGGATTGTCGCCGCGTCGTCGTCCATTTCCCGGACAATCACGGGCATGGTATCTTTCCCGGCAAGCTCGGAAGCGTGATGCCGCCTGTGGCCGGAGATCATTTCATAGCCGCCATCCGGCGATGGCCTCGCAATAGCGGGAACCATGACACCATACCGGCGTATGCTTTCCACTGTCCTTTCCATGGATTCGTCATCCAGTACCTTGAACGGGTGATCTTTGAACGGATGCAGCTCGGAAAGCGGTATTTCCTGCACCTTCTCCGCCGCCTGATCAGCACGGCTCTCCTCGGTTGAGAAGATATCATCGTAGCTGCTCAAGCTGATGTTTGCGCCTTTTTTCGGCATTGGCCTGCACCTCCTTTGTCAGTTTCTGATATGCCTCCGCGACTTTTCCCTTGGGATCATGCAGGAAAATGCTTTTCCCTTCGGAACTGATCTCCGCAGCTCTGATCGAACGGGGAATCTCGGTATTAAACACCCTGATATGGCCGCCGTAGGTGTCACGGATCAGGGAAGAAATCTCTTTGGCGTAATTCGTCCGGCTGTCCACCATAGTCAGCAGAATGCCCTCGATCCGCAGCTTCGGATTGATCTGCCGCTTCACCTTGTTGATCGTCTGGAGCAGCTGTTCCAGTCCTTTCGCGGAAAGGTAATTGGCCTGCACCGGAATCAGTGTGGTATCCGCCGCTGCCAGCGCATTAACGGTCAGCATCCCAAGGCTCGGCATACAGTCCAGAAGCACATAGTCATAATCCTTCTTGACCGGCTCTAGGAACTGTTTCAAAATCCGTTCCCGGTTCATCGTGTTGACCAGCGCTACCTCAAGGCCGGCAAGAGAGATGTTTGCCGGAATCAGGTCGATGCCTTCCTGCTGGTGAAGAATCCCTTCCGCAGGCTGTATCGCATCTTCATTGATCGTCTTGTTCAGGAGATCAAACAGCGTGGTCTCCAGATCATCCGGTCTGGGATATCCAAGGCTGATCGTCAGCGATCCCTGCGGATCAGTGTCCACCAGAAGCACTTTCTTTCCCTCCCTCGCAAGCCCAATTCCGAGGTTCTCCACCGTCGTCGTTTTTGCCGTGCCGCCTTTTTGGTTGACGACACAGATCACAGTTGGTTTGTCCTTCATACGTCCTCCTATTCTTTCCAGCCGTATAAATCGTGGTTGACCTTCGTCTGATAGTAGTGGTCGATGGTCAGCGGCGCGTTATACAGCGTAGTGAGCATATACGCCTTGATGTTCCTGATATTCGTGGTGTTCTCGTGGATGCAGTCCAGGACATACTGGATATGCTCATAACCCAGCTTCATGAACCGGCTTTTCACGACCTCCACCGGCCGATCTTCCCCGGCACAGCGGATCGTCTTTGCAGAGCTGCATACGGTATCGACCATAAGCTCAACGATCTCCTCAATGCGTCCGTGGTCATACGGATAACTGATCTTTAAGTCTTCAATGGCAAGATGATCTCTGAAATATTCTTCATACGATCTGCGCTCATCCATCTCATCCCTTCCCATCCCATCAATCGAAACGCTGATCTTTTCTGATACCGGCTGTGCTTCCGGCGATGGATAGATAGGATTGGTCTTATTCAATTCAGTATTATTAAGATCAGTATTATTTCCGTGTGATTTCCACACGTCCAAAGATGTGATTTTCACATCCCCAGAAGTGTGATTTTCACATTTCTTGAAATGTGATTCCGTATCGTTCTGTGGATTGCCTGTGGAAAACTTCAGAACGTAGATCAGGGAAGGCTTTCCCAGCCCCTGACGCTTCCGCTTGATCAGCCCGATTTTGTTCTCCAGCTCCGACAGCATCTTGCAGGCTTTCTGATTCCCGCAGTGAAGATCGGTCATGATATCTTCAACCGTGTAGATGATATAGACACGGTTGAGAGCGTCAAACCACTGGTTCCGTATGGACAGCTGGAGCCGGTCGAGCATTAAGCCGTACAGCAGCTTTGCCTCTGTGCTGATCTCCTGGAACTCATCCCCGGTTATCAGCTTCTTCGGAATACGGTAGAACGAATACTGCTCTGCATCATCCGGACCGTAAAAATAATCGAAACTCATATCGTCCCTCCGTATGTATCGGCAATAAAAAAAGACGTTTACCTGAATCCCCGAAGGGAAACAAATAAACGTCTTATCGCCTGTACTCGTTATTCAGTTATATCGGCGCTCCTTTCATGCCGTGGGGTATTATGCCGCCATCCGGTGCCTCACAGCCCTTATCTCAGGACATAAAAAAAGAGGCGTATGCCCCGGAAAGCCTTTATTTATGCGGTTTCTGGCGGTTAGTCCAAATACTTCACGAGCATTTCCCATAATATAGTTCAACTCATTCTTCGGAACAATCGTCTCCCAGTCTAGGCGCAGAGCATTCCCTTCCACGATATTCGCATTGGTCGTTAGCGGCAGAAAGTCCAGATTCATATGAACTATATCTTCTGTTTCTTTCATCATCTGACTTTCTGCAATCCAGAGCGCAGTCTTTGCAACCGTTACGGCAAAGTCATTGATCTCGATGCCGTAGAACTGATCTATGTTTACTTGTATCGGGCTTTTCATCTCCAATACCATTTGACCGCCGATTGCTTTAATAGCCTGATTTTCAAGACGACGTACGGAAATATAAGTTTCTGTAAGAAAATTCCCGCTTCCTGCAGCCGGATCCAGCCATTTAAGAGAGGCCAGCTTCTTCTGGTATGTCTGCAGCTTCTTATCCCTTGTCTTTTTAATCGGATCCGAAGCGATATCTGCAAGTTCCGTTTTCAGATCATCCAGAAACAGCGGGTCGATTACTTTGTGTATATTTTCGATGCTGGTATAATGCATCCCACCGGCGCGTCGGGTTTCCGGATTCAAAGTGCTTTCAAAGACAGCTCCAAAAATGGTGGGGCTAATCTGCGACCAGTCAAAATCATCCGATGCCCTGCGGAGTATAAGATCCAATATCTCATCGGTGAACGGAGGTATCTCAATGTCCTCATCCGCGAATAATCCGCCGTTGACATAGGGGAAAGACGCTAGAAGCGGATCGTCGTCGGCAAGATAGGGGTCGCGTTCTTCCGGCTTTTGATCCAGCACCTTGAAAAGATGCGCCAGAGCCGCTCGAGCCTTCTTCGCCTCAAACTGCACCAGATAATCATGGAACAGATCTTTTCTTCCGAAAATACCGGCATCCTCAGCATACAGACAGAAAACGATACGTACACAGAGTTTGTTCAGGCTCTTTAAGGTGCTTTCGGATTCCGGATCTTTGTACTGTTTCTGGAAAGCATCATACATCGCTCCAACCAATTTACCGGCTTGCAAAGAGACTTTCATTTCCTCAGATATTTTGGTTGATTCTGAATTCACGAGAAAGCTCAGTCTGCTATACTGTGTCTGCAGGTTGATAATTTCTATCTTTTCCGGTGCCGGTACCGGCATGTTCATATCGTAGACCCATATTTCCGAAAAATTGGACGTGACGATCCAGCGGCCGCGCTCCTCAAAGGGAAGGTGGTCGTAATACCGCTTTGCCTGTTCATACGGCGTCAGGTCGATATCACCGCTTTGATGTATCTTCTTATCAAGAGGGATGCCGACGGACTTCTGTTCGATCAGAACTTTCGTATCCGTCAGATAGGCGTCGATCATCTTTTTGTGTCCGCCAACGATGACCTGCTTTTCAAACCGGATGATATCGGTCGCATTATCCATCCCCATAATACTTTGAAGAATATCCATCCAATAACGCTGGCAATCCTGGTTTTCATTGCCTTTACCGGCCCATTTCTGGTAAAACTGCCGCGCTGCTTCGCGTTTCTGTGCATCTGTCATTATTTCAAATCCTCTTTTATTTGGAATATTCAAAAGCAAACCACAGTCGTCATATCATGATATCCTATTTTGGGATAACAATATTTATGCTCTGATATACTTCTGTTTGCTGCTGTTAGGCCTGTCAGGGATTGTGCGCTTCAGCCGTCCGCTTTCAAGCAAAGGACTCAAAATTTTATTTCTAAAATAATCTCTGGATTTGATTCCGCAGAATTCCTGTATTTCCGCTCGTGTTCTTGCTTCCACACAATAATCCAGCAGAGCATTCAGCTTCATAATATCAAGCTTTACTGTGATAGTAGAATTCTCAACTTGACCACTTGACTTGACCACTTGACCACCAACTTGACCACTGACTTGCACACCTTCCACAGGTGAGGTCCCCGGACCGACTTTGGTCATAGAGCCAACTGTCAACGGAATTATGATTTTAAAGACGTCACCTTCAATGAATTCCGGCTCTGCGCCGCTGTACAGTTTTGTATATTTATAGCTGTTGCGCATTCCCGAGCCGAGTTCATCAGCATATCCGATTTCCCGGAAGATCTTACTGATAGCCGGGTTTTTAGGGAACGGTTCAAATGTTTTGATATCCAATGCTCCGATACCGTGAGCGCGGTTGCCGTTCTCAACAGTGATCTTGTCGCGTTCAATTAAAAACTTCGGGACATAAGCATTGGAATAATCCCGGGGCGCCAGGGAATTGGAGATGATCTCACGCAGGATCTTATCCCTTGCACTGACACTTTGTATGCCATCAAGAACGAACAGATCATTCAGATGCTTCTGTCCGAAGTCAAACATCTGCTCATACGATTCAAGCAGGTTCGTCAGGATGACTTCCCGGTCATCGTAACGGTCCAGATTGTAGACCCGGTAGATGCAATCCGTTTTATGATGAGCACAGGCGGACGCGATCATATTGTCGGTGCCGAACAATAGTATGGCAGCGAGTGTAATGCCGGTGCGGCCTTCTTCATCCGTCAGGATCAGTCCGCTCGTCCGAAGCAGTTCTTCGTTATCCATATCCGCCCAGGGATGCCGTTGCTTTTCGAAAAGCTGCTTTCTGGTAATTGCCATTTCTCTGGCTTTATCGATAAGATCAGATCGAAGATCAGACACACTCCAATGAGGATATACCTTGTTTACGTAGTAAGTGCTCTGCTTGCGGGCATAACACTGAAAAACGCGGTCAGGCAGGTCTGTTATGTCCATGTCGGCATCATCGTTACGGTCAAATATACGGCCTCGATGACGCACAACCGTAGGGCTGACCGGCACATGAATATGAATGATATGGTATTCACCGGGCTGTTCCTGTATCAGTTTTCCTTTTTTGTCCACGCCTGAAAAAGTTCCATCAGAGACATAAGTATATTCCCTGGCTGTCAAATACAGCGGAGGAAAGATCTTGTCTTTATTGTTTGCAAGCGTGACAAAGTTCGAAATCAGCTTTGATGCAGATGCTGGATCCACGCCAAAGATGACGCCTACATCGTGAACGCCGAGAAAAATGTCGCCTCCCTCACGGTTGGAAAACGAACAGACCGAATCAAACAATGATTTTGGCAGATTTGTCTTGGCTTCTTTATATTCGATTTGATAGTTCTCTCCATGCCGGATCATTGAGAGAAGATTATCTGTAAGGTTCATATCATTGTCCTTTCACAGATTTTGTCGGTTTATGTTTTCGTTGCTTAACCGGTTTGGGCTCGGGTGTAAGTTTCTCTAATCTTGCGAGAAATTCAGAGTCGTTATTGCTTTCGTTTATTAATTGACGAAGCTGTTCATCCCGTTCTTCTCCTGCAGCAATGTATTTTTCTGCCTCTTCCCGGAGGCCAAACGGGCAGAAGACTGTTTCGGGGAAAGTGTTATAGGAAGGATGCGAGATTTTCCAATTTACATAGTCATAGTCAGACATTTCACCGCTTTCAAACATTTTATATACTTGCAGCCATTTTGCGATTTCTATACGCAGTCGAAGGGGCTCCAGAGGAGGCGCAGGAACTGCGTAATCCGGACGGGGTCCGAACACCAGATGTATATCATTACCAACGGTTTCCGGATGTAGTCCATAAAGGTCTTCAAGCAGAAAGAGTATCTGCAAGGCGCCGTCTGTCGAATAAGGATCTGCGTCTTGCAGGTAAGATATATCTACCTCCAGTGCTTTGGCGATTTTCTCAAATGCTGTCTGATCAGGATATCTGTTTCCTAATTCGTAATTTCTTATTGCGGATTCACTCATTGCGCTTTTCACCGCAAGCTCTTTTTGCGTCATATCACGCAAAATGCGTGTTTGTCGTATTTTTAATCCTGCAAGTTGGAGTTCGCTTATTTCCTTAGCTTTCATCCTGCTCATCTCCCGAAATTCATTCTTTGTTGTTATTATAACACGTCACATTTCAAAAGCGAAACATTTTTTTGAAAACGCATTCGCATAAAAGTCGCATCCGAGGCTGTTTTTTGTTTTCTCAATGCATTAGGAAAGAGAAGTACCATTTTCGGTTATATGGTGATATAATATCCGTGTATGAAAAAGGAGAGGGAGGGGCTCTATGAAAGCAAAAAATGTATTGAGAATGTTTATCTGTCTGTTCATGGTGACTGCACTTGTTTCAGCGCTGCCGTCAGTAAGCTTTTATGCAGCGGAAGAGGTTATCACGGAAGAAGAACAGGTGGAAATCTCTGAGGAAAGATATGTAGAGGAGCCCGCAGAAGAAGCGGTCCCCGTGTCGGATGAGACGAATGAGGGAACGGCATTCATGCCACAAGGATCTTCCGATGAGGGAACGGTATTCATGTCGCAAGAAGCTTCCGAAGAACCGAAGATCATCAAACAGCCTGTTGATTGCGATGTCATATGGCCGGTCGGTGCATTATTTGAGATAGAGGTCGAGGATCCGGACAATGTTGCCTCATATCAGTGGATATGCACGGATAATATACATGAGTTTACACTAAGCGGGACTTCCGCGAAAACGGCCACTCTTCACATCCCGTCCACCATGCAGGATGACGGGGAAACTTATTATTACTGTGTGGTTACGGACAAAGAGGGCAGAATCGTCACATCTGACCGTGGAAAACTGACGGTATCGGGAAAAGAAACGGATAAGACGGTTTTGTATGTCGGTAACTTTGCTGTTCTGCCGGGGCAATCGCTGGATCTGTCGGGTATAGGAAAAGGCAGAGTAACTTTTCACGAAAACGGAACGGAGATAACCTTATCGAATGTGGAATTCGACAACGCAAATGCTATATTTGATACCAAACTTTATCCCGGCATGGGAATACGCCTGTTCCGCGAGCATAATGAAGCGCAGAATTATACGGTACATCTGGAAGGTGAGAACAGTATTATAAACAGCTTTGAGAATCCCAAATCGGCCGGAAACGGCATCACTTTCGATCTTCTGATGCAGTCGGGCACGGTAAGGCCCACACTCACCGTGGATGGGAGCGGCTCCCTGTATATTAAAGGCGGTGATATCGCGCTCCGGGCGCAAGGAGTGGTCGATCTTGATGCGCCGCTCACGATAGAGCCTAACGGAGACGATTTCTGTGACGGTATATACAGTGACGGAGTGATCCTGGATTCGGGTGTCACACTGAATCTGAATGTAAACGGCACGGCTATCTTTACAGATAACGACGTTACTGTTTCAGGCGGTTCCGCTCTTGTGCTGAATTCCTGTGCGCCGGCCGTTCATAACGGCGATACGAATAAAGCGGTTCTGCACGTAAACGGAAATCTTAACGTAAAAGATTCCAGGATAAACATTTCGGGAACGGCTGATCCCGCACGGTTCGATCCTCCCGACCGCAAACTCAATGGATTTATCGGGATACTTATGGGCGGCGCGGGCAGTCTGTCATTTGATAATTCCGATGTAACAATAGACATGTCCGCAGCCGATGGAACCGATTATGCGTTCCATTTCAGCGGTATCACGGGCGTTAACGCTCCGACCGATCTGGTGTTCTCTGACAGCAGGATCAATATCAGCGTAGAATCGGAAAGCGTCCTGTTTGCAGACGGGATCTATGCATTGGGTGATATTACAGCTGAAGAGGGAAGTAAACTGGACGTAATGATCAGGGCAAAAGGCACCGTTTACGGCGTAGCGACCGAAGCTGACCTGACGGTCACTGATTCTTCTATGAATGTCGATGTCGAATCGGTTGACGGAAGTGAGGCGTACGGTATTTTATCCGACGCGGCGAATATCGAAATAAATAACGAAACATATATAATCGAAGGAAAAGCAAAAAACGGAATCGGATTCGTTGCCAACACAGATGAAAAAGGCGATATAGAAAAGAAATACGACAAGGACTATAAGGCGACAAAAATAACGCTTGCGGGGAAAGCAAGATGCATTACTCCGAAAAGTAATGCGATAAGTACTGCGAGCATACCGGGCAGCGGTAACTATTATCTGTACTTAGAGACTTTCTACGATCTGAACGATACCTCGGCACCCGCGCAAGAAGTGGTGATCGCGGCTGAAGGTATCGCTTACACGTTCTCCGAAGGCGCGGATAGCACATGGACAAAAGCTTCCGGAAAAGACGTGAAGCTCGTAGTGAACCGCAGCGTCGACGACGATACTGCTTTTTCACATTTTAAGGAGATAAGGATAGACGGGAATAAACTGGCCGATTCCGACTACAAAGCAGAAGCAGGAAGCTTAAAAGCGACGATCTACGCAAAGGCTCTTGATACGCTTGTCAACGGAAGCCATAGTGTCGAAGTATTATTCGACGACGGGAGCGCGTCCACTTCATTAACGGTTAAGCCACAGGCCGCTCCCACCGTAACGCCGAGCCCCGAGCCGACAACGGCTCCGTATAAAAAGAAAGCTGCAAATACAGGAGATCAGGTCAACCCGGCATGGTGGTTCATACTATTATCAGCGTCAACAGCAGTGTTAATGGCGGCTGTTTATAAGAGACAAGAATGAAATTTCGGAGGAGGATCTATGAGAAAGAGCTTTAAAATGCCTTGTAAACTATTCTTGGTTATGATGATTGCGGCAGTCTTTTTATGCACGACGGTTTCTGCGTTTGCCTGTACAGAGGTTTATGTCGGATCGGAAGTCAGCGAAGACGGAACAACGATTATCTCACGTTCAAATGACACCATGGGCGTTGTGGCGACTTACATGCTTGTCACGGAGCGTGTGGAAAACGAACCCGGCAGAACAATGCCGGTTGACGATACAGGAAACGTACAGGCAGAGATTCCCGCGACGACATTTCATTATACTTCGACTCCGTTTATGGAAAATGCGATATTTCGCATGAGCGGACAAAGGGATGCGGCAGCATGTGCAAACGAATACGGAGTATCCATGACAATGTCCGTTACGGCATTTTCAAACGAGGATGCGCTTGCCGCCGACCCGCTTGTGGAAGAAGGACTTATCGAGGACACGGCTGATGATCTTGTAATCTGCCAGAGCACGACAGCAAAAGAAGCTGTAGAGATACTGACGGGGTTAATCGATAAATACGGAAGTGCCGAAGTGAATATCGCAACGATTGCCGATCAGAAAGAAGCCTGGTATATCGAGATTTATTCCGGGCACCAGTATGCTGCGGTAAAGCTGCCGGCGGACAAGGTGGCGGTATTTGGAAATGAATTTACTATGCAGTATCTTTCTGACTTCGAGGAAGTGATTACATCAAAAAATCTGTTGACATTGCCTGAAAAAGAAGGCTTTGCAAAATACGGGGAATCAGGCGAGCTGGATTTATATGCTACATATTCAGGTGACGATATACGCACTGACTACAGTCACATGAGAACCTGGATAGGTCATGTGGCGCTGGCTCCGTCCAAATACGGAGATTATGACATAAATGAATTCTATCCGCTGATTTTCGAACCGGATAAAAAGGTTTCTTTGGCAGATGTGCTCAGCGTTATGCGCAACCGCTATGAAGGAACGCCTTACAGCCCCGATGAGACGGGACGAATCGACATGCGCGTTATAGGTACGGACACGGCGCTCAGTGTCCATACTCTTCAGATATATCCGGATTATCCGGCGGCGATGTCCACGGTAGTATGGGAATCTCTTGCGCCGGATGTTTACGGAGTTTTCGTTCCGCTTTCAAATCTTTGTACCGGCGTAAGTGAAGCGTACGGTGCTAATCAGCCTGTTTCGGCAGGAGATGATTTTGATTCGGAGCATTATGCTTATTATGCGCTTAAAGAAATAACCACGATTGGTCTGCTCGATCCGCGCGTTTACGGAAAACCGGTGGCTGAATTCTGGAAAAAGGCAGAAGATGGCATGCAAAGCGGCATGGTAAAAGTGCTTGAAAATACAGCGCAGCTTTATGAGAAGGATCCTTCGGCAGCGGCCGCATATATCACGGATTATTGCAATACTATGCAGACACAGGCTTTTACAGATGCCAAGAGCATACTCAATACAATGGTTTGGGCCCTCAATCAGAATTCCAATACATTAAAGCTTGCTAAAAATCCTGAGACACACGAATATACGGAGGAGGAAAGAGTACTCGAGCCGATAAAGATTGAGCTTTCCGCCGAGCCGTATAAAGAAGTGCCTAAAGAAGGCGGCAAAGCAGATGCTGAGCAGACTAAGACGGGAAAAAGCCCGGCAATACCGATTATTATAACTATAGTCGCAGCTATAGTTGCCGTGAGCGCAGCGCTTGTTTCAACCAGAAAAAAGCGGCAAAAATAGAAAGCATTGATGATAAACAATGCGCAAGAATCGAATTTTGGATGCGTCTTGCAAAGAACAAAGAGCCTAAACGTAATTGGCTGAATAAATATCACACATTATTCAAACATAATCAGTGGTTCATTATAGAAAGCCTTTTTCTTTGAACGAATGAAAAACCGTATCATTAATATCAATAATATGATATCGAATAATGCCAAAGAGACAGCTATAATTGCAAAATCATCGTTTATTGCGATAAATTCAGGTGATAACGAGAAGTCATAAAGTCCGTGAAGTATAAAAGGAAGTATGAATGCAATTATCGTAAAATGCTTTTTCCCGGTGTGAAGGCTCTTTCCATAGAACCATCCCATGATGAAGCCGTATCCTACATGTCCCATTGTAACTCCGCGTACGAGCATTTCAATAGGATTTGAACCAAACGCATACGGGATATCCTCAAGAATCCCAAACGTTGTGCCAATGATAACCATAAACGCGACAACATCAGCCCAGGAATAAGCATATGTTTTTTTGTTTAACAGGAAGCGGAAGGCCAGATATTTTATCAGTTCCTCCGCAAAGGCAAGAACGACAAACGTATAAATCGCCTTATAAATTAAAGGATCGGCATCATGCAGGATTGTAACTCTTAAAAACATATTTAAAAAGAATAAAACTGCTGACAGCGCAAGAATAGGCAGCACGCTTATTACACCTCTAATAATCGCTGAGTTGCAGCTTTTTCGGTAAAGAAAAACATCCTTTATGGTTTTTATATGTTTTAGAATTACTGTATGCATATAACAATTTGCAAAATCATTGTTTCCGGAATGCTGTGTATCTTACGCGCTAATTATATTGCGAAAAAACACAACGCACATCAGGAAGTTAGAGTTATAAAACAGTTAAGAGGCCAAAAAAGCAGCCAGAGTAAGCGATTATAGCACTGCACCCGAAAAAGCTTTAACTGTTAAAGCGTCAGGTCACGATGAATATGGAATACGGTTCCGTGTTAATGCTTATGCTTTTGCCCGTTTCATATGCTTTTTGCAATGCCGGATGACTGGCATTTTTCTTTGCTTATTTTTCCTCTTTAATTTATTTCAATAAAAACATCATATGTGTTTGGTGCATGTTTGCCGACAATCAGCATAATGTATTCAAGTTTATTGTCTTCGTTGTAACGGTTAAAGCATATGAAAAACGAAGATCAAATACATAGATGTGGAGGGAAAGATCATGGTACAAAGAAAGGGATTAATAAGAGTTCTTTCGTTTTTTTTCGTTTTCTGTCTTTTGTTCTCAATTATGGGCGGCGTAAGTGTTGCTGCTTACGCTGAAGAGTTGGAGAATGAGGAAAGCATTGCGATGCAGGGCGAACTGCCTGAGGATGCAATTGCGATGCAGGGCGAAGCGTCGGAGGATGCAATTGAGATACAGGGGGAAGCGTCTGAGGATGCAATTGACATGCAGGATGAAGCACCTGAGGGCGTAATTGCGATACAGAGCAATGTGATTGAGGATGCGGCGGAAGCGGAAAAGGCTGAGCCGCCTGCCGGGGAAATTGTTTTCGAGGCCGGTGAAACAGAGGTGTATTTTGAGAAATCTGCCGCGTCGGAAAGTATGATGTTGCGGGCGGTTCAGAATGACGTTATCACCAAGATCGAAGCGCAGACATACAACGGAAGCGGTCCGCAGGGAGATACCGGTCAGTGGGATGTCTTTCGTTTATACGCGGAGTTCGTCCTTCCAAACGGGACGGTTCACGCCGGAGACACCACGACTATAACGCTTCCGGACAAATTGAAATTCAATCAGACCTCAAGCTTTTTCATTACGGACGATAACGGAAACGTGGTTGCAAACGCCGTAATCAATGGCGGCGCAAAGACGGTCACCCTTACATACACAGACTATGTAGAGGGCAATTCAGACGTCACAGGACGCTTCTACTTTTATGTCCAGATAGATAGGGATAATGTTGATGGAGAAGAATACATCCCGATTGAAGTTGATGTTAGCGGGACAACGGTCATCGGAAACACCATCCACTTCCTCGGCATCGGAGACCCGGAAGGTCACTATCTGTCGAAAGCCGGTTGGCAAGTGACCTCTGTAAGCGACAGGGCAATCCGCTATCAGCTTTCCGTCAACACAAAAGGGGAAGCGATTCAAAATGTCACGATCACAGATAAAATCGCTACCCCCGGATTCACCGTGCTGCAGGATTCGATTGTCATAATGAAAGGCACCTGGGTTGCAGTGCATGGAGATTGGCAATTGCAGAATTCAACCGATGTGACCGGTCAGTATGATGTTACATGGAATGATGATGATTCTTTCACCCTGAAATTGGGAGATATTGCCGCCACGGACGGGTTTGCCATTCGCTATACCGCAGAGGCGTCCTATGACCTTGTGGATGGCGAAATTATCAGGAATGACGCAGTCATCAGAGGTTCGAATCTTTATGACCACACGGCATCGGCAAGTGCGTACTACTATGAGGCCGGCGGATCTGCAGAGGGATACGTTTTCTCCATTCGCGTTATTAAAGAAAACCGTGACGGTGACGTGCTGGCAGGGGCGGTTTTCAATGTTATCCGCGATGCGAACGATCAGGTCGTCGGAACCCTCACGACAGACGCTGAAGGAAAAGCTGAGATATCCGGCCTGTTAAAGGACTCGTATCGGATAGAAGAAGTGGAGGCACCTGTTGGATATATACTCCTTGAAGAGCCCGTCCTTGTGGATGTCAGCGATTTTAACAGCGAAAAGATTGCCATTAAAACGATTACAAACGAAGAAGATACCATAACGATCAGCGGCAGCAAGACATGGGATGACAACAACGACCAGGACGGCATCCGCCCGGAAAGCATCACGATCCGTCTGCTGGCGAATGGCAGGGAAGCAGACAGCAAAACTGTTACGGAAGCAGATGACTGGAGCTGGAGCTTTGAAAATCTACCGAAATTTGAGGACGGCACGGAAATCGCCTATTCCATAACCGAGGATTCCGTTTCCGATTACACAACGGAATACAGCGGTTATGATGTGACCAATACGCATGAGCCGGAAGTGATTGAGATCAATGGCTCCAAAACCTGGGACGATAATGAAAATCAGGACGGCATCCGCCCGGAAAGCATCACGATCCGTCTGTTTGCGAACGGTACGGAAGTGGATCACAGGACGGTGACCGAGGCTGAAAGCTGGAGCTGGACGTTTGAAAATCTCCCTAAGTTTGAAAACGGCGAAGAAATTATGTATTCCATAACTGAAGATGCGGTTTCAGGATACAGTGCCGAATACATAGGGTATGACGTTAAGAACATCCATAAACCGACTAAAACAACAGTTACGGAAACAAATTCAAAAACCTCAACTCCTGCGCCGCGTACAAATGCGCCAAAGACAGGCGATGACAGAAATATCGCGATTTACTTCTGGATGTTGTTTCTTTGTGGCGGGGCTTTAATACTGATCTTATCGGTAATAAGAAAAAGAAAATAAAAATATCTTGATTTAGCGGGGAAAATCGTGTAAAGTAATGGCTGTTACAGCCATGGAGAAGTACCCAAGAGGCCGAAGGGGCTCCCCTGGAAAGGGAGTAGGTCGTTAATAGCGGCGCAAGGGTTCAAATCCCTTCTTCTCCGCTTTGTTTAAGAAAGAACACAGGAAACGCGCATGGATGCGGATCCTGTGTTCTTTCTTAACAAATGGCATTCGCCCTTTGTGCCGTGCACGGCTGCTTGCAGCTGCAAGCCTCATTCGTATTTCGCTTCGCTCAGTCTCTGTATGCCACAACTATATGCTCATGAGCGAGAATCGTTTCTTCATCTTTATCTTTTATGTTTTTGATTTTGATAACCACTCCGATATGTCCCGGGCAGCAGCTTCTCGGAGATTCGATCTTGAAATGATAATATCTGGGATTTGATGCTTTTAATGTATCAATCAGTTCGTTGGGAAACCGCAGATCGTCTATCTCTACGTAAAAAGATGTAATGGACGGAAACTGTCTTTCGATAAACAGAATCACGGTATTTATTGCCAGAACGAAAGCGCAGGCAATAAATGCGCCGAAATAAAAACCGAAGCCTGCCAGAAGCCCGATTATGGCGGTAGTCCATATCCCGGCTGCGGTGGTCAGTCCCATTATTGAAAAATGTTTGAAGATAATTATGCCCGCGCCCAGAAAACCTATGCCGGAAACGACCTGGGCTGAAATGCGGAAAATATCGCCTTCGAGACCCAGAATAGTCTGAACATACAAGCTTGCAATGCAGGTAAGGCATCCTCCGATACAGACCAGCATATGAGTGCGAAGTCCGGCGGGACTTCCGTGAAACTGGCGTTCAAGTCCTATTGCGGCACCGCAGACAAGAGCCGTGAAAAGGGAAATGATAAAGCTGATCTCAAATTCCATAAAAACTCCTTTCGACTTTTCGCCGGGTTATGAAATATGCCGGGATCATCATAGACGCGGTAAGGATCCAGGACACGGGATAAAGAGTGATAAGCATCCTGAAAGAGTTATAATTTGCAAATACGACGTTTATCCAGAATATCCTGAAAACAACTGTTCCGATTATTGTTATCACGGCGGGCAGCAGGGAGTTGCCGAGACCGCGTATGGCCGCACCGGGCATATCGTACATTCCCACCAGAAATTCCAGAAGCGCCACATAGACCAGACGTTTCATGCCAAATTCCAAAACGGCGGGGTTGGTCGTATATACAAGCAGTATGCTGCCTTTGAAAATAAAAAATACGATACATATAAGGGCGGTCAGGGAGATGCCTTCCAGCATCCCGATACGCAGAACGCTTCTGCATCTTTTAAGATTTTTTGCGCCGTAGTTGTGACTGACAAAGGTAACTACGGCCTGGCCGAAAGCCTGAACCGTGTAAAACGCAAAGTATTCGTAATTTAATGCCGCGGAAGATCCGCCGATGGCATCCGCGCCAAAGCTGTTGATACCCGACTGGACCACTATATTTGATATGGAAAATACACAGGACTGAACTGCGGCAGGAGTCCCTATGCGGAGGATTTCTTTTAAATGCCGCGAATGTATCTTAAGCTTTTTCGGAACAACCCTGATAGCGTCTTCTTCTTTAGCAAGTATTCTGAAAATGAAAACGGCATTTACAATGGTTGAGACAAAAGTAGCGGTGGCGACGCCGGAGACGCCCATTTTAAAAACTGTTACAAGAAAAAGATTAAGTACGACATTCAGTATTCCGGATAGTATAAGCACTACCATGGGTCGCCGGGTATCCCCCACGCTTCTGAGTATGGCCGCCCCGAAATTATAAAACATGAGAAAGGGCAGTCCCATGGAGAAAATCCTTAAGTACAGAACGGAAGAGTGCAGTATTTTCGCAGGAGTGCCTGTCGCAAGCAGCAGTGATTTTCCGAAAAAGAGGGCACAGATCATCATGAAAATGCCGATTAAAAACGAAAAAGCCACTGCCGTATGTATGGAATCGGAAGCCCGCTGTTTTTCCCCGGCGCCTATAAGTCTGGAGATATATACATTTGCGCCGATGGAAAGACCCGTGAGTATGGTTACGAAAAGGCTGACTATGGGTGCGTTTGCACCGACGGCGGCAAGAGCGTCGCTTCCGGCGAAGCTTCCGGCCACGGCCACATCCGCGGCATTAAACAAAGCCTGGATTATGTTGCTCGCGGCGATAGGAAGCGCAAACAATAAAATGTTTTTCGGCAGAGAGCCGCTCAGCATGTTTATTCTGTTTTTTTGTTTAACCCCGCTCATTTTATTATAAAAAGCCTCTGATAACTGCCGAATAATCGTTTGTTTAATTTTAATCGCTGTGCCTTAAAGTGTCAATGGAGCTTTTTCGAGGCCTTGATTTATTTCATGGTTTGACTTATATTTGAAACAGCGGCTTCGCCGCGTAAATCTAAGACACAATGATGGCCGTATATCGGCCGGTTTGCCGGAGGGCTTTGCTAATGGATTCAGAAAAAATCAAAAAACTGTATGAACGGGCTGAAAAGCTGAAACAAAGAGGAGATTTTGACAAGGCTTATGCCGTTTACAAAGAGGCTTCCGAGGCTGATCACGAATCGCCGAAAGGCTTCTGGGGCATGGTGCTTTGCAAATACGGCATCCTGTACGAAGAAAACGGTCCCGTGATGAAAAGACCTTCCGATGAAAGCATTATGGAAGACGAGGCTTTTGAGCGCGTTATGGAAAATGCGGAGGGAGAAACCCGGTCGGAATATCGTAACGCAGCGAAAGAATTGGAAAGACTCAGAAGAAAAATAGCGGCAGAAGCCGAAGATATAGAAGGATCTGATATTTTTATCTGCCTGAAACATTCGGATGCGGACGGCTCTCCGACGCCTGAAGCCGAAACGGCGAAAAAAATAGGAAAGATGCTTGAGGCAGAAGGATATAAAATCTTTTTTTCAAGGGGGATGGACGCGGCGCATATGCTCGCGGCTTTAAAGTCATCCGGATTAATGATTGTGGCAGGCAGCGATTATGAAAATTTTCATGATGCGGATGTAAAAAACGAATGGGGAAGCTTTTTAAAAATATCAGCCGCGGATAAAAGCAAACGGCTTATTTGCGTTTACAGTAATTGCGACGAATTCGATATTCCCAAAGAATTTTCAAAGTTTAAAAAGATTGAGCTGAAAGGGGATGATTTTTCGGAGGTTGAGGCCGCCGTGAAAGAAGACCTGGATAAAGACGTAAAAACAGATGAAAACGCAGCATCGGAATCACTTCTTACGGCTGCGGATATACAGACGACAGCGCTGCTTAAGAGGGGGTTCATGTCGCTTGAAGACGGAGATTTCACAAGAGCGGATGAATTTTTCGAGCAGGCATTAAATATCGATCCCGAATGTCCTCTGGCCTACTGGGGGAAAACCCTATGTCTTGAAAAGGTTAAAGACGCGGAAGAATTTGCGAAAGCCCTGTTTGAAAAGATAGCTTCCGAAAAAGACACGAAAAAAGTCGAACTTCCCTCGCCGGATCTGGTAGAGTTAGCCAGAAATGCCGATACGGAAAAAGGACTGCTTAAAGAATTCGAAGACACGGAGATATATAAACTCATTCAGGATCTTGAGAAAAAAATAAGCTATGACGACAGCCGTTCATATTTCGAGGATCAGGCGCAGATGCTTTCAGCGGAGACACTCAGAAAACTGATCGATAACAGGGATTATGACAGGGCCGTGCGATATGCGGACGAGAAGACGAAAGAGCATCTTGAAAAAGTATCTTCCTCTGTGGCCGCGGCGCTCAACGAGGTTATAAACGCCGAAAAAGAAAAGGCCGGAAAGGCAATGGAAGATGCCGAAAAGGCCAGAGAAGAAATATTCGATATGATCAAAAAGCGACTTGAAAATGTGGCTTCAGAGATGGATACGCGCAGAGCCGTAATCTGCGCCCTCTCGCCGGGCATGAAAAAGATCATGGATGCGCTTGAAAGCATCAAAAAGGGCGATGAAATAGTTTTCGGAAGCTATTACATAAACGACGATGAAAAAGCCCCGGTCGCGTGGAAAGTTTTAAAAAGAGAAAAGGACAGGGCGCTGCTTGTGACTTCAAAAGGCATCGATACCCTGCCTTATCATGACAGGCGCGTCAGCATTACATGGGAAAACTCTTTTATACGCCATTACATGAATGATGAAATGTTAAAAGAGATGTTTACCGATGAGGAGAGAAGCATGCTCCTGGAAGTGACAAACGAAAATCCTCAGAACGAAGAATTTAAAACTTATGGCGGAAAACCTACAAAAGACGTGCTGTTTTTGTTCAGCATAAAAGAAGCGGAAGAAATTTTCAAAGAAGATGAAGACAGATGTACTCAGCCGACGGAATATGCCAAAAACAAAGGGGCATATATATACAGCAGAAGCGGTACTTCGTGGTGGTGGCTGCGTTCTCCGGGCAATGCCGCGAATACAGCCGCCAGGGTCGCAAGCTTCGGATATGTATATGATGACGGATATTTTGTAAATTACGATGGCTGTGTTGTCAGACCGGCCGTATGGGTGGATCTGTCGTGGACTAAAGACAGCATAATTTCAAAAGATCAGTGAAACATATTTCAATTTCGCGATTCCCGGTTCAGCGATCGTTCTACCGCTTTTTTCCAATCAGAACATAACTGCGCCGCCTTTTCTTCTTCCATGATCGGATAAAAAATCTGATCGCTCGTGCGCAGAGAAGTGATATCGGCGGGATCACTCCACACTCCGGCTGCGAGTCCGGCGAGGAATGCGGCTCCGAGGGCGGTGGTTTCGATCTGTTTCGGACGGTCTGTAGGAATTCTCAGGATATCTGCCTGAAACTGCAGCATGGTATTGCTTCTTGAAACTCCGCCGTCAACCTTGAGAACCGGGATTTTAACAGAAGAATACATCATTTCAAGCAGGTCTTTGACCTGAAAAGCTATCCCTTCAAGGGCTGCCCGGGCAAGGTGAGCCGCAGTGCTCCCCCTGGTCAGCCCTGTTATTGTGCCGCGGGCGTACATGTCCCAGTAAGGCGCGCCCATTCCGGTAAAAGCGGGTACGAAATATACTCCCCCGTTATCGGGAACGGACTTTGCCAGCTCACTGCAGTGAGCCGGATTTTTTATTATGCCGAGTCCTTCCTGAAGCCATTTTATCGCGCTTCCGGCATTGAACACACTGCCTTCCAGCGCATAAGAGGTCTTGCCGCCTAAGTTCCATGCAACGGTGGTGACAAGTCCGTTTCCGAACTTTTCGGGAACGGATCCCGTATTTATAAGCGCGAAACAGCCGGTGCCGTAGGTGGCTTTCGCAAGTCCTTTCGTTATACAGCCCTGCCCGTAAAGAGCGGCCTGCTGGTCGCCTATGGCACTGCAGATGGGAATGCCGGAGAATTCTTTTATTTCGCTGCATTTTACCGAAATGACTCCGTAGCGCATACTGTTTGGGACGACTTCCGGCAGCATGCTTTCCGGGATGTCAAACATTTCGCAAAGCTCAGAGTCCCATTTCAGGGTATTTATGTTGAAAAGCATGGTTCGGGCGGCGTTTGAAAAGTCTGTGATATGAATGCCGCCTCCCGTAAGATTCCAAATCAGCCAGCTTTCTACGGTTCCGAATAAAAGATGTCCGCTTTTGGAGAGTTCCTTTGCGCCTTCGACATTTTCAAGTATCCATTTTATCTTGGTTGCGGAAAAATAAGCATCCGTTACAAGCCCTGTTTTTTCGAGGACGAGGCTCTCAAGTCCCTGAGATTTGAGGGAATCGATCATGTAAGCGGTACGGCGGCACTGCCAGACTATGGCGTTGTAAACCGGACGGCCGGTGCGTCCGTCCCAGACTACTGTGGTTTCGCGCTGGTTGGTGATGCCTATTGAAGCGATATCGGAAGCGGAAAGCCCGCTTTTTTTCAGGGCTTCTTTCATGGAGGCGTATTCGGAGTTAAGTATGTCAAACGGATCATGCTCGACCCATCCGGGTTTAGGATATATTTGCCTGAAAGGCTGTTGTCCCGCGGATATCGTATTGCCCGATGAATCGAATATTATCGCTCTTGAACTTGTGGTACCCTGATCGAGTGCCATGATGTATTCAGCCATAAAGATTACCATCCTGAAATGATTTTCTGAATCTATTATACAACAGTTTCGGTCTGTAATGAATATAATAATCTGTTTTCGTCGATTTAAAGTGTAAAAGTGATTGCGTTTATTTTAAAGAGGGTGTATTCTGTAAGGCAGTGATGCGTGTAAAAGCGCAAATCATAGCAATCGGGGGAATTTTATGACCACACAGATGCTCATAGCGATACTTATGGTAATCTTTCTCGGACTTATGATAGGTATAGGTTACCGCAGCAGAAAGCACGCAACCGACGTAAACGGCTTCGTTCTCGGGGGCAGATCGGTTGGGCCGTGGCTTACGGCTTTTGCTTTCGGAACCTCGTATTTTTCGGCGGTTATCTTTGTCGGATATGCCGGACAGTTCGGATGGAATTTCGGATTGGCCTCTACCTGGGCGGGACTCGGAAACGCATTTATCGGTTCTTTGCTCGCATGGAATGTTCTTGGAAGAAGAACCCGTGTCATGACACAGCATCTGGATGCCAAGACCATGCCGGATTTTTTCGGAAAAAGATTTAATTCCGCAAATATCAAGGTTATCGCCTCTCTCATAGTATTTGTTTTTCTTATTCCTTATACGGCCTCGCTTTACAACGGACTTTCAAGCCTTTTCGGCATGGTGTTTAATGTTCCGTATTGGGTTATAATCCTGATAATGGCCGTGCTTACGGGAATATATGTTATTTTCGGCGGATACATGGCTACCGCCATAAATGATTTCATTCAGGGAATCATAATGCTTTTCGGAATATGCGCGGTAATCGGAGCGGTTCTTGTGAACAACGGAGGCTTCATGTCCGCCGTACAAAAGCTTTCCGGCGTACAGGCCGAAGGCTGGGCAGGCGGCGCATACACTTCATTTTTTGGGCCGGATCCTTTGGCGCTTTTATTTGTGGTGATACTGACCTCGCTCGGAACATGGGGACTTCCCCAGATGGTAGGGAAGTTTTATGCCATCAAAAGCGAGAATGACATAAAAAAAGGAACGGTTATTTCAACGTTTTTTGCGCTGGTAGTTGCGGGAGGCTGTTATTTTCTCGGAGGTTTCGGCAGACTCTATGCCGATAAAATAGCATATAATCCCGAGACCGGAAAACCGCTCATGGATACCATTATACCTTCCATGCTTGCGACATTGCCGTCTTTAATAATAGCGATAGTCATTATCCTGGTGCTTTCGGCGTCCATGTCCACCTTATCTTCTCTCGTGCTGACTTCGAGTTCGACCTTTACGCTGGATGTCATAAAGCAAAGATCCAAAAAAGAAATGAGCGAAAAAAAGCAGGTTGGAATCATGCGTATCTTTATCGTGGTATTTATCGCGGTTTCGGCGGTAATTGCCATTTATAAAGATGCTCATCCCGAGGTGACCTTTATAGCCCAGATGATGGGCGTTTCGTGGGGAGCGCTCGCGGGAGCCTTCCTTGCACCGTTTTTGTACGGGCTGTACTGGAAAAAAGTGACAAAGGCGGCCACGGGAACATGTTTTGTCTGGGGCTGCGGCATAGGGGTAATTCAGATGATTATTACTTTGGGAGGACTGGACGTCTCCGGTATGGGTTCGTTTTTTTCATATATGTTTAAATCATCGATTAATTCCGGTGTAATGGCAATGGTAGGAGGACTTGTAATTGTCCCCGTAGTAAGCCTTTTGACGAAAAAACAGCCCAAAGAAGAAATGGATTACATGTTCTCCTGTTACGATAAAACCGTTCAGGTTCCCATAAGCTCCAGGATTGATGACAAATAAAAACGGTCTGGATAAAGGGGCGGCTATATGATCTGCAATCTGTTTGAGAAAAAAGAAAAGAAAGTCGAATATGTGGAGCTGATCTATGATCTGATCTTTGTATTTGTCGTAGGACGCAACAATGCTCTTTTGCATAATATCGAGGGCGGTTTCGTAAAACCGGAGATGTTTATTGCATATATCATTTGCACGCTTGCCGTCATACAAATCTGGAATTTTACGACGTATTACGTGAATATCCACGGCAGGCACAGCGCGAGAGAGCATGTGTTCATGTTTATAAACATGTTTCTGCTTTATTTTATCGGTGCGGGAACCCGGACAAACTGGCAGGATTACCATGCCCAGTATCATGTGGCATGGGCGCTGATCCTGATAAATATGGGAATTCAATACCTGATCGAGCTGAAAAACCATGACAAAGACAGCCTGAGCGCATGGCAGAGCAGACGAATGGCAATAATTCTGTTCTCGGAAGCCGGAATAGTGCTTGCGGCGAACGCCGAATACGCCGTTTTTAAAAGTTCGTGGTTATCTCTTGCCGCAATTCTTCTCGGTCTCTTCAACGTCATTATCGTAAGAAAAAAGGGTGCGGCCGATGCTGTGGATTTCGCGCATTTAAGCGAACGCGCCATGCTCTATGTGGTTTTTACTTTCGGTGAAATGGTGGTCGCCATATCTTCATATTTCACCGGAGCGATCACGGCAAATATGCTGTATTTTGCGGCCATGGCTTTTCTGATAGTGGTCGGCCTGTTCTTAAGCTACGGCTTCTTTTACGACTACATCATAGACCGCGAGAAAAAAACAAACGGACTCGGCTATATATGCCTTCACATTTTTATAATTTTCGCGCTTAACAATATCACGAATTCGCTGGAATTTATGCAAATGGAAGAAGTTGATCTAATGCCGAAAATGCTGCTTTTGATCGGCTCTTTCGTAATGTTCTTTTTGTTTTTGTTCGCCACGGGCAGATATGCAAAAAAAAGATGCCGCCTGAGACGGAAATTCTTTTTGATGGTAGGTGTAATCGGAATCGCTTACGTCATATTGATGCTGCTGCTTAGAGAAAACATGCACCTGAATATCGCCTGCACGGTTATCTGTTTATTTGCGGTATGCCGGGTAATATATACTTACGGCAAAAAAGTGGACGGACATCTGAAACCGGGAGAAAACTGTGACAAATAGAAAAGGCTGCCGTAATATGCTCTGTATATTACGACGGCCTTTTTTCAGCGTGCGCTAGAGGATTCGAACCCCCGACCTTTTGGTCCGTAGCCAAACGCTCTATCCAGCTGAGCTAAGCACACACGTTTTGCGACAAAAAAGATAATATCGTATTACAGAATTCTTGTCAATGATTTTTCATAAAATAAACTTGATTGAGATCGGGGAAAGCAATCGGGGAAAGCAGATACACCTTTGTTTGCTTTTGAAAGAAGCCTGTGATATAATCTCATGATAGCATAGGGTATGAATGTTCATTCGTCAAAGGCGATAATATATCGAACATTATTATCATTAAAAAAGATCAATAATTACCAGGAGGTATTGATTATGGGAAGCACAGCAAAAAAGATAATTCTGGCATCTGTGGGAACGTGCGCGGCGTGGGCGATAGCCATCAAGCCGAGGACAAAGGACAAACCGGATCTTTCGCTGTTTTCATCTTATGATTACGCGAACGGCGGACTTCACGATTTCTGCAAAAATATGCCCGAACATTCGTTGAAAGCTTACGAGCTTGCCGTTCAGCACGGATACGGAGTGGTTATCGACGTAAGGCTCACAAAAGACGGTATTCCCGTTGCTTTTGCGGATCATGAACTTTGGAGAATGTGCTCGAGAGGCGGAAGCATCGAAGAGATGACATATGAGGAGCTCAAAGATTGCAGGCTGCTGGATACGGATGAGACGATTCCGACGCTTCGCGAGGCACTGGAGCTGATCGACGGACAGGTGCCGGTTCAAGTGCATCTCAAGGAATGGAATTCAAACGCGCTGCAGCTTTGTGAAGATACGGCAGCGGTTCTTGACGAATATGATGGAATATTTGCAGTGGCTTCTCTTGATTTTAAAATAATAAGATGGTTCAGAAGAAACAGGGATTCATATATCCGCGTGCAGATGTTTGAAAAAAGCGTGGATCTCGGCAATTCTCTTTTCGAGGCTGTCGTGCGCATCGCAAAAAATCTTCTTCTGACGAACTGCACCGCGAAACCTGACGTTATTTCTTCACATATAGTGGACAGAAAAAACATAAGTCTTCGTCTCTGCCGCCGTCTGTACAGAGTGCCCGTTATGTACTGGCCGATACGCACGATGAAAGAATATGAGACGGCACGTTTTGACAATGCGATAGCATCTTTTGAGGATATAGAACCATAACCGGGGATTGTCAGATGAATATTATTATTATCGGCTGCGGAAAGGTCGGACGTATTCTTACGCATGAGCTAAGTAAAGAAGGGCATGATGTTACGGTTATTGACACAAACCCGGATATGATCAGAAAAGTAACCATCCAGACTGACTGTATGGGAATCATCGGGAACGGAACCAGTTACATCACACTCGAAGAAGCCGACGTCAGAAATGCCGACCTGCTCGTTGCCATCACGCAGAGCGACGAGGTAAATCTGCTTTGCTGTTTTGTCGCGAAAGACGCGGGCTGTAAAACGGTAGCGAGAGTGAGAAATCCGATATATCTCACCGAAAAAGAAAAATTCAAAAAAGAGCTGGGAATCTCCATGATAATAAATCCCGAAAGATCGGCGGCGTGGCGGGTAAAGCAATTGCTTTCTTTCCCGTCGGCGATTGAGGTCAGCAGCTTTGCGAACAACAGGATAGACCTGGTTGCCGTAAGGGTAAAAAGCGGCATGCCCATTATCGGACAAAAAATCCGGGATATACAACAGATTCACAAAAAACCTGTTCTGATTTGTATCGTCGAAAGAGGAGAGCAGGTCATTATCCCAAACGGCGACGTGGAAATCTTGGAAGATGATATCATTTCATTTATTTCCGCGGCAAATGATACTCTCAAGGTTTTTAATGCAATGGGGATTCACGAAGGCGCTATTAAAAACGTGATGATAATCGGCGGCGGGCAGACCGGCTTTTGTATCGGAGACATGCTGCTGCAGACAGGTATGGAAGTCAGGATCATTGAAAAAAGCATTAAAAGATGCGAAGAATTGAGTGATATTATGCCAAATGCCGAGATCATTTGCGGCGACGGAAGTGATTATGAGCTGCTGCAGGAAGAAGGGCTGGATCATTTTGACGCCTGTGTGACTGCCACAAATATGGACGAGCAGAATATTATCCTGTCTTTGTATGCTAAAGATAAGATCAAAAAGAAGGTTATCACAAAGCTCAGCCATATCGACTACGGACAAATAGTCAAAGAGCTTAATATCGAAAATGTGGTTGATCCGAAAGAAACCGCAAAAGAATATATTGTGCAATATGTACGTGCGCTTCAAAACAGTCAGGGAAGCAATGTCGAAACCCTCTACAAACTGAGAAACGACAGAGCTGAAGCCCTGCAGTTTACCAACATAGAGAAATCTTCTCTCGTGGGTATTCCTTTTAAAGATATGAAATTCAAAGAAAATGTCCTGATCGGCGGACTGATAAGATCCGGGAGACTTATAATACCCGGCGGAGCGGATTCGATTCAGGTCGGAGATTCTGTCATTGTTGTTACCACGCATAAGGGTTTCCATGACCTTGAGGACGTTCTGGAAAGGTAGGCAGTGTTATGAATTATCGTATGATACGATATGTTCTGGCATGGGTTTTGATGATCGAAGGCTGCTTTATGGCCTTGCCCGGTCTGGTCGGGCTGTTTTACGGGGAATATACACAGGCGGTCAAATACTTCGTTTGCTGTGCCTGCTGTATATTTGTAGGACAGATCATACGGCTTTTCAAGCCTTCCAAAACCGAGATATACCAAAAAGAAGGCTTTTTTATCGCGGGACTTGTCTGGATCATGATGAGTTTTGTGGCAGCCATACCGCTGGTTTGGACGGGGGATATGCCCAGATACATAGACGCTCTTTTTGAGGTTGTATCGGGCTTTACGACAACCGGCGTTTCTGCCATACCGGACGTTTTGGCGGTTTCCAGAGCTTCCATGTTCTGGCGAAGCCTTACTCACTGGCTGGGAGGCATGGGTGTCATAGTTTTTGTCCTCATGCTGATTCCGGTAAGGACGGGTTCATCCATGAATCTCATGGTGGCGGAAAGTCCGGGACCGGACGTATCGAAGTTTGTGCCGCAGGTGCGTGCCACGGCAGTCCTGCTTTATAAAATATATATAATAATGACGCTTGCGATGACCGCGATGCTTCTGACTACGGGGATGACCGTTTTTGATTCTTTTTGTATCTCTTTCGGCACAGCCGGTACAGGCGGATTTTCGGTGCTTCCGGACAGCTGTATGTCTTATTCCGCCGTGCAGCAATGGATCATCACTGTATTTATGTATCTTTTCGGTACGAACTTCGGTTTCTTTTATCTTATAGCCAGAAGAAAGATAAAATCTGCCCTCAAAATGGAAGAGACGAGGGTGTATCTGGGGATAATCATCGCAGTCGTAACAATAGTTACCATTAATGTGTATCATATATACGGCAACTTCAACGAGACTTTCAGGCACGCCGCGTTTAATGTAGGCAGCCTTATGACTACAACCGGTTATTATTCTACCGATTTTAATGCATGGCCCGCCCTGTCTCAGGCACTTATGTATACGGTTATGTTTATAGGCGCCTGTGCGGGAAGTACCGGCGGCGGTATCAAGATATCAAGGATTATTATCCTTTTTAAATCCATACGGGCGGAGCTTTACTGTACGATACACCCCAGAAGTGTCAAAAAGGTTAAAATGAACGGAAAGGTTCTTCCTGAAAGACAGCTTCGGGCGGTTCATATCTTTTTTATTGCATACATTTTTATTTTTGTATTGTCGATCGCGGTTATAAGTCTTGATAATCTCGGATTCAGGACAAATTTTACCGCGGTTTCGATCACATTAAACAATATCGGATGCGGTTTCGAGATGATGGGACCGCTGGGAAGCAGCTTTGCGAATTACAGTATTTTGTATAAGATAGTGCTTATGTTCGACATGCTCGTGGGAAGACTGGAGGTTATTCCGATCCTGATACTTTTAAGTCCCGCCGCATGGAGAAGAAGAGGCTGAATTGGAGAAAATGCCATGTCATGGAAAGACAATGTTAAAAACGTGGTTCCCTACACACCCGGCGAGCAGCCGAAATTAAAAAAATGCATTAAGCTTAATACAAATGAAAACCCCTATCCGCCGGCTCCGGCAATAAAAAAGGTCCTTGAGAATATTGACATTAATCTTCTCAGAAAATATCCGGATCCTTCGGCCGCCGTGCTGGTGGACGCGCTGGCTGAATATTACGGCGTAAAGCCGTCCCAGGTCTTTGTGGGAGTCGGTTCGGACGACGTGCTTGCAAATGCTTTTCTGACTTTCTTTAATTCCGACAAGCCAATTCTGTTTCCGGACGTTACATATTCGTTTTATGACGTTTGGGCAAAGCTGTTTGACATACCTTACCGGCAAATGCCGCTTGATGATGACTTCAAAATAATAATCGACGATTATCTGCAGCCTAACGGCGGTATCGTGATAGCGAATCCCAACGCTCCGACGGGCGTGGAGCTTGAAGCGGGACTGCTTGAGCAGATAATAGCGGCAAATCAGGACAGCGTATGCGTTATTGACGAGGCATATGTGGATTTCGGAGCGGTATCGGCGCTTCCGCTCATAGAAAAATATGACAACCTTTTGGTGGTACAGACATTTTCAAAGTCAAGATCCCTCGCGGGAATCAGGATAGGCTTTGCCATGGGAAGCGAAGAGTTAATTTCATATATGTGGGCGGTCAGAAATTCGATCAATTCATACACCATGAACCTGCCTGCGATAGAAGTCGGAAAGGCGGCTCTTGCTGACGAAACTTATTTCAGGGAGACGCTCGATAAGATCATCGGGACGAGAGAATGGGCGAAAGAGAAATTCAGACAGTTGGGTTTTTCGTTCGGGGATTCCAGATCCAATTTTATATTTGCCAGGCAAGGCACGGTGCCTGCAAAAGAAATATTTGCCGAGCTCAGAAAAGAAAACATTTTCGTAAGATATTTCAGTGCCGAGAGGACGTGTGAGCATATCCGCGTCACGATCGGTACCCGGGAGGAAATGCAGGAATTTTTTGACTGCCTTGAAAAGATTATACGGTCATACCGGAGGTAAAATGAAAGCAGACATAAATGCTCCTATCGGAGTTTTTGATTCGGGAATAGGCGGGCTTACCGTGGTGAGTGAGCTCATAAGCAATCTGCCGAATGAAAATATAGTTTATTTCGGAGATACCGCCAGAGTGCCTTATGGCAGCAAATCAAAAGAAACGGTTGTAAGATACTCGAAACAGATAGCCGCATTTTTAAAATCCAAAAAAGTTAAAGCCATAGTGGTGGCCTGCAATACGGCCAGTGCGCTGGCACTTGAAGAACTTGAGGATAATTCAGACATTCCCGTCATCGGCGTTGTGAAACCCGGTACTAAGGCAGCCCTTAAAGCCACAAAAAACAAAAAAATAGGCATAATCGGCACCGAGAGTACGATTAAAAGCAATCTTTATTCTAAATTAATAGGAAACAAAGATCCCGGGATAAAGGTTTACGGAAAGGCCTGTCCTCTTTTTGTGCCTCTGGTCGAAGAGGGATGGACCAATGACTCCGTAACATTTGAGGTTGCAGGGAGATATTTAAAAGAACTTCGGGAAAAAGATATTGATACCCTTATTATGGGCTGTACGCATTATCCTCTTTTGAGCGGTCTTTTGAAAAAATGCCTCGGGGACGGGATCACGCTCGTAAATCCCGCATACGAGACGGCCATGTGTTTAAAAGAACTGCTCAAAGAACTCGACATGGAAAACACGTCTTCCAAAAAGCCGGTATATGAATTCTATTCAAGCGATTCAACCGAAAAATTCAAGGTTTTTGCGGACGCAATTCTGCCGTGTTCTGTCGATACCGCCACGAAAGTAGCCATATGGGAATACCAGAAAGAAGTTGATAATAATGGATAAAGAAATACTGATTCATATAAACGGGATGCAGTTTGCAAGTCACGGAGACATTTCGGAGCCGGTTGAGGTCATAAGGCCGGGAGAATATTATTTTAAAAACGGCATGCATTATATCGTATTCGAAGACGCCGATGCAGATACCGGTGAGGTGACAAAAAACTTCCTGAAGTTCAGAAATGAGCATCTGGAAATAATAAAAAGCGGCTCCGTGAACGTGACGATGCTTTTTGAAAAAGACAAAAAGACACTTTCACAGTACCGCACTCCTTTCGGTTTTATAGATATAGCCGTTTCGACAAGATCTATAGAGCTCAAAGAAGACAATCCTGATGAACTTGCGCTTACCGTCAAATATGCGATGGACGTAAATAACAGCTTTATGGCAGATTGCTCGGTTGAGGTGCTGGCCAGATCGAAAAGTGAAGGTATAAACTTAAGCTGAGGATACAAGCATATCGGTGATGATGTTTCGCATATATTCCCCGATGTGCTTTTTATCATAATCGGAAAGATTGTCGATATATATCGGCTTTCCGTAAATGATTTTCATGGTCGTTTTGCGAACCCACGGTTTATGGGCTTCCCATACGTCGGCGGAATTGCTCACGGCTACGGGAAGTACGGGAGCGCCGCTCCTGAGGGCCATTTTAAAACTGCCGTCGTGAAAATCAAGCAGTGGAAGCTCTTCGGGATTTTTATTTCTTGTTCCTTCAGGGAAAATAAATACAGAGGTGTCCGTTTTAAGGTGTTCGGTTCCGGTTTTTATCATATTTATCGAGGCTTTTATGTCGTTTCTGTCGAACATAAGCACCCTCATAAGTTTTCCCCATACCCCGAAAAATGGGATATGCGCTAAATCGGATTTGGCTACGTAAGCGGTTGGGAGAGAGCATAACGAATACGTATATACGACGTCAAAAAAGCTTCGGTGATTACAGATATAAAGCACCGGTCTGTCGGTCGGGACATTTTCAAGACCTTCAACAATGAGGTTTGTGCCGGCCAGAAAACGCAGAGAGCCGAAGATTTTGACAAGAACCGCATGCACGGCCCTTTCGGCCTTATGGACGTTTTTCCTGCTTATCAGATAAAAAATCAACAAAAGAGGCAGGGAAATTATTACAAAAAAGACAAGCCAGATTACTATAATTACAGAACGCATCGTACACCCCGGTTTTTTACACATATTAACACAAACGTATTTTTGTGTCAAAAACATAGGGAACCTTTAAGCAGGAGCTGTGATGAAAATAAAAGCATATCCCAAAATAAACCTTTGTCTGGATATCGTAAATAAAAGAAAAGACGGATATCATGAACTTAACTCAATTTTCTGCCTTTGCGACATCTTTAAAATGAATACATATCTTTATGATACCTTAGAGATAACCGTATCGGATGAACCGGGAATAAAAATCCGCATACCGGACAGCGATCTTTCCTGCGGGCAGGACAATCTCATCTGGAAAGCTGCCAGAGCCGTGACGGAAAAATATTCAATAAAAAAGGGCGTGGATATGCTTCTTGAAAAACGCATACCCGCCGGAGCGGGTCTGGGCGGAGGAAGTTCGGATGCGGCAGCGGTGCTTGTCGCGCTTAACAGCCTGTTTGCTCTTGAGCTTTGTGATGAAGAGCTTATAGAGCTCGGGGCCGCTTTAGGTGCGGACGTTCCTTTTTTTATAAAAGGCGGGACGGCACAGGTAACGGGCATAGGAGAAAAAATACAACCTCTGCGCGATATGCCGGAGTGTGCGCTTATGATAGTAAAGCCCGATTTAAGCGTCTCCACTGCAGAGGCTTATCTGGCAGTAGATAAAGCAAAAACATATTTTCATCCCGATACGGATGTCGTGGCAGAGGCGATAAACGCCTGTGATTACGAAAAAATATGTCTGAATGCTGGAAATTCATTTGAAAAAGTAATATCGGAAAAATATCCGGAGCTTTTAAAAATAAAAGAAGCCCTCGAAAAAACAGATGCCGATTGTGCCGTTATGACCGGCAGCGGCTCAGCGTTTTTCGCTTTGTTCAAAGATATTAAAGCGTCAAAAGCGGCAGCGGAAAGACTCAGAAATGAGAAGGATATATCAGATTTGATCGGAGGAATATATGTCTAAAATAAAAAAAATAACGGCGGCGGTTTTGGCCGGGATGATTGTTTTAAGCCTGGCGGGATGTTCAAAGAGTACTTCGGACTATACTTCAAAGGCGGTCATAAGCGGCAAGGTGATAGATGCCGGAAAAATTTCGGCAGTCTGCCCAAACGGATGGCTTAGCGTGGGAGTTTCGGACTATAATTCAGCCGATTCGGAAAGCATAAGCAGTTCCAAACTCTGCTTTATAAAAGACGGCGTTTCTGCCGAGAGCAGGCTTACAAACGCATTTATTGAAATAAAACTCTCGGGATCGGATGATTCGGAAAAATACGATAAAAACGCTCTCTATGACGACATTGCCGACATACCGTCATTCAGCTCAGGCAGATATGAATGGCAGGGCTATACCGGAACGAGCCTCGGAGTGCCTTTCGCATACCTGACCGCCACGGACGGCAGCAGCACTTATGTGGCAATGCTGTATATGAATACGGGCGGCGAAGTCACCGCCTCGCTTTATGACAACGATGTTATAGGAATACTTGACAGCATAGAGTCTTAAAAAAAAGAGAGTTATCGTAACAGCTGACAGTTAATAATCTTGTAGAAGCGTTATCAGAACACTTGAAATAATTGGGGTCTTAAAAAGAGGCTGTGGAATTATACAAATTGAAAGAAAATTCATGAAAAAGTATAATGCCACAGCCTCTTTGATTATGTTTGCTTTTTATATTTGGATATATAAGTTTATAACTCGCCGCGACCCTTCTTGAGAAGCTGCTCCAGTTTGCTCTCGTCTTTCTTTTTTTTCTTTTTCTGCTTTTTGGAAAGCTCCAAAGAGCCCCTGGTAGCTTTTACACCGGTAATATAAAGCCCTGAAATAGTAGCTTTAATTTCTTTTTTTATAGGTATTACCTCGAAAACCTTAGGCTCCGAGATAAAAGTCATGATCCGGGGGCCGACTTTGGCTTTAACGATGGGAAATCTGCGCCATCTGACAAGCTTTGGCATTTCGTCATATACCATTTGCGGTAGTCCGGAATCCTTTATTTTCATTTTGCGTTTGTCGATGACAAGCATGGAAATCTGCTGCGATGCCGCTTCGATCTGCTCCTGCGCCTCAGCGGCTTTTTTTTCGTTTCGTTTTCCGAAGAAATAAAGCGCTATTACGACGCCGGCGACAATGGCACCTACAAGGATCAGGATTTGCCACCAAACCATGTCCATACCTCCTAAAAGTTGATTTTGACTTGCTACATTCTATCACTTGAGAAGCGAAAAGGCAAGCAAAGAATTCAATTGCAACACTTTTTGCTGTATGTTATAATCTTTCGATATCAGAGTAACTGACGGCAGAAAAGAGGTTGTTCATGAAAAATCCGTTTAAGAACAGTAAAAAGCTCTTTGGCGGCATAAAAAAAGAAAAAAATGAGCATAAAACCAGAGAAGGCGAAGAGCTTTTTCTGGATGACGGGGATGAAGAATCCGAAAATACCGGTCTGTTCATCGATAAAGACTATGATGAAGACGATGAAGACTTCGAATATTATGATGACAGACATACCGTGGACGATGATTATTTTGATGATGAGTACACGGTTGCGCCGGATAAAAAAGAAGCCGAAGAAAAAGCCGGAATCCGGGAAACTTCGGAAAAGATTAATCTTTCTCCGATTCTGAAAAACAAAAAGATTCTGGCGGGGGCGGCTGCAGCGGTGGTTATCATCATACTGGCGGTGGTTGTTTTCGGCAACATGAAAAACACAAGCAAACCCGAAGACGAAGAGGAAGAGGTTGTGATCGTAATGATGGATGCCGATGACGTGACGCATCTTTCGTTTCCGGTACTTTCTCTTGACGGAAGCGACGGTTCTTTAAGTGTCGATGATTTCAGAAATATTCTTCAGACGCTGTATGATCAAAACTATGTTCTGATAGATTTGGAAAAGCTTTATGAACATGACGAAGAAGGAAGCTTTTTAAGCAAGGGCAGCATAATGTTCCCGGAGGGTAAAAAACCTCTGCTTATTTCCCAAACGGATGTATCTTACGGATTTGAAGTTCCGAAAAACACCGCGGATAAGCTTGTACTCGAAGGCTCAAAGGTCAAAGCGCAGATCACGGGCGCCGACGGAAGCATATCCTGCGGAGACTATGATCTCGTGCCTGTTTTGGAGACTTTCATAGAAGAGCATCCCGATTTTTCATACGAAGGCGCGAGAGGTATTCTGGCATTCACGGGTTACAGAGGCGTTTTGGGGTACAGGACGAGCGCGTATCTGGCCGATCCTGCCTCCAACCCTTACGGAAGCTTTGACACTGTGTCTGAGATAGCGGCGGCTGCTCCCGTCATGGAAGCTCTGAAGACGGGCGGCTGGCATTTTGCTTCAAACGGCTTCGGGGCAAACGTGAGTTACGGAAGTGAATCCGATATTTTCCGGGCGGATGTTATGAACTGGGCTGAGCAGGTCGGAAGCGTCATTGGCGGCACGAATATACTTTTCATGCCGAGTGATACGGACATAGCGAGCTGGAAAGGATATTCCGATCAGAATTCCAAATACGCGTTTTTAAGAGATTACGGTTATAACATTTTCTTTATAGAAAACAGGGACACGCCGTATCTGATTCAGCTGACTTCGGGATATTTCAGGCAGCTTATATATAAGATCAGAAATTATACGGATATCTTTGACGCGCTTCAAATAGAATACGTCGAACCCGTCGAAGAAAACGTTCAAATACAGGAAGATACCGTGCAGGACACGGATAATATTGAAGAACAGGCTGCATAAGTGGCTTTAAATTATGGAGGGATTTTGTTATGAAAAAGAAATTAACGGCTTTAGTAATGGCAGCGTTATGCGTCGCGGCTTTGGCAGGATGTCAGGGAGCGGATGACACTGCGTCAGGTTCAGACGCGGTTTCGGCATCTGACGCGGCGGAGCCTTCAATAAAATATATAAAGGGCAATTTTACTTACGAGGAATGTGTCGAGCTTCCCGATTACAAGGGACTTGAGCTTACGCGGATATCCACAGAGGTGACGGATGAGGACGTGGATACTTATATTTCTTCTCTTGTAACTCCCGAGGCCGTAAATGACAAAGACGCGGTCTGCGCCATGGGAGACGTGGCAAACATAGATTATGACGGCACGGTTGACGGAGAGGCCAGAGACGGCATGTCTGCTGCGGGATTTGACCTGACACTCGGTTCACACAGCTTTATAAGCGGCTTTGAAGAAGGAATTGTCGGCATGAAAGTCGGAGAAGAAAAAGACCTGACACTGACATTTCCGGATGATTATTACAGCGAGGATCTTCAGGGAGTCGAAGCGGTTTTCCACGTAAAAGTCAATTCGATTAAAAGATACCCCGAAGTGACGGACGAATGGGTTTCGGAATTTACCGACGGAGAATACAAAACTGCCGACGAATATAAGGAAAGCATAAAAGAAGAACTTTCCAAAACTCAGCAGGATCAGAGTGACTCACAGCTTATGATGGATGCATGGGATCAGGTTATGACCGGGGCGAAGTTTATTGCAGTGCCCGAAGACTATGTGAAAAAAGAAATGGAAGCCTATGACGAGCAGCTTGAGGAATATGCGGGATATTATGATCAGACCGTTGATGAATATCTGGAAACACTCGGCATGAGCAAGTCCGATTATGAGAAGCAGAAGCTGCAGTATGCCGAAGAAAATGCAAAAAACCTTATTCTGATAGAAGCTATCTGGGAAAAAGAAGGCATGAGCACGGATGACGATACATATAAAGATCAGATGGCAAAGATATGCGAAGCAAACCAGATGAGCGAAGAAGAACTCAAAGAAGCATACGGTGAAGAGATCGTGGAAACTTACTGCAAGCAGTATGCCGTTATGGGCAAATTAGTGGAAATGGCAAATATAACCGAAAGCGCACAGGATTCACAGCATTAAATCATCACAGAAAAGTATCGGAGACCATGGTATGAAAATAGATACAATTTGTTTATACGGAGGCTATAAGCCCGGAAACGGTGAGCCGAGACAGCTTCCGATTATACAGAGCACTACTTTTAAATATGCTACAAGCGAAGAAATGGGAGATCTCTTTGATCTCAAGGCGTCCGGTTATTTCTACTCCAGGCTTGCCAATCCCACATGCGACAATGTCGCAGCGAAGATATGCGAGCTTGAGGGCGGAGTGGCCGCCATGCTCACAGCTTCCGGACAGACGGCCTCGTTTATGGCGGTAGCCAACATAGCTTCGGCGGGAGATCATATAATCTGCAGTGCCAAATGTTACGGTGGGACGTCGAATCTTTTCACCGTGACCATGGCCAAAATGGGTTATGACATAGAGCTTGTGGATCCCGATCTTCCCGAAGAAGAGATTGCGAAAGCCTTTAAATCAAATACAAAAGCGGTTTTCGCGGAAACCGTCTCAAATCCGTCGGGCGTTGTTCTCGATATAGAAAAATTTGCGGGACTGGCACATTCTCACGGCGTGCCGCTTATAGTAGACAATACATTTGCCACGCCGATCAATTGCCGTCCTTTCGAATGGGGAGCGGATATCGTGACCCATTCCACAACCAAATATCTGGACGGACACGCTATGACCGTGGGCGGCATCATAATAGATTCGGGAAATTTTGACTGGGACGCGCATGCGGATAAGTTTCCCGGACTTACGACCCCCGACGAGTCGTATCACGGGCTGATCTATACAAAGGCATTCGGAAAAGGGGCTTACATCACTAAGGCAGTGGCGCAGATGATGAGAGATCTGGGCGCGTGCCAGTCACCCCATAATGCTTTTTTGATAAATGTGGGGCTTGAGACCCTTCATCTTCGCATGGAGCGGCACAGTTATAACGCCCTGAAAGTTGCCGAGTTTCTAAACGCTCATCCGAAAGTGGACTGGGTAAATTTCGCCGGCCTTGAAGGCGACAGATATTACGATCTTGCAAAAAAATATCTGCCGAACGGCGTATGCGGCGTACTCTGCTTCGGGCCGAAAGGCGGACGCGAGGGAGCTATGCGGTTTACGAACGCCCTTAAACTCATTGCCATTGAAACACATGTGGCAGATGCCAGATCATGCGTGCTTCATCCGGCGAGCCATACGCACCGTCAGTTAAACGATCAGCAGCTTATTGACGCAGGCGTACTGCCCGAGCTGATTCGTCTTTCAGTCGGTATCGAGCATATCGACGATCTTATCGAAGATCTGAAACAGGCACTTGAGCATGTGTGAGGAAAGATTTTTGCATAACGAAATATTAAACAATAAATCACTGGACGCATTATTGATAACAAACCCTGTTAACATCAGATATCTTTCGGGATTTAAAGGCGAGGGGGCGCTTTATCTCTCCCGCGATTTACGGGTTATCATCACGGATTCCAGATATACCGAAGCGGCTTCAAAAGAAAGCCGCTTTGATATAATAGAAGAAAATGCCGCTCATAAAAGAACGCAGATAATTTCGGAGCTGCTTGAAAAAGATAAGGCCGGGCTCTTGGGATATGAAGACAAATATATGACCTGTCATACTTTTGCATCGTATCGGGAAAAGATAAAAGACGTTCGAAAATGGACAGGCATAAGCGATGAGGTCGCCTCTATAAGACAGGTAAAAACTCCGCAGGAGATTGCTTATATAGAAAAAGCCTGCGCCATAGCTGATAAAGTCTTTAAGGAGATATGCGGGCAAATAGAGCCCGGGATGACGGAGATGGAAGGCGCCGCCGAACTGGAATACCGCATGAAGCGTCTCGGAGCCGATGGGTTAAGCTTCCCGGCTATATTCGCGGCGGGGAAAAATTCTTCAATGCCGCATGCGGTTCCTTCCGATTACAGAGTTCAGCCGGGAGATTTCATAACCATGGATTTCGGATGTACATTTAACGGATACTGTTCTGATATGACGAGGACGGTTGCCGTCGGACATGTTTCCGAAAAACAGAAAAAGATTTATGAAACGGTGCTGAAAGCGCAGCAGACGGGCGTTAAGGCAGCCGCGCCTGATCTGAAGGGAAAAGAGATAGACGCGGAAGCCAGAAATGTGATAAAAGACGCCGGTTACGGACAGTATTTCGGTCACTCTCTCGGACACGGAATAGGGCTTGAATGTCATGAAAATCCGAGGTTTTCACCTCTCGAAGAAAACCTGATAAAAGAAGGAATGGTCATAACTGTGGAGCCGGGGATATACTTGCCCGGAGAGTTTGGTGTACGCATAGAAGATACGGTGGTTATAACAAAAGATGGATGCAGGCCGCTTACGTTATCGCCAAAAGAGCTTATCGTGCTTTAGGATGTCAAGAAAAAACACTTGACACATATAATCCGGTGTAGTAATATACGGCTGTCGCTTATAAGGCTTCATGAATATTCCTCCGGGAACCGTTCGCACTTAGTCCTCACGCAGCGGTACTAAACTCACGCTGCGCTTTCGCTTGCGTTCATTAAGTACCGGCGTTGCGGATGTTCCCTCCGGAAAATTCATTCAGCCTGTATACTGCGACAGCCATCTTAACACGGTTTTTTGCTGGAGACTATTATGGAAAAAATCGTAAAACAGACGCTGCTCTATGATTTTTACGGAGAGTTGCTGACAGAGCATCAGAGAAGGATTTACGAAGAAGTCGTATTTGATGATTTTTCCGTAAGCGAAGTGGCAAAAGATGAGGGCATATCCCGTCAGGGTGTTCATGACATGATTAAAAGATGCAACCGCATCTTATCCGAATACGAAAAAAAGCTGAAACTTGTTGAAAAATTTTTACTGATTCAGGACAAGGTTAAACAAATCCGTGACCTGTCCGATCCTGAAAATACCGGAGACGAAAAACTCAGATTTCAGAAAATCGACGCTCTGGCGGCACGGGTTTTAGAGGATTTATAAATGGCATTTGAAAGCTTAACCGATAAACTTCAAAATGTTTTTAAAAAACTTCGCAGCAAAGGAAGACTGACCGAAGACGATGTTAAAGCCGCGCTTAAAGAAGTCAAAATGGCGCTGCTGGAAGCGGACGTAAGCTTCAAGGTTGTAAGGGAGTTTACGAAGTCAGTTCAGGAAAAGGCGGTAGGCGCGGATGTTATGAACGGTCTCAATCCCGGACAGATGGTGATAAAGATCGTAAATGACGAACTGACGGAGCTCATGGGGTCGGAGACGACAGAGCTTTCCTTAAGGCCTCAAAACGAGATTTCGGTCATAATGATGCTGGGACTTCAGGGCGCGGGCAAGACGACCACGGCCGCAAAGTTAGCAGGCAAATTAAAAGAAAAAGGCAGGAAGCCTCTCCTGGCCGCCTGCGACATATACAGGCCGGCGGCTATCAGGCAGCTTCAGATAAACGGAGAAAAACTGGGCATAGAAGTATTTTCCATGGGAGATAAAAATAGTCCGGTTGACATAGCAAAGGCTGCGCTCGAGCATGCGAAAAAAAGCGGCAAGAATGTCGTGATACTGGATACGGCAGGCCGTCTTCATATTGACGAAGAAATGATGTCGGAACTTGTAGCCATACGCGAAGCCGTCGAAGTTGACCAGTCCATACTTGTCGTGGATGCCATGACGGGACAGGATGCCGTAAATGCCGCTGAAAATTTCCAGGAAAAGGTCGGTATAGACGGTGTCATACTGACCAAGCTGGACGGTGACTCAAGGGGCGGTGCGGCGCTTTCCATCAGAGCTATTAGCGGAAAACCGATTATGTATGTCGGCATGGGTGAAAAACTCAGCGATCTGGAACAGTTTTATCCGGATCGTATGGCATCCAGAATACTTGGCATGGGCGACGTCATGAGCCTCATAGAAAAGGCGCAGCAGGTCATTGACGATGAGGAAGCCGCGCGGCTCAATGAAAAGATCAAAAAGGCCAGCTTTGATTTTAATGACTATCTCGAAAGCATGAACCAGATGCGCAAAATGGGCGGAATTTCGAGCATGCTGAGCATGATACCCGGAATAGGCTCCAAAACGAAAGACATAGAAGGACTTGTGGACGACAAGGCGATAGCCAGAAGTGAAGCCATCATCATGTCCATGACTCCAAAGGAGAGAGAAAATCCGAATCTGATAAACATGTCCAGAAAAAACAGGATATCCAAGGGTTCGGGAATACCGATAGCCGATGTAAATAAGTTTATAAAACAGTTTGAGCAATCCAGAAAAATGATGAAAAAGATGCCCGGTATGATGAAAGGCAATAAGAAAAAATTCGGAGGATTCAATTTTCCGTTTTGATATATAAAGCATTTTTTAATTTTATAATTACGGAGGAAGATTTATCATGGCAGTTAAGATTCGTTTAAAGAGAATGGGACAGAAAAGACATCCGATATATCGTATCGTCGTTGCGGACGCAAGGTCGCCCAGGGACGGCAGATTCATCGAAGAGATCGGAACATACAACCCCAACATGCAGCCGAGCTCATTTTCGGTAAATGAAGAATTGGCAAAAAAATGGCTTGCAAACGGCGCACAGCCCACGGAAACAGTAGGTAAGATTTTTAAGCTGGCAGGCATCGAAAAATAATTTGAGCAGCCGGTTACATCCGAGAAATAGGAGAATAAATGAGAGAATTAGTAGAAGTTATTGCGAAATCTCTGGTTGAAAATCCGGATGAAGTGGTTGTTACCGAAAAGGAGAACGGTAGTGATCTTTTAATAGAGCTTAAGGTTGCTCCCTCTGACATGGGTAAGATCATAGGAAGGCAGGGTCGTATTGCAAAAGCGATCCGTTCGGTAGTAAAAGCCGCTTCTTCCAAGAGCGACAAAAAGGTCGTTGTTGAGATCATTCAGTGATATCACGGAGGCTGTCACATTACGCATTTTCAGGTGCTTAATGCGACAGCCTCTTTTTTCGAAATACGGACAACGGAGGAACAGATGGAGCGTTTATTGAGAGTCGGAGTGATTACAACCACGCACGGACTGAAAGGCGAGGTAAAAGTTTACCCTACCACGGACGGACCCGAGCGGTTTCTGGAATTAGATGAAGTGATTTTAAAAACGGGAAATACCGAAAAGCCGCTTCAAATAGAAAGAGTGAGGTTTTTTAAAAACCTTGTGATAGTAAAATTCAAAGGTCTCGACCGGATAGAGGACGTGGAAACTCTGCGGCAGGCGGAACTGTATGTTACAAGGGAAAATGCCGCTCCTTTAAACGAAGGAGAGTATTATATCGGCGATCTGATCGACATGCGGGTGTTTTTGGAAAGCGGGGAAGACTTCGGTGTTATCAAAGACGTCATCCAGACGGGAGCAAATGACGTATATGTCGTACAGACGGAAAAATACGGGGAAGTGCTGATCCCGGCCATACCGCATTGCGTCACGGATGTGGATATAGCAAACGGAAAAATGACGGTCAGGCTCATGAAAGGGCTTTTGCCGGAGCAGCGTTGATATTAAGGTGATTAATTTATGAATTTTCATGTTTTGACATTATTTCCGGAAATGATAGAACAGACAGCCGCGACAAGCATCATGGGAAGGGCTATAAAAAACGGATATATAAGTCTCGACGTTATAAACATAAGGGATTTTTCCGCCAACAGACACGGCCATGTGGACGACTATCCATATGGCGGCGGAGCAGGTATGGTATTGGAAGCCGAACCGGTATTCAATGCGGTGCAGGAGGCTAAAAAACGCACCTCAAAGAGCGCAAGGGTAATATATCTGACGCCTCAGGCAGAGGTGTTTACCCAAACAAAGGCAGAGGAGCTTGCGTTTGAAGAATCCCTTATCCTGCTATGCGGACATTACGAAGGGATCGACGAAAGAGTACTGTCTGAGGTGGTGACGGATTATGTATCGATAGGGGATTATGTTCTGACAGGCGGCGAACTTCCGGCACTTGTGCTTATGGACGCGATATCCAGGTTTGTACCGGGGGTTTTAAGCAATGATGAATCTTCACAGTTTGAGTCCCATCAGGATAGCCTTCTGGAATATCCCCATTATACAAGACCCGAAGTCTGGCATGATATGAGGGTTCCGGAGGTGCTGCTCAGCGGAGATCACAAAAAGATAAGCGAGTGGCGGCATGAAGAATCCGTCAAAAGAACCCGTGAGCGGCGGCCGGATCTTCTGAAAAAAAGTTTCGCAGTGAAAATATTTGTTTCCGGAAACGAAAAAACCCATGAAAATGCGGAGACGTTCGCCAAAGAAATCTCAAGATATCCGGAGGTGTTTGATTACGGCAGACCCAAACTGCAAAAGACAAAAACAAGGCTCGGGGCCGGGGATTTGGCGGTTTTTTTCTTTGAAGGCGGCGATTTTGAAACGGTTTTCAGGAATCTTTCGGGCGATAATACTCCGGCGGTTTTTATCGGGGAGTCCGCTTCGGAAAATGCCGTTTTCCTGAAAGCCGCGGGTTTTTCGGTTATAGGCATTTTCTGTTCTGACGATATAAATGAAAGCGCAGGCAGAGTTTCGCTTAAGATACGCAAGGCAGCCGGAGAATTTATAAATGAAGATAGTACGGAAAACGGAGTTATGATATAATAAATCAAAGTCATTTGTTCAATAAATGTCGTTTTATTTTAAGATAAATCAGACATAATAAATCACGGGAAAGGCAGGGCAGATATGAAAAAGAAATTGGCGGTGCCGGTAATGGCGGCAGTTTTATTGTGCGGCATGCTGTTCGGTTCGGCGGCTGTTACGGCGGAAAGCACTGATGTCTCCGACACTTCGGAAGAAAGCATAATTGACACCGACGAAGAAGCACTTTGTTTTACGGAACAGCCTGAAGATGCGACCGTATCATACCCGGAGGGCGTTTCCTTTCACGCTGAGGTGAACGACCCGACTCGCGTTGCCTCATGGCAATGGTACTTAAAGGATATTGACGAAGGAGAATTCCTGCTAAACGGCGTGACCGCGTCCACAGATACATTGACACTGCTTTCGACCCAAAGAGAAAGCAACCAACTGAGGTTTATCTGCAAAGTCACTGATATCGACGGAAACACGGTCACTTCCGAGCCGGCCACCCTGACGATCGGGAATATGACGGAGCACGTAGATGTTCTGTACGTTTGCGAATACGCGCTTACGCCGGGAGAAGAACTTGATCTTTCGACCACGCAGCTCGGGAGCGGCGTGATCCGCTATCTGAACAACGGCGACATGGAATTTGATAATATAAATTTCCATAACGATTGGTTCTCTGCAGGGACCAGCGCCGGAAATGTTGCGATCACTCACGAGAGAGAGCATCCTCCCGAGGACAGCCTCAATGTCATCTTCAAAGGCGAGAATATCATAGATAATCTGTATTATAATGAAAGCATTAACTCTGGCGGCTTTTCTTTAGATTTCTGCTATACTTATGAAGATAAAAATGATCCGAAGCCGCATATCACATTTACCGGCCCCGGAAGCCTGACTGTACACGGAGGCGTACAAGCAATTCGGGCATTGGCGAATCTTACTATAGACATACCTGTTAAAGTAACTCCCAAACATCTTTTCAACGACGGGATATCGGGATATGATGTCGAAATACGGCCGGGCGTACAACTTGATCTTGATGTTTACGGCACGGCTATTTCTGCGGAAAGAGATCTGACGATCGGAAGCAGAGCAAAACTGGATATCAAATCAACTCCGCCGTATGTGGTACACGAGGCGACGGCTAAATATGTGATCCTAGCTAACAGATATATCGATATAGATGAAACCGAGATAAACATTGATGTGCATGCCGATCCGGACTTTTTCCAAACATTTAATTCGGGGATAGGAGCCTACACCGGAATATGCTTCAATGTGGACTCGATCGCCAACATTAATAATTCCATGATAGATATCAATATGACGGCTGATCACGCCGACAAGATGTATGCGGCCGATTTTACCGGAATTAACGGAATGGAAGGCACGGTAATGAATCTGTCCGGCTCTACGATCAACATAACCATAGATTCCGCCGATATACATTCCGCGACCGGCATATTTTATTCGGGTCAATTGAACGTTGATAATACGCAGATGCTTATAGACATTAAAGCAAGCGACAGACTGAGGGGAGTAGTTGCCGCAGAAAAGTTCAATCTGAACGATTCCGGTATACAGATAAAAACCAAACAGCTTTCAGGAGATGATGATTGTTACGGCTTCCGGTTAGGGACTACCGAGATAAAGCTTTCGGGAGACAACAAGCTCGAATGCGCCGTAGACAAGGGTATAGCTTTTCTTGCCTATACCGGCGAGCAAGGCAGGCATGAAAGATACTATGAGAGCGGGTATGTATCCAAAGCCATTACGCTTAAGGATAAGACCGAATGCATAATTCCGCAAAAGAACGAGATCAATATCATCAGCTTACCGGGATTGTGGAAGCCTTATGAATACTATGAGACATACTATGATCCGGCAGACACCTCGCAGATAGCGAAGGCGGTCACCATTGCCGCTGTCAACCCGGTCTATACCTTTGATTCGGCTTCTGATAATTCATGGAAAAAGGGTAGTTCAACCGGTCTTAATGCCGTTATAAAAAGAGACCCGAACGACGATAAGGCGTTCGCTCATTTCACGGGTGTTAAGATGGACGGAGCCGATATTGATCCCTCGAATTATACGGCCGAATCAGGAAGCGTGAAACTTGCACTGAACGCCGATTATATGGAAACGCTTGCCGAAGGTTCCCATGAACTGACGGCGGTTTTCGACGATGGAGAGGTGAAGAGCAATATCACCGTATCCGTATCTGAAAAGAAGGACGAGGATATCGATAATACTCCCATACCGAAAAAGTCAGATTCAAAAAGCAAAACAGACGGAGCCAAAACAGGAGATGATAACGACATGATGCCGTATATCCTGCTGACGGCTGTGGGCGTGTTCGGCCTGTTGTGTTCGGTTCGGGTGCGAATAAAACGGTAGGGATATATAATTAGCACTCACCTCTTGACGTGGCTAACAATCTGTGCTATATTTAAATCAGCTTAGAAACACGCGGTCAAAAAACATGACTAAGCTAATAAATATAGCGAGGTAGAACACATGAATATCAGCAGATTTACACAGAAATCGATTCAGGCGGTTCAGGATCTTGAAAAAACGGCCTATGATTTCGGTAATCAGGAAATAGAACAGGAGCATCTCCTGTATAATCTGATGCATCAGGAAAGCTCGCTGATAGCGGGACTTATTGAAAAAATGGGTATTCAGCCGCAGTATTTCGATAATGTTCTGGAGCAGGCTATCAAAAAAAGAGTAAAGGTGTCCGGCGGCAGCCCTTATATCGGACAATATCTGAACAAGGCACTCGTTTCGGCGGAAAGCGTTGCTTCATCCATGGGAGACGAATACGTATCCGTCGAGCATCTGTTTCTGTCGGTGATGGACAATCCCTCACCGGCCGTAAAACAGCTTTTTAAAGAGACGGGCATAACAAAAGACGCCTTTCTTAAGGCACTCAGCACCGTAAGGGGAAACCAGAGAGTCACCACGGATAATCCGGAAGGCACATACGATACCTTAAACAAATACGGCTCAGATCTGGTTGAAAAAGCGAGAGCTCAGAAACTGGATCCCGTCATCGGCAGAGATTCCGAGATCAGAAACATCATCAGGATTCTTTCCAGAAAGACGAAAAACAATCCCGTCCTTATAGGCGAGCCCGGAGTCGGAAAGACTGCCGTGGTCGAAGGTCTGGCGCAGCGTATCGTAAGAGGAGACGTGCCTGAAAACCTGAAAGACAAAACCATTTTTTCGCTTGACATGGGCGCGCTCGTGGCAGGCGCGAAATACAGAGGCGAGTTTGAGGAACGCCTGAAAGCCGTGCTCGAAGAAGTAAGAAAAAGCGACGGCAGGATTCTTCTCTTTGTGGACGAGCTGCATCTGATAGTGGGAGCCGGTAAAACAGAGGGAGCCATGGACGCCGGAAACATGCTTAAACCCATGCTGGCAAGAGGCGAGCTTCACTGTATAGGCGCGACCACTTTAGACGAATACCGCAAATACATAGAAAAAGACAAGGCTTTGGAGCGTCGTTTTCAGCCGGTGCTTGTGGACGAGCCTACGGTAGAAGATACCATTTCCATCCTCCGCGGCATAAAGGAAAGATATGAAGTTTATCACGGAGTAAAGATAACAGACGGAGCGCTTGTTTCGGCGGCGATTCTGTCAGACCGATACATTTCCGACAGATTCCTGCCGGACAAAGCCATAGATCTGGTGGACGAAGCCTGTGCGATGATAAAGACCGATCTGAACTCCATGCCTTCCGAGATAGACGAGCTGAACAGAAAAATCATGCAGCTTGAAATCGAAGAAGCGGCCCTTAAAAAAGAGACGGATCGTTACAGTGCCGAGCGGCTCGAAAATCTCCAAAAAGAGCTTGCCGAGCTCAAAGAAGATTTTGCCGGCAAGAAAGCCCAGTGGGAAAATGAAAAAAATGCCGTTGAAAACATTTCAAAGCTCAGAGAGCAGATAGAAGAGGTCAACAACCAGATTCAGATCGCACAGCAGAAATACGACCTGAACAGGGCCGCGCAGCTTCAGTACGGAGAGCTGCCGCAGCTTCAGAAACAGCTTCAGGAAGAAGAAGCGGTCATAAAAGCAAAGGATTTTACGCTTGTACACGAATCCGTCGAAGAAGACGAGATAGCTTCTATAGTATCGCGCTGGACGGGCATACCCGTAGCGAAACTGACCGAAGGCGAAAGAGAAAAGATTCTGCGCCTTGAAGATCAGCTTCATGAAAGAGTTGTGGGTCAGGACGAAGCGGTTACAAAAGTTTCGGACGCCATAATCAGATCCAAGGCCGGAATCAAAGACCCCGGCAAACCGATCGGTTCATTCTTGTTCCTCGGGCCTACCGGCGTCGGAAAAACGGAGCTTGCGAAGAGCCTTGCCCAGAGCCTGTTTGACGACGAAAACAACATGGTTCGTATCGATATGAGCGAATATATGGAAAAATTCTCCGTATCGAGGCTGATCGGAGCGCCTCCCGGATACGTGGGATACGAAGAAGGCGGACAGCTCACCGAAGCCGTCAGGAGAAAACCTTATTCAGTGGTTCTCTTTGACGAGATTGAAAAAGCCCATCCGGACGTATTTAACGTGCTCTTGCAGGTGCTGGATGACGGACGCATAACCGACTCCCAGGGCAGAACCGTGGACTTTAAAAACACAATTCTGATAATGACGTCAAATCTGGGTTCACAGTATCTGCTTGAGGGCATAAATGAAAACGGAGAGATATCGGAACAGACCGGGAAAATGGTCGATGCGGAGCTTAAGGCGAGTTTCAGGCCGGAATTCCTAAATCGTCTGGATGAGATTATCATGTTCAAGCCGCTTACAAAGACGGATATTACTTATATAGTTGATCTGCTTTTAAAAGGGCTCAACAAACGCCTTTCGGATAAAGCTCTTAAGATAGTTCTTTCCGAAAGCGCGAAAGAAAAGATAATCGACGAAGGCTATGACGCGATGTTCGGCGCAAGGCCGCTTAAAAGATATTTGCAAAAACATGTCGAGACGCTTTCCGCAAAACTTATTCTCTCGGATAAAGTTCACGAAGGCGAAAACATCGAAATATTTACGGATGACGCCGGAGAGCTCGAAGCACGCGCTGTGCCGGCCTCCGCCTGAGTCCGGGTTTATTCTGTAAGTTGGTGTGTGAAAGGGCTGTCGCATTATACGGTTATCATGAATATTCTTCCAGGGACCGTTCGCACTTAGTCCTCACGCAGCGGTACTAACCTCACGCGGCGCTTTCGCTTGCGTTCGCTAAGAACCGGCGTTGCGGATGTCCCTTTCAGAATATTCATGAGCTTTGTATATTGCGACAGCCCGTTTTCCCGGTCTATGACAAACAAAATGGAGAAAAAATGAGAAAAAATAATAAAATGATCGTCCTTATCGGCATGCCCGGAGCGGGCAAAAGCACGGTGGGCGTGGTTTTGGCAAAAAGGCTCGGAAGAAGCTTTATTGATTCGGATCTTGTCATACAGGAGAAAACCGGAAAAAAACTGCATCAGCTTATCGAAGAGCTCGGGGTCGAGGGTTTTATAAGGCTTGAAAATGATATTAACAAAAGAATAGATCAGCCCGGATGTGTGCTCGCGACCGGCGGAAGCGCAGTATACGGCACGGAAGCCATGCGGCATTTTCAAAATCGCGGCACTCTTGTATATCTGCGCCTCCCTTACCGGGAAATCGAAAACCGCTTGGGAGACTTAAACAAAAGAGGAGTCCTGATAAAAGAGGGACAGACACTAAGGGAGCTGTATGATGAAAGATCGGCTCTTTACGAAAAATATGCGGATATTATCATAGACTGCGACGGAAGGTTATTAAGAGAGACGGTATGTGAAACAGCTGAAAAGTTTGAGGCTGATCTCTGAATCAACCCGGTTTTGGCCATTTTAAGCATATATGTAATAAAAAAACCAAAAAAACTATAAAATTTTTTTATAAATACATTGTTATTTGAACGAGAGTAAACTATAATAAGAAATGTTTTTCGGAAATAAGCGAAAAGCATTTCTTTTTTAATTGTGTACTTTTAGGATTTAAAGCAGCAGATTATTACAAAAGGGAGAGAGAGATGGAAGATAATAAAAAACGCAAACCGTGGCTGCCTGACTATATTATCATCATTGCTTTGCTTGTGGTGTTTGCATCGGTTGTTATTTTCGTGGGCAAAGAAGTACTTGCCTGCAAACCGGAGCCGCCGGTTGCAACGCTGCTGATAATTGCCATGGTCGCCATGATAGCGACGGTCGTTTTCATGACAAATCAAATAGCCATGCATCAGAAAAAAAATATGGATCTTGCGTATCCGGAAGACGAGGTTGACCAAAATGAAAAACAATAAAAAACAGTCAAAAGGTTCGATGATATTTGATATTCTTTTTGAAATCATTCTGGTACTGGTAATCCTTTTCGGCGCACTGTTGTGGTCAAAGGGAGATGTCGTCGCGGGGCCGGACGGTTATACCGTCGAAGCGGGGTCGCTTATATTAACATTCGGCATATTGATTTTTTATCTTGTTTTCATGATCAGCGTAAGCATTAAAAAAAAGAAAAGAGATCAGGAAATGGAAGCGATTGAAGCCAATAAGGAGGAGAATCAATGATGCTCGGAACGGTTTTAAATATTATTGCATGGGCAGGCTCTGCTGTTTTTGCTTTCCTGCTTATAAAAGATTTTATTTCAAATGAGAGATACTACAAAAAACATGAAGAAAAATCAGAAGAGCAGGATTAAGTGTTTAAACGGGAGTTGAAGATATGAACAAAAAGAAATTAGGCCCGATTCATGTATGGGCTTTGGGAGTCGGAATAGTGCTTGTAGGCGAGTTCATGGGCTGGAACTTTACCATAAAATTGGGAGGTTCTCTCGGTTCGCTTATCGGGCTTTGGCTGATAACCATTATGTATACAATGGTCGTAAGTCTTGTGAGCGAGATGACGGCGGCCATACCTGTCGCGGGCGGGCAGTACGGTATCGCCAAAAAAGTTCTCGGAAAACTGGGAGGATTTAATATCGGCCTCCTGATGTTTTTAGAGTTCATCATGCTTGAGGCGGCGGATGTTATCGTGGTAGGCGAGATTTTGCAGACGATCGCGCCCGGAGTTAATCCTCTTCCTTTTGCTTTGCTTACGATACTTGCGCTTACTTATCTGAATATTCACGGCACGCATGCCACGCTGACTATAAATGTATTTGTTACAATAGTTGCGCTTGCAACAATCATTATACTGCTTTTCAGCACGAATTTTCATAATCCGGGCGAATCGCTGCTCAAACTCAAAGAGCTTACGAACGGAGTTTCATTCGGAACACTCGGCATATTTGCAGCACTGCAGTTCTCGTGCTGGTTCTTCCTCGGCATAGAGGGAACGGCGGTAGTAGCCGGCGAAACCAAGAGTCACCACAGAGCCATTCCGGGCGGTGCCATAGTCGCTCTTATTACGCTGTGTATAGGCGGTACCATCACATGGTTTGTGTGTTCGGGTCTTATCAGCACGGGTGTACTCGGCGATTCAACATATCCTCTTTATGAGGCGGCCATAGCTACCGGCAAGCTTTTCGTCATGATTCTGCTTTTCGTAAGCACAATGGCAGCGTGTATAGCAAGCGCCAACGGCTGTATCAGTGATGCCAGTCATATTTGGTCGGAGCTGAGCGAAGACAATATGCTTCCTCACATGCTCGGCAAAAAGCATCCGAAATACGGAAGTCCTTACCGTGCGCTTCTTTTCCTGGCACCGATTCCGCTTGTGTTTGCACTGACCGGTCTTTTGGCGCAGATGGTTACATTTTCTATCTTTTCTGCGATGCTGGGGTATATTATCACCGCCATTATGATGATAAGATACAGAAAGGTAATGCCCTCGAAAAAACGTCATTACAGGTCGCCTTTCCATCCGCTTCCCGCCATTTTGATACTTGGAATAATCGGATGCGTAATGTTCGGTATGTATCTCAACTACTGGAAGAGTATGGTGTGTGCTACTTTATTTTATCTTATATCTTCGATATGGTTTATTGTCAGAAGATATAAAGGCGTGAAAATGACAATAGAAAGTTTTGAAGAAACCGAAGAGATACAACAGGAGGTAGAAAGTGTCCAACAACAAAATCCCATATAAGATTTATTTGCATGAAGATGAGATGCCGAAGGCATGGTATAATCTGCGGGCCGATATGAAAAATAAACCCGCGCCTCTCCTTAATCCGGGGACGGGAAAACCGCTTACTGCCGAAGAGCTTGCGCCCATATTCTGCGAAGAACTCGTGCGGCAGGAGCTGGATGAAACGACGCCATATATAGATATCCCTCAGGAAATACAGGATTTCTATAAGATGTACAGACCCTCTCCTTTGGTAAGGGCATACTGTCTCGAAGAAAAGCTTAAAACACCCGCAAAGATTTATTATAAATTCGAAGGCAACAATACAAGCGGAAGCCATAAGCTTAATTCGGCCATAGCGCAGGCGTACTACGCTAAAAAGCAGGGGCTTAAAGGCGTTACCACAGAGACGGGAGCCGGACAGTGGGGGACTGCCCTTTCCATGGCATGCGCATATTTTGATCTGGACTGCAAAGTATATATGGTTAAGGTTTCGTATGAGCAAAAACCGTTCAGACGTGAAGTAATGAGAACATACGGAGCGTCCGTGGTGCCTTCGCCTTCGCCGGATACCGAGGTGGGAAGAAAGATTTTGGCGGAGCATCCCGGAACGAGCGGAAGTTTAGGCTGCGCTATTTCCGAAGCCGTTGAAGTCGCTACAAAAAATCCGGGTTACAGATATGTGCTCGGAAGCGTTTTAAATCAGGTTCTGCTGCATCAGTCGGTGATAGGACTTGAGACAAAGGCCGCTCTCGACAAATACGGCATCAAACCCGATATCATCATAGGATGCGCCGGAGGCGGTTCAAATCTGGGCGGGCTTATAGCTCCGTTTATGGGTGAAAAATTAAGAGGAGAAGCAGATTATCGTATCATAGCCGTAGAGCCGGCTTCATGTCCGAGCTTTACAAGAGGCAGATACGCATACGATTTCTGTGATACCGGCATGATCTGTCCGCTTGCCAAAATGTATACGCTCGGCAGCGGGTTCATACCCTCTCCGAACCATGCCGGCGGCTTAAGGTTCCACGGAATGAGCACTGTGCTGTCGCAGCTTTATCATGACGGATATATGGAAGCCGTAAGCGTGGAACAGTCTGAAGTGTTTGAGGCGGCAGAGCAGTTTGCAAGGATCGAGGGGATCCTTCCCGCGCCCGAAAGCTCGCATGCGATAAGAGGAGCGATAGATGAGGCTCTGAAATGCAGGGAGAGCGGCGAAGAAAAGACGATTGTATTCGGCCTTACGGGAACGGGATATTTTGATCTCGTAGCGTACGAGAAATACAATAACGGTGAAATGACGGACTATATCCCCACGGATGAGGAGCTTGAAGCGTCATTTGCAAAGCTGCCTGAAATAAATGTTTGAGAATTACATAAGAATTCCGTATTTTTTCTTTAACCGGTTTATCATTATCATAAAAGGCTTGATGATGATAAACACGCAAAGCGCCGAAGAAAAAGCGTTTGCGAGATTATAAGGGATGCCGACAAGATAGATCAAAAGCACGGGCTGTGTCTCGTACTGACGCATGAGAAAGACACTGCCGGTATCGAGTATGAGGGATGAAAGCGCCGCGACGGTAATAAACGTAAATATCGCGGAACGTATTGCGTGTTTTTCCGATATGATACGTTTTTTTCCCAAAAGGCCGGTGATAAATCCGATCATACCGTAGCAGAACATCTGCCACGGCGTCCACGGGCCCTGCCCGAAAATGATATTCGAAACGATCATTGTGACGGCTCCGGTCATAAATCCGGCCTGCGGGCCGAAGGCCAGAGCCGTAAGAGCCACGATACCGCCTGTCGGTTTAAAGCTGGGCAGCCAGATAAAAGCTGCTCTGCTGACAACCGCCAGAGCGGTCATTACCGCCAGGGTTGACATTTTACGGGCGTCAGGCCGACTCCCTTCGAAGCTGGCAAAAAAAGGTATCATCGCAAGGATTACCATAATGACGCCTGCAATATACATGTTACGGTCTCCGGCGAGGATTGATATCAATACCGTCAGAGGTATAAATACAAACAGGCAAAGTGCGGTTATTATTTTTGTTTTTGAAGATCCCATATAATTCCTACTCATTCTGTCCCTGCTTTTTTCTGACGGATGTTATGACCTGAGACGAAGTAACATCAGTCGGAAACATATGTCTTGACATTCTGTTGGCAGCCGTCGTATAAAAACTGTTGCGGCTGAAGAAAACCCGCGGACTGTCCTCGGACGTTATCTCTCCGTCAAAGAACATGCCTATCCTGTCCGCGTATTCCGCGCAGAATTCTATATCATGAGAGACCATGATTACGGTCACCCCTTTTGCTTTCAGCTTTTCGATAATCTTTGCGAAATGTATTTTGAAAATGGCGTCAAGGCCTTTTGTGGGTTCGTCCAGAAGCAATATATCCGGCTCCGTAAGCAAAACTTTCGCAAGAGCGGCTCTTTGCTGTTCCCCGCCTGAGAGGTCATAGGGATGTCTGTCAAGCAGATGCGAGATCTGACAAAGCTCAGCTGCATGGGCGACCTTTTCGTGCAGCGGGACATTTTCCGAGCCTTTGATTTCAACTTCGCGCTCATATTTCGCGGCAAGTTCAAAACCCAGCATTTCTTCCAGTTCCTCGCGTACACTCTGCTTTACAAACAGGCTCTGAGGATCCTGCGGCAGCATGCTGAGATTGTTTTTATACAGCTCTGCCGAAGTGTATTTATCCAGCTTTTTGCCTTTTAAAATTACGGAACCGCGGTATGGACGGCAGGTTCTGCTTATGACTTTGAGCGTCGTGCTTTTTCCGGTTCCGTTTCCGCCAACCATGGCAAAAAGAGTTCCCTTTTCAATCTCAAGGTTTACTCCCTTTAAAATATCGGGAGAATCTTTTTCATATCTGAACCAGACATCCTTTAAACTCAGCACGATCTGATCTTTTTTCATGGCTTCGGATGAGGCGCCGAAAAGAGAAATCAGATTTTTTTTGTTGTTGAATTTTCTGTTAAGCCACTGCCTGCCTTCCCTCACCGTCAAAGGACAGGGTTCGGCGGTGTTTAAGTCGTTTACGCCGTAAAAAATCCTGACGGGCGCGGGCATGGCGTAGGAGAGTTCGTTGTTCGTATCATGGAGCGCTTTTCCGACCGTGCGGGGAGTATCGTTGTAAATAATACTGCCGTCCTCCATTACGACAACCCGGTCGGAAGAGGAGATGATATCCTCAAGCCGGTGTTCGGTTATGATAACCGTCGTGCCAAGCTCTAAATTGATTTTGCGCACGGTATTCAGAAAATCGGAAGCGGCTATGGGGTCAAGCTGAGCCGTGGGCTCGTCAAGTATCAGAATTTCGGGATGCATTGCCATTATGGAAGCCAGGTTCAAAAGCTGTTTCTGACCTCCGGAAAGTTCGGAAGTCTCTTTGTGAAACCAGCTTTGGATCCCGAAATAAGAGGCCATTTCCGCTACGCAGGTGCGTATGACGCTCCTCTCGATACCCAGATTTTCAAGGCCGAACGCAAGTTCGTGCCACACCTTGTCGGTAATAATCTGCGAGTCTGGGTTTTGCATAACATAACCGATCATTGAGGACTGCCGTGCGGGAGTCATTTCCCTTATAGGCACGCCGTCTATGAAAATATCGCCTGTTCTGACTCCGTGCGGACAAAGCACGGGTTTGAGATGCCGCAGCAAAGTGGTTTTGCCGGAGCCGCTTTTTCCGCAAACGGTAATGTATTCGCCTTCCGGGATCACAAGATCTATGTTTTTCAGCATGTTTTCTGGGGCATCAGGATAAGCGAAGCTCAGATTTTTGATCTCAATATCTGCCATAGCAATAACTCCTTAATGTTTATGAGGGCGGGCACAAGCAAAAAAACGGCGTAAAAGATCAGACCTGCAAATGTATGGGGGTTGCCGAACCATGCCAGTGAAAGCTCGGGAATAAAGACGGCCTCGGCGGCGCCATTTATTCCGCAAAAAATGACTGTAATTATAAGCGCGGTCAAAATCATTGTAAGAATCAGGTTGCGAAGGTCAAATCTGTAGCTTAGGTAGCTGGATCTTCTGGAAGTGCCGTAGCCTCTCGAACGCATGGAATCCGCCGCGATTATGCCGCCCTCGAGGGCCCAGTTTGTAAGCGCGCCCATGACGGTTGCTCCGTTTCGGAGCTTGTCTTTTTTTGACATGGAAGAATTGCCGGCCATGCCTATGGCGGCTCTTGCGGAATTGATTTGTGCGGCTTTACGCCTGAAATTGGGGATCAGACGCAGAACCATCGAAAGAATCAAAGAAATCGAGGGCATGATGCGTCCGAAAAGATAAACGAATTTTTCGCTGGACATTACGGCGTTGTAGCATGAGAACCATAAAAGCACACAGGCAACCATGCCGCCTAAGGTAAATCCGTAGAGAAGGGATTCCACGGTATAGGCATGTTCGAAAAAATAAAACAAAGCGTGTTTTCCCTGAGAGTTGAAAAAAGGGTTCAAAAAGGTGATGACGGCCCATAACACAAGTGTAAAGGCCAGTGTTTTAAAAGCCCTGGTTCTTTTAATAAGAAAAAGATAAAAAACGGCACAGATACAGGAGCACACCGTAAAAAGAGGATGCATAAAAAACATCCCCATAACAATGGCAGCTATAAAAAAAGTAAAACAGACTGCCGGATTAAACTGTCCGAAGGCTTCATTTTTCATCTTTGTTATCTGTCTTGTTTGTACAGGAATAGTTCCATTTAATTATATCGCCGTCCGTAAGAGTGCAGGCGGCGGCGCTGACATTCGACCAGCTGCCGTTTATGTAATACGTCCATCCGGAAAGTTTTCCGCAGTCGAATTCGCTTATGCCGCCGATGCTTCGGATATAGTTGGATTTGGCCGAATATTCGATGCCGTTTTCTTCCAGAACTCTGAGCGTAGCCGACATGACGGTATCGTTTTCATAAATGCTGATTTCGGTATAGTCAAGCAGGATGCCGTCGCCTATGTCTTTGATATCGCCTTTGAAATCATTTTCATGGTCAAATATTTCATCGCAGAATATACCTATGGTACAGGTGCCTGAGCTTTCCGAAGTATCTCCAAGGCTGAGAGAGGCCCGGCCGCAGGCGCAAAGCAAAACAGCGGCGCACAGGGCGGCAATAAATATAAATAACGATCTTGTTTTGAATAATTTATTAAGAGACATCGCTTTTTTTGTGTTTTAACGAGATTATATAAATTTCTTTCAATTAAGATTTATACCATACGAGGCATGTTCAGTCAATAAATCGAATGTTTGAAGCCGATTGTTAAAAAACTGTGTCTTTTATTGAAAATCGGCTGCAATAGTTGTAAAATGGCAGTCGTATGAATAAGACAAGAAAGAAAACGGGATTAAGACGAATCGGATTTGCCGCGGCAGGCCTGTTTCTGGCTTTTATTATTACGGCAATGCCGATAATGGCTTCGACGGAGCTTTCTTCAAAGGAAGCGCTTGAAGCGATAGCCGAAAGCATGGAAACGGACACGGCAGGGCTTATTTCATCGGATCAGATAAGTCCGGGCGAAGCGATATCCGACTGGATTGTGTTCGCGCTCATCAGGGACGGATTTTCGGACGGGGCGCGGGAATATACAGACAGGCTAAAGGAATATGTTTCGCAGGCTTATCAGAAAAACGGCGGCCTTGATAATATCCGTTCAACCGAATGGGCACGCACGGTGATGCTTGTCACTGCGCTTGGCGCCGATGCGGCTGCCTTTGGAAAGGATGCCGACGGAAATGACATTAATCTTTTAAACGACGGCATATATAACTGGACGAAGACGGATTCGCTTGGGGCGCAGGGGATAAACGGATGGCTGTACGCGCTGTTGGCTCTGGACTGCGGGGCATACGATATTCCCGAAGACGCGAAGTACACAAGAGAGATAATTATTCTGAACCTTTTGGACGGACAAAGCGAAAACGGCGCTTTTTCTCTTCAAAAAGGAGGCTCGGATGTTGACATTACGGCAATGGTGCTTACAAGTCTTGCGCCATATAAGGACAGCTCCGAAGAATATGTTTTATCCGACGGCTCCGTAACGACTGTCCCTCAGACAATAGAAAAAGCGCTTGCATGGCTTTCGGAAACACAGGAAGAAAACGGAGGCTTTTCCCTCGAAGGATTAAACAACGCGGAAAGCGTTTCACAGGTTATAATTGCGCTTGCGAGTCTTGGGATCGATCCCGAAAAAGACGAACGCTTTATCAAATCCGGAAATACGCCGCTCGATGCCCTTGCGGGGTTTAAAACAGACGAATATATGTTTTCGCATGAGGCGGGCGGAAAAGCCGATCTGCTTGCGAGTGAGCAGGCGGCGATTGCTGTTTCCGCGCTCGAGTATTTCAGGGCGGACAAAGGAAGAATATACGACCTGACAAATGAGGACGTCGGCCCCGAAACATCTGAGGAAAATACAAAAGAAACAGTATCCTGCTTTCTGCGCCTGGCGGATTCGATCATGACCCTTCGATTTATAAACGGCATTTAAAAAGCTGTTTCATATATAATTGCGGTTAAACACCGCCATTTTTAAAAAGAAAAGAGGTAAAAAAGATGAAAAAGAAAATCATAGTAGCAATGTCCATGGCGGCAGCATTATCAATGGCGGCATGCTCGTCTCCGGCGGAACCTCAGTCACAGTCATCCGAGACGAGTTCGGCATCAACCGAAGCCACATCAGGCTCATCGTCTGAATCATCAACATACGTTTCGGGTGAGTGGACGGTAAATACGGAGTTTGCGCCTGTGCTGCCTTCAGAAGCGGAACTTGCTTTCGCGGCGGCTTACGAGGACTATGAAGGCGCTTTGATCGATCCTGCCGCGTATCTTGGAAGCCAGGTAGTATCCGGCACGAATTATGCTTATCTTTGCACGGTTACCGAAGGGGATGAGACTGAGCTTGCCGCGGTGACCGTATATGAAGATCTGGAAGGCACATCAACCATTACATCGGTAACTCCGTTTAACCTTTCAGATTACGTTGGCAAGGACAGCAAAGCAGAGCTTGCGGGACAGCAGCTTGCGGGCGGCTGGGCAGTGGCTGCGGATCAGGCAGCGGCATCACTTCCGGAAAAGGTTGCAACCGCGTTTTCAGAGGCAACTGCCGGAGCAGAGGCAGCTTATAAACCCCTTGCGTATCTCGGAAATAAAGGCGAATCCGACTATGCGGTTCTCTGCGTTGAAACCTCAGGAGAGGTGTCCTCACTTGCTGTTTTGACTATCAGCGATGGCGCGCTTGCAAATACGGCAGGTTTTGACATTGCGGATATCATAGCTTCATAAAAAAACAACGATTTATAGAAGCTTTGTATTATTATTTTCATTTGTTTGGAAGCATATATAATGTTTGGTTATACATTGGTCTGACTGGTTTGGCATAGGTTATTCGTATGAGAGGAAGTGTTTACGGATGAGGATGAAGCGAATCATAACCCTGCTGTTGGCGTTGATTCTTTGCGTGAATATTGCAGCGAATGTGCCTGTGGCACAGGCGGAGGAAAGCACCGGGACCGTTTCAGACTCGTCGATGCTTGATGTCCAGAACGGCGATGATGACCGGTCGAACGGTGGCGACGAGGACGATAAAGACGCTGAGCCGCAGGAGGATTCTGCGGCAGACTTAGAGGATGCCGGGCAGCCGCAAGAGGAAGCGGATGAGACTGCAAATATACCGGCCTTTTCCCGGAGTGTGACCTTAGAGGAAGGAACCGTGACGGTCAGTGCCGCCGCCGGGGTATTCCCAGATGACGCGGTGCTGTCAGTGACACTCGTCCCTGTGCAAGAGCAGAGCGCGGTGGATGTAGCGGTGGATGCCGAGCGGCCCGATGGCAGGAATGTCGCACTGAAATACACCTTTGATATTAAGATCCTCGACGCTGAGGGCAAGGAGCTGCAGCCTGCCGATGAGCAGGAGGTGCAGGTCAGCTTCGCAATGGCCGTGATGGTCGCCAACGAGAATTTGAGCACCGATGTCTACCACGTCAAGGAGGCCGAGGACGGTAAACTGACGGCCGAAGCCCTGGACGTGGAAACGGATGCGGAGAACGGCACCGCAACCGTCACTACGGACGGCTTCTCCTACTATTCGGTGGAGTTTACCTGCGGTGCAAAAACCTACGAAAAAGATGGCGCGGAGCCCATCGACGTACTGGAGATGATGAAGGAATTCGGGCTTGCCTTTGACACTACCACGGTGACGGATGTTTCCTTTACCGATCCCAATACCTCTGATCCCGAGCCCTTTGAAGTCACGAAAAAGTATTATTACGCATATCAGGATAGCGATAACAGGTGGTTCATCGACACGAGCGCCCCGGCAACTAACGGTGGTAGCATAAATGACAGGCCATACTATACTGGCACATATAAAGCATGGGTGACGATGAATTACGGGAATAACATAGAAGTGATCTGTCCAATAGAGTTTCGCTATGTGGCCAATCCGATCGCGCAGAACAATCCCGGCGCGATCGACGGCGTGACCGTGGGAGATTCCATTTACACCTTCGCCTCCGGCATGCCTCTGTCTACCGTATACATTGACAACGATCATTTTGTAACGCCGAGCTCCTATGAAATACTCGCCGATGGCTTTGGGATCATTACCGTTTCACCTACGGCTCATGGTGATAGCGACTTTATCGGTTACACAGCGGGCGCCGGTACGCTGCAACCGGGGGGAGGACAACTATTTTCGCGGCCCCCTCTTTTCCTACACCTTTGACAACGCGGCCATTTTGCCTGACGGGACCGTGGCCAACGTCAAAATCACCTATTCCGACGCACACATTACCGTGGATGACCGGACGGTGGAGAGTGACGATTATAAAATAATGATCGCTTGCGGGAAACACATTCGTGTGGGAACCACCGACTCCGGGACGGGCGATACCGATGGCGATAAATATATGGCTGCCAAAACTGCAGCCGTCAGAATAGACGCCACAATTCAGATCGTGGACCACAAGGGCAAGCTTGTTGACGGGAGCTTCATCGCGGCCTGTACGGGGATCAACGTGAGGAAGTACGGAACGAAGGTAACGAGACCTCTGTATGACGGCTACCTGTATGACTACTACAGTGAGTCTATTCTGGTGAAAAACGGCAATCATTCGGAGATTTACGTACGACCGAATAATGATGAGATAGAAAAAAAGTATGGTGATAATGCGACGGGGTCTATACTTAAGCGCCAACTGCAGTGGTATTATTCGCTGGTGGAGGAGAAGCCCGAAGGGATAAAATTTACCGGCGCGGGATGGCTGGTCCCTGATGAGGAGAACACGAATACAATCGCGGGCGGCCCGAATCATCAATACTCGGCCGGCTTTGTGACAACGGCGACTGACGCGCGCAACGGCATCCGCTTTACGAGCTATTCGGCGGGCAACCGCGCCACCATCTACGACACGTTTTACATGGACGGATATTCCATCTGGCACCGCATCCGCTCCTCCAGCACCGGCGGCGGGACGATCGAGACCACCAAAGAGGGCGGCTCCGGCGGCGAAATCTTAGGGCCCGGCACCTACGTGGTTCCGGACGGTAAGACGGTGACCTACAGAATGGCCCCGGATCCGGGCTTTGTGCTGGATTCCGTAACGGTGAACGGGGGAACGCTCAGCTACAACGGAGGAACGGTTTACCAGGACGGGAGTGAAGCACTTAGGAAGGTGGTGAACGCCGAAACCGGAGAAGTGCTGTATTATGAATACGAATTCCCTGCAAATATGCTGGACGAGGCGATCCACGTCAAGTGGAAGCGCGGAGAACCCGTACCGCTCACCGTCAACAAGACGACCATCGGCGGAGACGGAACCTTTACCTTCCGGATCAAGGCGACCGGCGAAAAGACCGACCGAAAGTCGTACAAGCGGATCGCGAACTGGATGAGCACCTGGGCCCCGACGAGCTCTTTTGCGCACCTGATGTCCAACGCCTATCCGCTTACCCTGGGCGGCGTCGCGTATAACAACGATGTGGACTTAATTCACTACAGCGATGACAGCGTCAAGATGCCGCTGAGCGCGACGGCGATGCAAGAGAAGGAGGTAGAAAGCGAGGATGGAGAGACTAAAACGCTCTATCTCCTGGACTCCGGTTACGCGGTCGAGATCGACGGCGTCTCCTACCCGCTCTACAGCGATACCGATCCTGCGACCTGGGCGGATCCCGACGATGAAACGGGTGTGTCGGAGGCGGCTTTCTGGGTCTATGACCCGGACGACAAGATCGACGTTTACAGCGAGAGCTTTGTTATAGAAACGTCCAGATATCCGGAATCCGTCGATTTCACGAGCCCCGATGTTTATGAACCGCCTAACGACAACACCGGCGTCACACAGGTTGGCAGCACCAATGAGTATGAGTTTACGATCACCACCTCGGGCGGCAGCGGCAGCAGGGTCTTTGACTATGTTCCGTTTGCCTACGATTACGAGATTCAGGAACTCACGCCGGACGGTTGGGTTCCGGCCAGTCCGACGCTTGTAAAGGGCAAGCTTACGAGTCAGAATGGGGCTGTGGCAAGTTTCCTCAACCGCAAGTTAGAGTCCCTGACCATAGCCAAAAACGTCGAGGGCGCAATGGCGTCCAGAGCCAAATATTTCAAGTTCGATATTACTATCGAGACTGATTTGCCGGAATATGTGCTGTCGCTGGACACCTCGTCGTTGGTAACAAATCCCTCCCAGAATTCTGAAACCATTTATCCGTCGGAAGACATGAAGAATGCCAATACCAGAGATGACATGCCAACCGAGGGAACAGAGTATACCGGCCAGGAGCTGAAGTGTGATGAAGATGGCAAAGTTTCCTTTACTGTATATCTGCAGCACGGAAACCGGGTGACGATCAGCAATTTGCCGGCCGGAGCGCACTACACGGTAACCGAGAACCCGGAGAGCTACAAGCCGGAATACGTTATAACCGAGCTTGATAAGAGCCAATCACCCCCGGCAGAAATCCGTACGCCGGCCACGGGCAGGAGCTCAGGTGCCTCCACGGGTCAGCAAAGCATCGAATTTATGCGGGAAACCACAGTCACATTCACCAACATCAGGGACGGTGTCGTGCCAACCGAAGTGGATGTGAACGAACGTGCGGCTCTGATACTGATCCTGACGAGTCTGGGTCTGGTGACAATCCTGTACTTTACAAGGAGGAGACACCGCCGAACTTAGCGGTGTCCCTCACAAAATGAATCCGTCAAAAAGAATTGACACGGATAATTCAATGTGATAAAGTGTAAGCAAATAAATATTTAGCAAAACGTATCAGCAGCGTATCATTTTATGATGATACGGGAACATCCGGTGAGATTCCGGCACGGTTATCCCCGCTGTAATAAGGACGAAAGCCGCATATGCGTTGCATGCCACTGGTCATAAGGACTGGGAAGGTGCGGTTAGTAGGCTCGAACTTTAAGTCAGAAGACAACTGATACCGGCAAATATAAAATTGACGTAGGCAAACGACAGTTTTATTTTTGTTGAAAAAGGGCTAATTCGGGTTTTCTCCTGCAAAATTTGAAAACCTCTTTGCCGGCCCGCTTTGTTCTCGAAGATTATTTCGGGAGCAAAGAGGTCGTCGAATTAGATTATTTTTCAATAATTGGCAGGACTTATATATATCGCGCCGCGTTTATGCGGCATCAGATAAAACATTTTAAAGAATCGGTTTTCCGGTTCTTTTTTTTATTTTTAAAAATTTCTTGACATGAGCGGAAGCCGATGATATATTTAGCGCAACAAATTTAGCTAAGTATATTTAGCTAATATAATTTAATCAAAATAACAGGGAGAACACGAATATGCATTTTGAAAAAATCAGAGATTTCATTATTGAGATAACAAGTTGTGAAGCCGATGAGGTAACCATGGAAGCGGCGCTTAAAGAAGATCTCGGCATGGATTCGCTGGACGCAATGGAACTTGTCATGATGATAAGGGACGAGCTGGGCGCGGATATACCTGAAGATAAGCTGGGAGAAATAGTTACGGTAAAAAACGTGGTTGACTTTGTGGATAGTATAACGGAGAAATAAAAAATGGATCCTGAAATTTTGTTTAAAGTCTGGGACAGATTTGACCGCTCCGATGTAACGGAGCTGGTCTATGAAACATCTCTCGGAAGCATTACCCTGCGGAAGGACGGCCTCAAGAGGCGGTCCGAATATACGGCGGCGGAAGAGATTAAGGAAGTTCAGCCTCTTTCGGATAAAAAAGAGGATAAAAGCGGGGATGAGGGCACTTTTGTTTTAAGAGCGCCGCTCGTTGGAACCTTTTACAGGGCTCCGTCCGAGACGGAGCAGCCTTTCGTCATGATAGGCCAGAGGGTTAAGGCGGGAGATGTCGTAGGCATAATCGAGGCCATGAAACTGATGAATGAAATCACCGCGCCCTGCGACGGGGTTATTAAATCCATTTTTGTGGAAAATGAGACGTTTGTGGAATTTGACCAGAAGATTCTGGAAATCGGAGAAGGATAATGCTTAAAAAGATCCTGATAGCGAACAGAGGCGAAATAGCGTTAAGAATACTCAGATGTTGCCGTGAAATGGATATTGAAACGGTACTTGTATATTCTACCGAAGACGAAGAATCGCTTCCCGTAATGCTTGCCTCTGAAGCTTTCTGCATAGGCGGGGCCAAGGCAAAAGACAGCTATCTGAATAAAAAAGCCATCATAGATGTAGCGTTAAAGACAAAATGCGACGCGGTGCATCCGGGATACGGCTTTTTATCGGAAAATGCCGATTTTGCGCGTATGTGCCGGGACGAAGGCCTGGTTTTCATAGGGCCCTCTGCAGAAATCATAGAAAAAATGGGCGATAAGCAGCAGGCAATCAGGCTTATGAGGGCAAACAAAATTCCCGTGGTGTCGGGTTCCGAAGGGTGTATCTCTTCAGTGGCCGAGGCCTTAAAATGCGCCGAAAGCATCGGATATCCTGTCCTGATAAAAGCCAGTGCCGGCGGAGGCGGCAAGGGAATGAGGATAGTAGAGGAGCCGTCCGCAATGGAGAATGCGTATAATTCCGCCAAGGCGGAGGCGGAAGCGGCTTTCGGAAACGGCGACCTCTATATGGAAAAGCTCATAATAAATCCGAGACATGTTGAAGTGCAGATACTGGCTGACAAATACGGAAATATCGTACATCTGGGAGAGAGAGACTGCTCGCTTCAAAGAAACAATCAAAAGCTTATGGAAGAATCCCCGGCATGCGGACTCTCTGAAAAGACCGTCAAAGAGATTCGGCGTGCGGCCGTAACAGCGGCAGCGGCAGCGGGCTATTTCAGTGCCGGCACGGTAGAATTTATAGTGGATCAGGCCGGGAAGTTTTATTTTATTGAAATGAACACAAGGATTCAGGTTGAGCATCCCGTGACCGAGGCGGTGTCCGGAACAGATCTGATAAAAGAGCAGATTCTGATAGCCGACGGAAAAAAACTGTCGTTTTCACAGAAAGATATCGTTATAAAAGGACATGCGCTGGAATGTCGCGTAAACGCCATTTCCGCCGGAAAAATAACCGCCCTGCATTTTCCGGGCGGTTTCGGAGTGAGGATAGAAAGCCATATTTATGAAGGATTTGAAATCAGTCCGTATTATGATTCCATGATCGCCAAGATAATAGTCCACGGCGAAAGCCGGATGGAAGCCGTAAAACGGCTGCGGCGCGTGCTGGAAGAAATGATAATAGAAGGTGTAAAGACAAACGTGCATCTTATGTATCTGATTTCACATCATGAAGGTTTTATAAAAGGCGGATATGACACTTCGTATTGGAACAGTGTGGAAAAAGATCTGAATAAACGTCTGGCGGAGGTTGAGAAAAGAAAATGAAAATGAAAGATCTTATCGCCGAAAAAAAGGAAAAATACGGGCGGCTTACTCAGGTCAGGATTGAGAAAAAAACCGTATGTCCGAAATGCGCTCACGAAACTGCTCAGGGGAAACTTAAAAAAAATAATTATATATGCGAATACTGCGGGTATTATTTTCCGATGCCGCCCTCTGCAAGGATAGGGCTTTTCGGCGATTATAAAAGAAAATTCAGGGAATTTCATGCCGATATGAGCACTAAGGACCCTTTGGATTTTCCGGAATATGCCGAAAAACTTGAGACAGCCAGGGCAGCTACGGGCAGAAATGACGCCGTAGTGACCGGAGTAATGCTCATAAAAGATATACCGATCGCGGTAGCGGTGATGGACGCCAGATTTATGATGGGCAGCATGGGAACCGTCGTGGGAGAGAAGATAACGGCACTTACGGAGTTTGCCGCGCTTAAAAAACTGCCTCTCGTTATTTTTTCGGCAAGCGGCGGAGCCCGTATGCAGGAAGGCCTGTTTTCTCTGATGCAGATGGCGAAGACATCGGCCGCGATAGAAAAATATAAAAGGTCGGGAGGTCTTTATATTTCCTGTCTTACAAATCCGACAACGGGAGGAGTCAGCGCCAGCTTTGCCGCGCTTGGGGATATTATAATTTCGGAACCGGGTGCGCTGATCTGTTTTGCGGGGCCGAGAGTAATCGAGCAAACCATAGGAAGAAAACTTCCCGAAGGCTTTCAGAGGGCGGAGTTTCTGAGCAGGCAGGGAATGATAGATATTATAGCGGAAAGAAAAGACTTGAAAAATGTGATCTGCAGGATATTGAAACTGCATGGTTTTAAAGGAGCTGCCTGAGCGGGGCGCGGACTTTGGAGTGTGATTATGGAAAAAGCAAAAGTAACGGCATATGAAAAAGTTGCGCTGGCGAGAGACAAAAACAGACCGGTCATCACGGATTATATAAAAGAGCTGTTTAAGGATTTCGTTGAGTTAAAGGGCGACAGACTCGGCAAGGACGATCCTGCGATAATCGGCGGGATTGCCTTTTTTAAAGGAACTCCGGTTACGGTTATAGGCCACAGAAAAGGCAGAAGCACGGAAGAAAACATCGAATGTAATTTCGGAATGGCTTCTCCTGAAGGGTACAGAAAAGCGCTCAGGCTTATGAAGCAGGCGGAAAAGTTCGGCAGGCCGGTTATTTCTTTTATAGACACCCCCGGAGCTTACTGCGGAATGGAGGCCGAAAGAGGCGGGCAGGCAAACGCTATTGCCGAAAATCTCGCGGCAATGAGCGCGCTTAAAACGCCGGTTATAGCCATTGTCACCGGGGAAGGCAGCAGCGGAGGGGCACTTGCGCTTGCCGTAGCGGACAGGGTTTACATGCTTGAAAACGCGGTTTACAGTATTCTTTCCCCGGAAGGATTCGCTTCCATAATGTGGAAAGATGCGCAGCGGGCGCCGGAGGCCGCGGAGTATATGAAGCTTACGCCGCAGGAACTATACGGATATAAGCTGATAGACGGGGTGATAGCCGAAAAAGATTTGTATAAAAACGTCGGCAGGGCCATAAAAAACGCCCTGGAAAAGCTGACGCAGATTGATAAAAACGAACTGATTGAAAAAAGATACCGAAAATTCAGAAACACAGACGGACTTTACAGACCGATTTAATAATACTTAGGAGTGTCTATGGCCGGAATTCATATTCACGGTACCGGCAGTGCGGTGCCGGAAAAAATAATGACCAACGAGGATCTGAGCAATATCCTGGACACATCGGATGAATGGATATTTTCAAGAACCGGAATAAAAAAAAGACATATAAAAAATGAAAACGAAGCGGTTCATGTTTTTGCGGTCAAGGCGGCAAAAGAAGCAATTGAAAGCGCAAAAAAACGGGATCCCGACTTTTCGGAAAATAAAATAAAACTTATCATTACGGCAACCATGACTTCTGATTATGTGTTTCCGTCCGTATCATGTATTGTTCAAAAAGAGCTGGGGCTTTCTTTGGAGGCTGCCGCGTTTGATATAAGCGCGGCCTGCACCGGGTTTGTATATGCCCTGCAGAGCGCGTACGGAATACTTGGAACATCTCAAAACGGATATGCCCTTATAATAGGCGCGGAGTGCATGTCAACCGTACTGGACTACAGCGACAGATCCAGCTGTGTGCTTTTCGGAGACGGAGCGGGTGCGGCCGTGATAAGTTTTGACGGGTCTGAAAAATCACTTTTTGCAAGCGTGGCCGGAACACAGGGCGATACTGAAATACTGTACTGCTTAAGAAAGCCTAAAGGTGACGGATACCTTCACATGAAAGGCGGTACGGTCTACAGCTTTGCCGCAACCACGCTGAAAAAGGCGATTGAAGAACTGTTAAAAAAATCGGGGCTTTCCATGAATGAAATTGACATGGTAGTCTGCCATCAGGCCAACTCAAGAATAATCGACAGCGTAAAGAAAAAATATCCGGGTCACGAACATAAATTTTTCAAAAACATGGATGAATACGCGAATACATCAGCGGCGAGCGTGGCTATAGCCATAGATGATTTATACAAAAGAGACATATTGAAAAAAGAGATGAAGATCATAACGGCGGCTTTTGGCGCGGGTCTTTCGTGGAACGGGATTATTCTTACTATATAAGGGAGACAAGAAAATATGAGACTTGACAGGATTTTAAATATCGAATTTCCGTTTATACAGGGCGGAATGGCAAACATAGCGACGGCGCCTTTTGCGGCCGCCGTTTCAAACGCCGGAGGACTGGGCATAATAGGCTCCGGCGGAATGAAGCCGGATGTTTTAAGGCAGAATATCAGAGACTGTAAAGAGATGACCGATAAAAAGTTCGGAGTGAATCTGATGCTCATGCACAGGATGATAGACGATCTCGCGCAGATTGTGATAGATGAGGATGTCAGATACGTAACTACCGGCGCGGGAATGCCTTCGAAATATATGCGGGCATGGAAAGAAAAAGGTATAACCGTTATGCCGGTAACATCAAGTGTAATGATGGCGAAAAAGCTGCAGGAGGAAGGAGCCGATATGATTATCGCGGAAGGCTGTGAAAGCGGCGGTCACGTGGGAGAGATGACCACCATGGCGTTGATACCGCAGATGACGGCTGCCTTAAAAATTCCGGTAGTTGCCGCGGGAGGTATAGCAACCGGAAAGCAGCTTGCGGCGGCGTTTGCGCTTGGAGCGTGCGGTGTCCAGATAGGGACAGTGCTGCTGGCTTCCGAGGAATGTCCCATACATGAAAATTATAAAAATGCCGTTTTGAAGGCAAGGGATAATGATACCGTAGTCAGAGGCCGTTTAAGCGGAACTCCGGTACGTATTATCAAAAACGCCATGGCAAGAGAGTACATAAAACAGGAAAAAAACGGTGCTTCGGTAATGGAACTGGAGATGTTTACATTGGGATCGCTTCGAAAGGCCGTATATGAAGGAGATACCAAAAACGGCTCTCTTATGGCGGGACAGGCTGCGGGCCTTGTAAATGAGATCAGGCCGGTTAAACGGATATTCGAAGATATGCAAAGCGAATGTGAAAATGTTATACGAAGTCTTAATTCCGAGGTGATTTGATGACTGTATTTTTATATGCCGGACAGGGCGCTCAGACGGCAGGCATGGGAAAAGACTTTTATGAAGCGTTTCCGGAATACAGGGAAGTTTGCGAAAACGCTTCTTTTGATTTTGATCATATAAAGCTGATGCATGAAGGCCCGGAAGAAAAACTGATGCAGACTAAATATACGCAGCCCTGTATGGCGGTTTTCGCGGCGGGAGTCACCGAAGTTTTAAAAGCAAGGGGTATAACTCCGGACGCTGCGGCAGGTTTGAGCCTCGGGGAATACAGCGCTCTTTACTCGGCGGGAGTATGGGACCTTCGGACTTTTTTGGATATCGTTGCTTTCAGGGGCCGCGCCATGCAAAAGGCGGCGGAAAAAACGTCAGTCTTAATGAGTGCGGTTATCGGCACGGAAGCATCCATAGTTGAAAAGGTTTGCGTTCTTTCGTTAAAAGAGGGGTTTGTATCTGTTGCGAATTATAATTGTCCCGGCCAGTATGTAATTTGCGGAGAGGAAAGAGCGGTCGTGTCGGCGGAAAAAATTCTGAAAGAAGAACACAAGGCCCGCTGTGTCAGACTGAAAACTTCAGGAGCATTTCATACAAAACTTATGAAGGATGCCTCGGATGAACTGGAGCTGTATTTTCAGGGAGTGGAATTCAATAAACCGCTGATAAAAGTTGCGGGCAATTATTCGGGCGGCATATATTCGGAATCGGATGACATAAAAGCCCACCTTGTAAAACAGGCATGCAGCAGCGTCAGGTTTGAGGACTGTCTGAAAAGCCTTTTGAACGAAGGAGCCGACCGCTTTATAGAAATAGGCCCGAAAACAGTGCTTTCCGGCCTTTTGAAAAAGACGGCAAAGGCTGTGAACGTTTCGCCTGAGATCATTACGGTTGGAAGAGTAGGAGATATGGAAAGAATATGAACAAAAGAAAAACAGCGCTTGTAACCGGAGGAAGCAGGGGCATAGGCAGGGCGATCTGCGTAAAGCTGGCCTCCATGGGAATGAACATAGCTTTTATTTACAATAAAGATGTCGAGGGAGCGGAAGAAACCGCAAAGAAATGCGCCGGATACGGGGCAGATGTAATTCCGATCAGGGCTGATATTACCAAATCCGAAGAATGTGCGAAATCGGTAAAGGAAATCGCCGAAAAAACGGAAAACCGGATTGATGTGCTTGTAAACAACGCCGGAATTACAAGAGATAAACTGATTATGCGTATGACGGATCAGGACTTTGACGCGGTTCTGGACGCAAACCTTAAAGGAGCGTTTTATATGATGCGTGAAGTCTCGTCTTTGATGCTGAAACAGCGCAGCGGAAGGATAGTAAATATAAGTTCCGTTGTAGGAGTTATAGGCAATCCCGGACAGGTTAATTATGCGGCGAGCAAGGCGGGAATTATAGGAATGACTAAGTCGCTCGCCCGCGAACTGGCTCCCAGAAAGATAACCGTAAATGCGGTCGCGCCCGGTATGATAGAGACGAAAATGACCGAAGCAATGAATGATAATGCCAGGGCGGCAGCGCTCAAAAATATTCCTTTTGGGGAAATGGGCAGTCCCGAAGACATAGCGAATGCGGTGGCGTTTTTTGCGTCGGATGAAAGCGGATATATCACCGGACAGGTTTTATGCGTAGACGGAGGAATGGCAATATGAGAAGGGTCGTCATAACCGGGGCGGGAGCCGTAACTCCCGTTGGAAACACGGTTGCCGAAATGTGGGATTCGATAAAAAAGGGGAAAAGCGGTATCGCGCCGATAACTTTGTATGATACTTCCGGGCAAAAGGTAAAGCTGGCGGGTGAGATAAAAGATTTCAGGCCGGAAAATTCTCATCCCAAAAAAGATCTCAGAAGGATGGATCGTTTTACGCAGCTTGCAATAGCGGCTTCCAAAGAGGCCATGGAAGATTCCGGAATAAATACGGAAACGGAAGACGTGAGCAGATTCGGCTGTATCATATCCAGCGGAATAGGCGGCCTGAACGCCATACAAAACGAAGATAAAAGAGGACGGGCAAACGGCTATGACAACGTGCTGCCTTATTTCATACCCATGTGCATTTCAAATATGGCTGCCGGACAGATTGCGATCAAATACGGTTTAAAAGGGATGTGCAGCTGTGTTGTGACTGCCTGTGCGGGCGGCACGAACGCAGTCGGAGACGCATATCGTCAGATCAAAGACGGATATGCGGATATAATGCTTGCGGGCGGCACGGAAAGCTGTATAACGGATCTCGGAATCGGCGGTTTTACCGCCATGCAGGCGCTTTCAACTCAAACGGATCCTACGAGGGCTTCAATACCGTTTGATAAGGAGCGCAGCGGATTTGTTATGGCGGAAGGAGCCGGAATCCTTGTTTTGGAAGAATATGAACACGCAATAAAACGAAACGCGAAAATCTACTGCGAGGTCATCGGATACGCCTCAAACTGCGACGCCTATCATATCACTGCGCCTGTAGAAGACGGCAGCGGCGCGGCAGACTGTATGAAAATGGCGCTTAAAGACGCCGGTATTATGCCGGAAATGATAGATTACATAAACGCACACGGCACATCGACTCCTTTAAACGATAAAGGCGAAATCAAGGCGATAAAGCTGGCCTTTAAAGAGCATGCCCGAAAGATTGCGGTAAGCTCGACAAAATCCATGACGGGTCATATGATAGCGGCGGCGGGAGCCGTGGAATGTATAATTACGGCACTTGCGGTACGGGAAGATTTTATTCCGGCGACAATCAATTATAAGGTTCCGGATGAAGAATGTGACCTTGACATAGTTCCGAATGAGGGACGAAGCTCAAAGGTCAATCATGCGCTCTCGAATTCTCTCGGCTTCGGAGGCCATAACGCGTGCGTAATATTAAAAAAGATCTGACGGAGGAATAATATGCAGTTAAACAGTACGGAGATACAAAAGATTTTGCCTCACAGATATCCTTTCTTTTTTCTGGACAAGGTGACAAACTGCGTTCCCGGCAAAAAATGCGAGGCGATAAAATGCGTTTCCGGAAACGAAGATTTTTTTAACGGACACTTCCCCGGCAATCCTGTCATGCCGGGCGTACTAATAATAGAAGCACTGGCCCAGGCCGGAGCGGTGGCTTTGCTTTCACAGGATGAAAATAAGGGAAAGCTCGCTTTGTTCGGCGGGATAAAAAAAGCCCGATTCAGAAAAACGGTCATACCCGGAGACATTCTGGAGCTGCAGTGTGAGATAGTTGATTTTCTGGGCAATGCCGGGGTCGGGAAAGCCGTTGCAAAAACAGACGGAAAGGTGGTGTGTCAGGCAGAGCTGACTTTTATGTTGGTAAATATTGCTAATGAATAAAAAATGTTATATTATCGTTAGTGAAATATCTGACTATTAAAGCGTTGGATATGATATTAAAATCGGCAGCTGGAAGGGACGGCGTACGCATTATGATCAAAGAGGAATTTCATAAGGTTTACAGCAAATTTAAACTGCATTTTTATCATGAAGCATTTAAGACCTGGCGCGGCAGGAATTTAAGCCTTACCACGGTTGAGGCTTTTTGCATGGAGATAATATACATGCTGGAACGGCCCACGGTCAGCGAATTTTCGAACTTTGCAAGCCTCTCCTCGGCTAATGCTGCCGATAAGATAAATAATCTTATTAAAAAAGGCTATCTGAATAAGGTCCAGTCAAAAGAAGACAGGAGAAAATATTATCTCGTGCCGACCGATAAGTACGAGAATTATTATTTTATTAACAATTCCTACATAGACAATGTGATGGAAAAAGTTGAAGACAGATTTTCGGAGAAAGAGCTCGAAACCTTCAGAACCATCCTGAGCGTAATGAGTAATGAGTTTATGGATGCATAGGGATGAATAATGCTCAAAAAATATTGTTTTCACTCAGTTGACCTGATATAATACACTATTATAGTTTTCTGAGCAAAAGGAAGCAGAGCGAATGACAACCGAAGAAAGAAGAAAAAAGGTCTTTATCCAGAAACTCATATTAATACTGATTGCGGCGGCGGTCTTGCTTTTTATTATATTTTTTGCCGCAAACAGAGGATCTGCCGAAAAAAAGCAGGCGGAACTGCCGGTGACCGAAGATGTTCAGACCGAAGAAGCAGCCGTGACGGAGCCTGCCACGGAGACCGTTGCGCCACAGCCTGAGGAGCAGCCGGAAGTTACGGAACAGCCTGAAGCAGTGCCTGCGCAAACTTTGACCTTTGTTGCGGCCGAAAATGACGACGGAACGGGAGCGGCCGGACAGCTTTCTTTAAGTGACTACAGAAACGAGGCGGCTTTTACGCCCGGATGGCATTCGGACGACAGGGGCATCTGGTATTCTCTCGGAGAAAGCTTCTGTTATTATAACGGCTGGAAAGAAATCGACGGTCAGACCTATCATTTTGACTCCATGGGTTTTGCTTCCATAGGCTGGAATCTGATAGGCTCGCAGTCGTGTTGTTTTGATGTAAGCGGAGCATATATACCGGATGCCGACAACAGCAGATTGATTGCGTTTACGTTTGATGACGGGCCGAGCGGCGGAATGGATCAGATCCTGGAGCTTTGCGAACAGACCGGAGCCAGGGTCACTTTTTTCATGATCGGTACTCAGGTTGCTGAAGGAGGAGCCGTTATTCCTCATATCATGAGAGACCGGTGCGAGTTAGGCAACCATTCCGACGACCATACCCAGGCTTTAAAACTTACGCCCGAGGAATCCAGGGAGAATTTTGCCAGATGCGACCAGAAAATAGCCGCATACAGCGGCGGCGTGGCATCGACGGTTATTAGATATCCGTACGGTGATTATACCGCGGAGCATTTGGCCGTGCTTGAAAAACCGGCCATCATGTGGGATATAGATACGCTGGACTGGGAGTCCCAGAATGCCGAAAGCATTGTTGAAAGAGTGAGGACGCAGCTCACCGAAGGCGATATCATACTTATGCATGACAGGTATGACGCGACCGTAGAAGCCTGCAGGGTGCTGTTTCCGGAGCTTATATCGCAGGGATATCAGCTTGTTACGGTGAGCGAACTGGCCGCGGCCAAAGGAATTGCCCTTGAGCCGGGAGTAGCGTATTATAATTTCAGAAATGACGCCATCGAAAGCGGAAGCTATTGCACGAGGGGTTAAGATTATATGAAAAAAAGACATATATTTCTTAGTGTGATAACGGCATTTTCACTTGTTCTGACATTGATACCGGTCGCTGCGTCGGCAGACGATTATGTATTTGATATGTCCGAAAATGATGACGAAGCTGAGGTTTTTGAGTTTGAAAATGACGAAAGCGGGATAAATTTTGCCGCATTGGAAGAGCGAAGCAGCACTCCCGAAGAACTCGGATATGTCCCGGGAGAAATAATAGTAATATATGATGACTCTTACACAAAGCCGTCCGAGGCTTTAATCGAAGAGATGGACGGCGATATTCAAAGTGAGCTTGCGGTCACGGATGACTGCTCCACGCTGCTGGTCGGCATTTCGGATGATACCACGGTCGCAGAGGCGATTGAGCTTTATGAGTCCGATCCCGCGGTAATATCGGCCGAGCCGAACATGCTGCTTGAGATTCAGGAGGATCCGGTAAACGATCCGTATTATTATGAACAATACTATCTGATGAATGACGATGGAGACTCCTGCCGTGGAACGAGTACTGTTTCGGCATGGGAGCTGGCGGATTATATCGATTTCTCCGATGTGACCGTAGCCGTGCTGGATACGGGGGCGTGCAAGACGAATCCCGATCTCGAAAACACCGTTAACTGGGGCAAGTCCGTCGAAATAATCGAAGCACATGACGGAAGCGGCAATCTTATTACAAGAGAGTTGCTCGGAGACGGATTTGACGGAGGCGATACCGCAATTTCAAACGCATCATATCACGGCACGCACGTAACCGGGATAATAGCCGCAGAGGCTGACAACGGTGTGGGAATTGCAGGGGCGGCTTCTGTTCTCAAAGATAAAATGGATCTGTTTGTCGTGGATGTCTGTTATGATCACAACGTGAGTGACATGGCGCATTTGATAAAGGGGATACGGTATGCGGCCGACAACGGAGCGCAGGTAATAAACATAAGCATAGGAGGCTCCACGGGTTCGGACATCCTTAATGAAGGAACCTCTTTAGCTGCCGCCTGCAGGAATGCTGCCGATAGCGGCATCACCATAGTATGTTCCGGAGGAAATGCCGGCAATTCCAATATAAATATTCCCTCAGACTATTCATCCGCGATTTCGGTGGTAAATACCGATAAATACGGAAACAGATATCAGAGTTCCAGCTATAATCGGTACAAAGAACTGGCGGCGCCGGGAGCCGGTATATACAGTACTTATTCCGATTATTTTGCAAATAAGACGGGTACCTCGCAGTCATCTCCCATGGTGGCGGCTGCGGTTGCAATGATGTACAGCGCCGATCCGGAAATGAATTTTGAAAAAGCCGTAACCATCCTCAGGGAAACGGCGACCGACATAGGGGAAGAAGGCTTTGATATTTATACGGGATACGGGCTCTTAAACGCCGAAAAAGCATTAATCAAAGCTGCATTCGGGGATGAGACGCGTATTTTAAAACAGCCTGAAAATACCGAAGCTCAAATCGGAGAGACGAGCGCTTATTGTATTAAAACCGTAAATGCCGTAAGTTTTCAGTGGCAGTACAGCAAGGACGGCGCTAAATGGTATAAGAGCACGGCGCAGGGTTCGGATTCCGAAATCATGAGCCTTACCGTAAAAGCCAACAACATTGACAATCTTTACAGATGCAGGATTACCGGAAGCGACGGCAGCGTGCAGTACACCGATACGGTAAAAAATATTGAAGCCGAAAAGACGCCTGTTATTACCGTGCAGCCTGCTTATGTTACCGGAAAAGCCGGAGATACGGTAAATTACGGCATTACCGCAAAAGGCGCGGAAGTCTATCAATGGTATTACAGTAAAGACGGAGGCCTGAAATGGTACAAGAGCAGCGCGCAGGGATGTGATACCGCAACTCTGACAATTACTCTTAATAACAACAATATCGATTCTTTATACAGATGCAGGGTTACCGGAAAGACCGGAACTTATGTCGTTTCCGAGCCGGCAGGAGTGAAAGAGAGCCTTGTAATAACCGGACAGCCTGAGTCCGTTTGCGCTTCTGTCGGAGAGACGGTTTCTTTTGCCGTCGAAGCCGGAGGCGCGGCTTCATACCAGTGGTATTACAGCAAAGACAACGGCTCAAAATGGTATAAAAGCGCTGCCGAGGGATGCACGTCCGGAGTGGTTTCTTTCAAAATGAAAAGCACCAATTTCGGAATGCTGTACAGATGCAGACTGACGGGAAGTGACGGAACCGTTCTGTATTCGGAGCCTGCAACCGTTTTTGCAAACTAAAGAGGACACAAGTCATCCCGAGCCTGTCGAGGGATCCCTGCCGGTTTTTCACCGCATAAAAAAAGGTGCAAAAACGACAGAAAAGACAAATGATTACTTGCAATAATCAGACAAAAACAAAAAATAAATAAAAAAGTTAGAATAAATTATTGACATGTTGAGTGGTTAGTGTTAGATTATAGATACAAAGAAAGAACATACACAGACAGAGGAAGTTTATTCCTGCCGAAAGGGCAAATTAAAAAAGTGAATATGTTTGAGTATTTGAGCAGTGCTGTTGGTGCAAAACAAAAGAGCTGGTGTAAAGAAAACATTCTCTAAACCTTCAATATAAGTTCGTTGAAAGAAAGGACACAGGTGTATGAAATGAAATTACTGGAATTTCCGTATTAGCCCGATTGATTAGTGATGGATCAATCGGGCGATTTTTTTTGTAAAAGCTCAGACAAGGAGAAGAAAATTGAGATATCCGGAATTTCTTAAAGACAGCGGCAGGATAGGATTTATCGCACCCTCTTTCGGAGCTTCGACAGAGCCTTATATCACTTGCTTTAATTCTGCAAAAAAACGTTTCGAAGAAATGGGTTATAAAACAGTGGACGGCCCGAACGTATATGAAGCATCGGGAATCGGAAAAAGCAATACGCCCGAAAAATGCGGCGATGAGATCAACGATTTCTTTTTGAATGACAGAAGCGACGTGATCATTTCCTGCGGAGGCGGAGAGACTATGTGCGAAGATCTGAATTTTGTGGATTTTAAAAAGATCGCCGAAGCAAAGCCTAAATGGTATATGGGATATTCCGACAATACAAATCTTGTATTCACGCTTCCCGTTTTAACTGATACCGCCGCTATATACGGCCCCTGTGCGTCTTCTTTTGGGATGGAAACATGGCATAAAGCGATTCACGATGCCATGGACGTACTGACAGGCAGAAAACTGAGTCTTAAAAACTATGACAAATGGGAGAACGAACAGATTAAAGATGAAAGCAGGCCCCTTGTTCCCTATAATGTAACGGAGCCGTTTTTAATGACTGTTGATACTCCGGATAAAAAGGATTTTGCCGAATTTTCGGGCAGACTTATAGGAGGATGTCTCGACTGTCTGGTTACTCTGGCAGGGACTTCGTTTGACAAGGCCGCTGATTTTGCCGAAAGATATAAAAATGACGGTATAATCTGGTTTTTTGAAGCCTGTGACCTTAATCCAATGGGGATCAGACGGGCTTTGTGGCATCTTGAAAACTGCGGATGGTTCAGACATGTAAAAGGATTTCTTATAGGAAGGGCAATGCATTATTATGATGATTTTGCAGGCATGAACAGGATAAATGCCGTTACCGGGATCCTGCGAAAATACAATGTTCCCATACTTTTGGATGTGGATATAGGTCATCTGCCGCCCATGATGCCGCTGATCGCCGGAGCGGTGGCAAATGTCAGGGCAGCAAATAACAGTCTTAGGCTTGATATGAAGCTTATTTAGGATGAAGAAGTAAGTGAAAAAGGCTTTCAGAATATTCATTCTATGTTGTATAATACGACAGCCGGCCGCAAAAAAAAAAAATCGGGGTGACAGGATTTGAACCTGCGACCTCCTGGTCCCTAACCAGGCGCTCTGACCAAACTGAGCCACACTCCGATATTATATATATAAAGATCAAAAGATCCTTAAAGCATTTGTACGTCGGGGTGACAGGATTTGAACCTGCGGCCTTCTGG
>CAYMCZ010000001.1:0-349507 GCA_964389285.1 uncultured Lachnospiraceae bacterium | reverse complement strand
GCACCAAACTTTTTAATTATTCACTGTCCACTTGACGGGTTGCACACCATATTGCGACAGCCCCTTTTTTTTCAAATGATTATTTAGAGGACATGGAGCGCGCATGCGCCTTAATGGCGGCAAAGGTCTCGTCGCTTATTACATGCTCGACTTTGCAGGCGTCGCGGATCGCCGTTTCCGGATTTACGCCGAGAGCTATAAACATCTGTGATATTACTTCGTGACGTTCATATATTTTTTCGGCAATGTTGTGGCCTTTTTCGGTAAGAGCTATATAGCCTTCGCTGTCAACAACGATACAACGCGCTTCTTTGAGTTTGGACATGGCGCGGCTTACGGAAGGTTTCGAAAACCCCATATAATTAGCTATATCTACAGAACGGACGAGGTTGTTTCGTTTGCCGAGAATATATATGGTTTCAAGATACATTTCGCCGGATTCTTGCATTTTCATGATCTCCTGTATTAAAAAATCAAAAATGTTTTCCGAAAAACAATAGAAATATAATTAAAAAAATTATATCAGATAATATTTTTAAAATAAAGCACTAATTACAAAGCTTTTCGTGCTCTTTTTACGCAATAAATAGTTTACTGAAAAAACACTTTGTGATAAAATAACTCAGATTAACGGCTTTCGAAGATATAAGGGAGCGGATGGAGGACACAGATGTACAGGAAAGTTGATACAAGCCTGGATTTTGTAAGCAGAGAAAAAGAGGTTCTGGATTTCTGGAAAGAAAACAGGATCTTTGAAAAAAGCATTGAAAACAGAGACGGAAGTCCGATATATACATTTTATGACGGGCCTCCGACGGCAAACGGACAGCCGCATATAGGACATGTCCTTACACGTGTTATCAAGGACATGATTCCCAGATACCGCACGATGAAGGGTTGTGATGTTCCGAGAAAAGCAGGTTGGGACACGCACGGGCTCCCCGTGGAGTTAGAGGTGGAAAAAAAGCTGGGGCTGAACGGAAAAGAACAGATAGAAGCCTACGGAATGGAAGCCTTTATACAGGAATGCAAAAAAAGCGTTTGGAAATATAAGGGCATGTGGGAAGAATTTTCCGATATCGTGGGTTTCTGGGCCGACATGGAAAATCCGTACATAACTTACGATGACAATTACATAGAGTCCGTATGGTGGGCCTTAAAACAGATATGGGAAAAGGGGCTGCTTTACAAAGGCTTTAAGATAGTTCCGTATTGCCCCCGATGCGGCACGCCTTTGTCAACACAGGAAGTTGCCCAGGGATACAAAACGGTTAAGGAGCGTTCCGCTTTTGTGCGTTTTGCCGTCAAAGACGAAGACGCATATTTTCTTGCATGGACGACCACGCCGTGGACGCTTCCCTCAAACGTGGCGCTCTGCGTAAATCCCGAAGCGACATACTGCAGGGTAAAGGCTGCCGACGGATATACGTATATAATGGCAAAAGAACTGCTGGATAAAGTGCTCGGAGAGCTTGATGCTTCCGGAGGAGCCGCGTATGAGATCCTTTCCGAAATGTCCGGAAAGGAACTTGAATACACAGAATACGAACCGCTTTTCGCATGTACGGGCGAAGAAGCGGCTCGTCAGGGCAGAAAATCGCATTTCGTATGCTGCGACGAATATGTAACCATGTCCGACGGTACCGGTATCGTCCATATGGCGGCCGCATTCGGTGACGACGACAACAGGGTATGTGCGAAATACGGAACTGCCTTCGTGCAGTTTGTTGACGGCAAAGGAAAAATGACGGAGACGACTCCGTACGCGGGACTTTTCGTCAAGGACGCCGATCCGCTTATAATTAAGGATCTCGCGTCCGAGGGCAAACTGTTTTCCGCTCCCAAGTTCGAGCATGATTACCCGCACTGCTGGCGCTGCGACACGCCGCTTATTTATTACGCAAGGGAATCCTGGTTTATCAAAATGACCGCCGTCAAAGACGACCTCATTCGAAACAACAACACGATCAACTGGATTCCGGAAAGCATCGGAAAAGGGCGTTTCGGCGACTGGATCGAAAATGTTCAGGACTGGGGTATCTCAAGAAACAGATACTGGGGAACACCCCTCAATATCTGGATTTGCGAAAACGGCCATATTCATTCCGTGGGAAGCAGGGCCGAGCTCAAGGAAATGTCGGATAACTGTCCGGACGACATTGAGCTCCACCGTCCGTATATCGATGCGGTAACTATCAGGTGTCCGGAATGCGGGGGCGAGATGAAGCGCACTCCGGAAGTTATTGACTGCTGGTTTGATTCCGGTGCAATGCCTTTCGCGCAGCATCATTATCCGTTTGAAAACAAAGAAGTATTCGAAAAGCAGTTTCCGGCGCAGTTCATTTCGGAAGCGGTGGATCAGACAAGAGGCTGGTTTTACTCCCTGCTGGCTATTTCCACGCTCCTGTTTAATAAGGCTCCCTATGAAAACGTCATAGTTCTGGGACATGTTCAGGACGAAAACGGAGTCAAAATGAGCAAATCAAAGGGCAACTCCATAGATCCTCTTGATGCGCTTGCGAAATACGGCGCTGATGCCATACGCTGGTATTTTTATATAAACAGCGCTCCGTGGCTTCCGAACAGATTTCATGGCAAGGCGGTTACGGAATATTCCAGAAGATTTATGGGAACCCTCTGGAACACATACGCCTTTTATATTCTTTATGCCGAGATCGACTCGTTTGATCCTACGGAATATACTCTGGAATACGACAAATTAAATGTGATGGACAAGTGGCTTTTGTCGAGGCTTCACACTACCATAGCGGCGGTGGACGAAAATCTGTCAAATTATAAAATACCCGAAACGGCCAGAGCGCTGGAAAGCTTTATAGACGACTGCAGCAACTGGTACGTAAGAAGATCCAGAGACCGTTTCTGGGCAAAAGGGATGGAGAAGGACAAAATCAATGCATATATGACGCTCTATACCGCGCTGGCCGATTTTTCAAAGGCGGCTGCTCCTTTGATTCCTTTTATGACTGAGCAGATTTATCAGAATCTCGTAAGGACGGTCGATAAGAGCGTGCCGGAGTCCATTCATTTGCGTGATTTTCCTGAAGTCAGGAAAGAGTGGATTATACCGGAGCTTGAAAAGAACATGAAAAACCTGCTGGACGTAGTTGTGATCGGACGTTCGTGCAGGAATTCGGCTAATCTTAAAAACAGACAGCCGCTCGGCAAAATGTTCGTAAAGAGCGATTTTACGCTCAGCGATATGTATGTGGATATCATCGCGGACGAGCTCAATGTAAAAGAAGTGATATTTACCGAAAATATAGATGATTTTGTTTCATATTCGTTTAAGCCGCAGCTCAAAACGGTCGGCCCCAAATTCGGCAAACTGGTCGGAGGAATCAGAGAGGTACTTTCAAAGATTGACGGAAGCGCGGCTATGGCGCAGCTTAAATCAGAAGGAAAGCTTGTGCTGGACATAGACGGAACCGATGTCGAACTTAGTGAAGAAGACCTGCTTATAGAGTCGGCAAAGGTCGAGGGATATGTTTCGGAGTCGAATTACAACACGACGGTCGTTCTGGATACGAATCTTACGCCTGAGCTTTTGGAAGAAGGTTTTGTAAGAGAGCTTGTGAGCAAGATTCAGACCATGCGCAAAGAAGCCGGATTCGAAGTAATGGATAAGATAACCATTTATGCTTCGGACAATAAAAAAATCGAAAAGATACTTGAGGACAACAGGCTTCAGATTTGCAAAGAATGTATGGCTGACGATATCTGCATCGGCACTGTTGACGGATATGAAAAAATGTGGGTCATTAACGAAGAGAGCGTGCTTCTCGGAGTTAAAAAGAATAAATGAGAGATATTTGAGAGGGAAGTATGTATTACGATAAAGAAGAATTCAAGAAAAAATTTAAAGGCACAATCAGAAACCAGTTCAGATGCACACTGGAAAATGCCACTCCGCATCAGATATATCTGGCGGTCTGCAGCGTACTGAAAGAGCAGATAATCGAAAACTGGATGGACACCCAGCGCAAAATCACCGAGCAGAAACATAAGATAGTTTATTATATGTCCATGGAATTCCTCACCGGAAGATATATGGGCAACAACCTTCTCAATCTTTGCAGTTATGATACGGTAAAAGAAGCACTGGATGAACTGGGGATAGATATAAATGCCGTTGAAGACGAGGAGAGAGATCCGGCTCTCGGCAACGGAGGTCTCGGACGCCTTGCGGCATGTTTTCTGGATTCTCTGGCTACGCTCGGCTATCCGGCTTACGGCTGCGGCATCAGATATCATTACGGCATGTTCAAACAGGAGATAGTCGACGGATATCAGAACGAAGTGCCTGACAACTGGCTCAAAGACGGTTTTTATCCTTTCGAGCTTAAAAGGGCGGAATACGCCCTGCCGATCAAGTTCGGCGGAAGAGTACGCATCAATTATGACCCGAACACAAAAGTAAACAGCTTTATTCACGAGGATTATGAATCGGTGCTTGCGGTTCCCTACGATCTGCCGATAGTAGGATACGGCAACGGGGTTGTAAATACGCTTCGCATTTGGGACGCGGAAGCCATAAACGAATTTTCCCTGGCTTCATTTAACAAGGGCGATTATCTCAAAGCCGTTGAGCAGGAAAATCTGGCGAAGAATATTACCGAGATTCTCTATCCGAACGACAACTATACCCAGGGAAAAGAACTTCGTCTCAAACAGCAGTATTTCTTTGTTTCAGCCAGCATACAGACGGCCATAAAAAAATACATGCATGATTATGACGACATCACAAAGTTAAATGAAAAAGTCGTTTTCCAGATGAATGACACCCATCCGACGGTTGCCGTACCGGAGCTTATGAGGATTCTTCTGGACGAATATAACCTCACGTGGGACGAGGCGTGGGAGATAACTACAAAGACCTGTGCCTACACCAATCACACCATCATGGCGGAAGCGCTTGAGAAATGGCCCATAGACCTTTTTGAAAGACTTATGCCGAGGGTTTATCAGATAATTGAGGAGATCAACAGAAGATTCTGCGCCCGTATCCGCGACGTATATCCCGGAGACGAGGAAAAGATCGCCAAAATGGCCATACTCTACAACGGACAGATCCGCATGGCAAACATGGCTATCGCGGGAAGCTTTTCGGTTAACGGTGTGGCAAAGCTGCATACCGATATCCTGAAAAAACGTGAGCTGAATGATTTCTTTAAGCTTATGCCGGAAAAATTCAACAACAAAACAAACGGGGTCACTCAAAGAAGATTCGTGCTCCACGGAAATCCCCTGCTCTCGCAGTGGATCACCTATAAGATCGGAGACGGCTGGATCACGGACTTCTCGCAGATAAAAGAGCTTTCGGCCTATACCAACGATAAAGAAGCCCTTGAGGAATATGCGGATATCAAGCTTCAAAACAAAAAAAGGCTTGCGGAATATATTCTCGAACATAACGGCATCGAGGTGGACGTAAACTCCATTTTTGACGTGCAGGTTAAAAGGCTCCACGAATACAAACGACAGTTCATGAATATACTTCATGTAATATATGATTATCTCAGGCTGAAAGATAATCCCGAACTGGACATTTACCCCAGAACCTATATTTTCGGTGCAAAGGCAAGCGCGGGATATCATAATGCTAAAAGCATTATCAAGCTTATCAACAGCGTGGCTGACGTCGTAAATTCCGATGAAACCATAAAAGGAAAGATCAAGGTCGTATTCATCGAGGATTACAGGGTAAGCAATGCCGAGCTTATTTTCGCGGCGGCAGATGTTTCGGAGCAGATCTCCACTGCCAGCAAAGAGGCGTCAGGAACCGGAAACATGAAATTCATGATGAACGGAGCGGTAACATTAGGGACCATGGACGGCGCGAATGTCGAGATAGTCGAAGAAGTCGGCGAGAAAAACGCGGTTATTTTCGGCCTTTCGGCGGAACAGGTTATGGAATACGAAAAAAAAGGAAATTACCGTCCATGGGAGATCGCGGCAAACGACAAAGAGCTTACGAGAGTGCTGCATACGCTGATAGACGGGACGTTTTCGAACGGCGATACGGAACTTTTCAGAGGGCTGTTTAATTCTCTGATATATAATGACCGGCCTGATATGTATTTTATCCTGGCTGATTTCAGATCTTACTGCGACGCCCACAAAAAGATCGAAGAGATGTATCGCGACCGCAAAGGCTGGGCGGTATGCACGATGAAAAATACCGCGAGGAGCGGCAAGTTCAGCTCTGACAGGACAATCAGGGATTATGCCGAAGAGATCTGGAAATTGTCGAAATTTGACGAAACTATGACAGATGTGTTATAATTAATTAAAATTTTGCAGTAAAAGGCATGATAGGAGAGTTGTATGGATAAGGCGGAATATCAGGAAAGATTAAAAAAGCTTCAGGATGCCGTTCGCAGCAGGGATTACGCTTCGGCTTATGAGATAGTTGAAAGCATCGACTGGAGAAGAGTTAAAAGCATTCAGACGCTCAACATGGTCGCCGACGTTTACGAAGTAAACAAAGATTATGATAAATGCAGAAACATTCTGAATATTGCTCTTGACAGATCGTCGATAGGCAAAAGCGTTTTATACAGACTGACCGAATGTTGTATCAAGCAAAAAGATATCGAGAGCGCGGAAAAATATTTTGAAAGATACTGTGAATCTGCCGGAAAAGACAGCGGCAGGCTGTTGCTTCAATATAAACTCTTAAAAGCCAAAAATGCCCCTGTTGAGCAGCAGATCGAGGTCCTGGAACACTACAAGGACAGCGAATACACAGAACGCTGGGCATATGAGCTCGCGCTTTTATACAGCAAAGCGGACGAGACGGACAAATGCGTGGAAGCCTGTGATGATATGATTCTCTGGTTCGGAGAGGGCAAATATGTCATTAAAGCCATGGAGCTGAAAAGACGTTATAAATCACTGACTCCGAGCCAGCAGAAATATTATGACAAAGAGCAGAAAGATTCGGACGCGAGAGTGGTATTTACAAAATCCCCCGACGAATCCGTCAGTGTGGACGTTCCGACGCAGCGCGGAAGCATGTTGGAGCGTCTTGACGCCGCGGGAGCAAAAGCCGCTGAAAACACAAAGCTTGACAAAACTCAGGAGATGCCGCTTACCGGCACAGAGATAGATGAACTTCCCGTTACGTCTTCCAGATTTATGGGAGGAAGACCTGATCTCAAACAGCAGCTTGAACAGAGCATCAAAAATGTTTATGACGAAGCGGAAGAGGCGCCCGGGACAGAAGAAAACGCGCCTGCGTCTGACGTGATAAAGACGGACGAGGCACAGACCCGGCCGCAGGAGGATTCACAGCCACAGCCCGGGCAGATTATCTATGACGAAAGAGAGATTCCTGATCCGGAACCTTCTCCCCAGGAGAAAAAATCGCATACCATTACACTCAGCAAGATCGGACAGAACACCGCCCCGCTTCCTCTTGAGGAGATCATGAAAATAGAAACTCCGGAGGAGCGCCGTATTCGTATTCTTAACAGTACACAGGCTGCAAAGATGAATGATGCCCAGAGAAAAATATTTACGTATTTTTCAAGAATACCGGGCATGGACGGACAGATCTTAAAAGCCATGAGCAATGTGTATCAATATGCGGGAGAGCATACCTCAAGACGCGGAAATGTCGTGATCATGGGCGCTCCCGGCACGGGTAAGTCCAGGCTCAGCCGCAATCTGATCGCAGCCATGTGTCAGGACCTTCAGCTTGAGGTGGCGAAAGTCGCAAGAGTTAAAGGCGAGAAAATGAACCTGCTCGATCCGGCAGCGGTGGTTGCCAAAATGTCAGGCGGATTCTTAATCATCGAAGATGCCAGTGAAATGACAGCACAGATTCTGGAAAAGCTGAATAAAGCCATGGAATTCAAAACAGAATGTATGGTTCTCATAATTGAGGATGAAAAGAATGCCATGAGGGCGCTTCTTAAGGCCAATCCGGATTTTGCGGATAAATTTACGAGTATTATTACCATACCCGTGTTTACAAATGACGAGCTTATTACATTTGCCAGAACATATTGCGAAGAAAATGACTGTCAGATGGATGAACTCGGCATCCTGGCTCTGTACAGCCTTATCAGCAGCGGGCAGTCGGAAGAACAGCCCATGACGATAACGCAGGTAAGGGATATACTTGACGGTGCTATCGCAAGAGCGAAAAAGGGAGGCCGCAAAGGCAGAAAGACAAATGCCACAGACAAAATGATACTTCTTGAAAAAGATTTTATGCCTTAACGCTTTTTCTTTCCACGAGCCGTATGCGCCGGGTACCATTTTTCAAACCACACGGTAAAAAAGCCCATTATCACGGGAACCAGATTGTTTATGATGAGCAGATAATTTCCGAAGCCTGCCCGCCGTGCAAAAAACGTCCAGATCGACGTCAGCACATAGAGTATGCCCCAGCAGGCCGCAAGGATATAATTCGTCTTCATAAATATAAGATTATCAAGAGCCTTTTCACCGCCGTAATTGTATTTAACATAGGCGGCGCATAAAGGCTCTTTTGTCATACATGAGCCGAGCCACATCAGTCCGAATACCAAATATCCCGCGTTTGCGGGGATGTTTCCGTCTCCGAGGAAAAAAGCTGCGGCGCAAAGAATGACTACAGCTACAATGGAAAGACGGTCCCAGAACGTAAATATATGTTTTCGAAATATCAGCGGCACAAAAGCCGTCACGGCAAGCGTGATAACGGCGCCTGCCTTTGCATCTATCGAAACGGCTATCCAGAAGGCGATCCATGGGAACAGCATGGTCATCATGGACGGATTTTTAAGAGCAGCGGGTTTATCTTTTGTGTTGTCTGAAACCGTTTTGTCTGCGTTTCCGAAAAATCTGTCCCAGTGAATCATCAGGGAAAAATCCCCGTCCACCGTATAAAGCTGCTTTCCGAGAGCTTCTGCTCCGTCGATCTCGCCTCTTGCGATAGACTGCCAGAGTTCAAATGACGCGTTTATTACGGTCGTGCTTTTAAGGTTAGCATCCGTTATGACTTCGCTGCCGTCTTTACCCAAAAAGATCCGGTAGCGCTTTTCAAGATCCGTATAATGCATTTCAAGCACACGATCTTTGCCGTCATAGGCGTTTTTATTATAAAGAGCCGCCATCTGTCTTGTAAAAATAAGGTCGGAAGTCTCTTTTCCCCCGTCTTCTTTACTGACGCCCCAGCTTGCGTCAGCCATTTTCTCGAAAGTATCTTTAGGATAAAGGAGTCTGTTAAGTTCTTTTTTTGTTTCTTCGCTGATATTTCCCGATGCGTATTCGCCGCCTGCCCGCCTTACCGAATCAAGATATTCGTCGGTTCTGGCCGACAATTCTTTTATACCGAAGAGTTCGCCCTGACCGCAGAAAAGGGTTTGGTAGCCGCCTCTGCCCATAAAATGATCGAACATATTGCAAACGCTGTCATAATTTCCTTCTGCGGAATAAAAACCGCAGGTGGAGATCAGGATGTGTTTTGTGTTTTTTGTGTCGTATCTGAGATCATGCCCGCCGCTGCCGTATCCGTTATTCGTATCGCTCATAAACGGAAGAACCATGGGAAGCCGGCGGTCTATAAGATTTTTAAGAATCCCCGGTACGTTAAAATAATAAAGCGGAAAGCTCCAGATAATAATATCCGCCCGGAGTTCTTTTTCTATTACCGATTCCATATCGTCGGGAATACAGCATTTGCCAGGAGTTTTCTTCCAGCAGGCAAAACATCCCCTGCACGGTTCTATACGAAGGGAAGACACATGTACTTCCTCGAGATTTATACTTTCATCCTTTGCGGCAAGTTCGCCGCGAAATCCTTCGATAAAAGCCTCGGCCAGACGCAGTGAATTGCTCTTCTTTCCTTTGGGGCTTCCGTTAATAAGCAGCAGGTTCATTTTAATCCCTCCAATTCCCGTATGCAGTGCTCGCACCATTCGCGAAGCATCTTTTCATACATCACGCCATAATTTATGGTAAATTTCCAAAAGAGCGCTTTTTCGGGAACTTCAATCTGCCGGGCATATCGCCGTAATTCAGCAAACCCAGTATTCCGTGTTTTAACATAAGAACTCCTCGTTATTCCACTTGTATAATATCTTATAAGTCGATTATAGTTCCGCTTGTGGAATATATCAAGTGGGTTTGATTGAGATAAAAAATGATGATTTAGACCTCAAAATAAGGGCTGCCGCATATACATTATCATGAATATTGCGACAACCCTTTTTATTAATACTTTGCGGCTTCCAGTTCCAGAAGTGCTTTTTTTCGCACAAGTCCGCCGCCGTATCCGGTAAGGCTTCCGTCTGCTCCGATTACCCTGTGGCAGGGCACGATTATGGATATCGGATTATGGCCGACCGCGCCGCCGACGGCCTGCGCGGACATTTTTTCAAGTCCCCGCTCCTTTGCAATGCGTTCGGCAATTCGGCCGTACGTAACGGTATGGCCGAAAGGTATTTCACAAAGAAGCTCCCAGACGCGGCTGCGAAAAGCCGATCCTTTCAAACAAAGCTTAGGAGTAAAGTCCGGATTGCGGCCGGAAAAATAAATGTCCAGCCATTGCTTTGTCTGATTAAAATAATCCGTTTCGCACGGCACGGCATCTTTTTTCAGACCGAGTCCGACATACCGGCTGCCGTCCATAAACCAAAGACCGGTCAGGCATTCGTTATCCCCGGCAAGTAAAATTTGACCCAGCGGTGATTCATAAGTGTTTGTGTAGAGCATTTGTCTCATTCATACTCAACCGTAGCCGGCGGCTTGGGAGTAAAGTCATAAAGAACGCGGTTTATCCCGGGTACTTCGGAGGTAATGCGGTTTGCAAGGTGTTCGATCAGTTCCGGCGCGAGATGTTCCACGGTGACTTCCATAACGTCTGTGGTATTGATGGCGCGGATGATGCAAGGCCAGTCAAAGGTGCGTTTTCCGTCTTTTACACCGGTGGATTTGAAATCCGGAACAACGGTGAAATACTGCCATACCTTGCCGGCGAGTCCGTGTTTTGCGAATTCTTCGCGGAGGATGGCGTCGGATTCGCGTACTGCTTCAAGACGGTCTTTCGTGATGGCTCCGGGGCATCTTACGCCGAGTCCGGGGCCGGGGAAGGGCTGACGGAATACCATGTCGTCGGGAAGACCGAGTTCTTTCCCGACGATACGGACTTCGTCTTTGAAGAGGATTCTGACGGGTTCAACCAGCTCGAAATTCATGTCTTCGGGAAGCCCTCCGGCATTATGATGCGCTTTGATACCGGCTTCGCTTTCCAGAATGTCCGGCCAGATCGTCCCCTGTGCGAGGAATTCTATGCCTTCGAGTTTTCTGGCTTCCTCGGCAAATACTTCGATAAATTCGCCGCCGATTATCATTCTTTTCTGCTCAGGGTCGGTTACGTCTTTGAGTTTATCCAAAAATCTGTCGCAGGCATCCACATAAATGAGATTTGCGTTCATTTTATTTTTGAATACTTCGATAACCTGTTCGGGTTCGCCCTTTCTCAAAAGGCCGTGATTGACATGGACGCTGACAAGCTGGTCGCCGATTGCCTTTATGAGAAGCGCGGCTACAACGGACGAGTCAACGCCGCCTGAAAGTGCGAGAAGCACTTTTTTGTCTCCAACCTGTTTTTTGACAAGTTCAACCTGCTCATCGATATAAGCTTTGGCAAGTTCCGGTGTAGTGATTCGTACCATATTTTCGGGGCGTCTGATCTCGGTCATTGAATTTTCCTCCGTATCTTTTTCATGAAAGTTTTTATTGTGTCAGTGGGTTTTCATAAAATAAAAAATAATAGAGTTATTTTACAACATAAATATGTATAATAGCAAGTTTTCTTTAAGGCATTTTGTGAATTTTGAGAAGCATATTCTCTCTGCCCCGGATTGAACAACGCCTGAATTCATGTTAAGATAAGTTGCATAAGAAATGGATTGATAATGCTGATTATCCCGAAAAGAGGTATTTGACATGGCACTTTGTATCGTTTCGGAGGCAAACCGTTGCCTGAACTGCAAAACGCCGCTGTGCAGACAGGGCTGTCCCGTAAATACGCCTATACCGGACGTAATTGCGCTTTTTAAGGAAAACCGGCTGATGGAAGCCGGAGAGATGCTTTTTAGAAACAATCCGCTTTCCGCGATATGTTCTATTGTCTGCAATCATGAAGACCAGTGCGCGGGAGGGTGCATACTTGGCAGAAAGTCCACGTCGGTGAACTTTTCGAGCATCGAAAACTATATATCCGAAATGTATCTGGACAGGATGGAGATTGCCGTTCCCGAAAAAAAAGAAAAAAAGGCTGCGGTCATAGGCTGCGGCCCTGCCGGAATGACGGTTGCCATGAGGCTGGCTCTGCAGGGATATCCGGTTACGGTATTTGAGTGGAAAGGAAAGATCGGGGGATTGCTGCAGTACGGTATTCCCGAATTCCGTCTGCCAAAAAGCATACTTGACAGATATCAGGACCGCATGGAAGAAATGGGGATAACCATACGAACCAATACCACCATAGGCTCCGTGCTGATGATAGACGAGCTTTTCAGAGACGGATACGCCAGCGTTTTTATCGGCACCGGGGCGGAAAAACCGAGGAGTCTCGGTATAGAAGGCGAAAGCCTGGGGCATGTGCGTTTCGGGCTGAATTATCTTGCAAATCCCAAAGGGCACAGGCTTGGAGACAATGTGGCGGTAATCGGCATGGGAAACGCGGCTATGGATGTAGCGAGAACAGCGCTCAGAAACGGCTCAAGACATGTTACGCTTTACGCCAGAGGAAAACACGCAACGGCCAGCTCTCATGAGCTGCAGTATGCGGCTTTGGACGGAGCCGTGTTTGAGTTCGGTATGCAGATTCAGAAAATTACCGAAAAAGGACCGGTTTTTAAAAAGAGTATATTTGATGAAAACGGGAATATATCGGGTTTTGAAGATGAGCTTATACAGGTCGAAGCGGACTCGACCGTCATATCCATCAGTCAGGAACCGAGAAAGAAACTAATTCGCACAACGGAAGGTCTTTTCGCCGGAGAAAACGGACTTGTGAAGGCGGATGATAATTATATGACGACCAGACCGGGAGTTTTCACTGCGGGCGATGTACTGACAGGGCCGAAAACGGTGGTTCACGCCGTAGAAGACGCGAAAAAGGCCGCCGACGCCATGATAAGATTCATGGAAAATAAAAAAGCCTGAGGTTCAGAAAATCCGAATCCAGACTTTTATACGGAGAGGGTGGGATTCGAACCCACGCGCCCTTTCGGACAAACGGTTTTCAAGACCGCCTCGTTATGACCACTTCGATACCTCTCCAAAAGTATCCTGCACATCATGCGGGCTTTATGATAACGCAAACTAAAGTTTTTGTCAATAAAATTTTAGTCGGAGGAAAGATGGATCATTTTGAATTGATTTCGGAATTCAGCCCTACCGGAGACCAGCCTTTGGCAATAGAAAAGCTGACGGAAGGCTTTAAAGACGGCAACCAGTTTCAGACGCTTCTGGGCGTGACCGGTTCCGGTAAAACTTTTACGATGGCAAATATTATCAAAAATCTGAACAAGCCGACTCTGATCATAGCGCATAACAAGACTCTGGCGGCTCAGCTATACGGTGAATTCAAAGAATTTTTCCCGAATAATGCCGTTGAATATTTTGTTTCTTATTATGATTATTATCAGCCGGAAGCGTATGTGCCTTCGTCAGATACATATATCGCCAAAGATTCTTCGGTAAATGATGAAATAGACAAACTGAGGCTGTCGGCAACGTCTTCGCTTACGGAGCGCAGGGACGTAATAGTGGTGGCGAGCGTTTCATGCATTTACGGACTCGGAAGTCCGAGCGACTATGAAAACATGATTATATCGCTTCGTCCGGGGATGACAAAAGACAGAGACGTTCTCATACGCGAACTTATTGACATGCAGTATGACAGAAATGAGATGGATTTTAAAAGGGGGACCTTTCGTGTCAGAGGCGACGTATTGGAGGTCATACCTGCCGAAAAAAACGACCATGCAATAAGGATCGAATTTTTCGGAGACGAGGTCGAGCGCATAACCACCGTGGATACGCTTACGGGAAATGTTATCAGCGAACTCAGCTTTGCGGCCGTTACTCCGGCTTCGCATTATGTCGTGCCTATGGAGACTGTGCTTAAGGCATGTGAGAACATAGAAGCCGAAATGACGGAAAGAGTAAAATATTTTAAAAGAGAAGGCAAACTTCTGGAAGCCCAGAGAATAGAAGAGCGTACAAGCTTTGATATAGAAATGCTGAGGGAAACGGGAGTCTGTTCCGGCATAGAAAATTATTCAAGACATCTGTCAGGTCTTGAACCGGGGCATCCGCCTTATACGCTTATCGATTATTTTCCGGATGATTTTCTTATTATAATAGATGAATCGCATAAGACGGTTCCCCAGATAGGAGCCATGTACTCCGGCGACCGTTCCAGAAAGACTACTCTTGTGGACTACGGTTTCCGTCTGCCTTCGGCACTGGACAACAGACCCTTGAGCTTTGATGAGTTTGAAGATCATATCGATCAGCTTCTCTTTGTTTCGGCGACTCCCGGGGATTATGAGGCGGAACATGAACTTCTCCGTGCAGAGCAGGTTATACGTCCTACCGGGCTGCTGGATCCGTACGTGGAGGTCAGAGAGGCTAAAGGGCAGATAGACGACCTGATCGGTGAAGTGAGAAAAGAAACAGCCGCAGGACATAAAGTGCTTATAACGACGCTTACAAAGCGAATGGCTGAAGATTTGACCGACTACATGAAAGATGCGGGAATAAGGGTAAATTACCTGCACTCCGACATAGACGCGCTCGAAAGAGCAAAGATCATACGCGATCTGAGGCTGGATGTGTTCGACGTCTTAGTGGGGATCAATCTTTCAAGAGAGGGTCTGGATATACCGGAAATAACCCTTGTCGCGATACTGGATGCCGACAAAGAAGGTTTTTTGCGCTCGGAAACTTCTCTTATTCAGACCATAGGACGGGCTGCGAGAAACAGCGAAGGACGTGTCATAATGTATGCGGATCAGATGACCGAATCCATGAGGCGCGCCATAGATGAAACCGGGAGAAGACGCGAGATTCAGCAAAAATATAATGAAGAAAACGGCATAACGCCCAAAACGATCCAAAAAGCGGTTCGCGACCTGATAAGCACAAGCAAAGAGGTGGCCGCGGCCGCTTCAAAGCTGGAAAAAGATCCCGAATCCATGAGCGAAAGAGAAATCAAAAAGGTCATGCTGCAGCTTGAAAAAGAGATGAAACGCGCGGCGGCCGATCTGAATTTCGAAGCCGCAATGGAACTGAGGGATCAGCTCATAGAGCTTAAAAAATATCTGTAAATCATTTAAGTTTTAAAGGGAAGATTCATGACACATACCAGTATTTACGGACACTATAAAGATATTCTTTACCAGATAAGCACTGAGCTCGAAAGGCGTATGCTTCTGCATGCCGAAACGGAAAAAGAAAAAACCGGAGAGGATGCTTACGAACACCTGATTTTCAGGGTTAAAACGGAAGAAAGCATGCGCGAAAAATGCGCCCGCAAGGGACTCCCGTTTTCGGCGAAATCCGCACTTGTCGATATAAAGGACGCCATAGGATTTCGCGTAGTGACCAATTTCAGAGACGACATCTATAAAAATATCGAATATATCAGCAGCTGGCCTGACTGCAGGATAATCAATGAAAAAGACTATATCAAACAGGCAAAGCCAAACGGCTACAGGAGCTATCATCTGATACTTGAAATCGAATGGCCCGTCGAGGACGTGCTTGGAAATAATCCCGGGCTTTTTTATGCCGAGGTGCAGCTGCGTACCATAGCCATGGATTCGTGGGCAAGCCTTGAACATACAATGAAATACAAGCACAATATAAAAAATCAGTCGCTGATAACCTCTGAATTAAAAAGAGTGGCAGATGAACTTGCATCATGTGATATTTCGATGCAGACCATACGTGATCTGATACGTGAATCCGAATAACAAAGCGTCAACGATAAATGAATCAGGAAGGACAGGCCTATGAGAATACTACTTGCGGAAGATGAAGTTCAGATGTCCCGCGCAGTGACTGCGGTATTGAAACATTCGGGGTATGAAGTGGACTTTGTTTATGATGGGGAAGCAGCGGTCGAATTGGCTTCAAAAAATGCATACGACTGTATGATATTCGATATTATGATGCCTAAAAAGGACGGAATCACCGCCTTAAAAGAGATAAGAAAGGCGGGAAACGTAACTCCGGTTATAATGCTTACGGCCAAAGCCGAAACCGATGATCGGGTAGAAGGCCTTGACGCGGGGGCGGATGATTATCTTACAAAGCCGTTTGCGATGAAGGAACTGCTGGCAAGAATCCGTTCCATTCTCAGAAGGGCGGGAGCGTTTACGCCAAGACAGCTGAAGCTGGGAGACCTTTCGCTTGACACGGAAAAAAACGAGATTTCCTGCGTTAATTCCATCAGGCTTTCCCAGAAAGAATCCCGTCTCATGGAATTTTTAATGCTGAACGCGAAAAAAGAATTTTCAACCGAGGAACTGTTTCGCCATATCTGGGACGACGATCCGGATGCCGATTCGGGAATAGTCTGGATTTATATTTCGTATCTGAAACAGAAGCTTTCGGCGATATCTTCGAAAGTGCGTTTAGAAGGCGAAGAAGACGGAAGCTTTGTGCTTAGTGATTGATACTGAATGATATCGCTGTAAAGAGAGTATTGCCAGAGGATGTTTTTATGGTAAGAAAACTTCAACTGAAATTCATTATAATAGCCACCGTTGCGATCGCCATAATACTCACCGCGATACTGTCAATGGTCAATATTTATAATTTTATTAGAGTGCAGAGCCAGATCGTTTCCGTGATGGAACTTATTACGGAATACGGATTTATTCCTGATGAGGAGATCAGGGGCAGAAATGCGGATGATTTAATTCCCGACCAATCGGTCAGCTCATCACCGGAAGGAGAAAGTCCGAGGCTTTTTATAAGAAATTATGATCTGAACAGGGAATCTTATTATCAGATCCGTTATTATATTGCCAGATTCGATCCCGCGGGCGAACTGGAATCTCTTGATATTGAGCATATCGCGGCACTTGACGATAAAGAGGCTTCGGAGCTGGCAAAGACATTTCTCAAAATGGCGGAGAACGAAGGATTTTTATTTGATAACAACAAGGGGAGACTGGAATACAACGGATACACATATTCTTATCTTCTGACAGAGTTTGATGATGCTTCTTCCATGCTGGTAGTCCTTGACTGCACTTCGGATATTTCAAATGCAAGGGCTTTTCTGGCGGCGTCACTCTGGTTCGGAATACTGTGCGTTGCGGTATTTGTAATAATAGTCTCGGTGCTTTCAAAACGGATTCTGCGTCCGGTTATACAGAACATTGAAAATCAGAAGACTTTTATCACAAATGCCGGACACGAACTTAAAACGCCCGTCGCCATTATTTCGGCAAATGCGGAAGTCATGGAAATGATAAGCGGCAAAAACGAATGGACAGAGAGTATTATGCAGCAGACGAAAAGGCTTTCGGAGCTCATAAGCAATCTGATAACTCTTTCCAAAATATCCGAAAAAAACAATGCCGTGATACTGGAGGATACGGATATTTCCGTCATTACAAAAGAAAGGGCGGAATCTTTCAGACCGATCATTGAGCAGCAGGGCAAGACGTTGGAAGTGAGGGTTGATGAAAATGTTCATGCCGTAGTTGAAAAAAATACTTACGGTGAGCTTGTCAATATACTTATGGATAATGCGGCAAAGTATTGTGATGAAAACGGGAAGGTCACGCTGACTTTATCCCGCGCCGCACAGAAAAAAGGGATCAGGCTTGTGGTATCGAATACTTATGCCGAAGGAAAATCCGTGGATTACAGTAAATTTTTCCAGCGTTTTTACCGGGCCGACGCTTCTCATAACAGCAATAAAGGCGGTTACGGAATAGGGCTTTCGATGGCGGAGCAGATTGTGGAGCTTTCAAAAGGGAAGATTAAAGCCGAGTGGAAAGACGGGGTTATTTCGTTTATCGTTACGTTTTAATAAAATCAGGAAAGCTGTCGCGGTATGCAGTCTCATGAATCTTCTTCCGGAAACCGCTCGCGCTTAGTCCTCACGCTTCCTTCAGAATATTCATTCGTTTTGCATACGGCGACAGCTTTGGTTTTCAGGCAGCTTTGGTCTTTAAGCCTCTATGTACGGCAGCTGCAAGAACAGCTCCGATAAGAGGCGCTACTATAAATACCCAGAGACAGCTAAGGGCTGAACCGCCGGCAAATACGGCTACGAGAGAACGTGCCGGGTTTACGGAGGTTCCCGTAAGGCCGATACCGAAAAGATGTACGAATGTAAGCGCGCCGCCGATAACAAGGCCGGCTACCTTTGAGAACTCGGCTTTGGAAGTAACTCCGAGTACGCAGAGCACGAATACAAACGTAAGTACGATCTCGATAACTATGGATGTACCGGCGTTGCCTTTATACAGTCCGTTTGACCCAAGTCCCGTATCGGGGGAGAAAAGAAAGGTCAGGAAACCGCCTGCCGCAAGACCGCCCAGACACTGTGCTATGACGTATTTGATAAATTCAGCGCCGTTCATGCCGCCGTTTATGAGTACGCCGAGCGAAACCGCCGGGTTGATATGGCATCCGGAGACGTTTCCTATGCTGTATGCCATGGCTACGATCGAAAGACCGAATGCAAGCGCCGTAATAAGATAGCCCGCATAATTGTCTGTTGAACACTGTGCGACAACCGCAGTGCCGCAGCCGAATGCGGTAAGTACAAAAGTGCCGATAAATTCGGCGAAAAATTTCTTCATAATGTTTTTCAGCTCCTTTCTGAAATAATTCGTTGTTGAAGATATTTTTTATAAAGTTTATAGTTTTTTAACAAACTTAATAATAACTCTTTTTAATATATATGTCAAATATCTTAATCTGATTGACTGTTTTGCCGACACAAAGTATCATTGAAACATAAATATCGAAGTTTTGCCGGATAAGCATGGAGCTGAAAAAATGGGAATAGCGATAGTTACGGGCGCTTCATCCGGGCTTGGAAGAGAATTCGTAAAATGCCTTGCGCAAGAAGACGTGGATGAAATATGGGCCATTGCCAGAAGAAAGGACAGGCTTGAAGAGCTGAAAGAAATTTCAGAGGTACCGGTGCGGCCTGTTTCCCTTGATCTTACCAAAAAAGAGAGCATAGATCAGTTTGAAGCAATGCTTGAAAATGAAAAGCCGCATATTCACATACTGATAAATGCCGCGGGCTTCGGGAAGATAGGACGTTATGACGAGATTCCGAGAGAAGATATTGACAATATGATCGATCTGAACTGTCGGGCGGCAGTGGATATTACGCTTATTTCGATTCCTTACATGAGGGAGAGGGACCGCATACTCGAAATATGTTCTACGGCCGCTTTTCAGCCTTTTCAGTTTTTAAACGTTTATGCCGCGTCCAAATCATTTCTGTACAGGTTCAGCAGGGCACTAAGGTTTGAGTTGTGGCACAAAAAAATCACCGTTACCGCGGTATGCCCTTACTGGATAAAGGATACGGAATTTATACCCACGGCCAAAACAACAGAAGAAACCGGGCGCATCAAGCATTTTTTTCTGGCATCCAAAAAGCAAAGCGTCGCGAAAATGGCATTGCTGGACAGCCGGCTTCGGATGCCGGTTTCCACGCCCGGTATAATGTGCAGCGTACACCGCGTTGCGGCTAAGATCATCCCGAGTTTTATCATGTGCCATATATGGGACGGACTCAGGCGGCTGTAATTCGGGATGACGGGAAAGCCGCGAAAATTTAAACACTTACACCATCAGGAAAGAAAGCATGAAATACAGACCCGACAAAAACGGCGTTCTCATCTCGCAGCTGGGATACGGTTGTATGAGATTTACCAAAAAGGCCGGGAGCATTGACTTCGGAAAAGCCGAGCGGGAAGTAATGCTGGCCATAAAAAACGGCGTCAATTATTTTGATACGGCATATATCTATCCGGGAAGCGAGGAATGTCTCGGCCGGATTCTTTATGAAAACAAATGCCGCAAAAAAGTTTTTATTGCCACAAAGCTTCCCCAATATATAATGCGTTCACCAAAAGCGATCGAAAAGACGTTTCAGGAAGAGCTTTCCAGGCTGAGGACGGATTATATAGACTATTATCTGATGCACATGTTTACGGATTTTATGGAGTGGGAGAGACTTAAAAAGCTCGGAATAGAAGAATGGATAAGCTCTCACAAAGCTGACGGAAGCATCCGCAATCTCGGTTTTTCTTTTCACGGCGATACGCAAACCTTTTTGCGGATACTGGATGCGTATGACTGGGATTTTTGCCAGATACAGTATAACTATCTGGATGAACACTCTCAGGCGGGGAGAGAAGGGCTGCTTGCGGCCGCGAAAAAGGGTATTCCGGTCATCATAATGGAACCTCTTCGCGGCGGGAAACTGGTAAATCTTCCGGATAAGGCAAGAAAAGCTCTCAAAGAAAGCGGGAGCGAATACACGCCTGCCGAACTCGGCCTTAAATGGTTGTGGGATCAGCCGGAGGTTACCTGCGTGCTTTCGGGAATGAATTCGACCGAAATGGTTCAAGAAAACATCCGCATCGCATCCGAGGCAGAGCCGGGCTGCTTTTCACAGGCGGATTTTGAGCTTCTTGAAGATATTAAAAAAATTATAAGAGAACGTGAAAAGGTAGGATGTACCGGATGCAGATACTGTATGCCGTGCCCGGCCGGCGTGGACATTCCCGGAATCTTTCATTATTACAATTTGATGCATATGGAAAAAAAGGCTTCCGTCAGGTTTGAATTCATGAGAAATATGGGTCTGCAAAAGGAACCGGCCTATGCGTCGCTTTGTACAGGCTGCGGAAAATGCGAAAAACACTGTCCTCAGCACATCAAAATCCGCGAAAAGCTCAAAGAAGCAGACCGCGGCCTGCGGCCGCTGCCTTACAGGATTGCGGGAGCGGTTTTCAGAAAGATCATGAAAAGATAATATTCGGAGTGAATCTGACATGAAGAATAAAAAAATAAAATATATAGTGCTGGCGGCGGCGCTTTACGCAGTACTGCTCACAGCGCTTTTGGCAAGCGAGCTTTCCGTGCCGGATTCAAGCATTCGCAATTTCGGGGATTCTTTGTGGTATTCGATTGTCACGCTTACGACCGTCGGTTACGGCGATATGTATCCGGTTTCTGCAGCCGGACGCGCCATAGGCGTGGTATTTATTTTAATGAGTCCGGGAGTTTTTGCGGCGGTCTTTCTGGCGGCGGCGGGCCTTATAAGATATAAAGTCGTGCCGTATTTCAGGCTGCGCGCCGTAAAGAGCAGAAGCTGCTGCTTTTTTTCGGAATACAATGAGGCGTCCGAAGCACTTGCGATGGATATTTTGAGAAACGATCCCGAAAAAAGAGCCGTTTTCTGTAATGCAGGGACAAAAAAAGGCGCAGGTTTTCTGCGTCAGGAAAAAGGAATGATATTTGTTTCGGACGGCATAAAAGAGACTTTAAGCGTTTTTTCGCCGTCAAAAACCAAAGATTCGATCTTTCTTATTTCTGAAGATATTTGCCGAAATTACGCGGACATACGGGAAATATCAGATTTTTCGTGCGAAGTTTACTGCAGGGGGAGTGAGACGCCTGACTTTGCGGAGATCAGATTTTTTGACGCGCCCGAGTGTTGTGCGAGGCTGTACTGGCAGGAGCATCCGTTAAGCGGCAAAGAAAGCCTGATTATCATAGTCGGGGACAAGAATCTGGCGCAGGCTGTTTTGGATCAGGCGGTGCTTGTAAACGCCAGACTTCCTTTTAAAAGGACGGCATACCATGTTTTCGGCGACTGGGAAGATTACGAGAATTTTCATCCAGAACTCAAAACCGCCTTTACGCGGGATGAAAATGATACAGATAAAGACCTTCTGATTTTTCATGAAGAAGCATGGAATAAAGACGTTAAACTGCTTGAAGCTGCTGACAGGATTATTTTTTGCGGCGATGATCCGGCAATAAATGCCGGCAACGCCGTAAATCTGAAAAGATATTTTGCCGTACGCGGCACGGTATATACGGCCGCAAAAGAAGCTGACGCTTACGGGGTTTCATTCGGGGATGTTAAAAGCATTTTTACCGAAGAAATGGTTATCAGAAGAAAGATCGACCGGCTTGCCGGATCCATACACGAAGAATACGACAGGCAAAGCGGCAGCAGATCGTGTCCATGGGATGAATTGAGTCCGTTTCTGAAAAATTCAAACCGGGCGGCGGCGGATCATCTGCTTACAAAACTGCGGCTCCTCCTGGGAGATAATGTGCGAAAAGCGGATAAAAAAAGCTGCGCCGAGGGTTTTGCCAAATGGAACGCCGACGGCGACAGGGAAGCTTACAGACGAAACGAGCACGAAAGATGGCTTCGTTTTCATTGTCTTTACAATTGGACAAAAGGAGAAAAAAAAGACGGCACTCTGCGGAAGCATCCGTGCGTCACGACTTTTGACGAGCTGACTTTAGAAGAGCAGGAAAAAGATGACAACGCATGGAAGCAGATGGAAAAGATGGCTGACTCTGATATATAAAAAGGGAGATTTATGATAACACCGGTAGTAATGGTAATATTGGTCGGGGGATGTTTTGCTGCGCTGGTGCTGAATCTGGCCGCAAACAGCCGTATCCGCAGCGCGGTTATGAGGTCGGCTATTATAATAGCCGCCGCTTCGGGCGCTGTGTTTTACGGATACGGTTATGCTTACTGCTGCGGCTTTTCGGCGGAGTCTTTGTTTCGGGCTCTTTTGGCAATGTGCCGCATGCTCGCCGGAATAAACGACTATTCCAGCATACAGACCAGTCCGCTCTTTGCGAATGATATAGGAAAAGCCATATTCTGGATGGGACATTTCTGCGGTTTTTACGTGACGGCAAGCGCGGCCATAACGACGCTTGGGGAAAGACTTCTAAGAAGAATAAGGGCAACCCTGCTCAGAAAAGGGCCGCTGCTTTTGATATATGGCGTAAACGCCGCTTCAGTCGCATACGGAAAGGATATGATCTCAAAAAAGAAAAGAGCGGTTCTTTTTGTGGATCCCGACGGCGATACAGCGTACGAAACCACTATTAAATCCATGGGCGCGGTGCTTGAAAAAAACGAAAGGGCGACACTTCCCAAAAGCAGTTTTTTGAGATATATCAACTTCGCTCCGGGAGGCAGGCGTCTGGAGCTTGCCGCAATGCATACGGACGGAAGAAAAAATCTGAAATATGCCGAAAAGCTGTTGAACGTGATGACGGACGCCGGTATTGATTCTTCACAGACAAGTCTTCTGATCTCGGAGTCAGGCAGCGGTTCGGCTTTTCTTCAGGCACAGAGCGGCATAGGCTATGGCACCGTATTTGCTTATGACGACTATGAACTGGCGGCGAGACTTATTATCAGGGATTATCCGCCATGCGAAAGGATAAGCTTTGATGAATACGGAAAAGCGGCCGGAGATCTTCATATAGTGATACTCGGATTCGGACGTATGGGCCGGGCGGTACTTGCTCAATATATTTGCAGCGGACAGTTTTACGGAAGTAATTTCAGAGCAGATATTTTCGATCCGGGTCCGCAGAACGGATTTCTTTACGGTCAGAAACTGACACAGAATTACGATATAAGATTTCATAAAGAGGACGGTAAAACAGATGCTTTTTATGATTTTCTCGAAAAAAACGAAGAAAAAATAAAATGCATAATCCTCTGCACGGGAAATACGGATGACAACCGCGAAATAGCCGAAGATCTGTCCGCCTGGTACGCGTTCGGCAGAAAACAGCCCATGATCATACAGGTATCTAAGGGCGGATATTACGGGATGGATGAGAACGGATGTTCTTCTGAATGTACGAATATATACAGAAGCGACGTCCTGGATATAAATAAGATCGACGGTATGGCGATGCAGATTCATCACATTTACTCCGGAAGCGGTGAAGACGCAGTTGCCGATTGGAAAAAATGCAGCTATTTTAACAGGATGAGCAGCCGCGCGGCCGCGGACTTTTATCCGGCAGTGCTTTACGCATCGGGCAGGACTGCAGAGCAGGTTCTTGAGGGCGACTGGCCGCCGGATGCACAAACGCTTGAAAATCTTTCGATAACGGAGCATATGCGCTGGTGTGCATTTCATCATGTTATGGGAATAGAGCTTATGCCGAAAAAGAATTATGATGAGAGGGCTGCCGCCTATCTGGAAGAAAAAAACAAAACAGGAAGCAGCAGCATCAATATAGGCAAAGATATCGAGGGACATATGCATGCCTGCCTTGTTCCGTGGGACGAGCTGGATGAACTCTCGCGGCATGAAAATTCGATAACGGGCGGAAACACGGACTACAAGCAGATGGATCGCAACAATGTTCTGGCGCTTTCAAAGGTTCTGGAAGCCATGAATGCGGCCGGAGAGGAAAAAAAGAATGGCTGAATATGTATATGATGCTTTTATAAGCTACAGTCACAGTGATATCGGCCATGCGAAATGGCTTCAGCGCAAGCTCGAAACGTTCAGAATACCAAAGGATCTGCTTCCTGAAAATGCGGAACACAGGAAGCTGCGCGTTTTCAGGGATCAGACGGATCTCGCGGGAGTTGAACTTCAGGATTCTTTAAGAAAAGAGCTGCAGGTATCGGAATATCTTATCGTGATTTGCTCCCCGAGGAGTGCCGCTTCAGTATGGGTCAATGAAGAAGTTGAGTATTTCCGTTCCATAGGCAGGGGCGATCACATAATACCGTTCATAGTAGAAGGCGAAGCCGAAAGCGATAATGCAGAACTGGAATGTTATCCGCCGGGCCTGCGTGCGGTTAAAGATCGGCATCTGCTGGGAGCGAATATTCAGGAAATCGGAAAAAACAAGGCTTTTTTAAAGATAGTTTCAATCATCATTGATGTCCGTTTTAACAGACTTGTTGACCGTGAAAAGCAGAGAAAACGCAGGACGATCGCGGTCACGGTGCTGACGGCCGCAGTGGTCGCCGCAGTGGTATCGGGACTTTTGCTCCGCAACGCGTCCATATCAAAGAGAAACCGTGAGCTGTCTTATGATATCTACGGCGCAGCCCTGTTAACCATATCGCAGAAAGAAAATGAAGAAATACAGCCGGAGGATATAGAGTTTCTGAAAGTCTCTTCAAAAGAGGGAAATACAGAGGCGATGCTGTTCCTGGCTGACTGTTATATACAGGGATGGGGAGTGGATAAAGACCCGGAAGCCGCCTTTGAGCTCCTTATGGAAGGCGCCGAGGCAGGTGATACCGTCTGCATGATTGGCGTATCGGACGCTTATTCACTGGGAAGAGGCGTTGAAATGGACAAGGAAAAGTCGTATGAATGGGATCAGAAAGCTGCCGATGCGGGAGATCCTACGGGAATGCTCAATGTCGGCATATGCTATGAAGAAGGCATAGGAGTTGAAAAAGATCCGGAACAGGCCTTTGAATGGTATAAGAAATCCGCGGAAGGAGAACTGGATCTCGGAATCCATAATCTGGCCAGATGCTATCTTACGGGAGTCGGAACAGAGGTTGACGCTGAAAAAGCGTTTGAATGGGAAATGAAGCTGGCTGAACTCGGAAATTCCGAGGCTATGTATAATATAGGACTGATGTATCAAAAAGGCTGGGGAGCAGACGAAGATCCCGAGCAGGCTTATTACTGGTACAGGAAGTCGGCGGAGGCCGGCGACGGACAGGCCGCTTATATGGTCGGATGGTGTACGGAAAATAATTACGGCACCAAAGATGCCGCCCTTGAATGGTATAAGGCCGCGAAAGAATTGGGATACGAAAAAGCCGGGACTGAAATAGAAAGGCTGGAAAGAGAGGAAAAAACTTATGAATGAAAACAAATTCAAACGAAACGAGGTACTGGCGAAGAGTGTGATAAAAGGCCTTGAATCGCGCAACATGACAGGTTATTATGCCGCTAACAAAGAAGAGGCATTAAAAAAAGCGCTGGAGCTTATCCCGGAAAACAGTACCGTTACAATGGGAGGCGCGGCGAGCGCAAATGAAATAGGGCTTGTAAACGCGCTTAAAACCGAAAAGTATAATTTTATCGACAGAAACGAGATAAAAGATCCGAGGGAAGCTTTGCTTGCGGCGTATGACGCGGATGTTTTTATTTCGAGCGCAAACGCCATTACTGCCGACGGAATTCTGGTAAATATCGACGGCAATTCAAACCGCGTGTCGGCTATCGCGCAGGGTCCGAAAAAAGTGGTATTCATCGTGGGAATGAATAAAGCGTGCCCTGATTTTGACAGCGCGTTAAGCCGGGCCAGAAACGTTGCCGCACCGACTAACGCACAGCGTTTCGGGGGGAACCGGCCCTGTATGACGACCGGTTTTTGTTCGGACTGCAAATCGCCGGATACGATATGCTGCCAGTTTCTGATTACGAGGTTTTCCAGACATAAAGACAGGATACATGTGATTCTTGTAAATGATGATCTGGGATTCTGATAAAAGATGAGCGTTAACGGATAACGGGAACATATATCTGAATATCCGTTTTCCCGTAAAGTTCAAAACACAGGAGAGCGTCATTAAATATAATTTTGTCGGAAGAAGAAAGCCAATCTTCGAAAATATATTTCCATAAAGCCTGAACCCGGAACGGAAGAGACCCATCCGCGGTGTCAGGCTTTTCATATTCCAGTCTGAAAACCGCATAGTCCCCGGCGCCGATCCTAAGTTCCGTAAAACCGGAGGCGGGGCCGGGATCGTTTGTTACATATCCGAAGAAATAATCCATTTTTCCGGTTTTGACATCGGGATTGAGCCAGGTGCCGATTTCCGCGTAGTCAGAAGCGTTTTCGGGATACGACGGAAGCTTTCCGAAATCTATATTTGACCAGAAAGCGCCTTTTTCCGAGAAGATTGAATCATCGTCCACGGGGATCACGTAACCGAAAGCCTTAAAGCCGGTCCTTTTTACAAATTCAGGGCCGTGAAGGTTTCCGCTGAATTTTTTGTATTCCCTGGGAGACTGACCGAAATGTCTGCGGAAAGCCTTTGCAAAACCCGAAAAAGTGTCAAAGCCGCCTTCTATTGCCGCCTCGGAAACGGTCTTTCCGCTTTTGAGTTTGGAAGCGGCGATACGCATCTTTTCTTCCGTGATATATCTTCCGACAGATACGCCCATGCATGCGCGGAAAACGCTTGAGAGATGATAAAGGGAGTAACCGCATTCATCGGCCAGGTCCTGAGCGTTTATCTCTTTTTCCGTGATGTTTTGAAAAATATATTCATGACATTTCAAAAAAAGCGAACGGTAATCCATGGGCGTACTCTCTCTTTATGCTTTTATTTTGTGATCGGAATACAGATTTCGGCCTTAGCACCGGTATAAAGCTCGAAATACATCTTTGTGACATCGGTTTTATATTCGGGATTTGCGGGAAGCCATTCTTTGTAAATTGCTGACCATGTATCCGCTACTTTTTTTGCGGTAACGTCCCTGCTGTCTCTATCAACGCTTTCGGAAGCCGTAAATACGGCGTATTCGGCAGCCGGGATATGGAATTCGGTAAAACCTTCCGGAACATCTTTATAATCCGTTACCGTCCCGAAATAATAAGAAAGCGGCTCGGTGGAATTTTCAGGATGATACCATGTCGCTATTTCTGCGATATCATTTAATCCTTCGGGATAAGCGGGATATTTGCTGAAGTCAACATTTATCCAGTATGCCGCGTTTTTGGCGGTTTCTTTCTGATATTCCGCCTCGATCTTATAGCCTATTGCGCGAATCGCTTCTTTTTTTGTTATAACAACTTTCATACGAACCTCCTTTTATTCATATACTTTAACATAATGTTTCTGAGTATGATATCAGTATACCATTTTTTTGAAAAAAAACTGTTCCTGTTTGGGGAAAGATTTAAGCTTGATAACCCGGCCGCTTAGGATGTATACTGTAAAAAACTGATTATATCAGAGAGGTATCTATGATTTTTGAGACATGGTATTATGAAGTGGTATCCATAGACGGCGATTATGCAAACCTGAGGCGGACGGATCTAAAAACAGAAGAATTAAAACTCGTTGCAAGAGCGCTTCTGCCGCAAGATATTAAAGAGGGAAGCCGTCTTAAATACGAGATGCTGCAGTACGAGATCGTTTAACTCCGCTTTTGAAAACCCCCGACTCTGAGCGAAGGCGGGGGTGCGGGTCTTGAAGGAGGCGTTATGAAATATCAGGAGCTTGGCAATTCGGGAATTCAGGTTTCAAAAGTTGCACTCGGTACGTGGGGGCTTGGCGGAGGAAGCGTCTGGACGGATAAGGATTCGACGGTCGAAGAGGCGAAATCGATTCTGGACGCCTGCACGGATCACGGAATAAATTATATAGACACGGCACCGGTTTACGGCACCGGAGTAAGCGAGCAGCTGCTTGGGGAAGCTTTGAAAGGCAGGAGAGAGAAATTTATCCTGCAGAGCAAATGTTCTCTTAACTGGAGATGTGAAGGCGGAAATTTTCATTACGAGCGGGACGGATATACAGTGAATAACGACACCACCGCAGCCGCCGTAAAAAAAGATGTGGAGGAATCCCTTGTCCGTATGAAAACAGACTACATGGATTCGGTCATAGTACACTATGTCTGCAAAAGCTTTCCGGTCGAAGAAACCGTCAGCGCACTGGAAGATCTCATAAAAGAAGGCAAGATCAGGACATACGGCCTCTCAAACAGCCATGCGGCCGATCTGGATGAATATAAAAACGCAAAAACGAGGATATCGGACGGAGTCTGCGTGGTTCAGGAATTTTTCAGCATACTTTCTCCGTTCCACGGGAGAAAATATTTTGATACCTGCCGCAAATACGGGACGACTTTTCAGGTGTACGGAGTGCTCGAAGAAGGTTTTCTGACATCTCCGGAATTCATGAACCGGACATTCGCGCCGAGTGATATACGCTCCAGAATACCCTGGACAGGTGAATTTTATAAAAACGGCCTGAAAAAGGCTTTTGAAGCATGGAAGCCGATATGTGAAGAACACGGATGCAGCTATGCGGCGCTTGCAGAGGCATGGGCGCTCTCACAATACGAAAAAATGAGTATTTTGGTAGGTATGCGGAAAAGAGAAAATGTCGCGGACAGCGCCGGATGCGTCAACATAGAATTGAGCGAGGATGAGATAACATCCATGGAAAATGCGGTTAAAGAAATACAGGTGGAAGTCCTGGACAAGTAAATAAGCTTTATATGCAGATTTATCTTAAATATATTAAACCACAAAAAGGAGGATATCCCATATATGAAAACAGGAATAATAAAAAAGGCGGCAGCGGCATCTGTCGCGGCATGCGTATTGCTTAGTATGGGAGGCTGTATTACTTCAAATCTGGAGACTTCCGTTTCTCTCGTTTACAACATCGAAAACGGAGATTCCATAAAAGTGACGGTCGATACGAGCGAAGGCTATATGCTTAACGACCAAGGCGACGGAAATTTTTCCATTTCTTACGGCTCGGACGAAGTAGCGACCGGAAGCTTCAAGCTCGGCGATGACGAGAGCTGGGGCATTTTGATAGATGACCTCAACAGCTGGGGCGCGGAGCTTTTAGACGGAAGCGTCGAAAAAGGTCTGTTCGTCGCATATATTCCGTCTTATAATCAGTATGACTATGTGGAATATGTGCAAGGGTCGGAAACCGCCGTGGTAATGGTGGCCTACTCTGAAACCGATATCTATGACGCGATAAACGTGACAAGTTTTTCGGCGGAGTAATCAATCCTGCTTTACGTCTTCGATATAAGTCCACATTTTTCCGCCGCAGACCATTCCGATCTCCGCGGCGACATCATTTGTCATGTCGATCTCGACAACATCTGATTTTCCGGTGCCGATCAGGCGGTGTGCCTTTGTCAGAAGCTCTGCTTCGCTGCAGCCTCCGCCGACGGTGCCGAAGCTTCTTTTTATCTTATCGACTGCCATGACGGCACCCGGCTTTGCCGGAACGGAGCCGTCCGAATAAAGCACCATCATAAAGGCTTTTGGCGTATCGTCTTCGGCCAGAAACCTGAGCACGTCCATATCCGTATTTTTTTGCTCGAGATATTCTATATTTCCTTCGGGCGCGGCTTTTCTTCTTTCCTTTACAAGTTCGGCTACTATGGAAATGCCGATCTCGGCAGGAGTCTGGGCATGTATACTGAGCCCGATGGGAGCGTGCATTGCTTCTATTCTGTCTTCTGAGAAGCCTTCATCCCTCAGAACCTCTTTAAAATCGGCAACACGTTTTCTGGAACCGACCATTCCGAGATAATAAGGCATGGTATGCGACATGATGTGGCGAATGCACACGGCATCATATCTGTGTCCCCTGGTCATACAGCAGACATAATCCGTCGGCTTTATTTTCAGCTCTTCGAGGGCGGGCGCAAAGCTGTTGCAAATTACTTTTTTCGCGTCGGGAAAAAGGTGTGTGTTTGCAAAAGCGGGGCGTTCGTCAACCGCGGTTACTTCAAAATCCAGGAGTGAAGCTATTTTGCATACCGCCTGAGCGACATGACCGCATCCGAGCAGAATAAGCCTGTCGCCCGGAAGAAACTTGCGGTAATAGTCTTTTCCGTCAACGCTTCGCTTTATAACATGCGTGTCATAGTTTTCTATTGAATTTAAAACAGATTTGAATTCCGAATTTGCCATAATAAATACCTCCGAAAAACAGTATAACCTTTCGCAATAATTTCCTCAAGACAATTCTTTTTCTCGTTTACAATTATAAAAATGAAGTTTACAATAAAATGTATTAAACAACCGAAAGGCAAACGTCATGAAAACGAAAGACCTTGTACTTGAAAAATTAAAAGAACACGGCTCCGTGTATGTTTCGGGGCAGCAAATCGCGGATGAACTGTATCTGTCAAGAGCGGCGGTATGGAAAGCCATAAAAACTCTCGAAAAAGACGGATATAAGATCGAAGCCGTTACAAACAAAGGATACAGGCTTTGGGAGGATACGTCGCTTCCCGACAGACATGCGATAAAAAAACTTTTGAAAAATGTTCCCGAGGGACTTGAGATAACGGTACTCGCAGATGTTGATTCCACAAACAATTATGCCAAAGCATATTATGCCGAAAATCCGAAAAAGCAGGCCGTGATTATAGCGGCCTGCCAAAGCGGCGGACGGGGAAGGAGGGGGAGAAGCTTTTTTTCTCCGGGCAGGACGGGAATGTATATGACCTTTCTGCTTCATCCCGACACCGATATACAAAAAGCCACGAAGCTTACCTGCCTGACGGCGGTCGCTTTCTGCCGGGCAATCAAAGAAACGCTTGATAAAGATGTGCAGATCAAATGGGTAAATGATCTTTATTTTAAGGGCAGGAAGATTTCGGGCATACTGACGGAAGGCGAAACTTCCATTGAGGACGGCTCGCTTTCATATATTATCATAGGGGCGGGACTGAACCTGTATATGCCGCAGGGCGGCTTTCCCGAAGAACTGAAAAACAAGGCCGGAGCCCTGCTTGACGGCGTATTTGACGCGGATCTGAGAAACAGGATGTATGCTTCGGTCATTAATCATTTTTTTGAGTTGTACAACGAATTATTCGATACCGGAGAAGATACTTTTCTTCCGGATTATAAAGAAAAATCGATGCTTCTCGGTAAAAAAGTAAAAATACTCGGCTTTTCGGAAAAAGAGCAAAAGCATGGCCGCGATTATGCGCTTGTTACCGGAATAGACGATGAGTGCCGTCTGCTTGTCAGGTACGAGGACGGAAGCGCTGACGCTCTCTCGAGCGGAGAGGTGAGCGTAGTGAGATATTAGGATGAATTGAGACCGGTATTTTGTGCTTTACATGACGCTTGGATTGCGCTATACTCATTCATAGTTACAGATCTTCAGGGGGGGGTTTGATTCCCCACCGCCGGTGATGCCTTTTAAGTATCGGGTTTACGGATAAACCCGGATAAAAAGGACAAGCCCGGGAGCCGAAAGGCATGGTCCGGTGAGATTCCGGAGCCGACAGTACAGTCTGGATGAAAGAAGATGCAAATAAGCTGTTTCTGCATTTTTTGCAGAGACCGGAAAAGAGCAGCTACGTTTGTCAGCCCCGAAGTATATTAGCTTCGGAGCTTTTTTTATGAGGCGGAACATGACAGATTCTTTTTATATGCAGCGGGCCATAGAGCTGGCTAAAGGCGGGATCGGCGCGGTAAATCCGAATCCTCTGGTGGGAGCGGTCATTGTAAAGGACGGCAGGATCATAGGAGAAGGCTTTCATGAGCGTTACGGAGAGCTGCACGCAGAACGAAACGCCATCAAAAACCTTAAAGAAAGCGCCGAAGGAGCTGCGATGTACGTCACTCTCGAGCCCTGCTGTCATTACGGCAAACAGCCTCCGTGTACAGAGGCTGTTATCGAAAACAAAATCGCAAGGGTAGTCATAGGCTCGAAAGATCCGAATCCTCTGGTGGCAGGCAAGGGCGTAAAACGGCTTAGGGATGCCGGCATACGGGTGGACGAAAACTTTATGAAAGAAGAATGCGACGGATTAAATGACGTTTTCTTTCATTTTATCAGGACCAAAACCCCCTATGTCGTCATGAAATATGCCATGACCGCCGATGGAAAGATTGCGACTTATACCGGAAAGTCAAAATGGATAACTGGCAAAGAGGCAAGAGAAGCCGTTCAGGTTATGCGGAACACCTATACGGGAATCATGGCGGGCATAGGAACGGTGCTTGCGGATGATCCGATGCTGAACGTCCGTACACAGGGAAAGAGAAGCCCGGTAAGGATTATTTGCGACAGCCGCCTGAGGATTCCGATAAACTCTCAAATAATACGGACGGCGAAGGATTACAGGACTGTTTTGGCATGCGCCCTGCCGGACTGTGTTGAAGCAAAAACCGATGAAAAACTGTCCGTGTTGAAAGCGCATAATGTCGAAGTGATCCGCGCCGCGGGAGAAGACGGACGGATAGATCTTAAAAAGCTCATGCGGATCTTAGGAGAAATGAAGATCGACGGCATTCTTTTGGAAGGCGGCGGTACGCTGAATTACAGTGCCTTGCGTGCCGGAATAGTAAATGAAGTCAAAGCCTTTGCAGCCCCTAAAATTTTCGGCGGAAAAGACAGCAAATCCCCGGTCGAGGGAAAAGGCGTGGAGTCTGTTTCAGAGGCTGTGGGACTGAAACTTTACGATATAAGCAGGATCGGCGAAGACGTGCTTTTGAGTTATAAAGTAAAAAAGAGCTGATATAATATTTATCGGAGGAGAAATATGTTTACAGGGATAGTCGAAGAAGTCGGCGAGATCCGCTCGTTATCCATGAACGGAAAATCCGGAAAGATTTTCCTGAAGGCGTCAAAAGTGCTTGAAAACACTAAAATCGGTGATTCCATAGCGGTAAACGGCGTTTGTCTGACCGTGGTATCGATTTCAAACGACGGCTTTGCCGCGGACGTAATGGCCGAGACCGTAAGGCGGAGCAGCTTTAAGGAGTCAAAGATTGGAGATAAAGTCAATCTGGAAAGAGCCATGGCTGCGGACGGGCGCTTCGGAGGACATCTGGTATCCGGCCATATAGACGGGACGGGGATCATTTCATCGTATGAAAAAGAAGAAAACGCGGTATGGGTAACTATAAAGGCCGGTGAGGATATTTTAAAATATATCGTACGGAAAGGCTCGATAGCCATAGACGGGATCAGCCTCACGGTGGCTTACGTGGACGGGGGCTGTTTTAAGGTTTCGGTCATTCCGCATACCGCGGAAGAGACCACTCTGCTGAAGAAAAAAACCGGAGATACGGTCAATCTGGAAAACGATATAGTCGGCAAATACATAGAGAAGCTTATGAGGTATCAGAAAGACGAAACCGAAAGCGGCTCATCCGTTACCATGGATATGTTAAGAGAACTCGGATATTAAAGATTATTTACGAAAAGAGGAAGTAAAATGAGTATTCAGTACAATACGATCGAAGAAGCCTTGGAGGATCTGAGGGCGGGAAAAATAATTCTCATGACGGACGATCCGACGAGAGAAAATGAAGGCGACATGATCTGCGCGGCGGAATTTGCCACAACCGAAAATATAAATTTCATGGCAAAATACGCAAAGGGGCTTATCTGCACGCCCATGACACAGGAGCTGGCCTCAAAGCTGGCTCTGGCTCAGATGGTGACGGAAAATACGGATAATCATTCCACGGCATTCACCGTGGCGATAGATCATGTGAACACCACCACGGGCATTTCCGCGGAAGAAAGAGGCTTTACCATGAGAGCGCTCGTGGATGAAAATTCACAGGCAATGGATTTCAGGCGCCCCGGACACGTATTTCCCCTTGTGGCGAGAAAAGGCGGCGTTTTAAAGAGAGCCGGACATACTGAAGGCACGGTGGATCTGATGAGGCTTGCCGGGCTTAAACAGTGCGGTGTCTGCTGTGAAATAATGCGTGACGACGGCACCATGATGCGCTCTTCCGAGATAGCGCGGTTTGCCAAAGAGCATGACCTGAAATTCATCACGATTAAGGCGCTCCAGGAATACATGATCCTGCATGAAACCTATGTTTCGAGAGAGGCCGTCGTGAATCTTCCGACGGAAAGAGGCATATTTAAGGCTTACGGATATGTAAACATGATAAACGGCGAACATCATATCGCTCTGGTAAAAGGCGATATCGGAGACGGGGAAGACGTATTGTGCCGAGTTCATTCCGAATGTCTTACCGGCGATGTTTTCGGTTCTCTCAGATGCGACTGCGCAAAACAGCTTCATTCGGCAATGGATCAGATAGAGGCCGAAGGGAGAGGCATTGTACTGTATATGCGGCAGGAGGGCAGGGGTATCGGGCTTATCAACAAGCTCAAAGCATACGAGCTTCAGGAACAGGGCTATGATACGGTAGAGGCAAATGTCAAGCTGGGATTTGCTCCGGATTTGCGGGAATACTGGGTAGGAGCGCAGATTCTGCGCGATCTCGGAGCTAAATCTTTGCGGCTGCTTACAAACAATCCGGATAAGATATACAGCCTCGAAGAGTTCGGCATGAAGATAAAAGAACGTGTTCCCATCGAGATAGAAACGCAGCAGTACGACTACAGATATATAAAGACAAAGCAGGATAAAATGGGACATATTTTCAACGGAATTAAATTCGACAAATAAAAGGTAATTATGGAAACTGCCGCAAAATACAGACTTACGGCAGCCTTAAGAAAATATCAAAGAGGAGTAGAAAATGAGCAAGATTAACTTTGTAGAGGGGAATGTAGTAGCTCCCAAGGGCATGAAGGTCGGCATAGCCGCGTCACGTTTTAATGAAATCATAGTAAACAAGCTTTTGGGCGGAGCCGTTGACGGACTTGTGCGTCACGGTGTTGAGGAAGCAAACATAACGGCGGTGTGGACTCCGGGAGCTTTTGAACTGCCGGTTGTCGCAAAGAAAATGGCCGAATCGGGCAAATATGACGCCGTGATTTGCGTGGGAGCCATCATAAGAGGCGACACCTCGCATTACGACCTTGTCTGCAATGAAGCGGCAAAGGGAATTGCCCAGGTGGGTCTTTCGACGGGAGTACCGATACTTTTCGGAGTTATCACTACGGAAAACATAGAGCAGGCAATAGCCCGCGCCGGAAGCAAGGCGGGAAATAAAGGATACGACTGTGCTCTTTCGGCAATCGAAATGGTAAATCTCATGAGGCAGCTTTAATTATGAATAAAAACGAAAAACCTACACTTATTTTTGACTACGACGGAACCATTAACGAAACGCTCAGGATATTTGAGCCGGCCATGCGCTCCGCTATCGATTATCTGAAAATAGTTCACGGGGAAGATATTCCTTATGTTCAGACGGAAACGCTCGAAAGATGTCTGGGACTCAATGCTCCGGACACATGGAAGCTGATTGCCGGCAGCGGACCGGAGCAGCACACATTCAAAGCCATCAAACGCTGCGGCCGCAAGATGGTGGATGCGGTTAAGGCAGGCGAGGGCAGATGGTATGACGGCGTTATTGAGATGCTCGATAAATTCAAGAGCGAAGGGTACCGTATGCTTGTCCTTAGCAACTGCCTTGTTAGATACAGAAAAGCCAACTGGGAAAGCTTTGAAATGGAAAAATGGTTTGAGGGCTTTTATGATTGCGAATCATTTGACAACATTCCAAAAGAAGATATAATCGCAATCCTGATGAAAGAAAAGCCGGGCGATTATATCATGATAGGGGACCGTATCGGCGATCTTAAAGGGGCAAGAGGAAATAACATCCCTTTCATAGGCTGCACATACGGATACGGAGCCGAAGGAGAACTTGCGGACGCGGACGCTCTGGCTCATAGTCCCCATGAAATACATGGGCTGGTCGAAAAGATCGTTCAAAACGAATTCTATCCGGTAAAGGATCTTACGGAGATGGCAACATTCGGAGTGGCCGGCAATTTTACCGGACATCTTGAACAGGCAGGCGAGGCCGCTGATTTTGTAAACGTGAAAACGGCGGAGGAAAACGCGCCCAAGGCCATGTTCCCGACTTATATTCCGAAGATCGCCGGCGGTACGCCTTCTTATCTGGGGGTATTTCCGTTTGACGATCACAATATTTCTTTCCCCATAGGAGAAGAAAAGCTGCAGATCGAGCCGGAATGTGCCATAGTATTTGATCTGGAGTGGGAGGGAACTGTTGTAAAAAGCATGAAGCCGGTCTGCTTCGGAGCGGCAAACGACTGCTCCATACGCAAACAGGGTGCTCAAAAAATAAGCGAAAAGAAAAATTGGGGCATGGCCAGCAAAGGCTTTTCGAGTCAGCGAATAAAACTCAATGAATTTACAAAGGGCTGCGAGCTGGATAAATACCGCATTGCGAGCTTTCTGGTGAGAAATTCAAAAGCCTATGCCTACGGCGAGGACAGTCCGGTCAGCGGGTACAGCTATATATATGAAAAGCTGATTGCGTGGATGATCGACAGGCTGAACAATCAAAAAAATCTCGGACCCGCCGAAAACATCAATGCCTATCTGAACAAAGCCGACCGGCCGGATCAGATTATGGTTTCGATAGGAGCCACGAGATATACGGACTTCGGAGTGGTTAATTTCCTGCGGGAAGACGATCTTTCGGTAGTGGTGGTTTATTCAGGTGAAAAATATTCGCCGGAAGAAATCGCCGAAATGGTAAAGAACAACGTCACAAAAGCCCCGGACGCTTCGTTCCTGGTTCAGAAAGTAATATTTGAATAAAGGTGACGGGGCTGCAGCGGCAGCCCCGTTGTTCTAAGCCTGCTTTATGGATAACGATATCCGCTTCTTTTTTTCATCGATCCCTAGCACAACTACATTCACGTCGTCCCCGACCGAAAGCACTTCGCTCGGGTGTTTTATAAAATGGTCACATATCTCCGAAATATGCACAAGACCGTCCTGATGAACGCCTATATCCACAAACGCTCCGAAGTCTATAACATTTCTGACCGTCCCTGAAAGTCTCATCCCTTCTTTCAGATCTTTTATATCCATAATATCAGTGCGGAACACCGGCTGCGGCAGGCTCTCCCTTATATCGCGTCCGGGTTTTTGAAGCTCGCGGATTATATCTTCCAGTGTCGGGGTTCCTATCCCGCATTCCCGGGCTGCTTTCTCTATTCCGTACTTTTCAACAATCGAATGAATATCTGCCGTGTTTCCGTTTGAGACATCGTTGAGCGAGAGAGAGCAAATCTTTAAAATCATTTCAGCCGCTTTATAGCTTTCGGGATGCACCGCCGTATTATCGAGCACGGTCGCGCCTTCCGATATCCTTAAAAATCCCGCGCATTGCTCGAAAGCTTTCGGACCGAGTTTCGGCACCTTAAGCAGCTGCTTTCTTGCCGTAAACATGCCGTTTTCATCTCTGTATTTTACTATGTTTTTCGCGGCAGCCGCATTAAGGCCGGCAACCCTGTTTAAAAGCGGAGCGGAAGCGGTGTTCAAATTAACACCCACCGCATTTACACAGTCTTCAACTACGGCATTAAGGCTTTCATCAAGCTCTTTTGCGGGCATATCATGCTGGTACTGACCCACCCCTATTGATTTCGGATCGATCTTTACAAGCTCGGCAAGCGGATCCTGCATTCTTCGTGCTATAGATACCGCGCTTCGCAGATTTACGTCGTAATCCGGGAATTCTTCCGCCGCCAGTTCTGAGGCCGAATATACCGAAGCCCCCGCTTCATTTACTATCATATAACTTACATTGGAAAAACTTTTCAGCATTTCCGCAACCATGCTTTCAGTCTCTCTTGACGCCGTGCCGTTTCCGATAGCGATATGATAAACCTTGTGCTTTTTCAGCATTTCCGACAACACGGTGATCGCTTCATTTTTTTTGCTTTCGCCGATTGCCGGATAAACAACCGTTGTATCCAGAACCTTTCCGGTCTCATCGATAACCGCGACTTTGCACCCCATTCTGTATCCCGGATCAAGTCCATAATAATCTTTCCTTTGACGGGCGGCTGCATAAGAAGAGGCTTTAAATTAAGCGCAAAATTATGTATTGCGCCCTCGGCGGCTTTTGCCGTCAGCTCCGAACGGATCTCATTCGTCACGGACGGCTGCAGCAGTCTCTCATAGCCGTCTTCCGACGCATGGCGTATAAAAACTTCTGTCGTTGAATTTCTTTTGATGATTCTTTTATTTATTACGTCAAGTGCCGTTTCTTTTTCCATATCGACAGCTACTTTCAAAAACCCTTCCTTTTCACCGCGATTAAGAGCGAGCACCTGATGTCCCGACATTTTTGCAAGCGGCTGCGAAAAATCATAATATCCGGAATATACGGAGTCTTCCTCCCGCGCCGCTTCCGCTTTTATGGTTCCTTTTTTATATAAAGTCTCTCTCAGGTCTTTTCTTATGTCGGCATTATCTGAAATCATCTCCGCAATGATATCTGAAGCACCGGCAAGCGCCTCTCCAATACTGTTTACTTCTTTTTCCGGATCGATCAGGCTTGCCGCCAAATCTTTAATTTCAGCGCCGCTTTTATCCTGCGCGAAAATCATAAACGCCAGCGGTTCCAGCCCTTTTTCCTTAGCGACGGTCGCACGCGTACGCCTTTTTGGTTTGTAGGGCCGGTAGACATCTTCAACTTCCGAAAGCGTAACGGCTTCTTCCACTGCTTTATGCAGTTCATCCGTCAATTTCCCCTGTGAATCTATTCCCCTTATAACCTCTTCTTTTCTCGCTGAAAGATTTCTCAAATATCTGAGACGTGTTTCCAGTTTTCGCATAGTGGTGTCGTCCATTGCACCATGCATTTCTTTCCGATACCGCGCTATAAAAGGAATCGTGTTGCCTTCGTCAAGCAACCTTATTATGTTTTCTATATGGTTTGCAGGGCGGTTAAGTTCCGCGCAAAGCGTGTTTATTATTTTATTCATAAATCAAATCCTCACAAACAGTATAACACATCTGTTCGCATATTTTAATACTGTTTGTTTTAAGTATTATGTCTTGTTTTTTGTGAGGAGTGTGTGATATATTTTTATATGATAGATAAAAAATGTTGTTGGAGGAGCTAAGATGAAGAAAAAAATACTGACGGTTGCCTTAAGCTGTTTTCTGGCAATGTCTCTCTTTTCCGGCTGCGGTTCGTCCGGGGATGAAGAATCAGGTCAGTCATCGGTATCGGAAAGCAGCGAGGCCGAAGAACTCAAATCCATCGGAAACGAAGAAACCGGTTCTCTCAGGATAGTGCTTACAAACTCTACCGGAAAAGAGATCACGGGCTTTGCCGTGAAGCTTTCGGAAGATTTAGAATATCCTGAAAGCCTGATACGGAACGATTCGTTCAGGGACAAGGAAGCACGTAACTTTTTTTACACTCTTATAGAAAATGATTCGGATAAAAAGACAGATTCTGATGAAATAATCATTTCTCAGGGATATGATATAAAGATTGTCTTTGCTGACGGAAGCGAGGCGGTGCTTCATTCTTTCCCCATGGAAGATATCGAAAAAGGCGAGATCTGCCTGGACGGAGATGTCGCATACCTCAAATATAAAAGTCTTTTGAGCGGTCAGAATGTCGAAACGAAAGAAGCCGAAAAAAAGATAGCCGAGGATAATAAAGCGGCAGAGCAGGCCAAAGTCAAAGCCGAAGAAGAAGCGGCGGCAAAAGCGGCGGAAGCGGAGGCTGCGGCGCGGGCCGCAGAAGAAGAAGCGGCGCGGCAGGCAGCACAGGCGGAGGCTGCGGCACAGGCAGCGGCGGAAGAAGCGGCGCGACAGGCAGCGGCGGCACAGGCAGCGGCGGAAGAAGCGGCGCGACAGGCAGCAGAAGAAGCAGCGCGACAGGCAGCGGCAAATGCCGCTTCGCAGGATAGCGGACAGCAAAACGAACAGGCCGGAGGCTGCATAGATGAAGACCTCGCGCTCACATACTGATATTGTCCCGGACAAACACGGAAGAATCCCCCAGATAGGATATATGAGGGCACTGTCATGTGTGGCTATCATTTTCATACATGTGCTTGCAGCAAGTATCGGTCAGTTTTCTGACAGTATAGGCACGGGCATTCCATACTGGTGTGTACTCAACAGTGTGAAATGGTCAGTGCCATGCTTTTTGATGGTGACGGGTATGCTTTTGCTGGATTCGGAAAAGAAGGTGTCATATAAAAAGCTTTATACAAAATACATTTTCAGGGTGCTTAAAGCACTGCTGGTATTCGGTACGATTTATACTCTGCTGGAAGTGATCGCAGCGCCGGATGATAAAGGCGGTGTTTTTATCCGGGGATTTGCGGAGATATTTACGGGGAATTCCTGGAGCCATCTCTGGTATCTTTATTGTCTGCTGGGGCTGTATCTTTTGCTTCCGGCTTATAAACTTATCACGGGACATGCCAAAAAAAGAGACATAATATATCTTCTGGTGATATATGCATTCTTTTTGTCGGTTTTGAATTTCTTTTCCGGCTTCGGAGTCACTTTGGGATTTTACATCCATGTTTCTTCCATATATCCGTTCTGGTTTTTTCTCGGATATTACATGAAAAGATGGGGGTTGAAAAAAAGAACCTCTTTTTATCTTATGCTTTTTATCGTATCGACGGCAGCCCTTGTTTTTCTGACGGCTTTCAGATGGACATATGTTATTGAGCCTCTTGAAAAACTGTTTAATTACACGTCGTTTATCGTTATTATTCAGACGATCGGAATCACGGGGCTTTTCTTCAGGATAAGGCCCGTAAGCAGGGGGACTGTTGACAGGATATTAGGTCTTATGGACAAAAATTCATTCGGAATCTATATGATCCATATGATATTTGTCTGGCTGCTGTTTCAGCAGATCGGTTTTAATCCGTTTATTTACGGAGGTTTTGCCGGCTGCCTTTTGGTAATAGCGGCAATATATTTATTATCGCTTATCATAAGCGTGATCTTGAGAAAGACTCCTTTTTTCAGGACGTTTTTATAAAATAAATACAGACAGTTTCGGGAGAAGGATATGAAAAAAAACAGTCGGAAAATTATTACTCTAATACTTGCGGCAGTGCTCGCGGCGGGCATGACGCCTGCCGCAGTTATGGCAGATGAGATTTCGCTTGTTTCGGAATCCGATCTGGAAAACAACGAACATGATTTGCGGGAAACGGATTCTTCGGACTTATCCGATTCGCAGGAAACATATGAGACCGGCGAATTTGAAAATGATTCTCTAAAAGAAAATGAAATACAGTCCGTGCTGGATGAGGATTCGGACGAAGATGCGGATTTGTCTTCTTTGGAAAATGACAGTGAAATAGCCGGAAGCGAAGAACCCCGGATAGAAATACAGGAAGATAATATAAGCGCGGAAAGCTCTGAGCCGGGTATTTCATATGAGGGATTTTCTTCGGATTATCGGAAGTATACGATTGAGCTTGAAAATGTGACGCTTCGGGATGGAGACAGAATAATAGTTCCGGTTTGGAGCGAAGCAAAAGGACAGGATGATATTCGATGGAATACGGCCGTTGTAAAAGCGGACGGAACCGTGAAAATTGAGTTAAACATTTCGGATTATAAAAGCCCGGGGAAATTTTTTGCGGATTTTTACAGAGTTAATACAAAGGGCGAATATCAGTTTGTTTTCGGGACTACATTTATGGTTGAAACGGCAAGGAGCGCTTCCGTAAAACTTACAAAGCTCAATAAACGGGCCGGCAGTGCCACTGTAAGGATTACCGATATAGATTCTCCGGCAGGAATACAAAGCGTTTTCGTTCCAACCTGGAGCAGGAACGACCAGTCAAATATTTGCTGGTATGCGGCGTCACAGAAAAAGGACGGATCCTACGAATTAACATTTAAGATCGCTGATCATATGTATGACTGGGCGAATTATTATTCGGATGTTTATGTTACGGATAACAACGGTTTCAGGAGCTTTGTCGGAGGAACCGAGGCTGATTTTACGGTTACTGCTCAAAAACCACTGGTCAGCGTGGATGAAGCGGGCGGAACATGTACGGTTACAATATCTGTTGATGATTTGCCGCCGGGACTTAGCCGCATGGTAGTGCCGGTATGGAGCGCTGAAGGCGGCCAGGATGATCTTAAATGGATAGATATGACTGCCGATAATGCAAATAATTTCAGCGCGACATTCGGTACGGGTTTTTTAAAACACAGCGGAACCTGTTTTGCCGACGTATATGCCGCTGCTGCGGGTGGAGGTATGATCTTTATGAGCGGGGAGACATTTGAGGTCAACGGAGCTTCGGCCGGGAGTGTTAAAGCCGCTGCGGATCAGTCTTCCGGCAGATTTACCGTTACCGTAAGCGGCATCAATAATCTCCCGAAAGATGCTTCGGTTATTGTACCGGTATGGTGCGCGGATGATCAGAGCGACATAGTGTGGTACACGGCCGCAAAAAAAGGTTCTTCTTATGTTGCAGAGGGAAATATAAGCAATCATAAATACTCTGTAGGGGAGTATAAGGTTGATGTATATTCGAGAAGTTCTTACATGTGTTTTATGGGCGGCACTACAATGAACTTTGCCGCTTCAAACGGTTCTTTTGCATTGACTGATAAATATGCGGGAGAAAACGGAAAAGAACAGACCGAGTACAGAGGGACATTAAGCGGACTTTTGATTCCGGGGGGTTTTACGTCAGTGCAGGCTGCTGTATGGAGCGATAAGGGCGGACAGGATGACATTACATGGTATACGATGAAAAAACAGTCGGACGGGACGCTTGCCTTTGACCTTCCGATTAAAAACCATAAAACAGCCGGAGCCTATTATATACACATATACGCCGTGACCAAGAGCGGAAAATATCAGTTTGTTTCGGCATATAACGATCTTTTCATTGACGGAGTTGATTTTAATGCCGCTGTAACCGTGGAAAATGCTGACCCTGAAACGGGGACTTTTTAGGTAAAAATAAGCAATTATACCAGCATATCCGGTGTTTCGGCACTCAGCGTTCCCGTTTGGACAAGTAAGAACGGACAGGATGATATCAGATGGTATGCGGCGGAAAGACAGGCGGACGGCTCGTTTGTTGCCACGGTAAACGCCGCAAATCACAAAAACGAATCAGGTGTTTATATCATACATTCTTATGCCACAAGCGGCAACGGACAGTTTTCCTTTGCCGGCGCCACATCATATAATTTTAAGCTGTCCGACAATGTGATCCTGAGCGGCGGCGGATTAAATGATGTCACACATACCGTTTCGATTCGCAATCCTTCAATAACACCTGTCAGCTTTGCGGTTTGGAGCGCCGCAGGCGGTCAGAATGACGTTGTTTGGATTGATGCCCAAAACAAAGGAAACGGAATATGGTCCGCGGAATTAAACTGCGGCAGTTTCTTAAACGACGGAACATTTATAGTCCATGCCTACAGCGGGGAAATTTTCCTGAAAGCCGGTTCATTTACATGGAATGCGGCAGCGGCAAAAAGAAATATAGTAATAAATGAAGCCAACGCGGTATTAAACGGCATCGGACGAAATCTTCGGGCTGCTTTTGACTGGTCAAAATCAATCAGATATGACATAAACGCGCTTCTTCTTTCGCAGATACCCGCAGGAGCAGATCATATGGAATATATGGCGCGGATGGGATTTGAACAGCATTACGGAAACTGCTATGTAATGGCGGCCTGCTTCACGCAGATGGCGCGTGTTTTGGGATATGACGCGCATCTGATCGAAGGTCAGGTGCCATACAGAAACGGAAGTTTCGGCCCGCACGGATGGTGCGAAATCGATATAGGCGGAACGACTTATGTGTTTGATCCGGATTTTGAATATCAGACAGGTAAAAACGGATATTATTTTACGTACGGGACAAGCGGTACGTGGAGATATGCGAATGCGGTAAGGGTGAATTAATACTCTGTATAATATAAAATCGGGCTGTTGCAAACGCGACAGCCCTGTCTTATATCCATAAAAACAGCGAAGTCCGATTTACAGTATTAATCACGGAAATCAAAAAGCTGAGCGGGCTGGACTTTAAGAACTTCGCAAATATCGAATATTACGTCGAGAGAGACAGCGCAGTCGGCTGTTTCGATACGGCTCATATGAGTTCTGCTGATGTCAATTTTATCAGCCAGCTGCATTTGCGACAGCCGATTTAACTTACGGTAGTAAGCTATGTTAAGGCCGAGCTTTTTGTAGTTGACAGAATGTTCTTTGTTCATGATTATTCTCCATAAAATTATCAAACATCGCAAAATGGTTGGTGCAGAAAACATTTCTTGCAAAATGTGTGCGATATAAGTTTAAAAAGTATAACTTATCAAACGATAAATAGCGACAACGTGAAATGTTATATACAATAACGTAAAGTGTTATAAATATAAAGAAAACTTAAAAAATATAACTAAAAATGACTTAAACTGATTGAAAGCATTTTAATATTTTGTTTTTTTCATTAAGTGTGTTGTGAGCGGATATTCTTCCGGTTCAGCTTTGAAATCAAATAAATAATAAGAGTAATGAACAGGATGCCGCAAAAGGCTCCGGCAGCATCGATCCAGACGTCTGCGACCGAGGAGCCTCGTCCCGTGAATATCTGTATGGACTCATCCATAAAACCGATAAAGAAGGCCGCAATAAAGGCGGTGAGAGAATACCTGCGATATTTGATTTTAAATAATGCCGTAAACTCCAGTCCCAGAACAAAAAATTCAAAAAAATGCGCCATCTTTCTGATTAAAAAGTTGCTTACGTTTCCTTTGCCGACGAAAAGTTCCAGAAACGGGGTCATGAACTTTTTAACGAGACTGCTTGCATTTGCGGACTGTTCTTTTGAAAGAATTGAATTTCCCACTATAAAAGCTATTGTTAATATGATGATTATTATCAGCACTTTTTTTTTCATGTCAGGCGGTATTATAACACACACATCTAACAGGGTCAAAACATATAAAAGAGAAAATATTATGTTTGCAGGAAAAATGCGAAAAAAAGCTTTATTTGCGAGAAAATAGTTTCGTTTCGGTTGACAAAAGATTTTATCGATAGTAGACTGATTAAACAATAATTCTGACGTAAAAATATTGATTGATACGAAAGATACAGATGCATTTGAAAAGCAAGAAGGATTTATCCGGCCGGCATTTGGTCTTTTATTCGGCAGGATAGATTCTTTTTTTCTATTCGTCTGTATGTTGGAGGAAGTAAGATGATTAAATATGATGTAATGTCTCAAAACGCCGATGAATTTATTCATGACGGGGAAATTCTGGCGACCATGGCGTATGCGCAGGAACATAAAGGCGACATGGAGCTCATAGAAAAAATACTTGAAAAGGCGCGTCCCAAAAAGACGGATACCGGATATGTGTGCGAAGGGCTTTCTCACAGAGAGGCTTCGGTTCTGCTGGCGTGTGAGGATGAAAAGGTAAATGAAAAGATTTTTAAGATTGCCGAAGAAATAAAGCTGGCATTTTACGGAAACAGAATAGTAATATTCGCTCCTCTTTATCTTTCTAATTACTGTATAAACGGCTGTCTTTACTGTCCGTATCATCTCAAAAACAAAACGATACCGCGCAAAAAGCTTACTCAGGAAGAGGTGCGTGACGAGGTTATCGCGCTGCAGGATATGGGTCATAAGCGTCTTGCGATAGAAGCGGGAGAGGATCCCGTAAACAATCCTTTGGAATATATACTCGACTGTATTAATACTATTTACAGTGTAAAGCATAAAAACGGTGCCATCCGCCGGGTAAATGTAAACATTGCGGCGACTACCGTTGAGAATTACCGGAGACTCAAAGAGGCCGGCATAGGCACTTATATCCTGTTTCAGGAAACTTACAACAAAAAGCGATACGAAGAACTGCATCCGACAGGACCCAAACATGATTACCGTTATCACACCGAGGCCATGGACAGAGCTATGCAGGGTGGTATAGATGATGTGGGTCTGGGCGTGCTTTTCGGACTTGAGGGTTATAAATACGAGTTTGCCGGTCTTATAATGCATGCGGAACATCTGGAAGCCGCGTATGGAGTGGGGCCGCATACGATCAGCGTTCCGAGGGTAAAACCGGCGGACGATATCAATCCCGAAGATTTCAAAAACAGTATTTCGGACGAGCTTTTCGAAAAGATAGCGGCCTGCATCAGACTGGCAGTGCCTTATACGGGGATGATAATCTCCACAAGGGAAAATGAGGAGGTTCGCTCTAAAATGCTGACCTGCGGCATTTCACAGGTCAGCGGCGGATCGCGCACATCGGTAGGCGGATATGCCGGATATTCGCCCGATGAGCGGCCGCATGATACGGAGCAGTTTGACGTATCGGATCAGAGATCTTTGGACGAAGTTGTAAAATGGCTGATTGAAAAAGGGCATATCCCGTCGTTTTGTACGGCATGTTACAGGGAGGGCCGCACGGGAGACCGTTTCATGAGTCTTTGCAAGAGCGGACAGATTCAGAACTGCTGTCATCCGAACGCGCTTATGACGCTTTGCGAATATCTCGAAGATTACGCTTCGCCTGAAACAAAGGAGCTGGGCTACAGGCTCGTGGAAAAGGAAATCGAAAAGGTTCCGAATCCCAAGGCCAGAGCTGTCGCAAAGAACAATATAGAAGAGATCCGAAAAAACAACCGGCGGGATTTCAGGTTCTGATTATTGTAAAAACCCGAGCCTACCGTAATATGCTTTAAAATGACTATTCTTCCAGGAACCGTTCGCACTTAGTCCTCACGCAGCGGTACTAAAAACTCGCGCTGCACTTACGTTTGCGCTCGTTAAGTACCGGCGTTGCGGATGTTCCTTTCAGAATAGTCATTTTCTTTGCATATTGCGGCAGGCTCGGAGTACACTATGAAGATAATTTAAAATCTCAGTGCGCGTATGGAATTCAGCACGGCGATTATCATAACGCCCACGTCAGCGAATATGGCCGCCCACATATCGGCGATGCCGAACGCGGATAATATCAGGCAGGCGAATTTGACCGCCAGTGAAAAGATAATATTCTGGTAAACTATGCGGATGGTTTTTTTGGAGATTTTAATGGCCTGAACGACGCTTAACGGATCATCATCCATGAGCACGACATCCGCCGCTTCTATGGCGGCGTCCGAGCCGAGAGCACCCATAGCTATCCCGACATCCGCCCTGGTGAGAACCGGGGCGTCGTTTATTCCGTCTCCTACAAAGGCGAGCATTTCTTTCGGAGATTTTAAGTTCATGATCTTTTCTATGAAATTAACCTTATCAGACGGAAGAAGGCCGCTTTTGTATTCGTCTATTCCGAGGGATTCAGCCACAAAAGCGGCGGCGCTTTCCCGGTCGCCGGTAAGCATGATTGTTTTTGCTATGCCGTATGATTTAAGTTCTTTTACGGCTTTGGCGGATGTCGGTTTTTCCATGTCGGAAACCAGGATGTATCCGGCATACCTGCCGCCGACTGCTGCGTGAACCACAGAACCCGATATATTTATTTCCGGAGGGGTTATTCCGAGCGAAATCATAAGTTTTTCGTTTCCGGCTGCCACGTTTATTCCGTCAATATCAGCTTTAACGCCATAACCTGCCATCTCCTGTATATTATTTACCGCATTTCTCTCAGGCACTCTGCCGTAGGCTTTTAAAAGGCTTTTCGCTATCGGGTGGTTTGAGGAAGATTCCGCAAGCGCGGCATATCTCAGCAGTTCGTTTTCGGTTATGCCGTCCGCGAATATTCCGGAAACCTCGAAAACGCCTTTTGTAAGAGTGCCGGTTTTGTCAAACGCCACATATTTTGTTTTTGACAGGCTTTCCAAAAAAACAGAACCTTTTATCAGTATTCCTTTCCGGCTCGCTCCTCCGATTCCGGCGAAAAACGCAAGCGGAATACTGATGACCAGGGCGCAGGGGCAGCTTACTACCAGAAAAGTCAAAGCCCTGTACAGCCAGATGTTCCAGTCTGAAAAAGCACCGCCGGACGCGGCAAGGGTAAAGAGTGCAGGAAGCAGAAAAAGAAACAGCGCGTCGGCACAGACGGCGGGAGTATAGATTCGGGCAAATTTTGAAATAAGAGTTTCGGTTTTTGCTTTGCGCATTGCGGAGGATTCCACAAGTTCAAGTATTTTTGAAACGGTAGATTCGCCGAAAACTTTCGTGGTTCTGACTTTTAGAAGACCGGTCATGTTTATGCAGCCGCTTATGATCTCGTCACCGCTTTTTACGTCTTTAGGCAGGCTCTCTCCGGTCAGGGCACTTGTATTAAGCGAAGAAAAACCGGACAATACTATACCGTCCAAAGGTACTTTTTCGCCGGGACAGACCACAATGACAGTGCCGACGCCGATTTCTTTCGGGTTCGCTTTTTCAAGCCGTCCGTCGATTTCGATATTTGCGTAGTCGGGCCGGATATCCATTAGTTCGCTGATGTTTTTGCGGCTTTTACGGACAGCAAGGCTCTGGAAAAATTCACCGATCTGGTAAAACAGCATAACGGCAACGGCTTCGCCGTAATTTCCGCTTTTTCCCCAAATGGCAAGAGCGAAAGCACCTATGGTAGCCACGGTCATTAAAAAGGTTTCATCAAAGATGCGGCGGTTTAGGAGACCTTTGCCGGTTTTTAGCAGAATATCATAGCCGATTATCAGATAAGCGGCCGCGTAACAGAAAAAGCCGGGAAGAGGCTCGGTTTTTATAAAAGGCAGTGAGACCAGAAGCGCGGCGGATATTATGATTCTTATTAAAGTTTTCTTTTGCTTTCTGTTCATAAGCCGGTGTATTGTTATGTCTCTATTTCAAAATCGGGTTCGATCCGGCGGCAGGCTTTCAGGATGGTTTTGAGTATTTTTTTCTCATCGCTGCCGTCGGCAAATTCCACTTTCATTTTTTGGGTCATAAAGCTTATGGACGCATCGGTTACACCCTCGGTTTTTTTTACGGCCTCCTCGCAAAGGTTGGCGCAGTTGGCGCAGTCAACTTCGATTTTATATGTTTTCGTCATGGTATTACCTCCTGAGAAAGAACGATTAAGCGATTGCTTAATTGTTTTGGCTGTAGTATACTTATTCATATAAAAAAAGTCAAGATGTTTCGATGAAAAAACGCCCCGGATGTCATCCCGAGCGAAGTCGAGGGATCCATCTCGTGCGCGTTCCATCTCGTGCGCGGTGCGCGAGAGCTCTGCTCCGCGGTGCGTGCGCGTTCTATGCGGGTATCCGCCCGAAAAACAGGAGAGAATGAAAAACCATGCCGAAAACAGTAATTATAAAAGAAGGAAACATGCCGGCGCACGACCACGGCAATGAACTGACAATAGAGCTTCTGCAAAAAGAAACGGATAAAATACATGATTTCAAAATCGCGGCGGATATGTTTAAACATCTGGGAGATGCAACGAGAGTAAGGATTTTCTGGTTTTTATGTCACTGCGAGGAGTGCGTGATAAATATAGCCCGCGTTATGAAGATGTCGAGTCCCGCGGTTTCGCATCATCTGCGAATATTAAAGGGTAGCGGACTGATACTTTCACGCAGGGAAGGAAAAGAAGTTTTCTACCGGGCGGCGGACACAAAGGAAAGCCGGATGCTTCATGCGATGATCGAACAGATGCTTAAGATTACCTGCCCTAAAAACTGAAACGGCGGCTTTGACACCACGGCGGTATATGCGGTATAATCAAGACGTATTTATTGTGAAAACACATAAGAGGTTCAATCTGTGAAAAAGTATTATTTTGCGGTGGATATAGGAGGAACGCATTCCAAATACGGCATGTTTTCAAAGGACGGTCATCTTCTGGAAAAATGGACCGCGATAACCAGAAAAGAGGATGGCGGAAAATACGTTCTGGAGGATGCGGCGCGAGCCGTTTTAAAAAAATGCTCCGAAGAAAACATAAAACCCGAGCGGGTCGGAGGTATAGGGCTGGGGCTTCCCGGGCCTGCCGATGAAAAAGGAGTGATAAACGGCTGCGTAAACTTAGGCTGGAAAACTCATGTAGATGTCCCGGCCAAAATAGAAAGCCTCACGGGTATAAGGGCGGCCGCCGGAAACGACGCCACACTCGCCGCTTTCGGCGAATATCACGCAAATGACAATGCGAACGGAAGCAACACGATAGTCATGACCATAGGAACGGGCATAGGAGGCGGCCTGATAGCGAATGACAGGATTCTGACCGGAGCGCACGGCGCTGCCGGAGAAATCGGTCATATCCGGGTTACGGCTCCTGATGCCGCGCCCTGTACCTGCGGCAGATTCGGATGTCTTGAGCAATACGCGTCCGCCACAGGGATAGTCAGGCTTATGAAAAAAGAACTGTTGTCCGGCAGCAGGGATTCGGTTTTGAGATATATAAAAGGTTTCGAATGTAAGGACGTCGTGGACGCGGCAAAGGCGGGCGATGAAGCAGCCGCCTATGTCATGGAAGAAGTCTTCGGATATCTTGGAGAAGCCGCAGCCTCCATGTGCTGTGTGTTTGACCCGAAATGCGTTATAGTCGGCGGAGGGGTTTCACAGGCCGGCGAATATCTCATAAAAGGCATTGAAAGAAAATTTAAGGAAAAATGCTTTCACGCCTGCTCCGATACGGATTTCTATCTTGCCAGGCTCGGAAACAACGCCGGCCTGTACGGGGCTTTCAGGCTTATCAGGGGTCATCACATATAATATACGGGTGGATTTTAATGAGAAATACAAAATGGCGGGACGGGATATACGGCCTTGTGACCGCGGATGCGCTCGGCGTACCCGTGGAATTCATGAACCGGCAGTTTCTTAAGGAAAACCCGGTAAAGGGGATGCAGGGTCACGGAACCCATAATCAGCCAAAGGGGACGTGGTCGGATGACAGCAGCCTGACGCTTGCCGCCGCTGCAGCTTATGCCGAAACGGGCGAAATGGATTTCGTGGATATCATGCAGAGATTTTTGAACTGGATGAAATACGGCGAATACACCCCTTTTCACGACGCCTTTGATATGGGATTTGCGACCGCAAAAGCAATCCGAAGATTTGAAAACGGAGTTCCTCCGCTGGAATGCGGCGGGGAATCGGAACTGGACAACGGAAACGGTTCTTTGATGAGGATACTTCCTTTCTGCTTGTATGTCATAGAAAAAAACTATCCTGAGGACAGGGCGCTGCGTATGATTCACGATGCTTCGAGGCTTACGCACAGGCACGCGATATCGCTTGTAGGATGCGGACTTTTTCATTTCTGCGTTCTGGGTGTTCTGGGATATTTAAGAGGCCCGAGGGAGGAAATGATCGAAGAGCCGCTGCGCTCGGGAGGCGAACTCGCTTCCGTCCTGGCCGTCTCTTTGACGGCGGGATTCGAATATTATAAAAAAAGCTCGGATTACGCCGCCGCTCTTGAGCGGTATGAAAGACTCTCGGACATGGAAAGTTTTCAGAAGCTTCCCGAATCCGAGATAAAAAGCAGCGGCTTTGTGGTTCACACTTTAGAGGCGGCGATATGGTGTCTCGTAAATACGGACTCATACCGTGACGCGGTTCTTAAAGCCGTTAATTTAGGAAATGATACGGATACCGTGGGAGCAGTGACCGGAGCGCTCGCGGGACTGTTTTATGAATACGGGTCTGTTCCGAAAGAATGGACGGATACACTTAAAAGAAAAAACTTTATTGAAGAGATACTGAATGAAATATAAGAATCTGACCTGAAAGGAAGTGAAAAAATGTCTCTTTTTAATGATTTTATCAATGCGTTTTACGGTACGGACAGCAGCAGCGCGGAACGTCCGTGTCCGAACTGCCCCAGTGACTGCCGGATAGCGCCGGGAGCATGTTCCGTCTGCAGCCCTTACAAAGAAAAGCTTGTAGAGGCGATTTACAATGTTGAACACATGGATGAAATAGTCAGCAAATACGAAGTAGCCGGCGAGGAAAGAGCTTCTTCAGGTTCGACCAACTGTCCTTTCTGCGGAGGTCCGAACACAAATCCGTACGAATGTGAATACTGCGGTTCCCGGCTGCAGGAAGGCAGCGCCAAGATCAAAGTGGCGAAAGCCAGTGATATTCCGAATCCGATTCTTGAAGCGCAGGATCTTATATTTGACAGATATAAGGCGGTGAGCGGTTATATGTCAAATGACGATTCTCTTACAAGTCTTCTGGGAGCCCTGTTCGGACTTTCGGATATTTCTTCTTCACAGCAGACGAGTCTCGGAAACAAAATGACCGAATCGGAGATAAAAGAAATGGCGGCTGCATACGGGGGCTCGGTGGCTTCGTATCTGAACGGCCTTGATAACGGACGCTACGGAACCCTGGCGGGCAGAAAGGCATACAACAAACAGCAAAGCAGCAGATCTTACGGTTCGGGCATGGCAGGTATGGCCGGCATGGGCGGCATGCTTTTCGGTTCGCAGATGATGGGTTCATACGGCAGTGCGGCAGGCCGCTCGTATTACACGGATCGCCCTCACTACGAAAAAAGGATTGACAGACCGGGGGATCAAAGGAACTACACACAAAGGCCTCCTCAGGGCGGAACTCAGAGGACGTATTCACAAAGACCGCCGGAGGGCGGCAGGAGACATTCGGGTCCCGAAATCGGAGTATCCGGCACCGAAAGGCCGCGCAGGATGAACGAAGGCAAAGGCAATCTGCCAAGACCTGACGCCGCTCCGTACTCACAAAGTCAGAGAGGAAATTCACCCGGAGTATCGGGAGGCAGCAGGATCGCTCCGCCGCATCAAAAAAGGCAGCCTTCGCCAGCGAAAAAACAGCCTGAAAAAGAAATGCCCGATCTTTCCGGCCTGTTCGGAAAAGACGCGAAAAACACTGTAAAAAAACCAACGAAAAAATAATCTTATACGACAATCCGTAAATGAGATGACCGGCCGGGGCCGAAATATCTTCAGAAAGATAAGAGGATAGATCTTTTATGAAAGGAAAGAGCAGATTTTTGGCAGCTTTAGTTACCGCAGTTTTAATATCAGCCTTATTCGCGGCTTCCGTATCGGCTGCGGAGCCTGCCGGCGAAGCGCAGGATGCGGCTGAATCCGTTGTTGAAGCTGAAACTCCGTCTGAAATTATACAGACGGATATTTCCGGCATGATCTATCAGGAAGGAGTTTTTTCAGGCTCCGCAGGCGGCTCTGTATCTTCCGGCGCAGATACATTTACCGCACAGTCGATAAGCGATTACAGTGAAGCGACGTTTCGAGCGTTCGAAGACACCGTTATTGAAGCCTGGAACAGCAGAGCGGAATCAATAAACATAAGCGGTCTTAACCTGAAAACGGAGGATGCGGAAGATCTTTACGGCATGCTTTTAAACAGTCATCCTGAAATGTTTTTTGTAACCGGTGCGCTGGGATATTTGCCCAACCCTTATAATCCCGAATATTTATTTGCTTTTTATCCCGAATATAATACGCAGTATACGCAGGATGATATAGCTGAATTTAATTCAAAAGTCGAATACATACTGTCACGGATAAATGATAACTGGAGCAATGTCGAAAAGGCGCTGTTCCTGCATGACTGGCTTGTCACCCATGTCCAGTACGATAAAACATACAGTAAGCGCAGTGCTTATGACGCCATAGTGGAAGGCTCTGCCGTATGTCAGGGGTATGCGCTCGCATACAAATATCTGATGAATATGAGCGGGATCGAAACCGATGTCGTTATGAGCGATGCTGAAAACCACATGTGGAATCTCGTTGCTATAAACGGATCTTATTATCATGTGGACTGTACGGCGGATGATCCGACTGACGGAGGCGGCCATTTCTATGAAATGTATGCGGAGCATACTTACTTTATGAAGTCTCAGAACAGTATCGCAGGGACTGTTCAGCACAATTCAACGGACTGGTTAAACGGCGCCTCTGAGCCTGTTTACGGAGTATATGCCGACAACACGCAGTTCGATTCTTTTTTCTGGAACAGTACTCTGACGCCGATACCTTACGTCGGGGGCGCCTGGGTTTATTATGACACGGATGCTTCAAAAATACGCAAATATGATTTCTCAAACGGCACCGACACTGTTATGGCACAGTTTTACGCAAACTGGCCCGTATGGGAGAGTCCCGGATACGGGTGGGGAAACCATTTTACAAGCCTTACATCTTATAACGGCAGTATTTATGTTTCGGATCCCTCGGCCGTTTATACTCTTACCTCAGCAGGGGAGGTGGAACCGTTTTATCAGCTCTCCCCCGAAGAAGCGGCCTGCGGATATATCTACGGGATTTCCGCCGAAGGAGGTCAGCTCAGATACGATATCGCCACGGATTACGTCGATACGAATCTCACGCTTAGAGGATATATTCCGCTTGGCGAGCCCGCTCACGAGCATGATCTGATACATGTACAGGCAGTTCCGGCAACCCTTTCCGAATACGGCAACAGCGAATACTGGTATTGTGAAGGCTGCGGAACTTATTTCGCGGATGAAAACGCGGCCGTTCAAATAGAAGAAAACAGCTGGATTATTGCTCCGCTTCCCGCTAAACCGACCATAATAACACAGCCTCAGGATGTTTCACCCGTTAGTGGCGGGAATGTATTTTTCAGTGTGGAGGCAGAGGACGCTGCCGCTTATCAGTGGCAGTACAGCAAAGACGGCGGCGAAAAGTGGTTCAACAGTTCCGCGACGGGAAAAAATACTGATACCGTAACGATAGCTTCAAAGACGGCGAATTACCCGAATCTATACAGATGCCGGCTTACGGGCAACGACGGCAAATACGTATATACCGAATCCGCGGGATTTAAAGATATCCTGAAAATAACACGCCAGCCTCAGACGGCTGTGGCGGGAATGGGCCAGAATGCTGTTTTTGCCGTGGAAGCCGAAAACGCCGTATCGTATCAGTGGCAGTACAGTAAGGACGGAGCGAAATGGTATAAGAGCGGTCTGACGGGCGCGGCTGCGCGGACGCTTTCTCTTACAGTCAGCGAAAACAATCTTACGAATCTGTTCAGATGTAAACTTGCCGACGAACAGGGCAGCATATTATATACGGAAACCGTCGGCATAAGCCTTCCGCCTGCGGTGGTAATAGACGTACAGCCTCGTGACGCTTACGCCGATATCGGAAATAAGGCCGTATTTACGGTTTCAGCCTCAAACGCGGCTGCTGACGGATATCAGTGGCAGTACAGCAAGGACGGAACGAAATGGTATAAGAGTTCGGCATCCGGAGCCGATACGCGCTCGATTTCCGTTACGGTCAGCAATAGCAACAAGACAAATCTGTACAGATGCAGGCTTACCGGAGAGGACGGAGGAATCCTTTATTCCGACAGCGCGAAAGTAAACGTCGTACAGGGGCTTGCCATTATAGAGCAGCCGGAATCGGTGAGTGCGGAAATTGGCAGCAGGGTTTCGTTTTCGGTAACGGCGGCAAACGTGGCCGAAGGCGGATATCAGTGGTATTACAGTAAGGACGGGAACAAATGGTATAAGAGCTCGTCCGAAGGAGCGGAAGAGGCGACTCTCGTCCTGACCGTAAAATCAAACAACACTACGAATCTCTACAGATGCAAACTTACCGGAACAGACGGTGATGTTTTGTATACCGAAAACGTTGGGATAATAACACAATAGAAAATAATTAAAGATATTATGAAAAGATATGATATAGCCATAATCGGTACTGGGCCTGCGGGCATATCCGCGGCCCTGACCGCAAAAAACAGAAATAAAGACATAATTCTGTTCGGGAGCAGAAACTTAAGCGAAAAGCTTTCGTCCGCTCACCGGATAGACAATTATCCGGGACTGCCTCAGGTTTCCGGAGCGGATTTCGCGGCACAGCTGAAAAAACAGCTTGAACTTGCCGGAATAGAGATTACCGAAAAAAAGATCGCGGCCGTATATACATATACCGATTATTTTGCCCTGCAGGCAGGGACGGAATTCATCGAAGCAAAGACCGTCATAGCTGCGGGAGGCATAACTTTGGCAAAGCCGCTTAAAGGAGAAAACGAATATCTCGGACGGGGCGTAAGCTACTGCGCCACCTGTGACGGGGCTTTGTATAAAGGGAAGACCGTGGCTGTGCTCGGTTACGCCGAAGAAGCCTCCGAAGAAGCCGGTTTTTTATCGGAGATGGCCGAAGAAGTACTTTATTTCCCTCTGGGGAAAAAACTTCCCGAAAGCAAAGAAAACATCAAAATCATAGATGAAAAACCCGTCGAAATCAAAGGAGGCACATTTAAAGCCGATACTTTGATTACCGAAACGGGAGAGCATAAGGCTGCATGTATTTTTGTTTTGAGGGATGCCGTGCAGCCTAAAAGCCTGATCCCGGGGATCGAAACCGACGGCCCTCATATAGCGGTAAATCTCATGATGGAGACAAGCATACCGGGGATTTTCGCGGCGGGCGATATGGCCGGAAAGCCTTATCAATACGTAAAAGCCGCGGGACAGGGAAATGTGGCGGCGCTTTCCGCCGTAAAATACCTGTCTGAAATAAAAAACAAATAAACAGACGTGTCCGCGGCTTTACTGCATGCGTTCACATATAAAAATTATAAGATTTACAGGAGGAAAAAAATGATAAACGTAATTAAAAACAATGATTTATCGGCGGTGGAAAAAAGCGCTGCAGCTGTGGTTGATTTCAGCGCGACTTGGTGCGGGCCCTGTCAGATGCTGGCTCCCGTATTTGATGAACTCGCCGGAGAGATGAGCGGACAGGTTGAATTTTTCAGCTGCGATATAGACGCGAATCCCGCGGCAGCGCAGGCAAACATGATAACCGCCGTACCTACGATAGTTTTTTTCAAAAACGGAAAAGCCATAGACATAACTCAGGGTTTTCAGCCTAAAGAAAACCTGAAACAGTTTATTTTGGGCAATCTTTAAAAACGGGATCCCGAAAGACGCTGAAATACATGCAGGATGAAAGGAGATCTGTTATGGGTATTTATCAGTACAGCGTACCTTATCCGGACGGAACGCAGCTTTCTCTGGAAGAGTACCGCGGAAAAGTCATTCTTATAGTCAATACCGCTACAGGCTGCGGATTCACCCCGCAATATAAGGCGCTTGAGGAAATGTACGAAGAGTTTCACGACAGGGGGCTTGAGATAATTGACGTGCCCTGCAACCAGTTTGCCGGTCAGACGCCGGGAACCGATGAGGAAATACATGAGTTCTGTACTCTTAAGTATAACACGCAATTCCCTCAGATGAAAAAGTCTGACGTAAACGGCGAAAATGCCCTTCCTTTATTTAATTATCTGAAAACAAAAAAAGGCTTTGAAGGCTTCGGGAACGGTCCCAAAGCCATGGCCATGAGCATTTTGCTTAAAAAAATAGATAAAGATTATAAAGACAATCCGGAAATCAAATGGAACTTTACAAAGTTTTTGGTGGACAGGGAAGGTGACGTGGTAGCACGCTTCGAGCCGACTGCCGATATGGGTCAGGTAAGAGAGAAAATTGAAAAACTCATTTCAAAGAAAACAGGTTGATACAGGGGGGGGAATATGAAAAAAACAAACAGGTGTTATGTTATCGGACATAAAAATCCGGATACGGACTCCGTCTGTTCGGCCATAGGATACAGTTATCTGAAAAACCAGATATCGGAAGGAATATACGAGCCGGCCCGTGCCGGCTCGCTCAATGAAGAAACGGTGTTTGTGCTCAATTATTTCGGATTTGAGGCGCCGTTGTTTCTGGAAGACGCCGGGACCCAGGTAAAAGAGATCGATATACATGAGACCGAGCCTGTCACGGAAGATATCTCCGTAAAAAAGGCATGGGAAAAAATGGGTTCAACGGGAGCCGCAACCCTTCCGGTGGCAGATGAGGCAAGGAGACTTAAAGGAATTATTTCGGTAAAGGATATCGCAAATGCATATATGGATGATTCGGGAAGCGAAGCTTTGTCAAAGGCATCTCCCACATATAAAAGCATAGCCGAAACTCTGGACGGGATCATACTTTCCGGAGATGAAAGAGGATGTTTTGATCAGGGAAACGTAAGGATCGGAGCTTTTGGCACAGATCTTATGGAAACCGTAATAAGCGAAAATGATCTTGTTATTACGGGCAACAGGACGGAAGAACTTCTTTCGCTCATTGAGATGAACGCAAGCTGCATAGTTGTGGGACTTGCCGCAAAGATCGCCCCGGAAGTAATTGAGGCGGCCAAAAAGACGGGCTGCACTGTTATTACAAGCGTATATGACACATATAAGATCGCAAAACTCATCAATCAGTCCATGCCGGTGAAGCATCTGATGATATCCGAAAATATCGTGACATTTACCAAAGACGACAAGGTTGACGACGTAAATGAGATTTCTTCCAAAACACGTTTCAGGGAATACCCCGTGCTTGACTCGAAAGGCAGATACGAGGGTATGATTTCCAGGCGCGAGCTGATAGGCTGTCCCAAAAAGAAGATCATTATGGTGGATCACAACGAAAAAAGCCAGGCGGTTGACAATATAGCGGACGCGGAGATTCTGGAGATAATAGATCATCATAAACTCGGTTCGCTTGAGACCGTTTCTCCCGTGCTTTTCAGAAATCATCCCGTAGGCTGTACGGCTACCATTATTTATAATATGTTCCGTGAAAATCATGTTGAGATTCCGGAAAGAATTGCGGGGCTCCTTTGTTCAGCCATTCTTTCGGACACTCTGATTTTCAGATCGCCCACGTGTACGGGCGCGGATATAGCCGCGGCTGAAGCGCTTGCCGCGCTCGCCGGTATAGATGATATGGAAAAATATGCGCAGACCATGTTCCGTGCGGGCAGCAATCTGAAAAATAAAACAACAAAAGAAATATTTTATCAGGATTTCAAAACATTTAATGCCGGCGATATTGATTTCGGCGTGGGACAGGTTAATCTCATGTCGGCGGAGGATGTGGCCGATGTTAAGGCGCGTCTCATGCCGGAACTTATGGACGAGTGCAGAGAAAACAGACTGGATATGGTGTTTTTGATGCTTACCAATATTCTGGATGAGTCGTCGGAAGTGATATTTTTCGGAAAGGGAGCGGATGCGGCTCTTGAAAACGCATTTGGAAAAGAGGCGAAAGACGGAAGCTGTCTGCTGGATAATGTCGTTTCACGTAAAAAGCAGCTGATACCTCCGCTGATCGGGGCATTGCAGCAGATGTAAGGGTTTTTGATAACTTGCAAAGAGTCAATGACTGTCGGTATATGTTTTCTGATTTACACGGCAAACTGGCTGTTATAGAGGTCGAAGTAGAAGCCCTGTCTTGACAGCAGTTCTTCATGGGTGCCCTGTTCGATTATTTTGCCGTTGTTCATGACGAGGATGATATCGGCATTTTGTATCGTAGAGAGACGGTGCGCCACGATAAAGGACGTGCGGCCCTGCATGAGTTTGTCAAAGGCGTTCGTTATTCTGATTTCGGTCATGGAGTCAACCGACGAAGTCGCTTCATCCAGTATCAGCATCGGCGGATCCGTGAGCATTACCCTTGCGATGCAAAGAAGCTGTTTCTGTCCCTGTGACAAAGAAGTGCCGTCTTCCGTTATGTAAGTCTCATATCCGTCCGGAAGTTTTGTAATAAAATCATGAGCATAGGCGTTTTTCGCGGCCGATATGATCTCGTCGCGGGAAGCGCCCGGTTTGCCGTAGGCGATGTTTTCCAAAACCGTTCCGCTTTTAAGCCAGATATCCTGAAGCACCATGCCGTAATGGCTGCGGAGCTTTTCGTACGGCATTTCATTTATATCGGCGCCGTCTATACATATCTTTCCGGAATCCACGTCATAAAACCTCATAAGCAGATTTATAAGGGTAGTCTTTCCGCAGCCGGTAGGTCCGACTATGGCTACACGCTGTCCGGCGTTTATTTTCAGATTAAAGTCTTTTATAAGATCGGCGTCTTTGTCATAAGAGAAAGATACATTATTAAATGCCACGTCTCCCTGCACTGAGTTTCTGTCCGCAAGATCATTTCCGATCAATTCTTTTGAGTCGGCCTCCAGAATTTCGAAAACTCTTGCGGCTGAGGCTATTGCGTTCTGAAATTCCGCCACAACTCCCGAGATCTCGTTAAAAGGTTTTGAATACTGATTTGTATATCCGAGCATGGCGGTAAGGCTTCCCACGGTCATTGCGCCTTTAAGTACCGAAAGACCTCCGAAGATTGTTACGATAACATAAAGCATTGAATAAATAAGTCTCGTGGAAGGATTTACAAGGGATGAAAAGAACAACGCTTTTAAGGTGTGCGAAGAAAGACGTTCGTTTTTCTCATCAAATGTCCTGCGGGCTTCTTTTTTGTGGTTAAAAGCGTAAACGAGCTTGCTGTTTTCGAGCATTTCGTTTGTAAAGCCGAGAAGTTCGCCCCTTGTGCTTGACTGAAGCATAAACATGTTTCGGGTTCTGGAGGCGATAAATTTGGTCAGCAAAAACGTCAGCGGACTCAGCGCTACCACGGCTATCGTAATAAACGGATTTATGCGAACCATAAAAACGATGGTAAATAAAATAGTCAGTAAGCCGTTGAAAACCTGTGTGAAGCCCATAAGAAGCCCGTCGGATATCTGTTCAATATCCGTGATGCATCTGGACAGCAGTTCTCCGCTTGCTTTTGAATCCAGAAATGACAAGGGAAGCTGCTGGAGTTTTTCAAAGGTCTGTTTGCGCATGTCATTTACTATTCTGTAAGTGATGCGGTTATTTATGTATCCTGTAATCAGCTGGCTCATCATTCCGCTTAGTATAATGATTGCCATTAACAGGATGACGTGTATCAGGGCGTTAAAATCTACATTTCCGGGGCCTGTTATAAGATCGAGGCCTTTTCCGTACATGATGGGTATTATCATGTTTGCCATAACGGTTACCACGGTCAGAAGTATGGAAATGACGAAAAGAAGTCTGTACGGCCTGATATAGGAGAGCAGTTTTCCAATAGTGGAGCGGTTATTGCTTTTCATCGGAATTCACCCCCCAACCTGAAATTTTGAGACTGACAGATTTCGCGGTAAACGGGACAGTTGTTGTAAAGATCGACATGTCTGCCGCAGCCGGCGAGGATTCCGTTGTCAAGAACAAGTATGCTGTCGGAATTATATATTGAAGACACTCTCTGAGAAACGGTTATCACCGTGCGGGTGTTGTCGCGGCTCTCCAGAGAGTTTTTTATCTTGGCCTGAGTGGAGTAGTCAAGGGCCGAATAACTGTCATCCAAAATAAGCAGTCCGGATTTTTTAAGCAGGGCGCGGGCGATAGTAAGGCGCTGCTTTTGTCCTCCGGAGAAATTCTGCCCGTTCTGATCCACATACAAAGAAAGCCCTCTCCCCTTTTGTTTCACGAAATCCATGGCGCAGGAGACTCTTAGAGCGTCGTAGCATTCTTCGTCGGAGGCGTCGTGATTGCCCAGAAGCAGGTTCTCTTTCAGAGTACCTCTGAAAAGAGCGGCTTTTTGCGGAGCCACCGAAATGTTGTCCAGAACGCTCTCAGTGTCGTAAATATCAACCGGCAGATCGTTGATAAGAATCTCGCCCGATTTCTGACGGTAGTATCCGGCTATCAAAGCTACAAGGGTGCTTTTTCCGGCACCGGTGCCGCCTATCACCCCGATCCTGCTTCCGGCCGGAATATGACAGCTAAGATTATCTATGGCATTGCCGCCGGTTTCGTTGTAAGCGAAACAGACGTTTTTAAGTTTTATATCAAGAGGCCTGCCTTCGGCAAGCGGTATTTCACCGCCTGTGATTGAAGGACTCATAGCCATGATCTGCTGAATTCTCTTAAAGCTGGCCACTGCTCTTGAGGTCATCAGTATCATATTTGCGAGTTTGATAAGCTCAATGAGTATTTGAGACATATAGTTTATCAGAGCGACAACCTCGCCCTGCGTCAACAGGGAATTGTCAACGTTTATCGCCCCGCTCCAGAGAAGTATGATAATGGCGAAATTTATGACGGCTGCTCCGAAAGGATTTAAAAGTGAGGTGATGGTGCCAGCCTTTACCTGCCTTTTGTAGAGAGTGTTGTGGATTTCATTGAAATCATCGGTCTCTTTTTTTTGTCTGTTAAAGGCCCTGACAACCCTGGCTCCGGTCAGGTTTTCCCTGAAAGAACGGGTGGCTCGCTCCAGTTGTTCCTGGACGCGGCGATTCATGGGTGTTACGGTATGCATAATGAGATATATCATGGCGATCAGTATAGCTATAACTACCCAGAAAATAATTGACATCTTTATATTTATCATCATAGCCATTATCGTGGCTCCGGCGATGATGAAAGGAGAACGCAGTATCAGCCTCAGAAAACGGTTGATACCGAGCTCGGTTAGATTGACGTCGCTTGTCATGGTGGTGATAAGACGTGAAGTGCCCGTCTCGTCCAGCTCTTTATATGTCAGATCGCCTATATGATAAAACAAATCTTTTCTGATCATACGGCACGAGCCGGTGGAGCATTTAGCGGCAAAATACTGTCCGGTTATCGAAATGGCCGTGCCGATAAGCCCCAGAACTATCATAAGAGTGCCGCGGCTGATAATAAATGAGCTGTCGTTACCCTTGATGCCGATGTCGATAATGCTTGCGACGATAAGAGGAATGATCAGCTCAAATAAGGCTTCCAGCATTTTAAATACCGGAGCCAATATCGTTTCTTTTTTATATGACTTCAGATAATACCAGATGTTTTTCATTCGTGTTTTCCGCGGCTGTATCGGTGTCTGACTTTCTTGCAACGTATTATTCGAAAGTATAACACGAGACGGACCCTCGCACAAGGCTGTCCCGTTCGGACAGCAAGTCACCGCGCCGGTCTTCTTTCTCTTTACACTCAAACCGTCGGGTTGTATAATCAAAATTAATTTGAAAAGAGGCCATGAGAGAAGAGCAGACCCATGAAATATCATATACTTGCGCTCGCGGTCGGTTTTGCGTTGGATCTTTTTATCGGGGATCCGCATTTCATGCCGCATCCGATTCGTCTGATCGGAAAACTAATCGCAGTGCTCGATAAAAAGCTTCATACGGGAATAAAGGAAAAGGATTTAAGGAACGGTAAGCTGTTGGTAATTATGGTATGCGCTGTTACAGCGGCAGCATGTGCGGCGGTACTTCTGATACCGTATTTTATTAATCCATGGTTCGGAACCGCGGTTGAAGCGGTTTTGACCTATTATATACTGGCGGCGGGTTCTCTTAAGGCCGAGAGCATGAAAGTGTATCATGCGCTGAAATGCGGCAATACGGAAAAAGCAAGGCGTGCGGTATCCATGATAGTTGGCCGTGATACAAAGACGCTTGATGACATCGGGATAACAAAGGCGGCTGTTGAAACCGTAGCCGAAAACACATCCGACGGGGTTATCGCGCCATTGATATATACTGCCATAGGCGGGCCGATTTTAGGGTTTTTTTATAAAGCCGTAAACACGATGGATTCCATGGTGGGATATAAAAACGAAAGATATCTGTATTTCGGACGGGCGGCCGCGTTATTTGACGATATGTTAAATTACATACCTGCCAGGCTGAGCGCTTATCTGTGTATTTTCGCCAGCCGTTTCTGCGGAAGCGGATATGATCCGAAAGAGGCTTTCAGGATATATAAAAGAGACTGCCGCAACCATGCGAGCCCGAATTCGGCACAGACAGAGAGTGTTTACGCGGGAGCGCTGGGAATACAGCTTGCGGGAGACGCAAGCTACTTCGGTGTAATACATAAAAAGCCTTATATAGGGGAAGCTAAGAGGCCGGCAGAATATGAAGACATTAAAAGAGCGAACAGGCTTATGTACGCTGCGGCGATAATATGCGAGGCATTATGCCTTGCGGCTTCAGTGGTGATAATGCTGCTCACCGGTTTTGCCGGATAAAAAATAATGCGATACTATAAAAAAGTCATTTATTTATTTACGACAAAGTGCTATAATCAATATTTGAACCGGATAACAATATAATAATCATTAATTAAATATTCAATCAGGTACTTAAGCAGAGGAATCATGTTAGAATCATGAACTGTAACGGCAACTGTGTTGTGGAGCAAATCTCATTATGTCACTGGGATACCGGGAAGGCGGGACGCGCGTTGAAGCTGAGTCAGGATATTCTGTTTAAGAGCAGCTGCTTTATGAAAGGCGGCAAAATGAGTTTCCGAATTAAGACAAAAAACCTTGAAACAACCGCAAGGCATGCTCTGCATGCCTTTATTTGCGTACTATGGAGGATCAAATGAAAAAGAACAGCTTTAAATTTTTGGCGGCGTTTTTATCGGCTGCATTGATAATGACAAGTGCCGTTACGGGAATCGCGGGAGAGGATCCGGCTGCGGAAACAGTACAAAACGAAGCGGAAGTCCTTTCTTCGGAGGTTTTGAATGAAACCGGGGAGCCGGGGCCGCAGGAGACGGAAGACACCACAGAAACCGCTGTTTCGGAAACAGCAGAAGAAACTTCGGAGCAGGCAAACGGGGAGGAAATTATACCCGAAACGGAAGTCAAAACGGAACCGGATCTTGAAAAAGAAACCGGAGAGCCTGAGAGTAACGGGATAAAACCTGATTCAAAAGCGGTTTCGGAGGCAAAACCCGTTGTATCGGAAAAATCCGATCAATCTGAAATCAAAGATAAACAGGTTCAGACCGTGGAGAGGCAAAGAAAAGGTTTTAACGCGGTCTTTACGGCACAGTCGGATTATACGACCACGCTTCCGGACGGAGAATACACTGTTTCGGCAGACGATTTTTTATGGAGCGGAGGCACGGGTAAGGCGCGTCTTACTTTGGATAAAGTGGTTGTATCGGGAGGAACGGCAACCGGATATTTTACGGCCAGCAGCGCAAATATGACGCATGTTTTTTATGCGGGACATACCCCGGGAAATGACGAGGATCCGGCATATTATGACCCGAATACGGGAGCGATGGGGGATTCTGTCGCAGCAATTTCGGAAAAAAAGGTTTCTTTCCCGGTTAAGCTGAATACAACCGTGGAAATAGCGTGCCGTTCAACGGCAATGTCGGAGCCGCACTGGATCAACTATTCATATAAGATAACTCTTGACGGAACACAGCAGGAGACAGCGGCGGACTATACGGCGGTCGATGCGGCGCTTGCAAAAGTACCGGAAGACCTTTCGATATATACGGAAGACAGCGCGGCGGCTGTTTTGGCGGCAATCGCGGCTGTGGACCGCACAAAGACTTCAAATGATCAGGCGGCGGTCGATGCAATGGCGAAAGCCATTGAAGACGCGGTTGACGCACTGGTTCTTAAGCCAATGGATCCGCAGACCGTCGAGCTTGCGATAACAAACAATACAAATATGTTCAAGGCAGTCTCTGCTCAGCTTGATGTTACGGAGGAAGCGACCACGCTGGTGATGGCACTTTCGGGAACGGGATACCGTAATCTTTTCAAGGGCACTTATGAGGAAGCAGTCGCAAACGGGGCAAATACCGCTAACTGGATAAGCGGATATCAAAATGCCGCAGGAAAATGGGAGTTTAGTATTCCGATAGAGGACGGGGAAAATTATGTGCCATGCGTAGCGATTTCGGAATCTTATTATCAAGGATTTTTAAAAGGACAGAATCCGATAGAAAGAGCTTTCTATCCCCGTCAGGTCCAAATCGATGTTCAGGCAAAGACTTTGACAACGGGAGACTATGAATATTCAAAGCCTCTTAACGTTACCAATAACGCGAAGATGTTTAAAGTCGCCGGAGCGGCACTGGATACCGTTGGCGGACCGAATTCAAACGGATACAGAGCTGTTCTTGACCTGACCATGGGAAGCGATGCTTTCAGCAAGGCTTATGTCGGCACCGCGGGCGAGGCGGCAGCGGCTGATTCAGTGATCGAAATACAGGATGGAAGACTTTTCGAAATACCGGTCAAATGGGTCGAGACGTTTGGAGACCCCACGACATTAAAATCTCTTACGGGAAAAGCTTTTATAATCTCTTTCTTTTCCGTAAAAAATCAGACATGGTATGAGAGAGAATTTCTTATTGATGAAGAAGCCGGAACATTGACCGTAAATTCGGTACAGGAAGGCGGCGGCAGCGGCGGAAACGAAAGCGGCGGCAGCGGCGGCAATGAAGGCGGCGGCAGCGGCGGAAACGAAGGCGGCGGCAGCGGCGGCAATAACGACAGCGGAAATGGCGGCAATAACGGCGGCAGCAGCGGAACCGATTATCCTGCAAATACGGACGGTTCCACAGGCGCGGTTGACAGCTCCACGGGGCTTGCCGACGGAACCTATACTCCGGACAGCTTTTCGTTTTCGGGCGGGACAGGCAGAGTTCAGATTACCTGTACGAAAATAGTCGTAAAAGGCGGAAAGGCTTATGCGACAATCGTATTTTCAAGTTCAAAGTACGGATATGTCAAAGCGGCCGGGGGAACATATTACCCTGTTGTGGGAAACGGAACAACTACGTTTGAGATTCCGGTGGAATTAAATAAAAACAACACCATAATAGGCATGACGACGGCAATGTCCGCACCGCATGAGATCACCTATACGATTTTCCCTTATCTGGCGGCTGCCGAAGGCAAAACGGTAAACGGCACGGGATCAGGTTCGTCCGCGAGCGGCGTTATGACCGTGGGCGAGGTCAACAAGATGGATGAAGAGGCTCCCGTCATAGCCGGTCTTTCGGCGGAAGGTTCGGGAAAAGCCGTAACCGAGCATGCCGAATATATCAGGATATTTGATTATGAAGACAACATAAAGCTGGTAGAGATCGATATGCGGAAAGATACGGTGCTTGATAAAGACTATATTGAAAAACATAAAGATTCTTCCGAGGAAAAAAAGACTGCCGAAACAGAAAACATCAAAACAGAGACAGAGGCAGTGATTAACGACGATTCGGGTGACAAGACAGAAGAAAAAACAAAAGAAGAATTTATATCGGAACTCTATGAGGCCGATGTCATAAAATACCTGGTAGTTCCCGAAGACACGGTGCTTCCGGCAGGCATTGAGAAACAGATAATAGTAGTCCAACTGCCGAAGAAAAACCTTTGCGTTAATTCCGAAGAGGCTTTGAATGAGCTCGAGCAGCTTGACCTGCTTAAAAACGTCAAGGCTGTCGGGACAAAAGAAAAAGATACGGAAAACAAAACGATAAAAAAGGGACTTAAAGATAAATCGATCGTGTATGCGGGAGATTACTCAAAGCCGGATTACAAGACTATGGTTAAGAATAAGGTGGATCTTGTGCTGGCATCGGGAAATCTTGTGCCGCTAAACGATGACGTAAAAAAAGAGAGAAACATAAAAGACAGTACACCGGAGCAGAATAAGAACCTTACGGCGGACGAGTATAAAGACCGTCTCTTTGAGATCACGTCCAGATACGCGACTCTGGATATACCTATGATAATGGATCGTTCCGCCGATGAAAAGAGCGATGCGGCAAAGGCCGAATGGCTCAGTCTTTACGGTATAATGTTCGGAAAGACAGATGAAGCGTCTGCATTAATCGCGAAAGCTGCCGGAACAAATTAAGGAGATTAGCTATGCGAAAAAAATCAGCAGTAATTATTTCACTGATATTGAGCGCGGCTGTAATATTTACGGCGTGCGGCTCATCGAAAACTGAGGATACGGGTGCGGCACAGTCCGCATCGGCTTCGGCAGATACCTCGCAGGAAGATTCGGGCAGCAAAGTCATAACCGCTGAGGACGCGCCGGAATTTACGGGGCTTACATTTGATTACGCAACGGATTTCAGATACGCAACGGAGATATCGATCTACAACTATGAAGCCGGATATTCTTACGCGGAAACGGCTGACGGGGATAAATATTTTATAGTACCCGAAGACGGGGAAGTTCCCGAAGATCTCGACGAGGATATCGTCGTACTTCAGAAGCCGCTTGACAATTCATATCTCGCGGCTACCTCAGCCATGGCGCTTTTTGACGCGATTGGCGCCGTGGATACGATAAAGTTTACGGGGACGAACGCCAACGGATGGTATGTGGACGCTGCGGTGGAAGCCCGTAACAGCGGAGAGATGAAATTCGCGGGCAAATACAGCGCGCCGGATTATGAGACTCTCGTGGACGAGAACTGTACGCTTGCGATCGAGTCCACCATGATCTACCATTCGCCAAAAGTCAAAGAGATGCTTGAAGATTTGGGAATACCGGTTTTTGTAGATAAATCCAGCTACGAGAGTCATCCTCTCGGAAGAACTGAGTGGATCAAATTCTACGGCATGCTTGCAGACAGGCAGGATGAAGCTTCAGAGTATTTCGACAAACAGGCTAAGATAGTCGAAGACCTGGAGGATTTCGAGAACACGGGAAAGACAGTCGTCTTCTTTAATATAAGCACTGACGGAAGGGCTGTTATCAGGAACCCCAAGGATTACATAAGCAAGATGATAGATATCGCGGGGGGCAAGTACGCTTTTGCGGATATTCAGACAGCTGAGAAGGGATCCTCCATGTCCATTTCCATGGAAGATTTCTATACTACAGCGGTAGACGCCGATTATCTTATTTATAACGCTTCAATCGTAGAGCCCATAACCGGTATAGACGACCTTATCGCGAAGGATTCCACATTCGCGGATTACAAGGCCGTAAAAGAGGGCAACGTATGGACGACGGGCAAATCATTTTATCAGAGATCCGATCTGGTCGGGGATATGATAAACGATTTTCATGAGATCATAAACGATACTGATAAAGAAGAGCTTGTTTTCATGACAAAAGTGAAGTGATGATTAAAAAGAGCAATCGGGATTCATGATATGAGTCAAAAGAGACAGCCGGTTCATTCGTATGAACACGAGAGACTAAAAAGAAGACTCAGATATACGGTCGTGTTTATCGCTTTGATAATAGCGATGTTAATACTCGTTATTCTGAACATAAACATCGGAAATGCAAAGATTTCGATAGATAAGATATTTAAGATAATCTTCATGCATGTCGGCGATATAAATGATGTAAATGTTATCTGGAAGATACGCCTTCCGAGGATAATCATGGCGCTGCTGCTGGGAGGAGCCCTCTCTTTAGCGGGTTTCCTGCTGCAGACATTCTTTGACAACCCCATAGCGGGACCCTTTGTACTGGGTATTTCGTCAGGAGCAAAGATGACCGTGGCAATAACGATGATCATCTTCGCTTCGAATATTTCGTCTATGTCCTCAGGCGTATTGATAGTGGCTGCGTTCGTGGGAGCGCTGATGTCCATCGGGTTTGTTCTTCTGTTTTCGAGAAGGATAAGAAATATGGCCACGCTCCTCGTAGCAGGTATAATGATAGGTTATATCTGCTCGGCGGTGACGGATTTTGTGGTTACTTTCGCGGCCGATTCGGATATTGTAAACCTGCACAATTGGTCGAAGGGAAGCTTTTCGGGCATGAGCTGGGCCAATATCCAGGTAGCCGCCTTTGTGGTTCTTATTACTTTTTTTATCTGCTTCATGCTGGCTAAACCTATCGGAGCCTATCAGCTGGGAGAGGCATACGCTCAGAGTATGGGCGTAAATATCAAAGCTTTCAGGGTTGCGCTTATTCTGATATCCAGCCTGCTGGCGGCGACCGTTACCGCTTTTGCGGGGCCTATATCATTTGTAGGCATAGCGGTGCCGTTTCTGATAAAGCGAGGCCTGAATACTTCAAAGCCGATCGTGGTCATACCGGCTACGTTCCTGGGCGGAGGGGTGTTCTGTATGGGCTGTGATCTTATCGCAAGAACCATGTTCGCGCCTACCGAGCTGAATATCAGCACCGTAACTTCTATTTTCGGCGCTCCGATAGTTATCTTTATGATGCTCAGACGAAGGAGGCGAGGCTGATATGGGTGATGCATATTTGAAATTCAGCGGCCTTTCCGTGGGATATGACAGGGTACCGGTCATTTCAAAAATAGATCTGGAGATCAATAAAGGCGAAATAGTAGCTCTTATAGGGCCGAACGGAGCGGGAAAATCCACCATACTTAAGACGCTGGCCAGGGATCTTCCCATGATCGGAGGGTCCATAACACTTGAAAACAAAAGTCTTAAGGAGTATACTTACAAAGAATTGTCCAAAAAAATGGCGGTCATATTGACAGATCGTATAAAAGTCGAGCTGATGACCTGCCGCGATATAGTTGCCACGGGCAGATATCCCTACACCGGAAGGCTCGGGGTTTTGAGAGAAGAGGATGAGCTGATAGTCACCGAAGCCCTCGAAACGGTTGACGCCCTTGAGCTGGCAAACAAAGATTATAACGCCACGAGTGACGGGCAGAAACAGAGGATCCTTCTGGCAAGAGCCATAGCGCAGGAGCCGGAGATCATACTTTTGGATGAACCCACTTCGTTTTTGGATGTAAGATATAAACTGGAACTGCTGTCCATACTGACAAGGATGGCGCGTCAGAAAAACATCACGGTCATAACCTCGCTTCACGAGATCGATCTGGCCGAAAAAGTGGCTGACAGGATCGTGACCGTAAAGGGAGAGGAGATATTTAAAAGCGGTATTCCCGAAGAGGTCTTCGAAGAAGAAAACATCCGAAATCTTTATGAGATCAACAACGGATTTTTTGATCCTTTATTCGGTTCTCTTGAACTTCAGAAGCCGTCCGGCACTGAGCCGAAAATATTTGTGATCGCCGGAGGCGGAGGCGGAATCCCCGTTTACCGTGAGCTTCAGAAACTGAATATCCCCTTTGCCACGGGCGTTTTATATGAAAATGACGTCGATTACAGACTTGCAAGACTGTATGCTGCCGAAGTGGTAACGGAAGAGCCTTTTACGGAAATAACCGATGAAACATATCATCGGGCAGAGGATCTTATGAACAGATGCGAATACGTGATAGATGCGCTCTGTAAGTACGGTCCCATGAACATTCGTCTTAAAGCGTTGGCCGAAACGGCAAAAAACAAAAACAAACTTACAACGCTTCAAGAAATAAATCTAAATGAAAGCTGATCAGGAGGTAAGAAATGAAAAGACCAATAGCTATCATTGCAGCAGGAGTACTTGCATGCGGATTATTCGCGGCATGCACGAGTTCGGAAGACGTACCGTCGGGAGACAGTACGCCGACAAGCGAGGCGGTTTCGGGAAGCAGTTCTGATGTATCTGCGGATCAGGAAGCGGCCGATGAGGTACAGGCACTCATAGAGGCGATCCAGGTTCAGGAAAGAACAGAGACAACGGATGCGGACTGTATCGCGGCTAAAGAAGCATGGGATGCTCTTACGGACGCTCAGAAAGAGCTTGTAGAGGATGCCGATTACTTCGGAAGAGATACAGGCGATGCGAGTCTTGACGATCCGCTTAATGCTGACGATATCGGCGAGAACGAGATACTTGTAGTGTCTTTCGGCACATCCTTTAACGACAGCCGTGTTGCTGACATCAAAGGCGTAGAAGATGCCATTGCGGCGGCTTTCCCCGAATGGGACGTAAGAAGAGCGTTTACGGCTCAGATCATTATCAACCATGTTCAGGCCCGTGACGGCGAGAAGATCGACAACGTGGATCAGGCTCTTCAGCGCGCTGTTGACAGCGGAGTTAAAAATCTTGTAATCCAGCCTACGCATCTTATGCACGGCGCAGAGTATGACGAGCTTATAGCTGCTCTTGATAATTACAAGGACAGCTTTGAAAATGTCGTAGTTGCAGAGCCGCTTCTGGGAGAAGTGGGAGACGATGCGACGGTAATCAATGCTGATAAAGAAGCAGTGGCAAAAGCTGTTGTAGCAGAGGCTGTGGATTTCGCAGGATACGAGACTCTTGACGCTGTTGCAGAAGATGGAACTGCTATTGTATTAATGGGACACGGAACAAGCCATACGGCAAATGTGACTTATAACCAGATGCAGACACAGATGGAACAGCTCGGATACGACAATGTTTTCATCGGAACAGTAGAGGGTGAGCCCGAAGATACGGCATGTGATGTTGTTATCGACAAGGTAAAAGACGCAGGATATACAAAAGTCATCCTTCGTCCGCTTATGGTAGTTGCAGGCGATCACGCAAACAACGACATGGCGGATCCCGAAGATGAGGAATCATGGTTCAGCCAGTTTGTGGATTCAGGCAACTTTAACGAGGTTTCCTGCCAGATCGAAGGTCTCGGAAGAATAGCGGATGTCGAGAAGGTTTATATCGATCATACACAGGCGGCAATAGATCAGATACAGTAAGATAACAAAAGAAAAAAGCTTTTATTTGGCGGGAGAAAACCAATGAAAAAAACAGCAGCCTTAATAGCTGCGGCAGTGCTCGCATGCGGTCTTCTGACCGCGTGCGGCAACGGTTCGGCTGATACGAATACAGATTCACAGACGGTTTCCGAAAGCAGTGCGGCGGACTCTTCATCTGTGGCGGACACTTCTTCGGAAGCGGAAACGGTTGACGATTCTGTCCTGAAAGACGGCGTTTATACGGTGGAATTCAACACGGACAGTTCGATGTTTCATGTAAACGAAGTAATGGACGGTAAGGGCACACTCACCGTAAAAGACGGAGAGATGACGCTTCATGCGGTGCTTGTTTCAAAAAACATCGTAAATCTTTATCCGGGAACGGCAGAAGAAGCTCAGGCAGAAGGTGCGGTGCTTCTTGAACCTGTCACGGAAGAGGTTACATACAGTGACGGCGCGACAGAGGAGGTATATGCCTTTGATATCCCTGTTCCCGCAATAGATCAGGAATTTGACTGCGCGCTTATAGGCAAAAAAGGAGTTTGGTACGATCATAAAGTAAGTGTTACCAACCCTGTGCCGGTCGAATAATATTTCTTTGAAGCTGTCGCAGTATTCATTCTCTTTGTATACCGCGACAGCCCTAATACTTTCTACGGGAGAACATCGCATGGCAAAGACTATAATGATCCAGGGTACCATGTCGAACGCGGGCAAAAGCCTGCTGGCGGCCGGCCTTTGCCGTGTATTTAAACAGGACGGATATCGTGTCGCTCCTTTTAAATCACAGAATATGGCTCTCAATTCATTTATTACCGATGAGGGTCTTGAGATGGGACGTGCGCAGGTTATGCAGGCCGAAGCGGCAGGCATAAAACCCGATGTATGCATGAATCCCATTTTATTGAAACCCACAAATGACGTGGGCTCACAGGTTATAGTAAACGGAGAAGTCCTTGGCAACATGAGTGCCCGGGACTATTTTGCATATAAAAAGAATCTGATACCGGACATAAAAAAGGCTTTCGAAAAACTGGAGAAAATGGCGGACATAATAGTCATCGAAGGCGCGGGCAGTCCGGCCGAGATAAATCTGAAAAGTGACGACATTGTAAACATGGGACTTGCGAAAATGATCGGCGCTCCCGTGCTTTTGGTCGGAGATATAGACAGGGGCGGAGTGTTTGCCCAGCTTTTGGGAACGCTGATGCTTCTTGAAGATGACGAAAAAAGCCTCGTAAAAGGGCTTATCATTAATAAATTCAGGGGAGATCAAACGATTCTGGATCCCGGAATAGAAATGCTCGAAGAAAAAGGCCATGTGCCAGTAGTGGGAGTCGTGCCGTATACGGTTTTGAAGCTTGAAGACGAAGATTCTCTGACGGAACGCTTTGACCGTAAAACTTCGGGGCTGATCGATCTGGCGATAATCAGGTATCCGAGGATTTCCAATTTCACGGATTTTAACGTGTTTGAACAGATCGAAGGCGTATCGCTAAGATACGTGACAAATCCCAACCAGCTTAAAAAGCCTGATCTTATCCTGCTTCCGGGAAGCAAAAACACTATGAGCGACTTAAAGTGGATGCGGACATCGGGGATGGAAGCCGCCGTTAAAAAGCTGGCCGGAAACGTTCCGGTTTTCGGCATTTGCGGTGGATATCAGATGCTTGGAATGAGCATATCGGATCCGCACGCAAGCGAAGACGGAGGAGAGATCAGGGGGATGGAGCTGCTTCCCGTCGATACGGTGCTGCTTCCGAAAAAGACCAGAAAGCAGGTAAATGACAGGCTGAATAATATCGGTGGAATCTTTTCCGGGATATCCGGCATGGAATACGAAGGCTACGAAATACATATGGGAAACACCTCGGCCGTCGGTTTAAAAGAGCTGCCGGTTATAATGCAAAAAGGCGGAATCTACGGATCATATGTACACGGTTTATTTGACAAAAGGAGCATAGCGAAAGAGATCGTTGAAGTGCTGGCTGCCCGAAAGGGTATTTCGCTTGATTTTGGCGAATGTATGGATTATTCTCAGCTTAAGGAAAGAGAATATGACACTCTTGCGGATGTAATACGAAAACACATGGATATGGATGCCATATACGGCATGCTGCGGGAAGCTGATTTTAAATCAGTCGGAGAATGATATGTCACATGGTGGAGACAGATACGGAAATAAAGTAAAACTGGATTTTTCCGTAAATTTAAATCCGCTCGGTATTTCCGAAAACATAAAAAAAGAACTTATTAAAAGTATCGAAATGGCGGACTGCTATCCGGATCCCGAAAACCGGCAGCTTACCGAAAAATTAAGTAAAATAACCGGGATAGAGTCCGAAAGGCTTGTTTTCGGAAACGGAGCTTCAGAGCTGTTAATGGCGATCTGTCATGCTTTTAAGCCGAAAAACGTACTGCTTCCGGTTCCGTCTTTTACGGGATATGAACATGTTATCAAAGCGGTAAAGGCGGAAACGGTTTTTTATTATATGAAAGAAGAAAACGATTTCAGTCCGGAGGAAGCCGTTTTGGAGGAGATACATTCCGGAATAGATATGCTGTTTCTGACAAATCCCAATAATCCGACGGGAGCATACATACGGCATGACCTGCTGGATAAAATCCTAAATCGCTGCAGGGAACAAGGGATAAAAGTGGTTCTGGACGAATGTTTCATGGAGCTGAGCGACGACCCCGAAAACAATACTTTCATAACCGATATTGACAATCATCCGGAGCTTATCATATTGCGGGCTTTTACGAAAAGTTTCGCCGTGCCGGGGGTAAGGCTGGGATATCTGACCGGAGGATGCACAGATACCGTTTCAAAGATAAAAGAGCAGCTTCCCGAAAGGAATGTTTCGGTCATGGCGGCTGCCGCAGGCTCTGCCGCGCTTGAATGTGTAAAAGAGCTTTCCGGGGCGAGAGAGACGATAAAAAAAGAAAGAGCATATCTGACGGGAAGATTAGAGGAGCTCGGCTTTTCCGTAACGGATTCAAAAGCGGGTTATCTGCTTTTTAAAGAAAAAAAAGAAAGCGGAAGGGATTATTATCACGAACTTTTAAAAGAAGGCATTCTGATAAGAGACTGTTCTGATTACAGGGGGCTTTCCGCCGGGTACATGCGTGTCGCAATAAAGACACGAGAAGAAAACATGATTCTTGCAGACGCCTTTAAAAGGCTGATCATTTGAGTTTAAGAAAGAGATAAAAGATGCTTGAAAAAATCGAATACGTAAAGCCGGACGAAATAGAAAAAAGAAGTTTTGAGATCATAGATAAAGAGCTTAAACAGAAAATGATAAAGCTGCCTGAAGAACAGGAAATGATTACAAAAAGAGCCATACATACCAGCGCGGATTTCGAATATGCCGAAACAATGACTTATTCCGAAAATGCGGTTGAAATCGCCAAAGAGCTGATTCGAAACGGAGCGTATATTGTCACGGATACAAATATGGCATTGACCGGCATAAACAAAAAAGTTCTGGAATCTTTCGGCGGAAAAGCTTTATGTTTTATGGCGGAGAGTGATGTGGCCGAAGAAGCCAAAACCCGCGGCGTTACAAGAGCCTGCGTGAGCATGGAGAGAGCCGCAAAGCTGGAACGGCCGGTCATTTTTGCTGTAGGGAATGCGCCGACCGCGCTTATCAGCATTTATGAGATGATGAAAGCTTCTGATTGGAAGCCTGCGTTTGTCATTGGAGTGCCGGTAGGTTTTGTAAACGTGGAGGCATCCAAGGAATTGTTTATCAATACGGACGTGCCTTATATCATAAACAGGGGCAGAAAGGGCGGAAGCAATGTTGCGGCGGCCATCTGCAATGCGATTTTATACGAGCTTCGCAGGGAAAGAGAATGAGATACGGATTTACGACCGGAAGCTGCGCCGCGGCAGCGTCAAAGGCGGCGGCCTACATGCTTTTTTTCGAAACGGAAAAAAACAATATAAGCATATTAACTCCAAAGGGCATACAGTACGACGCCGATATCATAGAGATATCGAGAAATAAAGACAGGGTTTCATGCGCCGTGATTAAAGACGGGGGAGACGACCCGGACGCCACCACGGGCTGCCGTGTCTTTTCGGAAGTGTCTGTGTTTGAAAGATACGACGATATTAACGCCGGGGTAAAAGTGGTGATAGACGGAGGAAAAGGCGTAGGCAGAGTTACGAAGCCCGGACTTGATCAGCCGGTGGGAAATGCGGCCATTAACCGTGTTCCCAGAGAAATGATCACAAAGGAGGTGCTTGAGGTCTGTGAGGCTGCGGATTTTTGCGGAGTCATAAAAGTCATAATCTCGATACCGGAGGGAGAGGAGATCGCGAAAAAGACCTTTAACCCCAGGCTGGGGATAACAGGAGGTATTTCCGTGATCGGCACAAGCGGCATAGTCGAACCGATGAGCATGCAGGCACTTCTGGATACGATTAAAGTAGAGCTGCGGCAAAAAAAAGCGGAAGGCAATATTTGCGCTGCTGTTTCACCGGGAAATTACGGTCTGGATTTTATGAAAGAGACTTACGGTTATAATCTTGATAAAAGCGTTAAATGCAGCAATTTTATCGGACAGACCATAGACATGGCCGCCGATCTCGGATTTCAAAGTATGCTGCTGACCGGAAATATCGGAAAGCTGGTAAAGGTGGCGGGCGGCATAATGAACACACATTCAAGAGAAGCCGATGCAAGGATGGAGATACTGGCGGCGGCGGCTCTTCGGGAGGGTGTGAGCAAGACCGCGCTTCTTAAGATTCTGGACTGTGTTATGACAGACGAAGCGGTTAGGATTATAGATGAAGAGGGAAAGCTTGAGAGCGTAATGAAAAGGGTTATGGAAAAGATCATGTTTTATCTCGGTAAAAGAGCCGACGGCAAACTTGAGATAGAATGTATATTATATTCCAGCAAATACGGAGAGCTTGCAAAAAGCGAAGGAGCGGATAAATGGTTAACTTTGTTGGTGCGGGATCAGGAGCAGTCGATCTGATTACCGTAAGAGGAATGAATCTCTTAAAAGAGGCGGATGTCATAATATATGCCGGTTCTCTGGTAAATCCGCAGCTTTTGGAATACGCAAAAGAGGAATGTGAGATCTACAACAGCGCGAAAATGACACTGGAAGAAGTGATAGGCGTCATGAAATCGGCTGAAAAAGACAATAAGATGACAGTGCGTCTGCATACCGGAGACGCAAGTATTTACGGGGCAATAAGAGAGCAGATGGACATACTGGACGGGCTTGGGATCAAGTATAAAACCTGCCCGGGCGTCAGTGCGGCTTTCGGAGCCGCGGCGTCGCTTGATCTGGAATTTACACTTCCCGACGTCTCCCAGTCCCTGATAATAACCAGGATGGCCGGAAAAACACCGGTTCCCGAAAAAGAATCGATAGAAAGTTTTGCGGCACATCAGTCTACCATGGCCATATATCTGAGCACCGGACTGATAGAAGAACTCACGGAGCGGCTGATATCGGGCGGTTATAAATACGACACGCCGGCGGCACTTGTATATAAAGCGACATGGCCGGAGGAAAAGGCGTTTATCTGTTCCGTCGGAACTCTTGCAAAGACTGCCAAAGACAACAATATAACCAAAACTGCGCTTATACTTGTAGGAGACGTAATCACTCATGCTAAATACAGCAAATCCAGGCTGTACGCAGCGGATTTTTCAACAGAGTACCGCAAAGCCAAAGTATGAGCTTTAAGAGGTTTGCATATGAAAATGTCAGTGATCTGCTTTACGAAAAAAGGCTATGAACTGATGAAAGAGGTTATCGAAAAACTGAAAGATAACTATTTCATAGAAGCCTTCTGCAAATGCAAAGCGGTAAAAGAAATATCAGAATACGGATATGAGGAGAGACATATAAGCCTCTGGTCAAAGGAGCAGTTTGAAAAAGGAAACGCTCTGCTTTTCATAGGATCGGTCGGGATCGCCGTAAGGGGGATTGCCGATTCGGTTAAGGATAAGCTGAGCGACAGTCCGGTAGCAGTCATGGACGACAACGGAAGATTCGTGATACCCGTGCTGTCGGGCCATGCGGGCGGAGCGAATGAAATAGCTCTTCTGATCGAAAAAGCCATGGGGGCAAAGGCTGTCATAACCACTTCCACGGACGTAAACAACACGTTTTCGGTAGATGTGTTTGCCGTCAAAAACCGTATGACGATCAAAAACAAAGAAGGAATAGTGTCTGTCTCCGCGAAAGTGCTTGACAATAAAGAGATCACGATCGCGTATGACAGCGAAAATCCGCCGGATACGGAGTCGTATGAGAAGTTTTCGAGAAAACATCCGGGTGTTGTTCGGCTAATGAAAGCTCGCGAAACAGGAGGTTTTGCGGATGTATTTATCGGAAATACATCAGAAAAAAATATATCGGCTTCTCTTTATCTGGAGCCGAAAAGATATGTGCTCGGCATAGGGTGCAGACGCGGCAAAAAAGAAGGGGATATAAGTACCTTTGTTCTTAAAAAATTAAAAGAATATGGCATAGACATAAAAGACGTGAGGTGTATCGCCTCGATAGATTTAAAAAAAGACGAAGAAGGCATAGTCGCTTTCGCGCAAAGGCACCGGATACCGTTTGTAACATTTTCAGCGGAAAAGCTAAATGCTTTAGAGGGTGATTTTAATGACAGCGATTTCGTAAAAGCTCAGGTGGGAGTAGGAAACGTATCCGAAAGGTCAGCGCTGGCGCCATGTGAAGGAAGCGGCAGGCTCGTCATAAAAAAGCAGGCTGAAAACGGTATCACAATGGCCGCGGCATATGGCGGATGGAGGTTCTGTTTTGAATAATGATATATACGTAATCGGCATGGGGCCGGGCGGAGAAGAATACATGACAAAAGAGGCAGTAACGGCGCTTTCACAGGCAGACGTAATTATCGGATATACGGTTTATCTGGAGCTTCTTTCGGACAGATTTAAAGAAAAAGAAATGTATTCGACTCCGATGAAGCAGGAAGAAAAACGCTGCCGCATGTGCTTTGAAAAGGCGAAAGAAGGTAAAAAAGTGGCTATGATATGCAGCGGAGACGCCGGTATTTACGGAATGGCCTCGCTGATGTATGAGGTTGGAAAGGAGTATCCCGGGATCGGACTTAAAGTCATAGCCGGGATAACTGCGGCAAGCAGCGGGGCAGCACTGCTCGGAGCCCCTGTCAATCACGATTTCTGTGTTATATCACTCAGCGATCTTCTGACTCCCTGGGATAAGATAGAAACAAGGCTTCAAAAAGCTGCCGAAGCGGATTTTGCCATCGTGTTATATAATCCGTCAAGCAGAAAACGCCGCGATTATCTGCAAAAGGCCTGCGACATACTGCTTCGCACAATAGAACCGGAAAGATGCTGCGGATATGTAGAGAATATCGGGCGGGAGCAAACGTTCGCGCATACATGCACCCTTGCCGAACTCAGAAATACAAAAGTAAACATGTTTACAACGGTATTTATTGGGAACTCGACTTCGGAGATAATAAACGGCAGACTTGTGACAAAACGGGGATATCCCGCGGAAACGCGCTGATATCCGCCGATAAGCGGCCCGGCCGCTGCAAATAGAGAGTACGGGGTTTATTTATATGGACAAAATACTGGTTTTCGGCGGCACTACCGAAGGACGGACGCTTTCGGAATGGCTTTCAGGAAAAAACACGCCTCATACCCTTTGCGTCGCTACGGAATACGGCGAACAGGTACTAAGCGAAAATCCGTTAGCCCATGTCAGGATGGGACGTATGAATTCCGGACAGATTACGGATTTCATAAAAGAGAAAGAAATACAGGTTGTGGTTGACGCAACTCATCCTTTCGCGGCGGCCGCAACGGAAAATATCAGGATCGCGGCTGAAAACGCGGGAGTTAAATATCTGCGCCTTGACCGGAACAGTACTTTTGCCGGCGCGGATGACAGAGAGTTTTCGGGACTTGAGGTTCATTATTTCGACGATACACAGGACTGCGCCGAAGCGCTGAAAGAAACCGAAGGAAACATCCTGCTTACCACGGGAAGCAAAGAGCTTGCCAAATATTGTGAAGACAAGGATGTAAGAGACAGGGTCGTAGCAAGAGTGCTTCCCTGCCATGAAAGTTTTGAATTGTGCGAAAAGGCGGGTGTTCCCGGTAAAAGAATAATCGCCATGCAGGGGCCTTTTACGGAAGAGATGAATCTGGCCCAGATACATTTTTATGATATAAAGACAATGGTAACGAAAAAGAGCGGTAAGAGCGGCGGCTATGAAGAAAAGGCGTCCGTGGCGGCAAAAGCCGGAATACCGCTTTACGTGGTCGGACGCCCGGCCAACGCCGAAGGACTCTCTTTTGCCGAAGTCTGCCGTGAGCTCTCGCCTTATCTTGAAAAAAAAAGGCGCAGCATAACCCTGATCGGGTGCGGCATGGGACATAAAAAAGATATGACTGTCGAGGCGAAAGATGCGCTTGAAAGTGCCGATATCGTTTTCGGAGCCAAAAGGCTTCTGGCGGACTGTGAAGTCGCGCAGGAGAGTTACCCGTATTATCTGGCTAAAGACATTCTTCCGGTTTTGAAAGAGAAAGAGGGCGACGCGGCGGTTTTGTTCTCCGGAGACAGCGGATTTTACAGCGGAGCGGCAAAGATGTACGGCGCTCTTTGTGAAATGATCGACGCAAAGGCGCTGGATGCCGAAGTAAAGATACTGCCCGGAATTTCCTCGGTTTCAAATCTGGCCGCGCTCTGGGGAATATCATGGGAAAACGCCAAAATATTCAGCACTCACGGAAAAGGAAGCGCGGAAGACTGGGGCACAAAGCTTTTATATCTGGTATCCACTGAAGAAAAGGTTTTTACTCTTATGTCGAATCTTGCGGATTTGAAAGCCATTGGCGAACTGCTTGCCACATCGGGGCATGACGAATGTGAGCTTTATATAGGTTATCAGATGTCGTATGACGAACAGGAGCTTCTGGCGATGAAGCCATCCGACTGTAAAAAGCTCACCAAAGAAGGGCTTTATTCGATGTTCATTATCAACGATAAAGCACAATCGCCTTATGTGACCTGCACGGCGAAAGATGATGATTTTCTCAGGGGAAAAGTCCCCATGACAAAAGAAGAAGTCCGTCATGTCAGCATATCCAAGCTGAGACTGAAAAGGGATTCGATTCTTTATGATATCGGGAGCGGAACCGGTTCCATAGCGGTTGAAGCGGCCGCTTTGTCGCCGGATATAAGAGTTTTCGCGATAGAGCATAAGGCGGAGGCTGTTGAGCTTATCAGAACAAATGCCGAAAAATTCGGCGTCGGCAACGTGAGCGTAATAGAAACTTTCGCGCCGGAAGGGCTGGATGAGCTGCCCGAACCCACACATGCCTTCATAGGCGGCACAGGCGGCAGCATGAAAGAAATTCTTGCTGTCTTATTTGAAAAAAATCCGGGGCTTCAAATAGTGGCAAACGCGGTAAGCTATGAGACGCTGCAGGAGTTTCTCAGAATCGAAGACGAATTTGACATAGAAGATTTCAAGCTGGTACAGGTGGCCGTCACAGGCACGAGAGAGGTTGGACGGTATCATATGTTAAAGAGCGAAAATCCTATATGGATATGCTCGTTCAGAGGCAAAGAAAGATGAACATTCCGAGGATAATGATCGCCGCTCCTAAAAGCGGAAGCGGAAAAACCCTTATCACATGCGCGCTTTTAGGGGCGCTGAAAAGAGCCGGAAAAGACGTGGCCGCCGTAAAATGCGGTCCTGACTATATAGATCCCATGTTTCACAGGACGGTGCTTAAGATACCGTCCGAAAATCTGGACACTTTTTTTTCCGGAGAAGACGGCACCGTAAGGCTTTTTTCGGAAGTGGCGGCGGGACATGAGATAGTAGTAATGGAAGGTGTGATGGGGCTGTTTGACGGTCTCGGCGGAGTCAGGGAAGAAGGCTCGGCATATCATCTCGCTGCGGTTACGAAAACTCCGGTAATCTTATGTGTGGATGTTCACGGCATGGGACGCTCCATGATTCCTCTTATAAAGGGGTTTCTGGATTATGATAAAGAAAAACTTATAAAAGGCGTTATATTAAACAGGATATCGGAGAGCTTTTATGAAATCATAAAGCCGCATATCGAAAAAGAAACCGGTATAAGGGTGATGGGCTTTTTCCCGACACGAAAAGATATCAGACTTGAAAGCAGACATCTGGGGCTGAGACTGCCGGGTGAGATCGAAGATTTGAACACGCAGCTTGAAGCGGCGGCAAAGCAGTTTGAAAAAAGTGTGGGGCTGGCAGCTGTTTTCGAAACGGCCCAAAAAGCAGAAACGCTTGAAGTGCCGGAAAAAAAAGAACTCATGGGAAGAACGGTTCCGACTGACGGAAACCTGACGCTTGCCGTTGCCCGCGATGAGGCCTTTTGTTTTTATTACGGAGCCAACATCAGGATGTTTCGGGAACTGGGAGTTAAGATAGAGTATTTCTCGCCACTGCATGATGAGAAGCTTCCCGACGATATCAGCGGTATCCTGTTCGGAGGAGGTTATCCGGAGCTTTATGCGAAGCGGCTAAGCGAAAACTCTTCCATGACGGCGGCCGTAAGACAGGCTCTGAAAAACAATACCCCCTCTTTAGCGGAGTGCGGGGGTTTTATGTATCTGCATGAAAGCATTACGGATATGAACGGAGAAACATGGCCGCTTATCGGAGCTGTAAGAGGTTCGGTCAGCTATCAGGGAAAGCTTGTCAGATTCGGATATGTGGAAATAAACGAACATGAGCCTTTGCTTCTGGATAAGGGCGGCAGGATACGGGCGCATGAATTCCATTATTATGACAGCTCTGATAACGGAAGCTGCTGTACGGCGACCAAGATTACCACGGGAAAACATTGGGAATGTGTTCATGAATCGAAGCATCATTTCTGGGGATTTGCCCACCTGTATTACCCGTCCGCGCCGGAATTCGTTATAAATTTTGTAAAAGCCATGTATGAGTTTAGTGAAAATGCCGGAAATACAAACAAATGATTTTTGAATTTTTGGTTTGCTAACAGGGACTGTTTGTTGTTATAATCAATTTCAAAGTATTTTAAGAAAGCGGGAAATGAGATGAAAGATAAAGTATATGTGGGCCTTCTCGGGCTGGGAACGGTAGGAACAGGCGTATATAAAGTGCTTAAGCTGCAGAAGGACGAGATGAAAAACAAGCTGGGCTGCGAGGTCGTGATCAAAAAGATAATGGTCAGGAATCTTGAAAAGGCTGCGAAAAAGCTGGATGATCCCTCTGTGCTCACGAATGATTTTAACGAAATTCTGAACGATTCAGAGATCGATATCGTCATAGAGGTTATGGGCGGCATCGAATCCGCGAAGGAATATATGCTCGAAGCCATAAATGCCGGAAAAAACGTAGTAACGGCAAACAAAGACGTAATTGCCCAGTACGGACGTGAGCTCCTGCTGGCTGCAAGGGACAAACAGGTCGATCTCTATTTCGAGGCCGCGGTAGCCGGAGGCATACCGATCATCCGCCCGCTGAAGCACTGTCTTGCGGGAAACAATATCGATGAGATTATGGGTATCGTTAACGGCACCACTAATTTCATACTTACCAAGATGACCAAAGAGGGCATGGATTACAGCGAGGCTCTTGCTATTGCCACAGAACTGGGTTATGCCGAAGCCGATCCTACAGCTGATGTGGAAGGCTATGACGCCGGAAGAAAGATTGCCATAATGGCTTCGCTCGGTTTCAGGACGTCTGTACGTTTCAGTGATGTCTATACAGAGGGTATTACGGGGATTACCGCAGAGGATATCAAATATGCGGACAATATGGGATATGTTATCAAGCTTCTGGGCATGGCAAAAAATACGCCGTCCGGGATAGAAGTAAGCGTGACCCCGATGCTTATCAGCAAAGACCATCAGATGGCGGCCGTTAACGATTCTTTTAATGCCGTATTTGTTCACGGCGACGCTGTGGACGACGCAATGTTCTACGGCCGGGGAGCGGGCGAGCTTCCGACGGCAAGCGCCGTAGTGGGAGATGTTTTCGAGGTGACAAGAAACATAAATAATAAATGCACCGGAAAAGATTCATGTCTGGGTTACAAAGCTATTCCGATTAAAAAGAAAGAGGATATCGAAAGCAAATTCTTTACACGGATATTTGCGGAAGACAGGATAGGCGTTCTGGCGGCTATCGCAAGCGTATTCGGAGCCAATCAGGTGAGCATAGAGCAGCTTATTCAAAAAGATAAGATAGGAGATAAGGCGGAGATAGTCGTAATGACCGCTTCCGTAAAGACGCAGCAGTTTGAAAATGCGGTCAAAGAAATCAAAGCGCTTGACAGCATTCATTCGGTTGCCTCGATAATACGGGTGCATGATTCATAATACTTTTAAACTCTACAGGGCTGCCGAAATATTCATTCAGTTTGCATATTACGCAGCCCTGTTTAATTTGCGAAATCATATATAGAAAAAACATATAAACAAAAAGCAATAATTGTAAATCGTGATATGCAACGTATAGCATAACATGTTTTTTGACTTGAATTAAAACCGGTTGTATAATTTGTCCGCATACAACCGGTTTATTTTTTATGTCGTTTTTCGGGAGCTGCAATGAGTGAAGCTTATTTAAAAGCCATAGATATATATAAGGATTTCGGGCACGTTCAGGCACTCAGGGGAGTGTCGGTCAGTGCTTACAAGGGCGAAGTGCTTGCCATCGCAGGTGACAACGGCGCAGGCAAATCGACCCTGATAAAAATGTTTTCGGGCGTGCTTAAGCCCGACAGAGGATATATAAATATAGACGGAAAAAGTTATGGCTCTCTGAATACGAGGACGGCTATCGAGGCCGGAGTATCCACCGTATATCAGGATCTCGCTCTCGGCAATACGATGGACGTTACATCCAATCTTTTTTTGGGGAACGAGATATCCAGATTCGGCTTTTTAAAGAAAAAAGAGATGAAAAAAGAAGCCGAGAGGATTTTAAAAGACCTGGATATTCAGATACCTGACGTAACTGTTCCGGTGGGGGACTTAAGCGGAGGCCAACGACAGGGAGTGGCAGTGGCCCGCCTTATAAACAGAGGCGGACAGGTGTTTATTTTTGATGAGCCGACCGCGGCTATGGGAGTAAATGAAACGAGAGCGGTTATAAAGCTTATCAGAAAGCTTGCGTCGGACGGATACGCAGTAATTATAATAAGCCACAACATGCCTCAGGTGCTGGAGGTTTCGGACAGGATCTGCATTATGAGGCAGGGCAGGGTTATAGCCGAGCTCAAAACAAAAGAAACAAATCTGGAAGAAGTAATATCTATGATTACGGGTTCATATGGATATGGCTCCATTGCGGAGGATGAAATTGAAAAATAAATTACGGACACATTCATATCTGCTGTTTCTGACAGGTATACTGATTGCTGTCATATTGGTTTTTTTCTCTGGCATCGCCGCATTTTTTCGGCTGGAAGACATTCAGAAACACCTTAAATCAGTCTGCCGTATATCTGGTTCTGTCCGTGGGGATGACCTTCGTTATTTCCATGGGAGAGATTGATCTTTCGGTTGGCGCCATACTCGGGTTTTCGGGCACGGTCATGGGGATGATGTGCATGGCAGGCTTTCCCCCTTTGCTCGCGGTAATTCTCGGACTTGCGATTTCGGCCGGTATCGGTATGGCAAACGGCATGCTCATATCATTCGGCAAGATAAACTCTTTTATAGTTACGCTGGCCATGATGGCCATACTGCGCGGACTGATTCTCGTATGGACAAATGCCAAGCCCATTACGGGCTTCTCGGATATATTTACTTTTTTGGGTTCCGGTAAGATCGGGCCGGTAAATGTTCCGATAGTTCTTTCCGTTGCCATAGCGGTTACGGGCGGTATAGTGCTTCACAGAACGGTACTCGGCAGTCATTGTCTGTTCTGCGGAACGAACGCGCTGGCGGTTAACCGTTCCGGAGTTAGCGTAAAGAAAGTTAAGATAATCATTTTTTCGATATGCGGTCTTTGTGCCGGCGTGGCGGGTATGATAGTGACATCGCGTCTTAATTCGGCCGAGCCGCTCGCCGGACAGGGTTATGAAATGGATGCGATTGCGGCCGTAATACTCGGCGGCACCAGGATGCAGGGCGGAAAGGGCAGTATGACAGGGACGTTTATAGCTTGTCTGATACTTAATGTCCTTCGGACGGGACTTGTGGTAATGTCGGTTTCAAAGCATTATCAGCAGGTTCTGACCGGCGTAATCCTTATAATTGCCGTCATAATTTCGGAAAAGAATAAAAGGAAGAGAAGTGAGGTGTAAATGAGCAGGAGGATATTATCTCTCGGAGCCGTGGCAATGGATATAGTCATAAACAGCCACGAACTCCCGAAAGACGACGGGTTCGCACTTATATCTCATGAAGAACTTGTTCCCGGAGGAAGTGCTGCAAACGTATCGGCGGCCTGCGCTCATCTCGGGATGAAGGCGTTTCAGACCGGACAGATCGGCGACGATAATCACGGTGTTTTGTTTCGTAAATCTCTTAGGGAAGAAGGAGTGGACGACACTTATCTTATCACAAAAGAAAACGGAACAACCTTACATACATATATTATAACGGCTCCCGGAGGGAGACACTGTATCTTTGCAAATCCGGGCGATTCGGTATTTGCATTACAGCCCGAGCAGCTTCCGTCTGATATCATGGATGAAACAGATATCTTTTACTGCGACATGTTTTCCCCGAAGGCGGCCCTTCATTTGGCAGCGCAGGCGGCGCATAAAGGCAGGCCCGTGGTCTATAACATGCAGTGTGTGCCTTCGTTTATGAAAATATGCGGCACGGGTATTAATGATATCGAAAAAATGATGACTCTTTGCACCCTGTTTATCAGCGGCCGGGACGGATATCTGGAAATGACGGGAGAGAAAGATCCGATAAAGGCCATGAAAGCCGTACAGGATAAGTATTCCGTTAGAGACGGAGTCATCCTGACTGCCGGAAAAAACGGAGCTTTCTGGTATGACGGGCAAAGGCAATATAATGCCCCCGCTTATAAAGTCAATGTCGTGGACACGACAGGCGCGGGCGACTGTTTCACGGGCGCCTTGATGTATGCTTATTACGACAAAGGCTCAGACAGACAGAAAGCTCTTCAGTTCGCCGGAGCGGCAGCGGCACTGAAATGCACGGTCAGCGGCCCAAGAAGCCGCGCAAATGAAAAAGACGTTCTGGATTTAATGGGCAAAGCCCTTTAAATAAATAATTTTCTTTAAGAGGAGAGAAAATCGAGATGAAAAAGAAAGCATTAAGCATGCTGCTTTGCGCAGCGGTGGCATCTGCGTTTGCAGCTGCCTGCAGCAGTCCTTCGGATGAAGGCTCATCCGATGCATCCGTGACAGAGCAAGCGACAGGCTCTTCATCCGAATCCGGTGAGATGACGGTGTTTGAGAAAGCGCTCGCTCAGGTTGACGAAGATCTCGCGCCCCTTCCGGCGAAGGATACGGGAGCGGCTCTCGGGGCAATCGAAAGCACCCTGTCCAATTCTTTCTGGGTGACGATGCAGGAAGGATATGAGGATACGGCGGCGGAATACGGCGTTACAATCGACGTACAGGCAACCGATTCCGACACGGATACGGAAGGACAGCTCAACATCCTTGAAAACATGCTGCTTAAAGATTATGCGGCAATAGCTGTATCACCGCTTACCGGAGACTGCCTTATTTCAGGTATAGTTCAGGCAAATCAGGACGGTGTGGCTATCATCACCACCGGAAATGAGGTTGACGAAGAAGCTCTTACAAAGGCAAACGGGACGATTGCCGGAAAAATCACTGTTGATTTCAAATCACAGGGTACCTTAGGAGCAGAGTACATCATCGAAAATAATACGTCAGACAGCAAAAAGGTCGCTATTATCGCAGGAAACGAAGGCGGCACACAGGCTGACGCCCGCCGCGACGGAGCGAAAGAAGCTTTTGAAGCAGCGGATTATGAGATCGTATCTATCGAACAGTGTGATTTTGATGTTCAGAAAGCTTATGACGCGGCAGCTATAATAATTGACGCTAATCCTGATCTTGTAGGTTTCACCTGCGGCAACGACGACATGGCTCTCGGAGTTGTAAAGGCTCTTCAGGAAAGAGACATGAAAGACCAGGTAATGGTTGTAGGCGTTGATTTCACGGCGGAAGCAAAAGAAGCCATCAAAGAAGGTACTTATGACGCGACTGTCGCAATGGCACCTTATCTCATGGGCAGAGAAGCCGTAATCATCATGCTGAAATATCTTGAAGGACAGGATGTATCGGAGATTGGTGACAGCACTCCCATGGCAGTTGTAACGGCTGAAAACGTAGCATCCATGGATGACTGGCATTAATAAATATTTCATTTCTTACCTGACTGTCGCATCGGACGTTTTTTCCGTCCGGTGCGACAGTTATTCATGGGGCTTTTGCTATATACAGCCTCATGAAAAGCATAAAAACAGTTCTAAGAAAAACGGAGCACTTATGTATAATTTAAATGACAGGATACTGGGCTGTCTGACCGGAGCGGGCGCCGGCGATGCCATGGGCGCCGCGACAGAGGCAAGGACAACCGAACAGATAAAAGAATATTTCGGACATACAGTGACTGATTTTGAGATCACTCCCATGGATACATTCGCAAAGGGAAATCAGCCGGGGCAGGCTACGGACGATTTCAGTTCTGCCTACTTTATTACAAGGCATATTATAGACAGTGAAGGCGAAATAAATGCTGAAGTAATCAGGAGAGCACTGATAGACTGGTCGGAGCATGCGGTTTTTTTCGATCGCTTTGCCGGACCTACCACAAGGATGGCCATAAAGCGTTTTAAGGGAGAGCCCCTTCCGCAGTCAGACGCGATTCAGCTTCTTCCCAGGCAGGCGACGAACGGAGCGGCCATGAAAATATCGCCGATAGGGCTTTTCAATGCCGGAGATGTTGAAAAAGCCATTTCCGAAGCCGCGATGGTGACGGCGGTAACCCATGACACTTATCTTGCGATTTCCGGAGGCTGCGCGACGGCGGCGGCTGTTGCCGAGGCGTTAAAAGAGGACGCTGACGTTTACAGCGTAATAGGAGCAGGATTATACGGAGCAAGAGAAGGAGAACGGATCGGAAGAGAGATAGGAAGGGATGTCGCCGGGCCTTCCGTAATAAAAAGAATTGAGATGGCGGTGAATATAGGTCTCGGATCCGGAACTTTGGAAGAAAAGATGAAAGAGATTTCTGACAGGATCGGAACCGGACTGCACATAGCCGAAGCCGTTCCAAGCGCGTTCGGTCTGTTTGCGGCGGGAGAGGGCAATGCAATGGATGTGATCATAAGCGCCGTAAACGCGGGATATGACACGGATACGCTGGCAACGATAGCGGGAGCAATGGCCGGAGCTCTCTGCGGCGCGGCTGTATTTCCGGCGCATTTTGTTCCGACTATAGATAAGGCAAACGGATTTGATCTTAAAAAAAACGGCGGACGATATAGAACGTATCGTATATCTGCGTCGGGATCGGGGTGTAAGATGAACGATAGAATATATGATAAAATTGCAGGCTGCATACTCGCGGCTGCGGTGGGCGACGCTATGGGAGCTGCTACAGAGGCCAAATCCACCGGACAGATAATAAAGCTTTTCGGAGGAAGAGTCACGGAATTTAAGACGCCTCCCGCGGATGTGCAGGCCAGAGGACGCAGGGCGGGACAGGTGACCGATGCATTCAGCATACCTTATATGCTGACGGACGAAATATTAAAAGCAGAAGGCAGGATCACGAAAGAGACTGCAGGAGACGCCCTGCTTAAATGGGGAGATACGGAATATTTTGAGCCCTTTGCCGGACTTACCACAAAAAAAGCAGTCATGCTGATGAACGAGAAAAAAACCATGAGTATTTGGGATCACATGGGTCATCTGGGCAACAAACTTTTCAAGGGACATTATTACGCGCTGTCTTCAAACGGGGCGGCAGTAAAAGCATATACCGCGGGGATTTTCAGCGGCGGGGACGTTGAAAAGGCTGTTATGGATGCGATGGAGATAACCGTTTCATCGCATGACGATCCGTACAGTATATCCGGAGCCTGCGCCGTAGCAGCGGCCGTAAGTGAGGCTTTAGGTGAAAACGCTACGGTATACAGCATTGTAAAATCCGCTCAGTACGGATGTATTAAGGGAGAGGAACTGGGCAGAGCGAGAAAAGATATACATGTATATCCGGGGCCGTCTGTCGTAAAACGGCTCGAAATGGCCATAGAAGCCGCAATACATGCCCATTCAGGAGACAATCCGATCCGTGAGATAAGGGAAAGGATCGGCAGCGGTCCTGCCATAGCGGAAACCGTACCGGCCGCAATCGGTATTTTTATAGTGAATCGCGGCAGAACCATGGAATGTATCTATGACGGTGTAAACATAGGTGACGAGACAAGCGCCGTTGCAAGTATAGCCGGAGCCTTATGCGGAGCTTTCAGAGGAGTTGAGAGCATAACTGACGGGTATTTGGATATCATAAACAAAGAAAACGGCATTGATATTGAAAAGCAGGCAAGGGCAGTATTTAAAACATGGAAAAGCTCAGATGAATAAAAGAAGATTATGGAAATTATGACGCTTTTTTGGTATATTAATATAACAAGTATCGGTTATTTGCCGGAATTATTAAAAAACGAAGGGAGCGTACATCATTATGAAAAAAACATCTTCAATTATGGCAGTCGCTCTTGCGGCTGTTCTCGTGACGGGCTTGGCAGCCTGTTCCTCTCCAGCTCAGCCGGATACCGGATCGCAGACTTCGGGCAGTTCATCGTCTGAGCCAAAAGAGGCGGGCGGAAAAATCTGGAATGTGCTTGGCGAAGACATGGAAGCTTTTGCCGAAAACTTTTCCGCAGACGCAATTACAAACATGGTTTATTATTTTGCGGGAGAGGGAGGCGTTACGACATATACGGTGTCAGACGCTGATATTATACAGGACGTTTTTGACGCTCTCGATAAGATAACCGTAGAGGCGGCTACCGATGAGGTGGCAGAGGACTACAGCGAAGGGTTTGTCTTTGAAGATTCCGAAGGCAATACATTTTCCGTTGATTTCAATATGGGCAATCTGGAAGCGGGAACGTTTGAACATTATCTCATAGGAAATGACCGCAGCCTGTGGGCACTGACGAATATAATTACGAATACGGTTAAGCCTGACGGCGATAATACGGAACAAACGGCTGAAAAAGAAAGCTTCGGACGCTGGAGCTGGACTTATGAAAAACTGTCGGATGGCAGCTATGAAATGCTGCTGGATGATGCTCTGCTTGTCTGTCTGCCGTCTTCGTGGAATGAAGATCAGTTCAAATATATGATTCCTTCACAGGACAGTGATTTCTTCTCGTTTTATCATATCGACAGTTATAACAAATATATGGAAAAATACGGTTTTACGGGCGGACTTCTGTTTTCGATCGGATTTTATACCGATGACAGCTATGAAATGCTGCCTCATTACGACTATCTGGGAGAGGCAAACGGCGGAGTATACGTAATAATGTATCCGACGGATCTTCAGGCATGGTCAGAGGATCAGGCTGTAATGGACGAGTATAATCAGCTTTACGGCGGAGTGGAATACGTTAAAGCAAATACACATATGGTATAAAGCCGCACATCTGGAAAAATGAAAAGGAAAAGAAATGGGAAGCACTTTCAGGGATTTTCTAATACGTTATAAAACACAGCTCAGCTTCGCCGTAAAGCTCATTCTGCTTGCGGTTGTCGTGGGTGTAATAGTCGGATTCCTGGGAGTCGGTTTCGGAAAATGTCTTACGGGCGTTATTGCTTTCAGAGAATCGCATTATTATGTGATACTGCTTTTACCGCTTTGCGGTATCGGCATCAGGGGGATGTATCATCTGTTCAGATATGACAGGGACGGGGGTACAAACCTTGTGCTTTCGGCCATACAGCAGGATGAACACGTTAAGCTCCGCATGGTGCCGTCAATATTTTTCGGAACGATAGCCACACAGCTTGTCGGCGGTTCGGCCGGACGCGAGGGCGCGGCGCTGCAGATAGGAGGCAGTATAGGCGGCGCGGTAGGCGAGGTTTTCAGGCTCAGGCAGGAAGATGTCAAGCTCATGATCATGTGCGGCATGAGCGCGGCATTTGCCGTGCTTTTCGGCACGCCCATAGCCGCGGCGGTGTTTGCGATAGAGGTTGTCAGCATAGGAATAATGCACTACAACGCCCTGGTTCCGTGCGTGATCGCGGCTTTTATTGCCAGAGGTATAGGAGAACTCTTCGGCATGACGGCAACGCATTTTGATATTGGCCCGGTACCTGAGTTCAGGATAGAACCGGCCGTGGTTGTCGGGATACTCGCGGTAATCTGCGCGATAGTCAGCATGACCTTTTGCAATCTGCTGCAGTTTGTCCAGAAGCTTTATAAAAAATATATCAGGAATGAATACCTGAGGGCATTTGCGGGGGGATGTATAATACTTGTTCTGACCCTGCTTGCGGGCAGCCAGATGTATAACGGTCCCGGAATGGATATCGTTCAGGTCTGTTTAACCACCGGAACCGTGTTTCCTGCGGCTTTTGCCGTAAAAATGGTCTTTACGGCTCTTACCCTTGGCTGCGGAGGTTTTAAAGGCGGTGAGATCATACCGACTTTTTTCATTGGCGCAACGCTCGGATGCTTTTTCGGCAGCGTGACCGGATTTGAGCCTTCGCTCTGTGTTGCCTGCGGAATGGGCGCTCTTTTCTGCGGCGTCACAAACTGTCCCATAACGTCTCTTTTGATATGTTTTGAGCTGTTCGGTGGCGAAGGAATGCCGTACTATCTGATAGCGATAGCGATAAGCTACATATTTTCGGGCTATTACGGGATATACCAGAGCCAGAAAATCATGTATTCCAAATTCAGGGCAAAATACATCAACAGAAACGCAAATGAATGATTATCTGACAATAATTGTTATTTAAATAAAAATATGATAGCATGAATTATATAACGATATCTGATTTTGATTTTAAAGGCTGGGGAAAAGATGAAAAGAACGTCGGCTTTATTAATATTGTGTCTGGTAATGGCGGCACTTGCGGGATGCGGAAGTCAAAAAGAGAATATTTCGGTTGATTCTTCGTCCGGCATCGAGACTTCGCCGGAAACCATGAGCGAAGTTAAAACATCCGGGGTTTATGTTTCGGCCAAAGATGTCATAAAGGAGCTTATAAATCAGCGCGATTTAGTGCCGCAGCTGTATCTTTATGACGCTTCGGAAATATATGAAGCTTATCAGATATGCTTTTCGGAAGGGGATTTGATGACCGCCCTTCTGGACGTGCGTTGTCTGGTAAAAGATTCGTATCAGCCGGATTATTTGGAGAGCTTTGATGCGGATTCGATATATAAGGGTATTTCGGAAGCTTCTTACGCGTCGGTTGAAACGAAAGATACGGAAGAGTTTTACGTAATAATATTTGAATTTAACGGCCTTGACAACCCGGAAACATTAAAAGACATGATACAAAAGGGATATATAGCCGATATCGGAACTTCCGATACAGCGGCGTACGGGGCTTATCTGACGGATAACGGAGCGATAAGGCTGGATCCCGAAACCATGGAACCGTGACGAGACATTTAAACCAAAGCGGGAGGGACTATGGCATTGAAAAAAACAAAGACGCTGATTATTTCGATGATACTGGCGGCAGGCATGATTTTTACACTCGCATGCGCGGGGAATGTCAGCGCGGACGGCAATGAAACAAAAACAGGAGCCGAAACGGAATCAAAGGCGGGGCCCGAGCAGGAAAATGCGGTAGCTGAGATCGATGCGGAGGAATACTCGGATTATGATGTCGCGGAAAGCTATCCGGCTTATGCGGAAACCTTTGAGGAAAGCCAGATCACCATGGCGGAGATCATGGAAATGAACGGCGGAGCCGTGCCCGTAAGCATAAACGAAGGCTGCGTAACCTTTATCGGAGGGACGGCGACAACCGAAAAAATCACAAAAGTCGAAGACGCTTTTTCACTGTTGTACCGATTGGTTAAGCTTATGGGCGGCGACGAATCGACCAGGTTCTATCCGTGGGTTGTGCTGAAAGACAATAATGAAAACATATACTATGTTTTTCAGCAGATTCATGATGATGTGACCGTGTCGGGAGGAGCCGTAAAGATAGTGACCGATCCCGAAGGAAATATGACGGGATTTTTCAGTTCGCTTGTCAGAGATCTTCCGGATTCGGATCAGACAATAATGATTTCTGAAGCAGACGCCATACAGACGGTAATGGATGATTCGGGATATCCGAAAGGAAGCTTAAGCGTTATAGAAGGCGCTTCGTCCATAATAGTGCTTCCGGCATGGTATACCGCTTCAGAAGGCGAAGAGGTAAACGGAGATGCCAACAGATTTGTCTGGGTGATATATACAAACAATCCGGACGCGGCATATTCAACACAGGACTATTATCCCGTTCTTGCGCATTACGTAACCATGGACGGTCTTTATCTTTACGCTTTGCCTTCACGCGACGCCGGTGATGAAGCTTCAAAATCAGGCTTTTCATCCACCCGTGTTTTTGAATACATGGAAAGCGTTCCGTGGAGCGGCAGTGTTGCGCTGCATGACGGAACCGAAATGAATATCGAAATGGATATTATGCGTGATAAAAGAGACGGAACATACTATCTCGGGAATCTGGAGCGTCGTATCTTAGTTGCGGATTATTATGATTTCGCGTTTAAAGACACTCTTATGGCGGAAGACAGTTCTGACGGAAAGACATGGTCGGATGACAATTCCGTTATCACACTTTATAATTTATGCAGGGTATGGGACTATTATAACGAAATGGGCTGGAAAGGAGCCGACGGCAACGGAACGCCCATAGTCGTTTTAACGGGACTTTGCGACGAGTACCGGGAGCCTATCGACAATGCCGCATATCTCGGCAAATACGGAGGCTGGCAGGTGTTTGCTTTCAGTGATATCAGCAATGACGCGGAAGCTCTGGACGTGGTGGGCCATGAATTTACTCATTGCGTGACGGAATCGACAATGACTTATAATTTATACATGAACGATCCCGGAGCCATAAACGAAGCAATGAGCGATATAATGGGAAATTTATGTGAAATAAAATATGAAGGAGAAAACGAAAGCAACTGGCTTGTCGGTGAGAAAAGCGGCAGACCCGTACGCTCCATGTATGATCCTCAAAAATTTTCACAGCCATGTTACACCTGGGACATTTATTATGTGCCGCATGTTTCGGTGCCGAATGAAATGAATGATTACGGGGGAGTACACAGCAACTCGTCTTTGCTGAACCGGGTTGCGTACGGATTGTATAAAGACGGGAAAATGACGCCGGAAGAGGCGGCTGATTTTTGGATGGCCGTATCATGCTCCATAGTTCCGGGGACGGATTATTCGCAGCTGTCAATTATTCTTCCGTGGGTCATGGAGTCCATCGGCATGGAAAAATATCTTCCGATACTGCGGCAATATATAACCGAAACAAGGCTTTCAACGCTGTCGATTCCCGATGAATTTCCAAAGGATCAGGCTTTGCTTTCGTTAAAACTGCCTGAAAACATTGTTTATAACGATTCGACATGGGTTCTGGTTGCAATGCAGGTGGATCATAATGTCTGGGATATACTCATGAATGCCGTTCCCGAAGATTATGCGGATATACAGGAGTTTTATGAATATCTTGACAGCCTGAACGACCAGCTTATGATACAATACATTGCCGCGCCCGGAATAGACGGGAAAACCATAAGGCTGATAGTAAGACCCGAGGAAACTCAGCTTATGCTTATCAGGCTTAATCCACAGGATCTGAACGACATTGATTATTCCATGATATATACCTATGCGGACGGAGCATGGACAAAAGAAGAGAGTCCGGATGATGCTTCCATACTTATTACTCCCGAGGCGGGAAAACTTACTATTATTCCCACACGGGGGCTGTGATGATCGAACATGAAGCTTTTTAAAATACAGGATTCGCACAAAATCAAATGGCGGGAAAACGGAGGTTTTAAGATGAAGGTACTTGTAATTAACGGAAGCCCCAGAAAGCAGGGAAACACTGCCACGGCTTTAAATGAAATGATAAAAGTCTTCGAAGCCGAAGGCGTGGATGCAGAGGTTGTACAGATCGGAGATCAGGCCATAAGGGGATGTATCGCATGTTTTTCCTGCAAAAACACGGGAAAATGCGTATTTGATGATATTGTAAACGAACTGGCTCCTAAATTTGAGGCGGCGGACGGTCTGGTGGTGGCTTCTCCGGTATATTATGCCTCGGCAAACGCCACGCTTATAGCAGCTTTGGACAGACTGTTTTTCAGCGTGCCGTTTGACAAGAGAATGAAGGTCGGAGCGGGAGTGGCGGTTGCCCGCCGCGGCGGATGCTCGGCAACCTTTGACGAGCTGAATAAATATTTTACCATAAGCGGAATGCCTGTCGCATCAAGCCAATACTGGAACATGGTACACGGAAAAAATCATGGCGAAGCAGAGCAGGATATGGAAGGTCTTCAGACCATGCGCACGCTTGCCAGAAACATGACGTTTTTAATGAAGAGCATAGCTCTCGGCAAAGAAAAATACGGACTGCCCGAAAAAGAGGCTGCGCAGCAGACAAGCTTTATCAGATAAGCCTTTGCATGCAGGAAAAATAAAAAAACCTCAAAAATAAAAAAACAAGTGCATTTTATCCGAAACCATGTTATATTCTATTAGATATCGGAGAAACATTAGCAGGATGTTGTACGGGACGTCTAATATATAATGCGGGGGAAGAGTATGGTAGAAAGAAAATTAGATAAAGTCAAGGTAGCTCATTCGATAGTCGCGATTGCGTTTGTCGTATTTTTGATCCTGTCCTTTGTTGTCAGAATCGGCATTATCTCATATATTGCCATAGGACTGTTTATAGCCATGTGTGCTATAGGCATCATTGGCGGCATAGCAAATGTAGTGCGCAGAAAAAGGGCAAGGGACGGTAAATAGAATCAGGATTTTATTTCGGAAAAACCCGGTATGAAGAGACGGTTTTCGCAGCTTCATACCGGGTTTTAATTTGGATTTATTCTGTTTTAGGTTTCTTCGGTTTGATATTGGCGTGATAATATGCGTAGGTTGCCGAAGGCGCTTCGGATAATATTTCCCCGGCGGTGATATCAGCGACAAACAGGGTATGGCTTCCCAGATCCATCGTCTTTACGACTTTCGCGGAGACATAGGCGTTTGTCCCTTCTTTTACATAAGGAATACCGTTATCCGCACGTACGATATCCATATCTTTAAATTTGTCAGTATCGCGCCCGCTCTGGAATCCGAAACGCCGGAACACGGAAAAAGGAGCGTTCTCTGACAGGATAGAGAGGTTAAATACTCCCGTATTTGCCACCATATTGTGTGTAAAGTTCCCTTTGTTCACGGCAATGGAGAGTCTCTGCGGATCACTTGCTGCTTCAATTCCCGTGTTTATAATACAGCCGTTGTCCTTGTCTCCGTCTTTTGCCGTCAGTACGAACAGTCCGTAACTGAATTTGCGGAGAACGGCAGGATCAAAAGAAACTTCACTTTTCTGCACATGAAAGCGTTCCTTTGGAACACCGCATACCGGACATTTGAAGTCGCTCGGAACGTCCCGCCACTTTGTACCGGCCGCAATCCGAAAATCAGGTGCGCCTTCTTTCTCGTTATAGGTCCAGCCGCAGACGTCGCAGACCATAGTGGAAAAAACTTCGTTTCTCATCTAAAACTTCCTTTCTAAAGGGATTGTTCCCCTAAAATGCTTTTTTATTTATTTGTATTTTATTATTTTGATAATCTGTATAACGACAGTCGGAATTAATGCGAATACCGGGATCAGTATCAGCATATTCAGAGGAAGAACCGCAACCTGAAAGAGGCTGCGTCCGCCGCCCGTCAGCATTACAAGCGCAAGCAGAATAACGCCGAGCAGAAATGCCAGCAGACATGAACGGTTTTGTTTGAATCCGAGACTGAAAATGCTTTTTTCGCCTCTGCAGTTAAAACCGTGAAAAAGCCTTGCCAGCGTGAGCGTGGAAAAGGCCATGGAGCAGGCCGCGAATGAAGAAATCTTTAGTCCTGTCATAAATGCTATTATAACAAATAAAGATATTAAGGCTCCGAAAAGCAGCATGCTGCGTATAAAATATTTGTCCATCAGGCCGGTTTTGGGGTCTCTGGGCTTTCTTTTCAGTACGCCTTGCGCTTCAGGCTCCATCCCTATGGCGAGAGCGGGCAGGGAGTCTGTTATAAGATTCACAAACAGAAGCTGTACTGCCGTAAAAGGAGCCGGCAGCGCAAAGATCGTAGCGAAAATAACCGCTATTATGGCTGAAAGATTTCCCGAAAGCAGGAACAGGACGGCGTTTTTGATGTTTTCATATATGGTACGTCCGTTTGCGACCGCCTTTATGATAGTGGCAAAGTTATCGTCCGACAATATCATGGAGGCTGCGTCTTTTGAAACTTCAGTTCCCGTTATACCCATGGCAACGCCTATGTCGGCTTTTTTAAGCGCCGGCGCGTCATTTACGCCGTCGCCGGTCATAGAGACTATGCAGCCTTTCCGCTGCCATCCGTCCACGATTCGTATCTTGTTTTCAGGAGAAACACGGGCGTAAACGGAAATCTTTTCTATGCTGCGATCCAATTCTTCGTCAGAGAGCGCATCCAGTTCAAGTCCGGTAAGCGCCATGTCGCCTTCCCTGAAAATACCTATGGATTTGGCAATCGCCGTTGCAGTCACCTTATGATCTCCCGTGATCATGACTGTCCGTATGCCGGCTTCAGAGGCATGGCGAACCGCTTCGGCGGATTCCACTCGCGGAGGATCCATTTCCGAAATAAGACCTATAAAAGTAAAATGATTTTCGGTCTCGATACACAGATCTTCATCGGATTCTTTATAGGCGAAAGCCAGTACGCGAAGTCCGTTTTCGGAAAAGTATTGATTGCAGTGCAGGATATTTTTTTTATCTTCGTCGGTTATGGGCCGGATCACGTTATCTTTTAACCTGATGCTGTCACAGCGTTCAAGCAGCACATCTACGGCACCTTTTGTAAAAAATGTCGGGATTCCGTGGATGAGATGTTTGGTGCTCATAAGTTTTCTGTCCGAATCAAAGGGAACCTCGTCAATACGGTTTGTGATGGTTCGAAGATCCGAAAAAGAAAGCTGTATGGCTTCCTGGGACAGGCCTTTTATTTTGCCGTACATATCCAGGAGAGCATATTCCGTGGGATCGCCTATGCCTTTTCCGTCTATTAAATTTGAGTCGTTGGTAAGTACGGTATTGTATATCAGATACCTGTGGAGCTGTTCCGAAAGGCTGAGTTCTTCAGGAAGTAGAAGTTCTTCTCCTATATATATTTCCTGAACGGTCATTTTGTTTTGCGTCAATGTTCCGGTTTTGTCGGAGCAGATAACCGAGACACAGCCGAGGGATTCCACGGCTGAAAGATTTTTAATGACGGCGTTTTCTTTTGCCATCCGCTGCGTCCCTATGGCCTGTACGATAGTAACTATGGAGCCGAGAGCTTCGGGAATAGCCGCGACCGCGAGTGCTACCGCGAATAAAAGAGCGTCCATAATTTTCATGCCCCTTACAGTCTCGAGAACCAAGACTATGGCGCATATAATGATAATGCCTATGGCAAGGCGGACGGAAAATCTATCCAGGCTTACCTGAAGCGGCGTCTTTTTTTCTTTGGTCTGGTTCATGAGTGTCGCAATACGGCCGATTTCGGTATTCATTGCCGTATCCGTAACGGCTATCAGAGCGCGCCCGTATGTTACAAGGCTGCCCGAATAGACCATGTTTATACGGTCTGCGAGAGGCAGTTCAGAGTCAAGAGCATCCGCCTGTTTATCTACGTTTGTGGATTCGCCGGTCAGCGAGCTTTCATTTACCTGAAGTGAATAGTTTTCTATGATTCTGCCGTCGGCAACGATCATATCGCCGGCTTCGGCGATTACGATATCGCCCGGAACTATAAATCTGGAATCTGTTTCGGTTTTTATCCCGTCACGCAGGACCTTGGCCTTGGGAGATGAAAGGGATTTTAATGCGTCAAGGGATTTTTGTGCCTTTATTTCCTGAACCGTTCCCAGAACCGCATTTAAAATAAGTACGCTTATAATGACTATCGTGCTTTTCGCGTCTCCGGTAAACACGGAAACAAGAGCTGCAGCTATCAGGATAATAACGAGTATATCCCTGAATTGTCCGAGAAAGATCATAAGGGCGGATTTTCTGCCTTCTTCCTGAAGGACGTTTTCGCCGTACTTTTCGAGAGCCGCTTTGGCTCTTTCGGAACTAAGGCCGGTAATATCGGTATTCAGATTGGATAAAACCTCTTCCGGTGCTTGTCTGTACCATTCAGACATATCTCTCCTCCGCGTAATTGATTATTATGCTCGTTTAAAAAGGGCTGTCGCAATATGCAAAAGCGAATGATTATTCTGAAAGGGACATCCGCAACGCCGGTACTTAGCGAACGCGAGCGCAACGATGCGTGAGGTTAGTACCGCTGCGTGAGGACTAAGTGCGAACGGTCCCTGGAAGAATAATCATGAGAATGCATATTACGACAGCCCGGAATTGCGGTACAATATAATTATAGCACCGAAACACCGAAATTCAAACATTTTATTATGCAATATCTCTTTTCAGAGCATCAAAATCAGCATGAAAACCACAATACCTGCAGTCGCAAGTATAAGAGCAAATGAAATACTCCTTCGTATTATCCGTTTATTGCTGTTTTTTTCATAGGTTTTCAGGCGGCTGCGAACATTCGAAGCATAGGTGTCTGCCCCTTTATATACGGATGCCGCGGAAGTTTCCGAATCAAATCTGGACAGAACCATTTCGCTGTCGGCAGGCTGAACCGGCGTATCCGAATATACGGTCTTTCTGAGCAGGACTATCACGAAATCCGCGGCCGAATCCAGGATTCTGCACAGAAAACCGAAGACTGTCGGAAGGATTACAAGCATCAGGGGCCTGTAAATCAGGTTTTCAAGGTCTAATTTCTCAGGCCATCTGTCGGCATATGCGGGAATCCTTGAATCTTTTCGGTTCATAAGCACCTTTCTTATGAATAAAAGATACACCGCAAGACCTATGGCTATGGATATCAGAGAGCCTGAAAGATTTCCGAGGGTAAAATAATTTACCGCGTGTCCGTATTCGTCAATGCCCATAAACTTCTGACCGAGAGCAGCGGCGCGATCCATGGTCAGGCTCGGCACAACACCCCATACGAGAAGGGCGAGAGCACTGCCGACAAGAGCAAAGGAGCCTGTCTTTCCGAGATAATTCTTTTCATTATCATATTGTTTCTGAAGTTCATCGTCCGCGTTTTTCTCAACGAAAACGGCGATGAACAGCTTGAGCATATATGCAAGGGTAAGGCCGCCGCTTATCAGGAAAATCCATTCGACTAATGTCATAAGGCCGCTGCCACCGAATTCCACGATTGCTTCGTGCAGCAGTGTTTTGCTTACGTAGCCGCCGAGCAGGGGAACGCCTGCTATTGTCAGACCGCCTATAGCGAATACTATCTTCAGCATGGGCTTTTTGCGTCCGTAGCCCCGTATGTCGTTCAGGTTGAGTTTGTGCGCGTTCATATATACCACGCCTGCCGCCATAAAGAGAACCAGCTTTATCATGGAATGATTTATCAGATGAAGCATGATTCCGTGGACAGCCAGTTCGACTTCGTGGTGAAGAAGGCCCATCATTCCTATACCGGTCATGATAAAACCTATCTGTGACATGGATGAGCATGCGAGCGTTCTTTTAAGGTCAACGGAAAATACTCCGAGAACCGCGCCGAGGAACATGGTTATTGTACCGAGTCCCAGTATCAGCGCGCCCCATTTGGCATCGTGAGCGAAAAGATCCACGCTTATGATAAGGGTACCGTAAATGCCTGTCTTTGTCAGGATACCCGAAAGCAGGGCGGAAGCCGGAGCCGGAGCAACGGGATGCGCTTTCGGAAGCCAGATATGAAGCGGAAAGGCACCTGCCTTGGCTCCGAAGCCCACCAAAAGACAGGCCCCCGCCGCATAGAGCAGTTTTTTGTTTTCAAAAGCGGCTGCCGCGGCATGCATTTCGGCTATATTGACGGTGCCGAGATTGTAATAGAGCATGAAAATGCCCATAAGCATGACGAGTCCGCCGATAATCGCAACCGCAAGATAAGTCGAAGCGGCCCGCAGGGCACCGTCGGTTTCTTCCTGAGCGACCCACACATAGGATGTAAAGGACATTATCTCGAAAAAGATAAAAGTCGTGTAGAGATCCGCGGAGAGAAAGACTCCCATTGCAGCGCCGAGCGTCCAGAGAATAAAGAAATAGTATCTGTTTTTGTTGGCGTGATGCTCCATATATTCGTTTGAAATAAGAGTGGACATCATCCACATAAACGCCGCGACGCAGCCGTAAATCGCACGGAAGCCTCCGATCGTAAAATTCAATCCGAAGCCGCATATTTCAGGAAGGAACATGCTTAATCTTTCACCGGCGGCAAAAACTTCAAGCCGGGAAAGGAAGAATATGAGCATGAGGGCGAATTCGATCACCACGGTTAAGTTTACAAGAATATCTCTCGCCTTTTCGTTTTTCTTTCCCGCGATAAAAGATACAAGTCCCGCGGCAAAAGGAAAAAATACGAGCAATGACAGCATTTTCAAGTCCTTTCAAATTCAGAATACGGGCAGTATGGAATTAATTGCATTTACTACGATATCGGATCTGATTCCGAATACAAACATAGTTATGGTCAGGAGCACGAGTGGAAGCATTATCATCCATCCGGGATCTTTGATCCCCTGTATGCTTTCGGGGTTAAAGCCTTTTTTCGGGAAAAAGGCTCTTACAATCATTGTCATCATGTATATGGAAGTCAAAAGCGCGGAAATCAGCAGTGCCGCCACTCCCGCTATGGCTGCCGGATTTCCGTTATCGAGAGCCGCCTGTGCGAGATACCATTTGCTTGTAAAACCGCAAAGTCCGGGAACGCCCATAAGCGCCAGCGCCGACACGGTAAAAACCAGGAATGTCCCGGGCATTTTCCTGCCGAGGCCGTCCAGTTCGAAAACGTATTTTCGCTCGGTTTTGCAAATGATGGCTCCGGCGCAGAAGAAGGAGCATATTTTCATGACTGCGTGAAATACCATATGGCAAAGTGCCGCGGCAAGTCCTAAAGGCGTCATAAGAGCCGCGCCGAAAAGAATGTATGAAAGATTGCTGACGGTTGACCAGGCCAGCCTTCTTTTCACATGGACGGCTTTTACGCCCCTGCTACAGCCGTAAACTATGGTAAAGGCGGCAAGAGAAAGCACAATGTACTGAGCCCAGGTGCCCGCGAGCATTTCCGTGCCGAAAATATAATAGGTTATCCGCATAACCGCAAAGGCACCCGCCTTTACCACCGCAACGGCATGCAGAAGCGCGGTAACCGGAGTTGGCGCGACACCCGCATCCGGAAGCCAGCGTGAAAACGGGAACATTGCCGCCTTTACGGAAAATCCGCAGAAACACATTACATATATCAGGAGCAGGATGCCTGTATCGCCTGAGGAGGCGCCCAAGACTCCTCCGGCGATAAAATCCGTCGTACTCCCGTTTACGATTATATATATCAGACCCAAAAATCCGAAAGATGCCCCTCCGAGCGAATAATAGATATACGTACGGGTGGCCTTAATGGCAGCGGGAGAGAGGGCGTGCATTACAAGCGGTACGGTAACCAGAGTAAGAGCTTCATAGAAGCAGTACATGGTAACGAGATCTTTCGCCATTGCAATACCCAAAGTAACACCGAAGGTCATGGTAAAGAACATGAAAAAGATCTTTGTATGCCGCTCATGCGACATGTATTCAAACGCGTAAAGCGTGGATATAGGCCACAGCAGCGCTATTATCAGCGTAAATACATTTCCGATCCCGTCTATTTTGAAGCCCAGGGATATCTTCTCCGTAAACACCGCTATAATAAAAGTATCATGAGTGTTAAATGCGACTGCAAGCACCGCAAGGACAGAGTTGATGATTACAAGCACTTCTATAAAGAGCATCATCGTTTTTCTGCTTTTCCATGGGATAATCGGTATCAGCGCGCCGGTGATGATCGGTATCAGCACTGTTGCGGGCATAATTCCTATGCTCATTGACGGTTCCTTTCTACTACATTATCAAATTGGCTATTCCGTTTAAAAAATCCGTCAGAGGATTCGGGAAAACGCCTAAAACCACTGCCGCAACGGCAAGAATACCAAGGGGTACGAGCATTCCGGCCTTTGCTTCTTTTTTAACAAAAGTATTGTCCGGCGTTTTTCCGGGGAAAAAGCCTTTCAGTGTAATCGGCAGCAGATATCCGGCGGTAAGCAGTGCGCTTACAAGAAGGATTATCGGGCCGAGATAAGAAAAGATTCCTATATTCGCCGACAATGCACCCTCGGCCAGATACCATTTGCTTATAAATCCCGACGTGGGAGGAATGCCTATCAGGGCGAGAGACGCCAGAGTATAAAACCAGAGGGTTTTGGGCATTTCTTTTCCGATTCCGGTGTATTCGTCCGTTCTGGTCTTCCCGGTTATGAAAATGATTATACCTGCCGTAAGGAAAAGCGCGCATTTTATAAAGGCATGAAATACTATATGCAAAAGCGCTCCGGTAAATGCCGTGGCGGTAAGAACCGAAAGCCCGAAAAGTATGTACGATGCCTGACTGACGGTCGAGTAAGCCAGCCTTTTCTTAAATACTTTTTCCCTGTACGCCAGCATGGAACCCATAAATACGGTTATAAGCGCAAGAATCATCCATGCGGTCTGCACCCATGTGCCTCTTATGTTTTCGGGACCGACCACATAGAATATGAGCCGGATTATGCTGAGCACGCCGCATTTTACTATGATACCCGAAAGCACGGCGGACGCCGGAGACGGCGCCACCGGATGCGCGCTCGGAAGCCATGCGTGCAGAGGGAACATACCGGCCTTTACGCCGAAGCCTATAATACCGCAGAAGACGGCTGCCAGAATCAGCTTAGCGTCGCCTCCCATCATGGACGGGTTCAGTATCCCGCCCGATACAAAGGCTCCTGCGCCGCAGCTTCTGTACAGTACGAAAATGGCAAAGAGTCCGAGATAAGCTCCGAACATCGAATAAAACAGATATTTAAGAGCGGCAAGCGTCGCTTCTTTTGTTCCGTTATGAAGAACAAGAGGCATGGACGAAAGGGTCATTATCTCAAAAAACAGATACATGGTAACAAGGTTTCCGGCGAAACACTGACCTATCATAACCCCGTAAACTATCAGATAAAAACCGAAGAAGCGTTTTTCTTTGCCGCAGTTATTCATGTAAGCAAAAGAATAGAACATTACAACGGACCATATTATCGTGATAAAAGTGGTGTAAAATCTTCCGAGCTCGTCCGTTTTCAGAAGCACGGGTATATCTTCCGTGATATTAAAAAGGATGAGCTGGCTGTCTGTGCCCCATGCTGCCAGCATGGCAAACGCCGCGCTTGCGATCATTGCCGCGGCAACGACTGCGTGCAGGCGTTTCAGTGCATTACCGCAAGGCTCCGGCCGGTCTTTCCATTTGTCCGAAGCCGAAGACAGAAGCAGAAATATTCCAATTATGGCCGGCAATATGACCGGTATTATCAGAACCGTGTTCATTTGCTCTCCCTATGCAAAAACTGATAAACCGCTCCCAAGAAGCATCATAACGGGTATGGCGCCGATACCGAGAGCAAAATTAATAACTATAAAACAGATCGTCATGGCCGACTTGGACGGTTTGTCACCGGCTTTTATGACGGAATAATTGTCGGTTTCGATATTTTCCCGGTCTGCGGGGGTATATATACGCACGCAAGTCTTTAGGAAATAAGCAGCGTTCAGTATGGTACTGACGGCCAGCGCAATAAGGGCCGGAATCATTTTAAAACAGCCTGTGTCCATGGCGGCCTGTGCAAACAGAAGTTTTGAAATAAAGCCTCCGAGTGAGGGGATCCCCACCATGGAAAGCGCTCCGGCGGTAAAACCGACTCCGGCCAGTCTGTTGCGATATGCCGAACCGATCAGATTTTTTATTTTTGTGCTGCCGCCGGAAGCTTCTTTCAGACCGCTTGAGGTCACGAAAAGCAGGGATTTGGCAGTGGCATGCGCCATGATATGATAGACGGAGGCGATGATTCCCGCCATGGTACCCATTCCGATGCCCATGAAAATGTATCCGATCTGGGCAACGGAGGAATACGCCACCATCCTGTTAATATCCTTTTCTTTCATGGCATAGACCGAGCCGAGGATCATGGATATTATGCCGAGTACAAAAAGTATGTCGATTGCTTTAGTGTCGTTGATTATGTCAAGACCGATAACTCTTACAACGATCTTTATCAAAAGAAACAGATATCCTTTTGAGACCACGGAAGAGAGCACCGCCTGAGACGATACGGTCGAATATCCGTATGCGTCCGGAATCCATCCGTGAAAAGGGAAAAGGCCGCTTTTTATCGCAAGGCCTACCAGCATAAGCCCGATGGCCATTAGTAAAGGCAGCGGGTACTGGCCCGAAGCATGAATCGAAACAATGCTTTCGTGGATATTTGCCATAAGCAGGTGTCCGGTAATCGAGTATGTGAAGATAACTCCCAGAAGAAACAGGGCAGAACCCATCAGGCTCATGACCATGTATCTGATGCCGGAGGCGGTGTTGCGCCCGGCTTTTTTTATGATTATCAGACCGCAGGCGGCAATTGTATTTATTTCTACGAATACATAGGCCGTAAAAAGGTCGTTTGTATATATAAGCGCAAGTATGGATGAAAGCAGCAGGTTCATCATGCAGTAAAACAGATTTTCCTTGGAGCCTTCGATATCTTCGAGCCTGTCCACGGCTCCCGCCATCGTGGCGAGCATCATTATCAGAACAAGGAAAACAGCCATGCAGACTTCCAATACCCCGAAACGGATCTCATTTCCCCAGGGCGCCGGGAAATGTCCCATGTAGTACACATAAGACTCGCCGGTACCTGCCGTATATACAAGAAGGCAAAGGTTCATTGCGAGTACCGCGGCGAAGATAAGGAGATTCAGCGTCTTTGCTTTTTTTCTGCCGAGCGCTATTGAGACGGGGCCTCCGATCAGGGTCAGCACGATACAAAAGAGAGGGAAATTTTGTACAAAGGCCATTATTTCTCCTCCTTTTCTATCCGCATCATAATTTTGTCCAGATCAAGGGTATGATATTTTTTATAAAGACGCACTGTAAGCGCCAGCATAAGCGCGGAAACGGACACCGAAACAACGATGCCGGTCAGAACCAGACCCGCGGGGATCGGATTTATGTATGCTTCCATACTCTGTACGCCGCCTGTGAGTACCGGGGCTTTTCTGCCCGTGATATATCCCTTTAGCGCCAGAAACAGATACATGGAGGAATCCATTATATTAAGTCCGATTATTTTTTTTAACAGGTTTTTCTGAAGCAGGAGATTACAAAAGCCGATGACAAAAAGAATCATGGCAATCGCTTCCTGATAATTGGTCACCAGATTGGCAAAATCCATATCAGTACCCTCCTTTACGGAACATCACATAGAAGGTATACATGGTACCTGCTACTACGACGCCTACGCAAATGTCCAGAACAAGGATAAGTCCGCCGCTGAGTATCGCTCCGGGCGTACCGAGAGGTATTCCGCTGTCCAGATGATTGGCTCCGCAGTAAAAAGAATAGCATTTACATACGCTGTAACAGCAAAGCGCGCAAATCGATGTTATCTTATATATTTTCTCGTTAAAAAATTTTCCGGTTTTTTCAAATCCGAAGGCGTTCAGATAAAGGATAAGACCCGCGCCCAATATAGCACCGCCCGAAAAGCCTCCGCCGGGGCCCAGCTGTCCGCAAAGCACAACGTAAATTCCGAAAACCATAATGGCAGGAAAGAGCACTTTTGTAACGGTCTGAAGAATAGGATCGTTTTTGGGTTCAAAAGCTTCCGCTCTGTCGGCTTTTGCGGCTTTTTTGTTTTTTTTGTCTTCTCTGAGAAGAATAAGCACTGCGCAGTGGCCGTAAAAAGAACGTGAGATTCCCCGAGCGTATCGAAAGCCCGGTAATCCAGAATCATTCCGGCGACTATGTTGATGGCTCCGGTTTCGGAAAGCCCCTGTTCGAGATATCTTTGCACGACTTCATTGACCGTGGGGTTGTCGGTTGCGCCCATGGGCGGAAGCTGTGACACGGTTACAACGAATAAAACGGCAAGCACGACGCAGAAAATAACGGAAAAAGCGATGTAAAGCTTTTTAAAAGACCGGACCTTTTGATTTCCGGTTTCGTCGAAAATGCGAAGATCGATCTCCGATTTGGCTTTAAGGCGTTCCGTTAACTGATCGTCCGTTTCTTCGTGAATAAAGACGGGCGGCATTTCCATATTGCCTTCATACGGATCTTTTACCGCGTCCAGCCAGTCCCTGAAACGGCTCTTATTTTTTTCTCCTTCAGACGTCCTGTGAATCATCCTCAGGTTCTTCCTTTCCGTTTTTTTCTTTCATGATTCCTCTGATACTCCGCAGCGTCAGAAAGAACAGCAAACTTGTGACTCCCGCGCCGACTGCCGCTTCGGTTATGCCGAGATCAGGTGATTCGAGGGTCAGCCAGATGATAGAGAGGACAAGCGAAAATGACATAAATATCAGCACTGCTGTCAGCATGTTTTTTGTAAAGCTGACGGCAACGGCGCATAAAAGAAGAAAACCCAAAAGTATACATGTAAAAACAGTCACTTTATGCCTCCTTGCCGTCGGCGGCTTTTTCCGACGTTTCCGTCGCCTGCAGTTCGGATTCTATCCGGGACAGACTGGTCATTTCATAATGCTTTTCATCTTTTTCATGTTCGTCGCCGGTCAGCACTTCAAGCTGTGCGATAAGGTGGGATGAAACCGGCGAAGTGAACCAGAGGAATATAACGACACAGAGCATTTTAAGCGTCGTAAAGTTAGGGCCGCTTATTATCATAAGCCCTGCCATGCAAAAGCCTATGCCGAGGGTGTCACCCATGCCGGCGGCGTGCATTCTGTTCATAACATATTTAAATTTAAAAACTCCGATGATCTGAAGCACAAATACGATAAGCCCCAAAATCAGAAATGCCGTTCCGAGGATAAGCTGTATCAGATTACAATTCATCCGAATCCTCCTTTTGCTTTTCGCGGTCTTTTTTTTCGAGATAGAGACCGAGATATACCCTTGTCAGTACTATAACGGCCAAAAATGATATCAGAGCGTATATTATTCCGATATCCATAAGAAAGCCTTCCCTGAGCATAAGCGCAAGGACAGCTATAGCTACTATTACAAGTGTTCCCATCATATTCACGGCGACCAGCCTGTCCGCTATCCTCGGACCTTTTATTCCCCTTATGAGGCAAAAAACAAGCAGGACGGCGATCACGATAAGAACAATAATAAATACGGTATTTAAGGCAGAAGAAAAATCTGCGCCATTGTTAATCATGAGCTTTTTTCTCCTCGTCCAATTCGCGTAATTGTCTGACAAATATGGAATCCGCTATTCCTACGGCCATGCTTTTGTCGATGCAGTGAACGACGAATTTTCCGTCCTCAAGCACGGCTGTGATTGTTCCGGGGGTAAGGGTTATGGAATTGGCAAGCAAAACCTGCCTGCCTGTCGAATTCAGATCGGTTTCAAAATCAAAAAAGGCCGGTTCGATCGGTTTGTTTTTGACAATAATGCCGACAACCGCTATGTTTGCCTTGATTATTTCTATAATAAGAATACCGAGATAAAGCAGGTATTTACCGAGCCTTTTCCAGAGCTTTTTTTCTTTTGAAAGGTTGTAGTTCATGTATTTGCAGGCAAAAAATAATAATGCCGTCGATATTGCAGCACCGAAGATAATTATCTCAAGAGTAATGTTTGAGAGTAATATAATCCATAATAAAAACAGCAGTAAAAACATCTCATCCTCCAAGAGAAAAAACTCTAGTTCATTCTATCATTTAGCATGTTAAAGGTCAAGAAATCCGGGGTTTTTGGAGGTTTTTTCGCTCGTGAAGTTGATAAATTTGCCTGAAAAGATGATAATGAAATCTGGTTTATAACGCTGAATTTTTAGAAAATTTTGCTGTTTTCTATCTTTTTTTAATTAATTTCAGGAATATTTTCTTTGAATCATTCTGAAATATATACAAAATAGTATGGAATATTTTGAAAAGACGTGATATACTGACATAGAATTATTTAAGCGGGAGGGCTTATGTTTATGAAACGCGAAGATTTTAAATACCTTAAAGACCTGAAAGAATTCAAACAGACAAAGACCGGTAATCTTCTTATTACAATTTTTGCGATAATAGGCGTGGTGGCTACGATAGCTGGTATAGCGTACGCGGTTTACAGATTCGTTACGCCTGATTATCTCGAAGAGCTTGAAGATGATTTTGACGATCATTTCGAAGATGAAGACAAATTTGATGCGGAAGATGCTTTCGAAGCATTTGAAAACAAATAATATTGTTTTTTTTGAAATCATTAGGGGCTGTTGAAATATACATTCGTTTTTGTATATTGCAACAGTCTTTCTTTAAATACGGACTTTAGGGGATTTGTATGAAAAAAGGCGAAATTTACGAGGGAACGGTCGAAACGGTTGAATTTCCGAACAAAGGGATTGTTGCTGCCGGGGGAGAAAAAGTGACGGTAAAAAACGTGATTCCCGGACAGGTCGTCAGTTTCAGGCTGACAAAGAAACGAAGTTCGGGAAATCAGGGGACTTTGATAAGGGTGGAAAAGCCGTCGCCTCTTGAAAAAAGAAAGGCTTTCTGCAAAAATTTCCCGCTTTGCGGAGGGTGCGCGTACCAGAGCGTCGATTATCGGGATCAGCTTGGGATAAAATACGACCAGGTCAGAAAACTGTTGCTTCCCGTGATAGAGCGTTTTCAGAAAATCTCTCATGAGGAGGCGGAGAAGATTTTTTGCGGAATAAGCGAAAGCCCGTCGGAATTCCGTTACAGAAATAAAATGGAATATACCTTCGGTGACGCCGTCAAAGACGGGCCGCTTACGCTCGGTCTGCACAAAAAAGGGAGCACTTTTGATATTTTACAGACTGACGACTGCGTTCTGGTCGATGAAGACTTCAATTCGGTGGTAAAGACCGTATCGGAATATGCTGCCGAAAACGGGATTCCTTATTATCATAAAATGAAACATGAAGGCTTTCTGCGGCACCTTCTGGTAAGACGCTCTTTAAAAGGAGAGATGCTGATAGCTTTGGTGACGACGAGCGCTGCCGCGCATGATTTCATAGAGCTTGTCCGACAACTTAAAAGTCTTAAACTGAACGGCTCCATAAAAGGGATCCTTCACATGAAAAATGATTCTGTCGCGGATGCGGTTAAAAGTGACGAGACGGTCGTGCTCAGCGGAGAAGACCATTTTTATGATGAGATATTGGGACTGAGGTTCAAGATTACGCCGTTTTCATTTTTTCAGACCAATACAGCCGGCGCGGAAGTGCTCTATACCGTTGTAAAACAATTCATAGGCGACATAAAAGACGCCGTTGTCTTTGACCTTTACAGCGGCACGGGAACCATAGCGCAGGTTATTTCCCCCGCCGCAAAAAAAGTTATCGGGGTTGAGATCGTGGAAGAGGCGGTCATAGCGGCGGTTGAAAACGCAAAATCAAACGCGCTTTCAAACTGCGAATTTATCGCCGGAGACGTCCTTAAGGTGCTTGACGAAATAGAAGAAAAGCCGGATTTTCTGATCCTGGATCCGCCCCGTGACGGCATAAACCCGAAAGCGCTTCAAAAAATAATCAGATATAGGGCGCAGCGCATAGTTTATATTTCATGCAAACCCACAAGCCTTGCAAGAGACCTGGAAGCTTTTCTGCAGGCGGGCTACGAAGTCTCTAAAATCAAATGTGTGGACATGTTCCCGCAGAGTGTGCATGTGGAGACAGTAGTATTGATGACAAGGGGTTGAGTGTTAAAAGTGCTCTTTGATAGGATTCAGATAAATTGACTATATTTGGACATGAATTATTTTTCAACAACTGCGGAGGCAAATTGGATTGTTTGGTAACGGGAAAGAAGGTATTATTTTTTGCGTGGATTCAAAGAATATGAATGATGACAGGGATGTTGAAACTAATCGAATGATAACAGTTTAGGGTGTACCTGTTTTGAGTTTGCATTAGAAGGAAGTGTATGAAGCGGTTTTTACAAATGATCGGCGTGCTTATATTGAGCTGTATGTTGATTTCCTGCGGAGCTTCGCCGACCAACCAGACGTTTTCAGAGACTGACCATAAATCTTCAGCAAATGATTCTGTCGATGATGGATTGGGCTCGAATGACACGGGCTGGATTCAAATAACACAGGAAGAGGCTGCCCGCATTATCGAGGAGGAGACGGACTATCTGGTCTTAGATGTCCGGCGTCCGGATGAATATGCGGATGCGCATATTCCCGGCGCGATTAATATTCCGAATGAAGATATCGGCACAGAGGAGATCACAGAACTTCCAAAGAAAGATCAGACATTGCTCGTCTACTGCAGAAGCGGCAGACGAAGTAAAGAAGCGGCTGAAAAGCTTGCTGCACTTGGTTATTTTGACGTCCGGGAGTTTGGCGGCATTATCGACTGGGAGGGTGAGACCGTAAGCGGAGAGGAGCCATTCGGCGCGGCTCGGGAGCCTCAGAATACGGTCGATCCGGCGGAGGCCATCATGCCGAGGGCGGATCTTGTGGTCGAGATCGGGAATAAGACTTTCTACGCTGAACCGGAGGACAACTCTTCGGGGGAGGCGTTTATTGAACAGCTTAAAACCGGAAGCCTGATCGTCGAGATGCATGACTATGGCAGTTTCGAAAAAGTGGGCCCGCTGCCGTTCGAACTGCCGACAAATGACGAGCAGATCACGACGCAGCCGGGATACGTGGTCCTGTATCAAGGGAATCAGATCACGATCTATTACGACGAAAACACGTGGAACCTCACACGCATAGCCAAGATCTCCGGAGTGACGAAAGAGAGTCTGCTGGAGGTGTTCGGGGATGGAGATGTTACGGTGACTTTCCGGCTGGAATGGAGCGAGTAAAATGAACCTGAAAGAATTACTGAAATACTTCAATGAGAGCGATACGATTGGTGAGAATCCTGAGGCGATAGAGTTGATGCGTTTCTATTCGCGTGAGGCACAGAAGATAACGATGGAGATCAACACAAAGTATCATGAACCGGAGGAACTCAAGGCGCTATTTGAAGAACTGATCGGGAAACCGATCGAAGGGAACTTCGGCCTGTTTCCGCCGTTTTATACGGACTTTGGAAAGAACATCTCTATCGGCAAGGATGTCTTTATCAATGCCGGGTGTAAGTTTCAAGATCAGGGCGGTATTGTCATCGGGGACGGTGCATTGATCGGCCACGGCACAGTCCTTGCCACTTTAAACCATGATCTGGATCCGAAGAAGAGACAACAACTCCATCCAGCACCAATTCACATTGGAAAAGGCGTATGGATCGGCGCGAATGCAACGGTCATAGCAGGTGTCACGATTGGAGATCATGCTGTTGTGGCTGCCGGAGCAGTGGTAACGAAGGATGTTCCGGCGGAAATGATTGTAGGCGGCGTTCCGGCGAAGGTCTTGAAAAGAATCGATTTGTGAGGTGGAGATAATGAGAACGATAATACTAAACGGAAGCCCCAGAAAGAACTGGAACACTGCACTTTTACTCAAAGAAGCGAAAAAGGGAGCGGAGTCCGTAGGGGCAGAAACGGAATACATAGATCTATACGATCTTACCTATACCGGCTGCAGAAGTTGTATGGCCTGCAAGCGGAGAGAGGCAGAACGCTGCAAATGTTTCTGGAAGGACGATCTGTCTCCAGTGATTGACCGGATTTTTGCTGCGGACGCCCTTATTATCGGCTCGCCGAATTATTTAGGAAACATCACCAGTCAGGTGTATGCACTCATGGAGCGCCTTCACTTCTGTGCTCTCTCATATGATGACTATTCCAACTATTTTCATGGAAAGGTGAATGTTGGTGTGATCCTCACCATGAATGCCGGAAAAGACATTTATGAGAAATGGTATAAGGAATCAATGGCGAGACAGCTGGAACCACTTAATGGGCTGAACGGCTCTATGGAGATTTATCCGTGCTGCGATACACTTCAGGTCAAGGACTACAGCAAATACAGCATGGCAGGTTTTAATGAAGAACACAAGAAAAAAATGCGGGAAGAACAGTTTCCCCATGATCTGGAAGAAGCGTTCTCTTTGGGAGCGAGATTAAACAGGATTTAAGATACAGACAACTATCTGTCTGTCGACATGTTCGCCATGACGGCGAGGATCGTAATATCAAACTTGTTGTCCCAAGCCATGTGGAGACAATAGTTCTTATGTCACGCAAGGTGGATTAAAACCACTGCTGTATAAGAACGGATATAGTGTGGGAAAGTATATGAGTAAGTATGAACCATTATTGAATGGGATTAAGGAAAAAGAAACGGACAGCTTTAAACGGAATAATCCGCTGTTTTCCATGTGCGGGCTTAATTGCGGTTTGTGCACCATGAGACTTGGCGGTCATTGTCCGGGATGCGGACATGGAAACAGGCCATGCAAAATCGCCCGCTGCGGAATGGAACATGGTGTAGAATATTGTTTTCAGTGTCCCGAATATCCTTGCGGGTTATATGACCATGTCAATGAGTATGATTCCTTTATGACACATCTTCATCAGAAAACAGATATGATGAAGGCAAAAGAGATCGGTATTGAAGCGTACACAAAGGAGCAATCAAAAAAGGTGAACCTGCTTGATACACTGCTTAACGAATACAATTCCGGCAGGGAAAAAACGCTGTTCTGCCTTGCGGTGAATCTTCTCGGTATCGATGATATAAAGAAAGTTTTGGATGAAGGCAGCCGGCTTGTATCGGAGATGCCGATTAAAGATAAAGCGAAGTACATCTCAGGCAGACTGCGGGAAATTGCAAATGAAAAAGGGATCGAGCTGAAACTGAGGAAGAAGAGAAAATAAGATCGTATTTGACAGCGAAATTTAAACAATATAGAGGAGATAACTTTTGATCAGGCATACAAGGGCCGAGAGTCCGGTTATTACGCCGAGCAGTGCCAGGATCCACAGAATGGTCTTGGAAACGGTTTGCTTGTAGACCCAGAAGAAGGGATATGGCCCTTCGACGAGGCGGGCGGCGTTCAGGATTATCATAATGAGGCCGTAGGCGAGTGTGACGCCTACCGGAAGCAGCAGCATTTCCCATCCGACTTGTTTTTCAAAGAACAGGAAAGAGACTGTCGTAAGAGCCGGACAGAGGATGTGGAGGATCAGACCGGATTTTGACCACAGCAGCATTTTCGGGTCACCGCCCATCGGAACGAGGACGCAGACCGTCACGAAAAAGGTCATGACCATCATGCAGGTGCCGAGATAGCGGACGGGCGTTACAAAATCCTGCTGCCCTGCGATCAGCAGCATGACGGATGAAACTGTCGTGATCATGTTGGATATCTGCGTGTAAAATATCAGCATCTTCAATTTTCTTTCGGGGAAGCAAAGTGTGAGCGCACGAATCTCCAGGATGATTATGATGATGTTCAGTATGATTGAAGGCATGGCGGCTCCTCGGTGGTTTGGAATTCTTTATTTGTTTTTATATTTCTTTATTAATGACAATTTGTCAAGATTTCAATTAAAAGATTTGAATACGGAGGATAATTATTTTGACGGAGCTGAATAAAATAAGAGAGTTTTTTTTGAATGACAGATTTGCGGCGGAAGCGGCCGGCATCATGATAGATGAAGTGACCGAAGATTATGCCAGATGCAGCATAAGGCTTGAGGAAATACATAAAAACGCCAGAGGTTTTGTTATGGGCGGCGTTTTGTTTACGCTGGCGGATTTTACGTTTGCCGTGGCGGCAAACGGCCGGAATCCGGAAAATATGGGAACTACCGTAACCTCTGAGGGCAGCATTTATTATCTGGAGCCGGTATCGGGCGAATATATAGAGGCGACGGCAAGACCTGTTCGAAACGGAAAGACGAGCTGTGTTTATCAGGTTGAAATGAATGATGAAAACGGGAAAAGAGTAGCCCTTGCCATGTTCAGCGGAGCCCGCGTCGCAAAAGCGGGAAAGTGAATATTTATAAAAACGTTTGAAAATCATAATAGGTATTTTATTAAATAAAATAATATGATAGAATAGCAACGTTAATTTTGGAGAAGAGAGAAGGTGTATTTACTTTGGAAATGATTATTTTTCTGGCCTACTTCATAGTCCTGTTCTTTGTGGGTCTTGTCTTTTTCATTAAAGGAAAAAACAAAAATGAAATGGACTATTTCCTCGGAGGAAGGTCGATGGGGCCGTGGGTTACCGCCATGTCGGCTCAGGCGTCGGACATGTCGGCCTGGCTGCTTATGGGGCTTCCCGGATCCATACTGGCATTCGGTTTCGGACAGATCTGGATCGGTATAGGGCTTGCCATAGGTACGGCGGCAAACTGGATTTTATGCGCTCAAAGGCTCAGAAAATTCAGTAAAGTCGCGGGGGATTCAATTACGGTTCCCCAGTATCTGACAAACCGTTTCGCTTCAAAGAGCAAGGCGCTTCAGATCGTGCGCGCGCTCATTTTCCTGGTGGCGTTTACGGTTTATGTTGCCTCTGCATTTGTTGCGGGAACCTCGGTGTTTACAATGATTTTCCCGAATATGTCAGAGCAGTTGGCGATGCTTATATTTGCCCTCATCATCATAGGATATACATTTTTGGGCGGATTTACCGTGGTGTGCTGGACGGACTTTTTCCAGGGCATCCTGATGCTCATAGCGCTTCTTGCCGTGCCCATTATCGTGGTTGCGACTCAAAATCTGGACGTAAGCGCGCTGCAAACGGTATATACCTATACGGATGCTTCGGGAGCGCAGGTATTGTGTGACTTCGGCACCGGCATACTCAGCGCGTCCTGGCAGGACGTGGCTTCGGGTCTGGCGTGGGGTCTCGGATATTTCGGCATGCCGCATATCATCGTGCGCTTCATGTCCATTAAAAAACCGTCTATGGTTAAAAAATCGGCAGCAATCGCCATTATCTGGGTGGTGCTTTCCATAACGGGAGCCTGCCTTGTGGCATACTTTGCGCGTATGATTATGGCAGACGAGCTGCTTCCGTTCGGCATGCAAAAGACCGTGTTTATCGCAATGGCGCGCAAATTCTTCCCGCCTGCCATAGCGGGCATCCTGCTCGCGGCGATCATGGCGGCTTCTGTTTCGACTGCCGATTCGCAGCTTTTGGTAGCTTCAAGCTCGTTTACATCTGACATATACAAACCCGTTTTCCGTAAAAAAGCTTCGGACAGGGAAATGCTCTGGCTAGGCAGGATCACGGTGGTTATTATTTCGATAATAGCATTTTTCATAGCGTCTTCAAAAGGCTCCGGCGCTCAGGCGATCATGAACATGGTTGAAAATGCGTGGGGAATTTTCGGAGCGGCTTTCGGCCCGGTAATTATCCTGACCCTTTTCTGGAGAAGATTTAATTACGTTGGGGCGTGCGCGGGCGTTATCGCGGGCGCGGTTGTGGATATAATATGGCTGTTCTGCATGTCATGGACGGGCGTATATGAACTCCTGCCCGGCTTTATCTGCGGCTTTCTGGTTTCGATTATTGTTACCCTGGTTACAAAAGCTCCCGGAAAAGAAGTCACCGATATTTTCGATAAGGCCATGGCGCCGGAATACAACGACTGACCGCCGGCCACGCGCCGCCTGATAACTGATCTGAAAAACAGTTGACGGCAGGCAGCCGAGGGCGGATTTTACGTATGGCTGCAAAAATCAGTGCTTATTATTTGTGCATAATAAAAGAAAACTGCAAGGAACAAGAAATGAAAAATTATGTCGGAATGGAAAAAACTGTCCGTGAATTCCTGGATGCTTTTTTTACGGCAATGTTTCCCGAATATTTCGGATCGGACGACGAAAAATTCAGAAGCAACTGTGAAAAAGAGCGGTATTATAACGAAGTTACGAAAAAGCTTTTGTACAAGGCTCTCGAATATGTTTCAAATGAGTCTTATGATAACAGGCAGATAGTAAAAAACATCATGGAGCGGCTTCCGGAATTAAGGAGGGTAATATTTACCGATATCCGTGCCGCGTACGAAGGGGATCCGGCGGCTACGGGTGAGGACGAGATCATTCTCGCATATCCGGGGTTTAAGGCCATCAGCGCGTTCAGGCTGGCGCACGAGCTTTATGTCATGAAAGTCCCGATCATTCCCCGTATGATCACGGAGCGTATGCACCACATGACCGGTATCGACATACATCCCGGCGCGACGGTGGGAGATTATTTCTTCATTGATCACGGAACCGGCGTTGTAATAGGTGAGACAACCGTGATAGGCGAGCACGTAAAGCTGTACCAGCATGTGACGCTGGGCGCAAAAAGCTTTGAGGCCGGAGACGACGGGGTTCTGGTAAAGGGGATCAAGCGCCATCCCGATATAGGAGACCGGGTAGTGATTTACGCGGGAGCCACGGTGCTGGGCGGCGATACCCATATAGGCAATGACGCGGTCATAGGCGGAAACACGTGGATCACATCTTCGGTGCCGGCAGGAACCATGGTGACTATCAAATCGCCCGATCAGAGACATGTGAAAAAGCATGAAAAACATGATCTGATCTGAAAAATATTTTGGAGGCAAAATATTATGCACACTCTTTTTGATCAAACGAATATTGGAAGCATTAAACTTAAAAACCGCATTATCAGGGCGGCTACGGACGTAAACCTTGCCGATGAATACGGGCATATTCCGGAGGATTTTTTGGATCTTAACGCCGATCTCGCAAAGGGCGGCGTGGGGATGGTGATACTCGGATTTACCGGCGTGGCCCCGCTCGACTACAGAAAAACCGGTCTTTTGAAACTGTCAAATGACGATGTGATCGAAGAATACAAAAAGCTCGCGGATATCATGCACGGACACGGCTGTCCGGTCATTCCTCAGCTCGGAATGGGCGTATATTTAAAAGACAAAAGCACGGGGACTCTTGCGACGCCCGATTCAAAAGACGAAGACATAATATGCATTGATCCCGCGGATATGACGCATGAAGATATCAATACGATAAAAGCTCTTTTTACGGAAGCAGCGAAAAGGGCGAAAAAAGCGGGATTCGACGGGGTACAGCTTCACTGCGCCCATGGATTTTTGCTGGATGCTTTTACAAATATCCATATAAACAAAAGAACCGACGATTACGGCGGCTCTTTGGAAAACAGATATCGGATAATAACCGAAATAATTGACGCCATAAAAAAAGAAATTCCGGAAATGCCGGTACTGGCAAAGGTAAATGCGGGTGAACTGAAAGTGAATTCAAAAGCCGATCCCGACTGCGTAAAGGGCTGCGCCCTGCTTGAGAAACACGGTATTGACGCAATTGAAATAAGCAGCAACGGCGTTATTCCCGCAAATATAATGGCAGCGCGCAACGAAGGCTATTTTCTGCCGCTTGCGAAAGATATCAGGGAAAACGTGAGCTGTCCCCTTATTCTTACCGGCGGTTTCCGTACCGTAGGCAGGATGGAAGATTATCTGAATGATGAGGGTATTGATTATTTTTCGTTGTCAAGACCTCTGATAAAAGAGCCGGAACTTGTGGCAAGATGGGCCGGGGAGGATTTTAAACCATCCGCATGTATGTCCTGCCTTCGCTGCTTTAAAACATACGGTCATCAGTGTGCCGTGCAGGAACCCAGATACGTAAAAGAGATGGATGGAAGGTTTTACAGAAGCAAATAAGAGGATCTTATATGTACACGGAAGAGATCGGAATTGATAATAACGAAACAATAATACTCGTGAGCGGCATGTTTTTCGGAAATACTTACAGGCATGTCGCGCCGCTGGCTCTGAAATACCGCCTTGTGACGGTTACGCTGCCGGGATACGGCGAAGATGCCGACAGAAATTTTGAGGTCGAAACGGCTTTCAGTGAACTGCTGGAGCTTTGTGAAAGCTATGGACAATATACCCCGGTTCATATAGTGGGCTTTTGCACCGGAGCCGATCTTGTATATAAGCTGATATGCGAAAGGCCGGAGCTTTTCAGGTCGGCCGTGCTTATCAGCCCCGTGCTTTACCGGAAAGAGCAATATATCGCCGAAGTGCTGCCCGCATATATTCAGGATCTGAAAAAAATGAAGGCTTCATTTTTTGCCAAATTCATAGCGAAATATAATGCGCTTTCAAAAGAGGATATCAGAAGCTTCGTGCGGCAGATTAAAAAAGTGACGGAGGAAACCGTCAGAAACAGCGTCGATAACGGAATATCTTTTGAAACGGTAAAGGGATTTGAAAATTTCAGTGGCCCTTTGCTTGTTATGGCGGGAAAAAAAGAGCGGCCGGAAATCGTGGAAAGCGTAAAACGGCTGACTTATATAAACGATCACTGTGAATGTGAAATATTAAAAGACGCTACCCATAATATCCCGACCGTGTTCGGGACGGGACTTCTAAACAGACTTGAAAACTTCTACATGGAAGAGAGGGATCCCGGCATACGGCGTATGAAAGCAGAGGACAAATGGGAAGATAATGACTGAAAAAAACGCAGAGGATGTTCCCTGCAGAATATTGATTCGATTTGCATAGTGTACCGGCCTTATGATTTATTCAGTCTTCATATGCGGCACGGATAAGCTTCATTAGCTGTTCAGCATCGCCGCTGCCGCAGGTTTCATAAGCCGAATGCATCGCAAACTGGCTGATGCCGATGTCCGCACAGGGGATGGGGATTTGGTTTGCGGAGATATTTCCGAGGGTTGAGCCGCCGGGGATGTCCGAATGATTGACAAAGGTTTGGATATTCACGCCGGCTTTTTCGGCCAGAAGCCGAACCTTTGCGGCCGTAAGTGCGTCGGTGGTGTATTTTTTGGCAGCACTGAATTTAAGCACGACTCCTTTGCCGGTGAGCGGCCTGTTGGTCGGGTCGCATTTTTCGGGATAATTGGGATGAAAAGCGTGTGCGTTGTCGGCAGAAAGCATAAACGAAGCCGCGACGTCCCTCATATAACCGCTTTCGCCGGAGCCTTTTGAAAATGATATTCTTTTCAGCGTGTCTTTCAGAAATGTAGAGGCCGCGCCCTGTCTGGAGGAAGAGCCTGTTTCTTCGTTGTCAAATACGGCATGAACCGCTGTTTTGCCTGTGCAGGAAGCGGATAAAAAGGCCTTAAAAGACGCATACGAACATACGCAGTCATCAAGGCGGGGACTCGAGATAAATTCGGAATTGGCGCCCCATGCGCAGTATGGCTGACGATTGTATATTACAAGATCAAAGCCTAAAATATCATCAGAAGAAACGCCTGCTTCTTTTGCGATTATGCTTTTAAAAGAGAGCGAAGCGTCTGATGAAAGAATCGGCAGAAGATCTTTCTGTACAGTATATTTTTTTTCCGTCGTTTACGGATTTGTCCATATGTACGGCGAGGGATGGAATCATGAGAAGATCGCGGTCTGTGTTTACGAGCAGGGTTTCCATGGCCCCGTCTTTTTTTATGCAAACGCGGCCGCCCACGGAAAGAGGACGGTCAAACCAAGTATGGCGGATCGTGCCTCCGTAGAGTTCCGCATTTAATTTCGCGTACAGTCCGTCTGCTGCCATATCGGGGTTTTCTTTTACGTAAAGACAGGGGGAGTCGCTGTGAGAGGCGCAGATCGCAAATCCGCTCCATGTCTCATTTGGAATACGAAACGCTATAAGAGAGGAGTCGTTTCTGGTGACGAAATACTTTCCGCCACGGACAAGCTCCCATTCTTCGCTTTCGTATAGCTGTATGAATCCGGCATTTTTAAGGGCGTCGGCCTGCGCGGCTATCAGATGAAAGGGCGTCGGATTTTCTTTGATAAAATCCAACATTTCCAGATCAAAACCGTTGATCATTTTCAAGAAAACTCCTTTTTATTTTCGCAGAAGCATATCCAAAAACCAGAACTGATGTTCTGCCCGCTGTTTAATCACCGTCAGATCAAAGATTTCTCCCGCAATCAGTTTTTCGAATATGGCATCGGTGTCGGTGTCCGGATTTTTGATCATGTCGGGCGTCACGCTCAGGTCATAAGAGATGTCGTGAAGCAGATTTTTCGTCTGTTCATTATAAACAATGGGAAGCACCTTACAGCCGTATGTCAGACCAAGGACAATGCTGTGATACCTGGAACCGATCACTATCTGCGCGTCAGAAAACTCCCTGAGAACGGGAACGGGGTCGCTGGAATACGCCATGCAGCAGGTTACCTGCGCAAGCTCGTCAGGAGAAAGCGAATCCAGTATCATCTGCATGATCACATCGTCGCCTTCCGGCTGTGAAAATGAGATCATATATATAAGATATCCGTTTTTCTTGAGAGTACGGATCATATTTCGATAGAAAATGACGCTCGGCTCAACTATATCTTCCATATCTTTTCCCCAGGCATGGCGGGTGGGAAGTAAGGGAGAGATAATGGCTTTGGGGCTTTTTTGCGCGAGCAGGCCCGGCCTTACCGTAAACAAAGGATCCGGAGCAAAACGGATATTGTCCATATCCGCAAAATTATCTTTGACGTTGCTGTTGCGGAAAGTGATGCCTGCGTATTTTCTGAAAACGGATTTGTATTCTTTAAAATACATAGCGTCCTTATAAGGCCCGAAATCTGTCCCGAGGGTATAAAAACGCTTGCTGTTATCAGAAAGATAGCGGTCTTCGTTTAAAGCAGCCTGATAATCTTCAGAAGTCTGCAAAAACAGAGTGTTTCCGAGTTTTACAACGGCGTCCGAATTTTTAATCAGGCTGTCGTTCAGATCGGCAAAACCGGCCTTAACGGCTTCTTCGGTTCGCTCTTTAAAATCAAGACTCGACTCCGCGCAGACCCTGCAGTTGGGGACGCAGTCAAAGCGTCTCATATATCCCTCGTCCGAAATGATATGGAAAGTCGTGTTGGGATATCTTCGCATAACCTCTTCGGCTATCATATCCTCGCCCATGTTGCGGTTTAAAGGAAGTTTGAGAAATACATTGAATTTAGGCTTTTTCGACTCTTTTTTAGAATGGTCGTTCAGGCTGAAAAGTCTGTGGAGGAACCACAGGAATCCCCATACGAAAAGTATCGAAAGCAGAATGATGATAAAGGTTTCCGCGTCGAAACGGGAGGTTATCGTTTTCATGACGAAAACGCCGTTTACGTCATTTCCGTTGATCTGAAAAGAACTGTCCGTATCCGTCAGCGTCTGATAATACAGAATTATGCCGTTGTCGGGATCCGCGCCTTTCTCCGTGATTTCAAGAATGAGTTCCTTGCCTTTTACTCCGCTGATTTTATCCGTGAAAATCTTATGCATTTTCCGGGGGCGGAAATTCGCGCCCGAATCGGAACCGGTCGAAAGCACTTTTCCTGTTTCGGTGTCCTTAACGGTAAGATATACCGTGGCGGCGGAATGATTGCCGGCAACGCCGCTTTTGATGCTGAAGCCGTCAAGCACGTCCTCTTCGGAGATAAACCTCTGGGTGACCACGTCGCTGTCACCTAAAACGCCGATGGCGGTATAGGTTGCCGTGTTCACGTCGTTGTTATATATAAGATGGGTTTTGTCCGTAAACCCGTAAAATATCGAAAACATGAGTATAGCGGCAAAAGCCACTATTATTGCAAGTTTTTTCTTCATATATCAGATCAGCTCCGCATATGTCATGAATTTGCGTATTCTTTACAGTAAATATCCGACGGCCCGAAAGCTCTTAAATGCCCTCTTTCAAGCCAGACAACTTTGGAACAGAGTTTTTCGACCTGTTCTATCGAGTGTGAAACGAACAGGAGGGTGGTTCCGTTGTCGCGCATGGCTTTGATTCTGGCTTCGCATTTTTCCTGAAAACGGAAATCCCCGACTGAAAGCACCTCGTCCACTATCAGGATGTCAGGCTGGCCGATAGTCGCTATGCCGAAAGCAAGCCTTGAGATCATACCCGATGAAAAGTTTTTTACGGGGGAGTCCATAAAGGGGCCGAGTTCGGAAAAATCAACGATATCTTTGTAATAGCTTTCCATTTCGCTTCTGCTGCGGCCGAGAATGGCTCCGTTCAGAAAGACATTTTCCCTTGCGGTAAGATCAAAGTCAAAGCCCGCGCCCAGCTCGATAAGAGGCGCCATCTGTCCGTAAACGGTGGCGGAGCCCTTTGTGGGTTTCAGCACGCCCGCAATGACTTTCAGAAGCGTGCTTTTTCCGCTTCCGTTGAGACCTATCAGGCCCACGGCTTCGCCTTTGCGGACGTTGAAGCTGACGTCCGAAAGAGCCCAGAAATCATTGTATGAAACCTGTCTTTTTAATGTCTTGATAAAGTATTCTTTTAAACTGTCAACCTTTTCGGAAGCAAGATTAAAGCGCATGGAGACATGGTCAACATTTACCATGAGATCGTTTTCCATAATTACCCCTCAGATATTCAATATGAAAGAATCCTGTTTTTTGGCGAAAACCGTAAGCCCGATAAGCATCAGCAGAACCGCTTCGCCAAGTCCGATCAAAAAGCTGGTCGGACTGAAAATGCGTCCGTTCAGCATTACGTCCCTGTACATTGTCAGGAAGTTGGTTATCGGATTCCATACGACTATGTTGTAAAGCCAATGAGGCAGCAGGCTTAAGGCGTAGATAACCGGCGTCAGGTACATAAAGCCCGTTACAAACACGCTGTAAAGATGCATTATGTCTCTGAATTTGACGGCGACCGCAGACAAAATAAGCCCGACTCCGAGGCAGAAAAACACCTGGAGCAGCAGAGGTATGAAAAAGAGAACCATGGTCCAGTGCGGTTCAACGCCCATGGCTATCATAACCAGAAGCAGCGCGCAGTGCGAGGCAAGGACGTTGATGATGCTGGAAAGCACTCTGGATAAAACGAACAGATATTTGGGTATATATACTTTTTTGATCAGCGGCGCGTTGTCCAGTATCGCCGACATGGAAGACATGGTGGATTCCGAAAAAAAGTTATATACAACCTGGCCGCTCAGGATGTAAACGGGATAGTTTTCGATGTCGAATTTAAAAAGGTTTGAAAAAACTATCGCCAGTATGATCATCATAAAGAGCGGGTTCAGAACCGTCCAGAGTACGCCAAGGACAGAACGCCTGTATTTGATTTTAATATCCCTGGCCACGAGCTCCGTGAGCAGGGGCCGGAATTTTTTGAAGTTCTGAATATATGTTGACAATGTTTTACCTCAGCACGAAACAATCCGTATGAATCAAAAATGTTTCTTTTGGCAACTTAACCAAAATATTATAAACTAATATTTGCGGTTACGCAAGGCATATATTACGGCTAAAGCCGCGGCGGCAGAAAGCGCTATGGCGGCAATCATAATAACGCAGTCCAGGAAAAATCCGTCCGGCAGGATAGTTATGACCGGATCCAGCCTTTCGTCAAATATCCAGTAGTCGTTATTGAAGACCAGGCGATGAAAGCCTACAAAAAACGTGTCCCAGGATACGGCGGCAAAAATGCCGGCCGATGCCGGGAGCGCAACGGTAAAAACAGAGATAAAGAGCATATAGCGCCGCAGTTTTTTTCGTTCGGCCCAAATAATCCCGGCGCACGCTGCCACAGCCGAGATGATAAGAGCGTATTCCATGGCGTGAAAAATGCCGCATACTTCCTCAAAGTGGATCTTTCCGCCTTCAGACATACCGAAAGAGGGAAAAATAAGCTCGTCGGGGCCGCCTATGTTGTTGTATTCCACCATGGCTTTATAGTTTTCCAAAATGGTTTCTTTTGAAAGCCCGGCGGACTGTTCGAGATTGTATTTATCTATATCGGCTTCGTATAAAAAAACCGAATTAAGCGTTATCGTTGTCGCCAGACAGATTATACAGACCGCGCCGGCGATTCCGATCAGCATCTGAAGAAACAATTTCATGGCAGATTCCTGTTATCCGGATTAAAGTCCGGCTTGCCGGACCTGTTTTCGCTGATTATAACTTATTTTGACATACACGGCAACACAAAGCTCGAGAGTTCCCTTTTCTTTTGAAAAGGCTAAAAGGCTTGCATTTTGCAATAGCGCTGGATATAATTTGTTAAGCACATATATTAAGCATTGCGAAATACAATAAACAGCCTGAACTGAAGTCGTTATGAAAAACATATTTCGTATTTTTAAAAGTGATTTAAAAGGTATAACCACACATTTTTTTGCGTTGGTGGTAGCGATAGGAATATGCGCCCTGCCGGCGCTTTATGCATGGTTTAATATATATGCGAACTGGAATCCGTATGACAACACGGGCAATATCCGGCTCGCGGCAGCGATAGAAGATGCCGGCTGGACGGATGAAGAAGGAAACTATCTGAACATAGGGGAAGAGCTCAGAGCGGATCTTGCCGAAAGCAAGTCCATAAACTGGGTGTTCGTTGGTTCGGATGAAGAGGCTCAGGAAGGCGTTAAGTCCGGGGAGTATTACGCCGCGATATCTATAGGAGAAGACTTTTCCGAAGCTCTGTTCTCGGAGCGGGGGGACAGATCGGACATGCCGAAGCTGAACTATTATCTAAACGATAAAAAGAATGCCGTCGCAACCAAGATAACAGATTCCGCAGTTGACAGTGTTCAGAACAGTATTGAAGAAAAATATATTGCCATAATAGCCGGAAAGCTTTTCGAAGAGATCAGGGACACCGGCCCGGTTTCGGAAGCGGAGAGCGAGACTCAGAAGTTCATATACAAGCTGGGCATCCTTAGGGACGATTTAAACGGTTACGGAGTGTTTATCGATTCGCTTTTGCAGAGCAACTCCCTGCTTGCGAAAGAACTTGAAGAGACGAATCAGAGCCTTGAGAATGCAGGAGGACGTATAAAGGGGGCGGGAGCGAAACTGGCCGAAGGTGCCGGGAATACGGCAGCCGCCAAAGACAGCCTGAACGCCTTTGCGGCAAATGTGCAGGGCGCACTCGGCGAAGTGCAGGCGCGGCTGAATGAGCTCGCGTCCGGAATAAGCGCCGCGCAGCTGGAGACAGACGCCCGGGCAGTCAGGGAACGCATCAATGAAATGCTCCCTCATTTGAGGGAGCTGGAAGCAAAGCTGCAGACGCTGCTTGACGCCATCATGGCCATAGATCCGGAAACCATACATTGGGACAGCGTGGCCGCTGAGATCAGGACGCTTCAGAATATAATCAAAATACTCGAAACGAACGCTTCGAAGGTCGCAGCGGAAACCGCGGCGGAAATACTGGCTGAATCGATGCATAAAACGCTTCAGGAAATGGCACAGGGCATAGGCGCCGCTTCGGCAGTGATTTCAGATGAACTGATTCCGTCGATAAATCAGCTGATCAACAGCATCTCGACGTCATTGACCTCCATGCAGGCCGTCATGAATGATCTCGGGTCGGCAGTCGATACTTTAAGGGGCATGATCTCGCAGCTGGGCGATACCACGGATATGCTGAACGTAAGCATGAAAGATCTTAAAGGGATTCTTTCCGGGACAAGCGGGAGTATATCGGATCTCATAGCAAAGATGGATGACGCCTCATACAGGGAACAGATCAGGCTGGTCACCGCCTTTCTTTCCGGAGACGCTTCCGCTATAGGCGATTATTTCGCTGAACCGGTTTCGATGAAAGACAATTATCTTTTTGAGATCCGCAACTACGGATCCGGTGTGACCCCGTTCTATACGGCCCTGGCCATATGGGTGGGAGTGACGGTACTGGTCTCCGTTTTGAAAATACGTCCGGACAAAAAGAAATTCCCGGATGCCAAAAGAAGTGAGATCTTCATCGGGAGATATCTTATTTTCCTGCTCATGTCGGAGTTCCAGACAGCGATCATAGTATTCGGGGAGCTCTGCATTTTCAAGATACAGTGCCTGCATCCGGGAAGGTTCATTCTGGCCTCGGCGATAGCCAGCCTTACCATATCGCTGGTCATCTATTCGCTGACGGTCTCATTTGGAGATATCGGAAAGGCGGTCGCCGTAATAGCCCTTGTCATGCAGATCGCAGGCTCCGGAGGCACCTATCCCATTGAGATACTGCCGGGTTTTTTCCGGAACGTTTACAGATTTTTCCCTTTTCCTTACATCATAGATGCGATGAGGGAATGCATAGGCGGCATGTACGGGGACGTATATATCAGATGCCTGCTGACGCTGGGTCTCTTCTGCGGTGCGGCGCTTCTTCTGGGACTCCTTATAAGGCTGCCGCTTATACCGTTGACGGGTTTTATAGAAAAACGTCTTGAAGACACGGAACTTATGTAATAAATCCTGTCCGGCTTATATAAAGAAAAAACGTCAGGGAACAAGATATGAAAAACGAAACAGAACTCCATGAAGTATATGATAAGGTTCTTGCCTTCAGGGAAACCGAGCACAGGAAAAACCGCAGACGGATAAAAAACGGTTTTTTGAGCCTGCTCATCGTTCCGGCCGTGTTTTTGTTCCTGCTCTTTATTTCGGATTTTACCGGAACATCCAAGCTGGTGATGCTCGTGCTCTGGATCGCCAGCATGTTTATCATCGCGGCATATCTGATCGTGATAGAATATATGGATTTCAAGGTAATGCATATGCTGGACGATAAGGAAGAGGACGATGAATAATATTAAACGCGTATTTAAAGCAGATATGCGGCGGCTTTCCCGAAACGTCGTCGCCATAGTCGTTATCATGGGGCTTTCCGTCATCCCCTGTCTTTACGCATGGTTTAATATCCTTTCAAACTGGGATCCATACGGAAGCGAGGCGATGTCAAATCTTCAGATAGGCATTTTCTCCGAAGATAAAGGAGTGGAGATTTCTGCGTTTGAACTTAATGTCGGGGATAGCATTATATCGGAGCTTCACGGGAATAAGGACATCGGATGGCAGTTTCCCAAGACCGAGGATGAACTCATGGAAGGATTGTATTCCGGGAAGTACTATGCGGGATTCGTCATTCCTTCGGATTTTACCGAAGATCTTATGAGCTTTATCAGCGGAACGCCGAAAAACCCCGAAATACAGTTCTACTGCAACAGCAAGAAAAACGCGGTTGCGACAAAGATCACGTCCAAAGTCAAAACGGCTATACAGCGGGAGCTGAACTCGTCGATTCTGGGGGAAGTCGCCCTTTATGCTACAGAGGGCATTCAGAGCCTGGCTGGCGAAGACGGCCGGGTTCACCTGGGACAGATTCTGCTTGCGGATCTCGAAAACGTGGACAGGGATCTTTCTTCCTGCCTTACGATACTGGATTCGCTGGTAGTCCTAAATGAATCCGTATCCGCAACGCTGAACAGCGCCGAAGCCGTGATACCGGCAGTCGGAAACGTGATATCCGGCAGCCGTGCCGCGGGCGGTATCCTGTGGAGCGGCAATGACGCTGCCGGCAGGACAACCGAAGCGGTGATACAGATGACAGATTCGTCTATTCTGGCGATGATCGAAAACCTGAATGCCGTAAGCTCTCAGGTCGGGCTCATTTCATCCGGAACTGATATCCAGACGATCACCGATACGATAGATGAGATACTCAACAGCAGAGCTTTTCAGGAAACGAAGAAGTTTCTGGATTCTCTAAGCGAAACCCCCATTGCCGCTACTGAAGCATATAAAAAGGCTCTTGAGATCTATAATGATCTGGTAAGCTCCATGGAGGCGGTAAAATCATCGGCGGAGGATCTGAAAGCTGATGCCGAAGAGATCAAAAACACACTGCAGGACGACATATCCCGGTGCGTTGCCGTGCTTCAAAGTGCCCTTGGTGAGTTTGACAACAGCGTAGCACCGGCACTGTGGGGAGTGATAAACGATGCTTCGAATACACTTTCGAATGCGGACGAACTGCTGAGTTCTGTTGACGCGGATTTTTCGTCTCTGAAGAAAGTCCTTGAGGATTATAAAACTACACTTGAGAAGGGCACATCGGCATTTGAAAACACCGGGAAATACGCCGAAGGGATACGGGACGATGTAAGAAAGCTGATAAAAGGGCTGAGGGATGTGCGTTCGACAGACGCGTATAAACAGCTCCTGTCCGTATTGAATAAGGACGCGGGTTCTGTATCGGACTTTATTTCGGCACCGGTCGTATTAAATGAAAAGATCTTTTACGAAATAGGAAACTACGGTTCGGACATGTCTCCGTTTTATACCATACTGGGTATCTGGGCCGGAGCTCTTTTGATGATCGCGCTCATCAAGGTCAGGGTAATCGACCATGAAGAGATGAAAGACGTAAAACCGTGGCAGAAGTTCTTCGGACGCTATATCCTGTTCTTTATCATAGGACAGGTGCAGGCGATACTGACTGTTCTGGGGGATCTGTTTTTTATCGGGATCGACTGCGCGCATCCGCTTCTTTTCCTGCTGACGGCCATGATATGCAGCTTTGTCTTTACGATACTTATGTATTCGCTCACGGTCGCGTTCAGGCAGGTGGGGCAGGCTGTCGTAGTTGTTATTCTCGTAATACAGGTCGCGGGCGCGGGCGGGACCTTCCCTATAGAGATGCTGCCCAAAATCTACAGAGCCGTTTACAAATTCCTCCCGTTTAATTACGGTATGAATGCCATGCGCGAATGTGTCGGCGGAATGTACGGAAACGCGTATATTCAGTATATTGGCATGCTGCTCATTTTCGCGGCTGTCGCCGTGGTAATAGGGCTTACATTGAGAAGGCCGTTTGAAAGAATGTTTGATATGATAGACAGAAGCAAAGAAAAGTCCGGAGTAATGCTATAGGAGGAACTTAATGAAGACTTTCAGAATACTGCGCAGGATCATGAAAGCCACAGGAGCTTACAGGGTGTTGATAGGCTTTATAATCTTTTTTCTGATAGGCACGACCGTTATCTGGATACAGGAACCCCATATAACAACCTGGGGAGATTCGTTCTGGTACTGCTTTTCGCTGGTTTCCACCCGCGGATTCGGAGACGTCGTTGTCTATACGCCGGCATCAAGGCTGTTTTCCGTTCTGATGTCGATTTACGCGGTGGTATCCATAGCCATTGTGACCGGTGTTATAGTGAGTTTTTATAACCAGCTTGTCAGAATGAGAATGAAAGATTCTCTTTCGGGAATAATAAACAGACTGGAGCTTCTGCCTGAACTTTCAAAAGAAGAACTGGCGGAAATATCGGAAAGAGTCAGGAAAATCTGAGAGACGTTATCTTATCTTAAAAAAGTCTTGCTTTTTATATCTGACCGTGATAGTATATCATTTGCGTTGGTTCAAAAGTCAAACGATTGCCGATGTAGCTCAATTGGCAGAGCAGCTGATTTGTAATCAGCAGGTTATCGGTTCGAGTCCGATCATCGGCTTTGTGGACCTTTAGCTCAGTTGGTTAGAGCAACCGGCTCATAACCGGTCGGTCCTGGGTTCGAGTCCCCGAGGGTCCATTTTTATAAAACTATGAAGCAACGTAAGATCATTATTTAATATCTTATCAAGCAGTTGGCATATGCTTTCAGGCCCCGTGGCTCAGCTGGTTAGAGCGCCGCCCTGTCACGGCGGAGGTCGACGGTTCGAACCCGTTCGGGGTCGTTTTTTATATATGTCGGTCATGATACAGATGCGCCGATGTAGCTCAATTGGCAGAGCAGCTGATTTGTAATCAGCAGGTTATCGGTTCGAGTCCGATCATCGGCTTTTGTGCAGACCTCGGGTCTGCGTTTTTTTATATTAATAACACATTAATCACACAGTGAGGTCAGCCCATGAAAAATCCGAAATTATTGAAAACAATACTGGTAGTTGCGGGTATCTATCTTTGTTATATAGGTCTTACAATGTTCGGATTTCTTTTCAACGAAGGAATAGTAAATGACCACATAACGGTTTTCAGGATAATAGCCGCCGTGTTCATAGCGGCGGGAGCTTTTACTATCCTGTTTGCCTGCCGCAGCTTTTTTAACGGGAAAAAAGAAACGGTTTCACATCATGATCCTGTGCCGCAGGATATAGAAACGCCGGAGCCCATAACAAAGGATGAGCGTCCGAATCTGACTTTATCCGGAGAGGAAAATGAAAACGAAAACGGCGATGAAGAATACAAGCTGTGATTACGGGAGGAAAATGCAGTGAGCAACCGTGATTATCTCACAACCAGAAAACCGCTCAGCGCTTTGGTGATATTTGTAATTCCCATGATAATAGGAAATCTTTTCCAGCAGCTTTATTCCAGTGTGGATGCGGCTGTAGTGGGAAGATACGTTAGCGAGCAGGCGCTCGCGGCGGTAGGGGCATGTACGTCTTTTACAAACATGTTTATCTATGTTGCGGTCGGAGGCGGTATCGGAGCATCCGTAATAGTAGCCAGACATTTCGGTTCGCATCAGTACAAAGAGATGAAATTGGCGATTTTCACCGCGATTTTTTCGTTTCTTTTTATAAGCATAGGACTCGGAGTGTTCGGCCTCGTTTTCGGGCGTCCGCTCATGATGGCACTTAAGACTCCGTCGGATGTAATCGATATGTCCATGACATATCTAAACATCTATTTCATAGGACTGCCGTTCCTGTTCATGTATAATATTTTTTCCTCATTGTTTAACGCGCTCGGAAGGTCAAAAATACCGTTGCTCTTTCTCATATGCTCTTCGCTGCTCAACATCGGACTTGACATACTGTTCGTAACAAAACTGGGGATGGGCGTGGAAGGCGTCGCTTGGGCAACCATGATATCTCAGGGCATCTCGGCGGTACTCTCGCTGATAGTTTTTTTAAGGCTTATCAGATCGTTAAACACCGAAAAGACGGCATTTTTTTCAACGGCGAAGTTCAGGGAAATGTTCCGCATAGCCATGCCTTCGATATTCCAGCAGCTTACCATAGGGGTCGGAATGATGCTTGTTCAATCCGTTGTAAATACTTTCGGCTCGGAAGTTCTGGCCGGTTTTTCGGCGGCAATGCGGGTGGAATGGTTCTGTATAGTGCCGATGACAAATATGGGGAATGCGCTTTCGGCCTACAGCGCCCAGAACATAGGCGCGGGCAAGCCGGATCGTATACCACAGGGGCTTAAGGCCGCCTGCGTGGTAATAGGCATCTGTTCCATAGCGATCGCGCTTGCGCTGGAGCTGGCGCCGCATCAGCTCGCCAATATCTTTCTGGGAAGCGAAGGAAGTCAGACGGCGTTTGCCGCCTGTGAGGAATATTTGCGGATAACCGGGTGGTTTTATTTTATGATGGGCTTCAAAAACGCCAGCGACGGCATACTGCGCGGCTGCGGAGACATGTTCCATTTCACATTGGCGAATTTTGCCAATCTGGGAATCCGGGTGGTAATGGCGTTTACGCTTGCGCCGACTTTCGGAATCAAGATCGTAGGCTATGCGCTGATACTCGGATGGGTGGCAAATATAGCCATTTCTTTCGGCCGGTATATGACGGGAAAATGGCGGTATATATACAGAGGAAAGACTCTTGCGCAAAGCGAAGCTGCGGACGGGTAAGAGAAACATTCAGGTATTGCTATGAAAGACAAGAAGTATTCATATATCAGAACATATACCGGACTTAAGTTTTATCCGACGGAGCCCGACGCTTCCATGATAGAGATAAAAGATATCGCTCACGCCCTCTCTTATATCTGCCGGGGAAACGGCCATGTGGACAGGTTTTATTCGGTTGCGCAGCACTGCATAAACTGCGCTAACGAAGCAATGGCGCGCGGGTATTCGGACAAAGTTGCGCTGGCCTGTCTGCTGCATGATGCCGCCGAGGCTTATCTGTCAGACGTGCCGCGTCCTATAAAACAATACTTAAATGAATATCCGGCAATGGAAAAGAAAATCACGGATATCATATTTGAAAAGTATCTGGGCTGCAGGCTTACCGAAAATGAAAAAAAACAGCTGAAATCCATCGACGATGATCTGCTGTTTTTTGATTTGAAAGAGCTTTTAAACGAAGAAGATCTTTGCAAGGCGCCCCTGATAAAAGCTCCTCTCGATTACAAAGAGAGGAGCTTTAAGGAAGTTCAGGACGAATATATAACGATGTTTAATTCCTTGCGGCAACAGGTTTAGGATCATATCCGTTGTCACGCAGAGCCTGAATGATGGAATTTTTATGTTCGGTGCCGAAAGACTCAATAGTGATGATGAGTTCGACTGCGGCGTGTCTGTTGATGCTGTAGAACTGATTGTGTTCGAGCTTGACGATATTTCCGCGTCGGCCCGCGATGGTATTTGCGACTTTTACAAGCTGGCCCGGTACGTCCGGGAGCAGCACGGAAATAGTAAACATACGGTCTCTTGCTATGAGGCCGTTTTGTATTACCTGAGACATGGTTATAAGATCCATGTTTCCGCCGCTTAATATGGCGGCGACGCGCTTATCCTTAACGCCGAGGTGTTTTAAAGCGGCTACGGTGAGCAGCCCCGAGTTTTCCACTATCATTTTATGATTTTCCACCATATCCAGAAAAGCGACGATAAGTTCATCGTCCGTTACGGTGATTATTCCGTCCAGATTTTCCTTAAGATAAGGAAATATAATCTCGCCGGGACGCTGTACGGCGGTGCCGTCGGCAATTGTGCTTACCGACGGAAGCGTCACAACCTCATTTTTATCAAAAGATGCTTTCATGCAGGCGGCCCCTGCGGGCTCCACGCCTATGACTTTTATGTTGGGGTTGAGAAGCTTTGCCAGCGCCGAAACGCCTGTTGCGAGACCGCCGCCGCCTATGGGAACGAGTATGTATTCAACCAAGGGCAGATCCTGAAAGATCTCCATTGCGATGGTGCCCTGACCGGTTGCCACCGCCAGATCATCAAAAGGATGGATGAAAGTGTAACCGAATTCCTCGGCCAGCTCATAAGCCTTCGCGCAGGCCTCGTCATATATATCTCCGTGCAGAATCACTTCAGCTCCGTAGCTTTTGGTCCTTTCAACCTTGATGGGAGGGGTTGATACCGGCATTACGATAACGGCTTTAACGCCGTATGCCTTTGCCGCGTAAGCGACGCCCTGCGCATGATTTCCCGCGGAAGCTGTAATCAGACCTTTGCCTCGCTCCTCTTTTGAAAGCGTGCTTATTTTATAATATGCGCCCCTGACCTTATAAGCGCCGGTAAGCTGCAGATTTTCCGGTTTAAGATAAACCTTATTTCCGGTGGAAGCGCTGAAAGTTTCGCTGAATATAAGCTTCGTGTCACGGGTGACTTTTTTGACTGTTTCGGATGCTTCTTCGAATTTATTAAGCGTAAGCACGGCGGTACCTCTTTTCTTTCACAAAGTATTGTACATAATACACCAAAAGACAATGAAAATGCAAGAGTCCGCAAATAATTTTCTTGACACGGATGGGACTGTATACTATAATTCAGCAGTGACAGCGAAGCGTGGCTCAGTTTGGTAGAGCGCTGCGTTCGGGACGCAGAGGCCGCAGGTTCAAATCCTGTCGCTTCGATTCTTAGATATGAACTGGAAATGCTTGAATAATAGGGCATTTCCAGTTATTTTTATGATTATCATCTAATTTTGCAGCCTTTGTATTTCAGAAGGATCAGGCTGTCGAGTTCACCGCTGAAAGTCCAGACCGGCACTGAGTGCCGGGTGGATCACGGTGTCTCCTTGCCGTCTCCGTAGATGCGAATGCGCTTATCCTCTGCCAGATACATTCCGTCGCCATTCTTCACCTTGTAGGTCTTGTAAAACTCATCGAACATCTGCGCGTTTACGTTTACTCTCATATAATGCAGCGGATGACCGTCTGCTTTAAGCTGTGAATAGGCCATGGCTGACACCGTCTGTGCGTAAAGCTCAGCGCCCTTTGCGAAGAAACGCTCATAGTCGGGGTTTTCCAGATCCGCCATCAGGTCGAGCATCACCTGCATGCCTGAAAGATCCGCTGCCGCTTCTGCCACAACGTGATGGCCGTCGTACATCTCTCCCGGTTCTAATTCAATAGTGCTGTAGAGATCAGCAAGATTTTCACACTTGTCCAGGAATGCCTTTATATCCTCTTCGGTGAAGATCGGGTTGCCCAGTCCGTACGCGTCAGACTGAGCTCCAAGATAGTCAAAGCCGTGGCTGAGTTCGTGGCCGATAGTCCAGCCCGCGCCGCCAAGCAGCATTGAGTCGTCCATATCATCCGAGTAGGTCAGGCTGTTGATATACCCGGGAACTATGTTGATCGAGTTGTCCTGTGAATTGTAGAACGCGTTCGGTATCGACGGATTGACAAAGTACCAGGTGAAACATCCGATCGCGGGCTGACCGATCAGTTCAGCCTCGCGATCATACCGGTACTGCTTAAGCTTCAGGTAGTTTGAAAACAGCGTGCCGCCTTTCCCTGAAGGCGTCAGCTCAAGAACGCTGTAGTCAAACCATCCCGCGGAAGGCTCAAGCACGTTGATCGTAAGGTTGTCTAGTTTTTCAACAGCTTTCTTGCCGGATTCCTCTGAAAGCCACGATGTATCGCTGAAAAGTTTTTTATAGTCGGCCACCGCGTCTTCTGCAATCTTAGTAAGGCGCGTTTTTGCATTCTCGCCCAGCACGTCATCTGCATATGTTCTGGAAATGATCTGCGCGAAAGTGTCAAGACTGTTGCAGGCCGCCCAGGCGAAGGTTTCGGCATCCTGCGCAGGTAGTCCGAACTGCTCAATATAGCTGTTGTAGGGCTGCGGATCACGATACGGCCGTGTCTCGGCCATGATCTTGGCCTTTGACATAGTCTTAAGCGTATCAAGATTCTCTTCTGTCCACATATCGCCAAGTGTTTTCAGCCATTCGAAAGACATCGCGCTATACTTCTCCGCGCCGTCTTTACCCATCTTTGCCAGCATATCTCGCAACGGAATATTCGGACAGAGATCGCAAAGCTCGTCCAAGGTGAAAACGGATTCTTCAAGTGACTTTGAAAAAGATCCGAAATCGGACTTAACATACCTTCCGTTATAATCCGCGTACTTTCCGTATGCCGTTTCGAACTGCGTGAGCTTCTTTATCTCCTCTAACGCCTCGTCCTCTGACAATCCCAGCTGCAAAAAGTCGACTGTCAGATAAATATTCGTATACATGAGCATCTGCTGCAGGAGTGCACCGCCTTCTTCAGTGTCGGCACCATCATAGAACTGCGCGCCCTCGCTCAGCAGGTCAAAGAAAAGAAAGTTGGGGTACACCATGACATCCGTGTTTTCCCGCTTGTCGGTAACGCCCAGAACCGCGATCACGAACGGGCAGAAGGGGAAGTCCCTGTCGATGAGCACCTCGTTCAGTTCTTCGATCGAGCCGGCTTTATCAATACGGTCGATATAGGGCTGAACCTCGGAAATACCGGCCTTAGCTAAAGCGTCCATATCGGCCGCCTGTTCCACAAAGATTTTAAACTGCTCCGCTTCATGATCGGAGTCATCTTTCTGGTTAATGGCATCAAGTGTTTTCGTTTTGAGTTCATCAGAATACGCAGTCGCGTTTGTCCAGTTATCGCCCTGATGCTCCGCTATCAGGTCGTAGTCAAGCGACAGGAAAAGGTCGTCCTTTGCGTCGGGAGCCTCGTTTGGAATATTTCCCTCCAGGATCGACACAAGCCAGGGTTTTCCAAAGGGCTCGGCTGCTTCATCTTCTTCTGCCGGCGTAGACTCTGCTTCCGTCCCGCTGCCCGCTGACGAGCTCTGCGATACGGCATCCGCCGATTTCGAACCGGAAGATGATTCCTGTGTTTGCTGCCCGCACGCGCTCAATGATAAAAGCAATGTCGTGGCAATTAATAAGGCTAACAGTTTTTTAAAGTTTTTCATAATGTTTCCTCAGATCAAATTCGTTTTCAGTGACATAGGTTTCTTCTGCACCTCATAATATATATTATAATTTGCGCTGTCAACATTACATCGCATTGTTGTTGAATTCGTTGGCGGGCAAAAACCATCCAAATCTACAGAAAGCAGATCATTAAATTGTCTTTTTGAGATATTGTATTTGCAAAAAAACAGGTATAGAGTTATAATCAGTTGCAGGAGTTAATGATTAACGCAATCTTATTTTGATCGTAACAGGAGGGAACATATATGAACTATCAAAACGCCCGTAAAGGTATCTCAAAAATACTGACCGCACAATGGATACAGATAATCTGTATTATACTGATGCTGATCGGAGCTGTCACAACGATTGTTTTCACGTTTTCTGCCGGCATTCTTTCTGATGTTTCAGCGGATGCTGCCGGTGAATCTATCATGAAGGCCGGTATTGGCGGTATGATCGTGCTTGCGGCCCTGGTTATCGGTGTCATTGCGTTCATACTGAACCTGGTCGGCCTGAATACCGCCCGTAAAGACGAAACGCAGTTCAATACCGCTTTCATGATCTGCATCATCGGTCTGGTCGTGGCAGTTCTTGCGACCTGCCTTCAGTCGGTCAATCCGATTTTCGCCGACTGGATGAACTTTGTCCAGAAGATACTTTCGCTTGCCGTGATCGAATACGTCGCTGCCGGCATCATCTCTATCGCGGAGAAGCTTAATAACGAAAAGGTTGCCGGGCTCGGAAGAAAAATTCGGATGCTGATCATGATCCTGTATATTATCGTGCTTGTCCTTAATGTTTTCGGAAAAGGCACGTCACTTTTAGCCGGTTACGTTTCTATTGCTGAGGTCGTATTGGAGCTGATTGTCTTCATAGTCTATATCGTTTTGTTAACGAAAGCAAAGAATATGCTCGCTTAAGCAGCATATTTTGAACCAACAGACAAACGTGCTTTTTGGCACTGTGAAATATGTTGATTGTCAACGGACAAATGAAACATTTTATACAAACAAAATATAGCGCTTTAGCAGCTCAAATCAGTTTAAATAGTTTTAGGACATATTGCCATATGCGAATTCGGGACGCAGAGGCCGCAGGTTCAAATCCTGTCGCTTCGATCCGCATACACCTCAGAAAGCAAGGAAATACAAGGCTTTCTGAGGTTTTTCTTTTCTCACCCTGCACATCATTTTTCGCTCTGTCACGAATTGTCACGAATTTCAGTATGGTTTTAGAAAAATCCGCCTGCTTTCCGGGCTTTTTATCCACAAGGTGAAGGCGTTTGCCGACGCCTTTATTTTTTGGCGAAATAATACTTGCATTCGAAATGAAAGGGTCTTATACCGCAGTTATCGAAAGCAATCTGTTTCCGATAGAATAATAAAAAGGCAGATAAGCTCATGAGAAAAAAAGATCCAAAAATGATGGAAAAAATACAGGCATTTATTGCTGAATACTATCTGGCTGCCGTTTTCGGCAAGGGTCCGTTTTATATCCTTTATGCCAAGGGTGATTCCATGGAAGACGAAGGAATAGAAGAAGGAGATATCCTGGTTATCAAACAAGGCGTAGAGCCGAAGATCGGAAACATTATCGTTGCGCTGGATGACAGCCAGGAGAATACACTTAAGGTGTTCGGCGGAGCAGACCAGAAAAACCACAAAGTGATCCTTGAGTATAGAAACAAGAAGGTTTACGGAGAAAAGGTCATTTTGGTCAATGATCTGGTCTGCCAGGGTGTATTAAGCCATGTAATCAAACAGAAATTATAAGCGGGAGGTGAATGAAGTGCAGACACAGAAATTCAGGACAGGAGACATCGCTTACCTGGTTGAATCCAACCGTTTTATTCAGGAAGGAAAGGTCGGCAGGTGCCGGGGCGGATTATACATGTATCATTTTATCGAAGGCGGCGCAATCCGCGTGCATGAACACCGGTTGTATCCGTCAGAGGAAGCCGCACAGGCATATTTGGATACATTTAAAGCGAAGAAGAAGACACCTGCGTTCTGGGAGCATTAACAGGGGAGTGAATACGATAAGGGGTTGAGAGAAAGTATATGAGCTTTAAAGGAATTCGCTGCTGCAGAACCGGCAGTGTGGGAAAGTATATTTATCGGATTGGAGCTGCGTAGCAAGAGGTTTGATTTCTGCGGCGCTTTTTGTGTGGCCTTTTATTGATTCATTTGCCCGATTCTGCTTCGTACTGCGTTAGGAGTCCTTCTTTACGGCATCTGCTTGGGAAAGGACTTCAAATGAGAATTGAGTACGAAAGGGCATGCAGACAGGCAGGACTGTCGGAGGAGAAGATCAGAGAGATCAGAAAAGTATTTGATACGGATTACAAACAGATGAAGAGAGAACAGAAAGCGAGGATAGACGCAGGATTTGTAAATTACAGTCTGGAGTGGTTAATGAACCCTGGCTCAGAGGTCTGTTGTTTTGATGCTGAACTGGGAGCAAGACAGGTGATCGCCGAAAAATACTGGAGGACAACGAACGTTAAAATCGAAGGAGGTTAAGGAACAGACTAAAAATAAAAGGTTTACTTTGTCGCTATCTCACGCTAAAATAGGTAGCGACAAGGTAGATTCAAGAAAGTAAGGTGAGAAAATGGGGAAATTCGAAATTCTGGATCGATTGGTGGAAGAGGGAAATGGCTACCTTCGAACATCTAAAGTATTGGAAAATAACATCTCTAAACGCACTCTGGCAAAATATGTTGCTGCTCGCAGTATGGAACGAGCAGCACACGGGGTGTACATTACTGAAGCAGCTTGGCCGGATGGGTACTTTCTTCTTTTTCTCCGCAACAGTCGGATTGTGTTTTCTCATGAAAGCGCCCTTTATCTGCATGGCCTGATGGACAGGGAACCATCCAAGACAACGGTTACTGTTCCCAAAGCTTATAATTCTACTCATCTCGCTGCACAGGGCGTGAGGGTAATCCATATGAAGCCTGAATGGTACAGCCTCGGGATTACGGATGTAAAAACCGGATTCGGGAATGATGTTCCCGTGTATGATAAGGAGAGGACAATCTGTGACATAGTCCGTTTCAAAAAGGATGTTGAGATTCAGACGTTTCAGATAGCAATGAAGGAGTACATGGGCGGTTCCGGGAAGAATCTCGGCAATCTGATCCGTTATGCAAAGGAACTGGGAGTCGAGAATGAAGTGAGGACATATACGGAGGTTATGCTATGATCAAAACGGCGACACAGCTTAAGGCGAAAGTGCGGAACCTTTCTGCCGGTGATAATGAACGCGCAAAGTTATTGATTCGGAACTTTGTGATGATAAGCTGATGTTTGAGGAAAGATTCATCTCTATCTGGACCTACAACCTGGAGACGCTGCTTGCCGAGAAACTTGAAACCATCATGGCAAGAGAAACGGCGAACACGCGTATGAGAGATTTTTACGACATCCATGTACTGACAGAGCAGGAGAATATCGACTACAAGGTTCTTCATAATGCATTTATGGCTACCAGTGAAAAGCGGCAAACGGTGTCGATGATTTCAAAGTTTGATTCCATTCTTGATGATGTGCAGGGAGATGAAACGATGAAATGAGAGCTGATTTTTAACGGCGGTTCAAGACCAAATTCCAACCGGATGAATAGTGAAAAACAGGCGTTGGTGATCCATTGATTCTGTCACGAATCTGTCAAGAATTCTTTTAAAAACTGTTTTTATCACAAATCTTTCACGAAAAAGGAGGCATTTCCGCCCGGTTTTTTCGGAAAATCATGGTTAAATAGCATAAAATAATATCAAATCCTGTCGCTTCGACTTATGTTAAAAAATTATTGAAGTGCTTCGGTTTGTTGTATATAATAACAATGGTAATACAAATATGTCTCTTTATCCATTATTTTTGAGAAAGGAAACGCCCTTTTCTCAAAAATAATGGATTCATTCTTTTATGATAAGGAGGAAATATTATGGATGCGGAAACCAAAGCCCTTACACAGCATTTTACACTCGGAAAACTGTTCAGGTATGTCTTGCCTACGATCTGTGCGATGCTTCTTGCGTCAATCTATTCGATTGTTGACGGTATTTTCGTATCTAATGTCGGCGGAACGACGGCCTTTGCGGCGATCAACCAGGTTGCGCCTATTTTCATGATCATTGCGGCCATCGGTTTTATGTTCGGTACCGGCGGGAGCGCATTGGTCGCAAAGATCCTGGGAGAAGGAGACAGTAAGCGGGCGAAAGGACTTTTTTCATTTATAACCTATGTTCTGATCGCCATCGGCATTGCAGGTTCCCTGATTCTGTGGTTCGCCCTTGAACCGATGCTTCAGGCACTCGGTGTGACGGAAACGATGATGCCTTTCTGCATCGCATACAGCCATATCCTTATTCCGGCGCTGACGCTTTTCATGCTGCAGTTCTTTTTCCAGAGCTTTCTGGCGACCGCAAAGAAGCCGGGACTCGGACTTCTTTTCACGATCCTTGCCGGCGTTACGAATACCGTAGGCGATGCAATCCTGGTCGGGGTTTGGTCGAAGGGGGATCCCGTCAAAGCGGTTCAGGGAGCGGCCATTGCTACGGCATGCGGTCTTTTCATTGGCGGTATAGTTCCCCTTATTTACTTCTTACGCAAAAACAAGAGCCTTCTGCGTCTCGGAAAGGCGGAAAAGGACGGAAAGGCTCTGGCTAAGGCTTGCGGGAACGGCTCATCCGAATTCGTCACCAATATTTCGGGTTCAATCATTAACGTTGTCTACAACAGCCTGTTTCTCTACATGATCGGCGATATGGGTGTTGCCGCCTACGGTACTGTGGGCTATGTCAACACGATCTTCGCCGCCATCGCTTCCGGCTTCGTGCTCGGCGTCTCACCTCTGATCTCATACAACTACGGAGCCGGCAATACGGACAACCTGAAGAATCTGTATAAGAAGAGCATAACGATCGTGATCATTATCAGCGTTGTTGCGACCATCGCAATCGAACTTTTGGCGCATCCGCTGGCAGGCGCGTTCGCTCACGGAGATGCGGATCTCATGCAGATCACGGTCGACGGTCTCTCTATATTTACACTGTCCTTCCTGTTCAAAGGGATTCCGACGTTCGGTTCCGGACTTTTTACCGCATTCAACAACGGGCTGATCTCCGGAGTCATTTCGGTCGTAAGGACGCTGGTATTCAACATGGCGACCATTATCATCGTGCCGGTCATCTTCTTCCATGTGTTCGGCTCGAGCTATGAAGCGGCCTTTTATGGCGTATGGTATTCCGTTGTTTTCTCCGAGTTGCTCGCGATGCTCATGACGCTCGGGTTCTTCCGGAAATACAGGAAAAAATATCAGTACGCATAAAAAGAAGAAACAAAGGACAAATGCCGACAATCAGGAGGTGCTGTTTTGAAACTGAAAAACCGCATTCTGCCGTTTTACCAGGCAATACCAAAGCTTTTGCTGTTCCAGTTCGTCTCATTTATCATCCTGTCGCTTGTGACCTGGGGGATCTCCGCACTGTGCAGTCTCCTGCTGGGTCTGTCCGGCAAAGCGGCCGTCACCAGCGGCGATCTGGGATATTTATTCACGCACTGGCAGGGATATGTAATCATTTTCCTCGTTCTGCTTCTGGTTCTTTCTTATATTGCAATCGAACTGAACGCCCTGCTCCTGTACTGCAGCGAACTGATGGACACGGACAAACCTTCCGTGTGGCAGTGCATTAAGGGCGGATTTGCGGCACTGAAAAAATATCGTTGCAGGCATGGAATCCTTCTTATTCTCTATGCGGTATTTCTTGCGCCGATCCTCGGTTTCGGATTTTCCATATCGCTGACCGGAACATTTTATATCCCGCGCTTTATCATGTCGGTCATCGCTTCCAAACCGCTATTACTGACAGCGGTTATCGTGGTGCTTTTAATATTGACGGTGTTCATCATCCTCAATTGTTTTATATTGCACGGCGCACTTCTGAATGGCATGACGCTGGGTGAAGCCGGTGCCGTCTCACAGAAACTGGTCAAACGCAATTGGAAGAATTTCATTCCGGAAATGCTCTGTTTTATCGGCCTTACCCTGCTCGCGACAGCGATTCTGGCTGCCGTTTTCTCCGGACTGCCTCTGCTCATAGTAAGTGCTCTTCCGATGAAAGAACCGGTCCTTCTGTTCTGGGAAATATTCTTCTGTTCCCTTTTGCTCGCAGTGCTGCTGTTCATGATCCTGATGGGACTTTCGTTCCTTATGATCAAGTTGTCCGTTCTTTACAAAAAGTATCAGACTGACGGAGCATGGCATTATCGGGAAAAAGAAAAGAAACGCCATCCTTTCGTGATCATGGCGGGTATTCTTGTGCTGATTGTCTGCGTTTTGTTCTCAGGTTACGGAGCGGCTCATTTCGACGAAGTTTTCCGCACACAGATCACTGCGGAGATAATCGGCCACCGCGCCGGAGGTTCTGACGCGCCGGAAAACACCGTAAAGGGGATTGAGGTCGCTTATGAATTCGGAGCCGCCGGCAGTGAGATCGATATCCAGCGCACTTTGGACGGATACTATGTCGTAAATCATGACGCTGATTTTTCGCGTGTCGCAGGCGTCGATAAAACGCCCGCCGAAATGACGCTCGCAGAGGTCAAAGAGCTCCGTGTAGACGGCGAGCCGGTCCCGACACTCGAAGAAACGCTCGAGGCGGCCCGTGATAAAGTAGTCCTTTTCGTGGAACTGAAAGGCGATACCGCAGATGAGCAGATGGCGGATGACGCGGCAAGGATCATAAAGGAAATGGGCATGGAAGATCAGACCGTGCTGATTTCGCTGAAATACGACCTGCTGGAATACATAGAGCGGAAATACCCTGAAATGCTGACCGGATATCTCGCCTTCATTTCTTTCGGAAGGATAGAGGATACGCCCTTTGATTATCTTGCGCTCGAGGAAGAGATATCTACGGATGACACTATCAGGGCAATTCATGATAAAGGCAAGATGATCATGGTCTGGACGGTCAATGAAGAGGATGACATCGAGTATTTCATGACCGGCGATGCCGACGCCATAATCACGGATTCCGTCAAACTGGCCGGCGAAATCAAAGAAAAGCTTTCGGAACGCGATCCGTTGGAGATCATTCTCCAGAAAATGCTTTCATTCCACAATTTAATTATGACAGAAAAATAAAATAATGATTGCAGAGTTTTATAGTCAAATCTGCAGAAACGGCCAAGACATGACTGCCAAAAATAAATAATGCAAGAAAAAAATTGACAAAAGCCTGTTGAAATGGAATAATTACATCAATGGAAACGTTATCTTAACGTTATCTTAACGTTATCGAACGTGAGAACGCCGTGAGGAGGCGGCAAAAAAACCGAACGGAGAATCCGGACAACAGAAAAGGAAAACCAAAACAACAAGGAGGATAAGCAATATGAAAAAAGCAGCGTGTATCGCATTGGCATCGGTACTGAGCCTGGGGCTTCTGGCCGGCTGCGGCAGCCCTTCCGAAAGCAGTACATCAACAGATTCCGGCAGCACAGCCGCAAGCAGCGGAGCCGGCTCTGTTTACTGGCTGAACTTCAAACCGGAATCGGATGAGATTCTGCAGGATGTGGCAAAAATGTATAAGGAAGCCACCGGAGTAGATGTAAAAGTCGTTACAGCGGCATCCGGAACCTACAACCAGACTCTGATTTCCGAAATGGATAAATCCAACCCGCCGACGCTCTTTGTTATCGGTAACCAGGCAAGCGCAAAGGAATGGACAGATTATGCGCTGGATCTGACAGGAACACCAATCGAGGCAGAACTGAATACGGACGCTTATAACATTTATGATGAGAACGGCAAGCTGGTTTCCATCGGCTACTGCTATGAATGCTATGGCATAATTGTCAATCCGAACCTTATCGAGCAGGCCGGCTATACCATGGATGATCTGGTAGGCTTTGACGGACTCAAAAAAGTTGCTGAAGATATCCACGCACGTTCGGGCGAATTGGGCTTCGATGCTTTCAGTGCCTGTGATATGGACGACAGTTCAAGCTGGCGTTTCACCGGACATATGGCAAACCTGGAATACTTCTATGAAGAACGTGATGACGGCGGCTGGACCGAGTGCCCGCCGAGCATTAAAGGCACTTACATGGAAAATTACAAGAATCTGTACGATCTGTGCATCAACAACAGCACCGTGGCTCCCACGACTCTGGCGACCGGCGGACATGATTCCGAAGCAGAATTCAAAGAAGGCAAAGCTGCATTCTTTGTAAACGGTTCCTGGGAATACAGTGCGGTTTCCGAAAGCGTTCCGGAGGCAACCATGATTCCGTATTACTGCGGTGTTGCAGGAGAAGAAAAGGCCGGACTGAACTGCGGTACAGAGAACTGCTGGGCAATCAACAGCAAAGCTTCTGAAGCAGATCAGCAGGCAACCATGGATTTCCTGGTATGGTGCGTTACGGATCCGGTTGCATCCCGTATACTGGTTGACTCCTTTGGAGTTATGCCGTATAAGAATGCGGTAGAATCCACCAACGCTTTCCTGGCGGCTGCCAACGACTACAGCAACGATGGGTGCTATGTAATGGATTGGGCAACCAACTATCAGCCGAACGTAGATCAGTATCGTGCGGCTCTGGTTGCGGCTTTGAACCAGTACAATTCGGATCAGTCTGATGCGAATTGGGAAACAGTGAAAACCGCATTTGTGGACGGCTGGGCAGCACAGTATCAGATTGTGAACGGTTGATAGATATTCAATCTGATTTTTACAAAATGAGAAGTCTTGTCGAAATGGCGGGCGAAGCGGTTCGCCCGCCGTTTCTGTTTCCGGTTTCTTTTGCCGGAGGCGGCGCGTGATTTATGTGTGCGAGCCGCACCATACAAAAAAGGAGAGATCAATTTGAAACGAAAACGACATACCGGCGGCAATACGTTAAAGAGACCGATGCGGCGCTGGTCATGGCTCTTCGTGGGTCCGGTGATTGCCGCCTTTGCGATTGGCTTTGTCTGGCCTTTCGTTCAGGGCATTTATCTTTCTTTCTGTGAATTCCGTCTGATTTCCGATGCCAAACCGGTGGGGTTTAGCAACTACCTGAAAGCCCTGGGCGATAAGGGGTTCAGTCACTCTTTCTGGTATACGGCAATGTTTGCGATTGTCAGCGTGGTTCTGATCAATGTATTTGCTTTTATTGTGGCGTATGTTCTGACACAAAAAATAAAAGGCAGCAATTTTTTCCGGACCGTCTTTTTTATGCCCAACCTGATCGGTGGTATCGTATTGGGCTATATCTGGTCCATGATCTTCGACGGTATTCTTTCCCATTTTGGAACATCCATACTGATGGATGCCAAATACGGATTCTGGGGTCTCATCATATTAATGTGCTGGCAGCAGATCGGATATATGATGATCATTTATATCGCCGCCCTGCAGGCAGTGCCGGAGGACATGCTTGAGGTGGCCAAGATCGATGGCGCGACCCGGAGACAGACGCTCTTTAAGGTGACGATTCCGAATGTCATGCCTTCGATAACGATCTGCGTATTCCTCTCACTGACCAATGGATTCAAGCTGTTCGATCAGAACCTGGCTTTGACGGCAGGACAGCCGTTTACGATTCTGGCAGACGGCACCAGCATCAAGCAGACCGAGATGCTGGCACTGAATATTTACAATACATTCTACGGGCAGGGCACAACCTCGCAGGGTATAGCCCAGTCTAAGGCCGTACTCTTCTTTATTCTGGTCGCAACCATCGGTCTTATACAGCTTACCTATACCAGGAGGAAGGAGGTACAGCACTAATGAAACAGGAAACCATGGCGGCGGAAAAACGCCGCAAATCGATTCTTTCCGTGGTGCTTACGGTAATATGCATTATCTATTGCCTTCCGGTTGTTTCGGTGGCAATCAACTCGTTTAAGCTGAATACCTATGTCAAGACCGAAACCTTTGCCCTTCCGACACAAGAGAGCTTTGCCGGTTTTGACAATTATATAAAAGGTATGACCTTTGGAAATTATCCTTTTGTGAAGAGCGTGCTGTATACGGTGGTGATCACGGTGATTTCCACGGCATTGATCATTCTGTTCTGTTCTATGGCAGCGTGGTATATTGCAAGGGTAAACTCCGCTTTCTGCAAACTGGTATATTATCTCTGCATATTTTCGATGGTGGTACCATTCCAGATGGTTATGTTCACCCTTTCCAAAACGGCGGATTCTCTTCATCTGAACACGCCCTGGACGATTCCCATTGTTTATCTGGGCTTCGGCGCAGGGCTGGCGATCTTTTTGTTTGTGGGATTTGTCAAGTCGATTCCTCTGGAGATTGAGGAGGCAGCCTCTATCGACGGCTGCGGTCCGCTGCGAACCTATTTTAAGGTGGTCTTTCCGATGCTTAAGCCTACGCTGATTTCCGTCGGCATACTGGAAATCATGTGGGTCTGGAATGACTATCTGCTTCCGTATCTGGTGCTGGACATTAATAAGTACCGGACTATTCCGATACACATTCAGTATCTGAAAGGAAGCTACGGAACCGTAGACCTGGGCGCGACCATGGCACTGATTCTTCTGAGTATAATTCCGGTAATTATTTTCTATCTGGTTTGCCAGAAGTACATTATCAAAGGCGTTGCGGCAGGCGCGGTGAAGGGTTAAGAAGGGAGATCGAAAATGGCTGAAGTAAGTCTGAGACATATTGAAAAAGTCTATCCGTACAATGAAAAGAAAAGAAAAAAAGGCGCGAAAAAAGGAACGAACCTAAAGATAGTGGACGGCGGCGTTCTGGCTGTTGAGGATTTCAATCTTGAAATCGCGGATCGCGAGTTCATAGTACTGGTCGGCCCGTCCGGATGCGGAAAATCCACCACCCTGCGGATGGTAGCCGGTCTGGAGGAAATCACCAGCGGCGAGCTGTATATCGGCGGCAAGCTGATGAACGATGTGGCACCGAGCAACAGGGATATCGCGATGGTGTTTCAGAGTTACGCGCTGTATCCGCACATGACGGTCTATGACAATATGGCTTTCCCCTTGAAGCTGGCCAAGCTGCCGAAAGAAGAGATCAATGAAAAAGTCATGGAAGCGGCGGAAATCCTGGGTATTACCGAGTATCTGGAACGAAAGCCGAAAGCGCTTTCCGGCGGCCAGCGGCAGCGAGTTGCTATCGGCCGGGCCATTGTCCGCTCACCTAAGGTGCTTCTGATGGACGAGCCGCTCTCCAACCTGGACGCCAAGCTCCGTAATCAGATGCGTGCGGAGATCATTAAGCTTCGCCAGAGGATTAACACTACATTTATTTACGTAACTCATGACCAGACCGAGGCCATGACCTTAGGAGACCGTATTGTCATTATGAAGGACGGCGTTGTGCAGCAGGTCGGTACCCCGCAGGAGGTGTTTGACGATCCATCCAATCTGTTCGTGGCCGGGTTTATCGGCATTCCGCAGATGAACTTTTTTGATGCTAAACTGATCAAGTCGGAAGGGTCCTACCTGGTGGAGATTGGCGGCATATTGCTTGATGTCAGTCCGGATAAATGCGCAAAGCTTTCCGCCAACAATGTCGATGAGCAGGAAATTACACTGGGTGTGCGTCCGGAGCATATCGTCCTGAACGGAGATGAAAAGAAGATGCTGTACGGATCGGTGGAGGTCTGCGAGATGATGGGTTCATCCGTTCATATTCATATGAATTCTCTGGGACAGGATGTGGTCATCATTGCCCAGACGATGGACAGCAACGGCGACCATCAGAAGGACTTTAAAATCGGACAGAGTATCGCCTATACCTTCGGCAGAAATGTGATGCATCTGTTTAGCAAAGAGACGGGAGAAAGCCTGACGAAATAACAAACCCCCCTTTTGAAACCGCATGTTTTTTGTCGGATTATGCTTATAAAGCCGTATATATTTATGTCGTATGCAGAGGAACGGGTAACTGTTCCTCGTTTTTTTGCACTTCACGAGTTTTGTTAAATGCTGTCATACGTAATGTGTGTTTTGAAAAGAAAAACGCTCATAAAATGTGAAAACCGCCTTGACATTCGCTGTGTTTTTGTGAATAATGACATTGACACTGTTAAGGGAGGTTGCACAATGTATCTGAAAAGAAAAGTGGATGCTTTTTTGAAGCAGTGGAAAGATGACTCAAATCGAAAACCGCTGATTATCAAAGGCAGTCGGCAAATCGGAAAGACGGAATCCATAATGCATTTTGCTGCAGATAACTATGAAAACATCATCGAAATAAACTTTGTTCGAGATGAGAGATACAAGGGAATCATTGCTGACGGATATGAAACAGGAGATATAATCAGGAATATTTCACTGCTTGACCCTGCAAAGAAATTTGTTCCCGGAAAAACTCTGATTTTTTTTGATGAAATCACAGAATTTCCGGAAATTGCCACATCGCTTAAGTTTTTTTGCATAGATCGCCGTTTCGATGTGATCTGCAGCGGGACAATGCTTGGAGTGAATTATAAAAAAATAGAGAGCAACAGCGTCGGATACAAAAAAGACTATGAAATGTTCTCAATGGATTTTGAGGAATTCCTTTGGGCAAAGGGATATGACGATGATGTAGTATATAATCTGCTCTCCCATATGCAAGGGAAAACACCTTTCAGCAAGCTGGAAATGGAAGTCTTTCACTCGATCTTTCTGGATTATAGTATTCTTGGCGGAATGCCTGCCGTAGTGGCTGAGTATATCGGGAGAAAAACCTTTGAAAGTTCTCTTGAAACACAGAAACAGCTGATTGCCGACTATAAAGAAGATATACGCAAATATGCTTCCGGTGTAGACCAGACGCGCATCATCAATGTGTTTAACCGCGTTGCGCCGCAACTTGCCAGAGAGAATAAGAAATTCCAGATTACCAAAGTCGCTTCCGGCGCAAGATTCCGTGACTATCGCGGATGTGCGGAATGGCTTGCTGATGCAGGTATGGTGAATATCTGCTATTGTATGGAGTTCCCGGAACTCCCTCTCGGAGGCAATTATGAACCGGACGTGTTTAAGCTGTATTTTGCAGATACAGGATTGCTTGTATCCATGTTGGACGATGAATCTCAGGAAGATCTCAGGGCAAATAAAAATCTTGGGGTATATAAAGGTGCCTTGTATGAAAACATTGTAGCAGAGGCGTTGGTCAAACAAGGCTACAAGCTGTTTTATTACAGAAAGAATGATTCAACTCTGGAGATGGATTTTTTTATTCGGTCGGCAGTTTTTCTGATCCCTGTTGAAGTAAAAGCGAAAGACGGCAGAGCAAAATCCCTGAAAACATTAATCAGCTCCGGACGTTATCCGGATATCAGATATGGTATCAAGCTGTCAAATAATAATATCGGATATGAAGACAATATCTATACATTTCCGTATTTTTGCGCATTTTTATTAAAACGGTTCATGGCTGAATTCCGACCGGACGAAGAGTTGATAAAAAAGGCTTTTTAATCCCGCTCTGTCCACTCAAATGAGTTCATGATCGTTTTTGCCGCTTCGTCACATTCGGAGGAGCCGCTGAAGTTTGTTTCATAAATGAAAATGTGTTCATAGTCTCCGCAGATATAATATTGTGTTATCTGTACGCCTTCTATCGAAAAGCTGAAAACCAGAACAGGCTCTTCTTTGTCGGAGATGATTCCCGAGGCCGATATGCCGTCGTTCAGGAGTTCGCCTGCCTGTTGCAGGATCTGAGCCGTGATTGCTTTGCCAAATGCAGTCGAATCTTCTTTTGAATATCTGTTTCTTCCGTATTCCACGGAGATGTTATCGGGAACGCCGACCCCGTCATAGTCTTCCGGCACGAAAAATATTTTTGATTCCGTTGACTGCGGTTCATATTCGTCCCAACTGTCCGGAATAATAAAACTCCCCTGATCGAGCATATAAATATCTGCATCCGTTTCGCTTGAATCGGCAGATGACGGAGTGTTTACGGGGTCGGTTTTAATTGAGCCGGAAGAATTGTCTGATATTCGGATACAGCCCGCTGCAAGGCTGAGTGACAGGATCGCGGCGACGGCTGTTAAGATTACTTTTCTCGTCATATTATTTCCTTTCGATTTTTTACGAAATCCCTGTTATTGCCTGCGGTGATTTTAAAGAAAATATATACCAAGCATGTTAACATGAAACAAACGCAGTTAACAAGAAACAAACTCGTTGTTTAGGTTGATATAAGATACCGATTGCTATATAATCTGTAATATGCACCTAACAAAATGAATCGAACACCCAGGCAGGAGCGTTTAAAATACCAATGAACAGGAAAGAAATAAAAACCGCAGGAAGAAAGAGTTTTCATAAGCATTATCTGGTGCTTATGTTTTCTTGTATTGTATTGGCCCTGTTCGGTATGGAAGCCGGAAGATCGGTACGTCTTCTCAAGATCCAGATTGAAACGCAGACTCAGGAAGGAGCAAAGACGGTACTTCATGCCAACGATGTTTTTACCAGTATCGTAGAAGGCGACCTGAAATTAGGCGAAGCTATGTCGGAAAAGCTAAAAGAAAACATACCTTCCAATCTTGGAGGGAACAAGGCTTTAGGCACGACAGACGGTATTATTGCCGGTTTTATCAATTCCGCGATGTCGGGGAAGATTTATGTATCTATCGCGGATGCCATATATAAGATAACCAAATCCGAAAAGGCAACGGGGATAATATTTATCATACTGGACCTTCTGTTATATCTGATAATATGGTTTTTCATACGGAATGTATTATCCGTCGTCGTCAGAAGACTGTTTCTGGAAGCAAGGAAATATGAAAAAGTTCCTCTTTTAAACATGCTGCATTTCATTTTCGTGCGAAAATGGGTTCAGGCCTGTTATACGATGTTTTTAAAAATCTTTTTCATGATTCTTTGGTCTTTCACGATTATCGGAGGCTTTATAAAGCGTTATTCATATTATCTGGTTCCATATATAGTTGCCGAAAACCCGGATTTTAAAGGAACGCAGGCCATAACGCTTTCCAGAAAAATGATGCAGGGTCACAAATTGGAAGCCTTTAAACTGGATCTTTCTTTTATAGGATGGTACCTGCTTTCTTTTATCACGATAGGTGTTTCGGACGCGGTTTACGGTTTTCCGTACAGGACGGCCGCGCGCGCCGAGTATTATGCATATCTTCGGGAGCTGGCAAAACAAAACGGGCTCTCGGGAGCGGAGGCTCTGGACGATACTTATCTTTATGAAAAAGCGGATAAGCTCACGCTGCAGGAAAGCTATTCTGATGTTGTGGAGATGCAGACAATCGTTCGCGAAAAAGAAATGAAGCTGTCCAGGGTAAGATTGTTTATCATAAAATGGTTCAGTCTCTGGCTTGGAAGGCTTGATGACAAAAAGAAATATGACGAGATTGAAAGCTATAAGATCAGGATAGGAAAAAGCATCAAAAGCATGGAAGGGATAACCTATCCTTTGCGCCTGAAACCCCGCTGGAAAGAAAGAAAAAAACTTTTAAAAAATGTCAATTATATGAGGTCGTACTCGATCTGGACCCTTATAATAATGTTCATTCTTTTCTGTTTTATAGGCTGGTGCTGGGAAGTTCTGCTCAATCTGATCCGCAACGGATATTTCGCGAACCGGGGCGTTATGCACGGGCCGTGGCTGCCAATCTACGGCAGCGGAGGCCTGATAGTGCTCATCATATGCAGCCGCTTCCGAAAAATACCGGTTTTAGAGCTGATCGTTTCGGTTGCTTTGTGCGGAGTGGTTGAATATTACGGGGCTTACTATCTGGAAAACAAATATCATCAGCGCTGGTGGTCCTATGACGGCTGCTTTTTAAATATAGACGGCCGGGTATGCGCGGAGGGGCTGATAGTATTCGGAATCTGCTGCATGATTGTGGTTTATCTGGCGGCGCCGATTTTTGATTATTATCTGACAAAACTGCGAAAAAAGGTGCTGTATGTGTTGGCTGTAGGTTTGTTGACGCTGTTCATAATAGACGGCGTATATTCAAGATATCATCCGAACATGGCAAAAGGCGCGATCGAGCAGAGCGATGCTTACGAAAGTTCGGCTTCGGGCGGAGGTCCATAAATCAAAAATGAAAGAGATTCAAATCAAATATTTTAACACCGAAATAGACAAAATAGAATTTATCGGCGGAAGACAGACTTCCGACTGGATTGACTTAAGAGCGGCCGAGACGGTTGAAATGAAGGCGGGCGATTTCCGGCTTATAAAGCTCGGCGTGGGAATGAAACTTCCGGAAGGGTTTGAGGCTCACGTTGTTCCGCGCAGTTCTACTTTTAAAAAATACGGTATTATCCAGACAAATCACATGGGGATAATAGACAACTCATACTGCGGAGACAATGACGAATGGATGTTCCCCGCGTACGCGCTTCGGGATACCGTGATAAATGAAAACGACCGCATTTGCCAGTTCAGGATAATGGAGTCGATGCCTCAGATCAGATTTACGGAGGTAAAGGAATTAACGGCCGCATCCAGAGGAGGTTTCGGTTCAACCGACACGGATACGGGGGAGCTGAAAGAGGAGTTCTCTTCACGGCAGTCGGTGGTATCTGATGATGCGGGAGAGACTATTCTGGAAATAAAAGAACTTTGCAAAAAGTATCCCTCTTTTCAGCTTGACAAGGCGTCTTTTGATGTAAAGGCCGGACGCATCATGGGTTTCATAGGCAGAAACGGCGCGGGCAAGACTACCACGCTGAAATGCCTGCTGGGTCTTTTGCAGCCGGATTCGGGAAGTATCAGGTATTTCGGAAAGGATTTTAAAGAAAACGAAACTCAGATAAAACAGCATATCGGCTACGCGTCGGGCGGAGTGGATTATTTTCATAAAAAGAAGATAAAAGATATCGTCAGTGTTACCAGAACATTTTTTGAGGAATGGGACGAAGCCGCATACAGGGAGTATATGGAGCGCTTTGATCTCGACGAAGAAAAAACGCCGGGCGAGCTTTCGGCCGGCATGAAGGTGAAGCTGAATCTCGTTATGGCTCTTTCGCACCATGCGAAACTTTTGCTTCTGGATGAGCCTACCAGCGGACTTGATCCCGTTTCGCGAGATGAGATTTTGATGATTTTTAAATATTTAAGAGACAGGGGCTGCGCTATTTTGTTTTCGACGCATGTAACGAGCGATCTGGACAAATGCGCGGATGATATAACATATATTCATGACGGAAAAGTGATGATTTCAACCACTAAAGAAAAGTTTATCTCCGAAAACGCAAGTCACGGAAACAATGTGGAAGAGATCATGATCTGGTTTGAACGCGAAAAATATGCGAACAAATATGACGGAAAAGAGATATGACTATGAAAAATATGTTAAAAAAAGAATTAAAGCTGTCAACATCCCCTCTGACGTTTATTTTTCTGGCGTTTACGAGTATGACGTTTTTCCCGGGATACCCCATACTGATGGGCGCGTTTTTTATCTGTCTCGGGATCTTTCAGTCTTTTCATCAGACACGCGCTACCAACGACCTGCTGTATTCGTCGCTTCTTCCTATCAGAAAACGCGACGTGGTTAGATCCAAATATATTTTGGTATGCTTTATCGAAGTCGTGGGATTTCTGCTTTGTATGATCTTTTCTTTTATACGAATGACTGCGATGTCCGGCAGTGTCGTATATACCCAAAATGAGCTGATGAGCGCAAATCTGGTTTTTCTGGGTTTTGTCCTGCTTGTGTTTTTATGCTTTAACTGGTTTTTTGTGTCGGGCTTTTTCAAAACGGGATACTTTATCAACAAACCTTATATTCTGTTTGTTGTATTTGCGCTCGTGCTCATTTTTTTGGGCGAGGGGCTTCATTTTATGCCGCGGTTCAGATTTTTAAATGACAACACCTTAAAGACGGATTCAAATGTTGCGGCAATCCATATTATCTTTTTTGTCATCTGCCTGTGCCTGTATGTTTTCGGTACCGTTATTTCCGAAAAAAGGGCTCAGAAAAAATTTGAAAAACTTGATCTGTAAACTGTTTATGCAAAGGGATAAAAATTGGTCGGAATAGTTGTAATAATCATAATAATCATTGCAGTGCTTTATCTTTTGAGTCTGCGCGCCGGATGTGGCCGCAGCGAAAGGATGAAGCCTTTTTCAGATGTATTTGTCGCGCACAGGGGACTTTATGACAACATCGGTATTCCCGAAAATTCACTGGCGGCATTTGAAAAAGCCGTAAACTGCGGGTACGGCATCGAACTGGATGTACAGATGACGAAAGACGGCAGGCTTGTTGTTTTTCATGACGTAAAGCTTAAAAGGATGTGCGGCATTAAAAAAGCCCTGATTTCGTGCTCTTTTAACGAACTTCAGAAGCTGACGCTCGGGAATACTGGCGAAAAAATCCCTTTATTTGAGGATGTTCTGGAGTTCGTGGCAGGAAAAGTGCCTCTGGTGGTCGAAATAAAACCGGAGGGAAACTGGAAAGAGACTGCCGCAAGGACGGCGGTTATGCTGGATAAATACGAAGGAGAATTCTGCGTGGAATCCTTTCATCCGCTTGTGCTTGCGTGGTTCAGAAAAAACCGTCCTGACGTTATCAGGGGGCAGCTTTCCACGGATTATTTTCGCAGCAGCATAAAAGTTAATGCCGTATATGCATTTCTGCTCTCTAACCTGATGCTGAATTTTTTGTCGAGGCCCGATTTCATTGCTTTTAATCACAGATACAAAAACATGCTTTCGTACAGACTCTGCCGAAAGCTGTATTCGCCCGTAAACGCTGCGTGGACAATAAAAAGCCAGGCTCAGCTTGAGGCGGCAAAGGATGTGTTTCAGATAATGATATTTGACGGTTTTTCGCCGAAATAATCATTATTTGCAAGTTGATCGGTTAAAAACTGCATTATTATGAAAAATATAAAATAATCTCTTTAATTATTTTAGGTATATGGTATAATAGATCAAATATTGTTGCTATTTGTTCAGCAAACATAAATGACGGAGATATTGTATGTGGCTTGCCGACGGCTGGAAAGATTATCAGGTGATCGACGCGCTTTCGGGCGAGAAGCTTGAGAGGTGGGGAGATTATATACTTATACGGCCGGATCCGCAGGTTATCTGGAAAACGCCAAAGAAAAACCCTTTATGGGAAAAGGCCGACGCCAGATACCACAGGAGCAGCAAAGGCGGCGGAGAATGGGAATTTTTCAGTCTGCCGGACGAGTGGACGGTTAACTACAAAGATCTCAGATTCCGGCTTAAGCCTTTCAGTTTCAAACATACGGGGATTTTTCCGGAGCAGGCCGTCAACTGGGATTGGATGTCGGAAAAGATAAAAAACGCAAAAAGGCCCGTAAAAGCCTTAAATCTGTTCGCGTACACCGGCGCGGCGACGCTTGCAATGGCAGCTGCCGGAGCCTCGGTCACACATGTGGACGCGGCCAAAGGCATGGTAGGCTGGGCAAAGGAAAACGCCGCGGCTTCGGGGCTTTCGGACAGACCCGTTCGTTGGCTGGTGGATGACTGCAGGAAATTTGTGGAGCGTGAGATCAGACGAGGAAACACCTACGACGCCATTGTGATGGATCCGCCTTCATACGGCAGAGGCCCCAAAGGAGAGATCTGGAAAATCGAAGAAAGCATCTTTGACTTTGTGGTGCTTTGCGAAAAGCTCTTAAGTGACAAACCGCTTTTTTTTGTCATAAACTCGTATACAACGGGGCTGGCTCCGGCGGTGCTTACATATATCCTGTCAACAGTGCTTGCCAAAAGAAAAGGAAAGGCCGTATCAGACGAGATAGGTCTTCCGGTTTTGGAAACGGGGCTGGCGCTGCCGTGCGGAGCATGCGGCAGATGGGAGTCTGAATAAAATCAAAAAAGAGGTTAAAGAAAGAGGTTTGTACTAATGTCAAGAAAATACGCAGAAATGTCAAAAGAAGAACTGAAAGCGCTTCAGAGCGAATTATCAAAAGAATACGAACAGATAAAGGATCAGAACCTTTCATTGAATATAGCAAGGGGAAAACCTTCGGAAAAGCAGCTTGATCTTTCGGAGGAGCTGCTGAGAGTCGTTTCCAAAAACGAAGACTGTTTTGCGGAAGACGGTATGGACTGCAGGACATACGGCGATCCTTACGGCATACCGGAGGCGAGAAGATTCATGGCCGAGCTTATGGATGCCCCGGCGTCTCAGGTTCTTGTTTTCGGTAACGCCAGTCTGGCTATCATGTTTGATATGGTTTCCAGATCGTTTACGCACGGCGTCTGCGGGCATACTCCATGGTGCAAACTGGATAAGGTAAAATTTATCTGCCCCTCTCCGGGATATGACAGGCATTTCGCCATCACCGAATACTTCGGATGCGAGCTGATAAGCGTACCTATGCTTGCCACCGGTCCCGACATGGATGCGGTTGAAGAGCTCGTCAGAGATGAGGCAGTTAAGGGCATATGGTGCGTTCCGAAATACACCAATCCGCTGGGGATTTCATTTTCGGACGACACGGTAAGGAGACTTGCTTCACTTAAGCCGGCAGCTCCTGATTTCAGAATTTTCTGGGATACTGCATATTCGCATCATCATCTGGACACGAGAGAGGGTGTGCGTGACGAGATACTTAATATTTGGGATGAGGCAAAAAAAGCCGGCAACCCGGATATCTTTTATCAGTTTATGTCCACATCCAAAATGAGCTATGCGGGAGGAGGCATTTCGGCTCTCGCGGCGTCGGACGCAAACTTAGCGGACGTAAAGCTGCACCTGAAATATCAGACCATCGGCTTTGACAAGGTCAACCAGATGCGTCACGTAAAATTCTTTAAAAATATGGACGGAGTCAGGGCGCATCTTGAAAAGCATGCCGAAATCGTAAGACCCAAATTCCTGCTTATAGATAAAAAGCTTCGGGAAGATATCGCAGATGCCGGTATAGGGACATGGACACTTCCGAACGGCGGATATTTTATTTCATTCGATGCCCTTCCCGGCTGCGCCAAAGAGATCGTAAAACTCTCCAAAGAAGCGGGACTTACCCTCACGGACGCGGGAGCTTCGTTCCCTTATCATAAAGATCCGGAAGATAAGAATATCAGGCTTGCCCCGAGTACTCCCGAGCTTGGCGAACTCGAAAAAGCCATGAATATATTTACGTTATGTGTCAAACTGGCAAGCGTCAGCAAACTGCTTGATAAAGAATAAGTAAAGCTGCATAATAATCACAAAAAGACTTATAACTACAAAAGATTCCGAGGTAAATATGAAAAAATTATCAAAAACTTCTCTAATAGTATTGATAATAGTTATCGCAGCGGCGGCTGCGCTCGTGGGTGTATATTTCTGGGGAAGATCGCATTATTCGGATCATTTTATCCAGGGAACCACCATAAACGGCTGGGATTTTTCAGACGCCACCGTGAAAGAGGTCCGGGACGAATTCAAAAATTCCGTCAATGATTACAGCCTTCTGATAATAGAGCGCGGCGATAAGACCGAGACGCTCGACTGCAAATCTCTGGGCATGAAATATACCGATACCGGTGAGATAGATAAGCTGATGGAGAAGCAGAACAACAACCTCTGGTTCTTAAATATCGGAAAACAGCATTTTGATGTGGACATCAAAACCGAATATGATGAAAGCGCGGTGCCGGCTCTTGTGGATGCGCTCGACTGTTTTAAACCCGAGAACGTACAGGCTCCGGTAAACTCACATCTCCAATACAACGGATCGGGTTTCGAAATAGTTCCGGAGATCGAAGGCAACGAACTGAACCGTGACGCGACCGTAGCGGCCATAAACGAAGCGATTTCGGAATTCAGGGAAAGCATTGATCTTGAAAAAGAGGGGCTTTACCTGCAGCCTGAGGTCAGGGCTGATTCGGAGGCCATTCTTACAAGTCTCGAAGAGGCAAATAAAATTTTTGATGTGGATATAACATACGATTTTACGGACAGACAGTATAAGCTGGAAAGAGACACGCTTGCGACGTGGATATCCACGGATGAGGCCGGAAATATATTGGTGGATCGGGAAAAAGTTGCCGAATGGGTCGGAAATATGGCTTATGAAACCGACACATTTGCCCTTTCACGCGATTTCATGACATCCTACGGAGTTCCGGTAAGACTTGCTCCCGGCGGAGATTACGGATGGTGCATAGATAAAGAGGCCACGACGGAGCAGCTTTACGCCTATGTTGCCACAAAACAAAGCGGTGTACTCACTCCGATTTATCTTTTCCAGGCAAATGACCGCTCCATGAACGATGTAGGCGGAACCTATGTCGAAATATGCATTGCTACACAGACGCTTTGGGCATACAAAGACGGACAGCTTCTTGTAACCACTCCCGTAATCACGGGCTGCGACGAAAAGGGATATTCCACTCCTTCGGGCAGCGTATGGGCAATAGACGGCAAAAAGACAGACTGGAAATTTACGCATTTTGAAAATGCCTACTCGGATTTCTGGATGCCTTTTAACGACGAATGCGGATTGCATGACGCTTCATGGCAGTCGGAGGAATCATATACCATTCCCGGTTATTATATATACGGCGGAAGCCACGGCTGTGTAAATACTCCTTATAATGCTATGGAGATTATATATAACAACCTGGAGATCGGTGATCCCGTAGTTGTATATTACAGCACCGATCAGGTGGTGGGGCCTGCTCCCACTCAGACACTTATAGCAGGATGATTTATATAAAAAAGCTGCAGTAAAAGGGAACCCGAAATCCGTGTTCCCTTTTGGCGGCATATAAAAGGCGGCAGTGCCGCCTTTAAAAGACGGGGAAATTTTTTATGAATGTAGTGGTTTTGGCAGGCGGTACGAGCGCCGAAAGGGCCGTTTCTATTGTATCGGGGACGGAAGTGGCTTCCGCTCTTATGAGCAGGGGGCATAAAGTAAAGCTTCTGGACGTTTTTCTGGGATGCGGCGACGAAGAAGTTCAGAACCTGTTTTCTGAAAACTATGATCTGGCTGCGGACGTCAGAAAAATGGAAGAAGCTACCTCCGGGATAAAAAAGCTGGAAGCATCCAGAAGAGAGTTTATAGGGCCGAATGTGATTAAAGTATGCCAGGAAGCCGACATAGTATTTATGGCGCTTCACGGGGCAAACGGCGAGGACGGAAAAGTGCAGGCCGTCTTTGAACTTTTCGGGATCAGATACAGCGGCGCCGATTATCTGAGCAGCGCCATTGCCATGAACAAAGATATCTCGAAGCATTTTTTCAGGCTCTATGGTGTTCCTTCTCCAAAAGGAGGGAGGATCAGGAAAAACGACAGATTTAAATCATACAGGAAGTTTGATTTAAGGCTCCCTGTCGTCGTAAAACCATGCTGCGGCGGTTCGAGCGTCGGAGTCGCCATAGTAAACTCCGACGAAGAATACGAAAAAGCGCTCAGAGAAGCCTTTCTGCTTGAAGAGAACGTCATAGTCGAAGAATACATAAAGGGCAGGGAGTTTTCGGTCGGAGTCGTGGATGGCAAAGCATATCCCGTGATCGAGATCGCTCCCATAAAGGGCTTTTATGATTTTGAAAATAAATACAAGGCCGGCTCCGCGATAGAGACCTGTCCCGCCCTGCTTTCGAGAGAAAAAACCGAAGAGATGCAGCGGATCGCCGAGGAAGGCGCGAGAGCGCTTGGAATAACAGGATACTGCAGGCTGGATTTTATGATGGATGAAGATGAAAACATTTTTTGTCTGGAGGCCAACACTCTGCCGGGCATGACTCCCACGAGCCTTTTGCCTCAGGAAGCGGAAGTGCTCGGCATCAGCTTTGCAAGATTGTGTGAAAAACTTCTCAGCGTATGACGGAGAAATATTATGATACCGTTAAAAATAACTGATATTATCAAGGTCTGCAACGCGAAAAGTATCGGAGCGGACGACAGCGCGATTATTACGGGGATAACCGCAGATTCCAGAAAAGTCACGGCTGACTGTATGTTTGCAGCGATGCCGGGCGAAAGGACGGACGGACATAAATATATCCGCGATGCGGCAAAGGACGGGGCTGCGGCCATACTTTGCGAAAGAAAACCCGAAGAAGATATGGATATCGCGGTTTTGGTCGTGCCATCCACGCTGGAAGCCCTGCAGAAAATAGCCGCGTATATTCGGGAAATATCGGGGATTCCGGTTGTAGGAATAGGCGGAAGCGTTGGAAAGACAAGCACAAAAGAATGTATAGCCTCTGTTCTTTCGCAAAAATTCAACGTACTTAAAACCGAAGGAAATTTCAACAACGAGCTTGGACTGCCGCTTACGTTATTCAATATGCAAACCTTTCATGAAGCCGCTGTTTTGGAGATGGGCATAAGCGATTTCGGCGAGATGCGCCTGCTTGCTTCGATAGCGAAGCCGGACATATGCGTGCTTACAAATATAGGCGACTGTCACCTTGAAAACCTCAATGACCGAAACGGAGTATTGCAGGCCAAAAGCGAGATGTTTGATTATATCGGGCCGCAGGGACATATTCTTTTAAACGGGGATGACGAACACCTTTCCATGATAAAGGCCATAAACGGCATCAGACCGGTTTTTTTCGGGCTCGAACCCTCAAATGAAATAAGGGCCGAGAACATTAAAAGCGCCGGTATTTTCGGCAGCTATTGCGATATCCGCACATCCGGATGGCAGATAAACGTGCTTGTGCCCAAACCGGGTATTCATATGATTATGAATTCCCTGGCGGCGGCGGCCGTGGGAAATCTGATGGGACTTGCTCCGGAAGAGATAAAAAAAGGAATCGAAAACCAGATTTCGATACCGGGCAGATTTCATATTACGGATACCGGACGCATAACCGTCATTGACGACTGCTATAACGCAAACCCCGTTTCCATGAAAGCCTCTCTCAAGGCTCTTTCGGAAGCCGAAGGCAGAAAGGTCGCCATTCTGGGAGATATGGGAGAGCTCGGAGAAAACGAAGCCGGGTTCCATGAGGACGTGGGATTTGCAGCCGATCAGATGGGTATCGACGTTTTATGCTGCACCGGTACTCTGATGAAAAATACGGCCAACGCGGCTCTTAAGGACAGGAACCTTGAAGTTCATTACTTTGAAAATAAAAAACAGCTTATTGAAAACATTAATGGTATTATAAAAGAAAAAGATGTCGTTCTGGTAAAAGCGTCTCATTTTATGGGATTTGAAGAGATAACAAAAGTTTTGATTGAGAGTTGACCGGATACGTATATCAAAGGAGAGATTATGAAACTACTTACCATTGCGGTGCCGTGTTATAATTCCGAAGCTTATATGCGCAAATGTATCGATTCGCTTCTTCCGGGCGGAGAAGACGTAGAGATCATTATTGTGGACGACGGCTCCCAAAAAGACAATACCGCCGCGATAGCCGACGAATATCAGGCAAAATATCCCTCTATCATAAAAGTCATTCATCAGGAAAACAAAGGCCACGGCGGGGCCGTAAACACGGGCGTTGAAAATGCTGAGGGCCTTTATTTTAAGGTGGTGGACAGCGACGACTGGGTTGATGAGAGCGCATATCTGAACATTTTAAAAAAGCTCAGAAAAATAGCTGCGGGCCCTGTTTCGGTTGATCTGTTTATAGCAAATTATGTATATGAAAAAGAAGGGCAGCAAAAGAAAAGGATAATGCGATTCCTGAAAAACTTCCCGCAGGATGTGATAATAGGCTGGCAGGACATGAAGCCGCTGGATCCGGCGCACTATCTTTTGATGCACAATATTATTTACCGGACGGAACTGATAAGAGAGTCGGGGCTTAAGCTGCCTGAGCATACCTTTTATGTGGATAATTTATATGCGTTTATCCCGCTTTCAAAAGCAAAGACCCTTTATTATACCAACGAAGATTTTTACAGATATTATATAGGCAGGGGTGACCAGTCCGTAAATGAACAGGTTATGATGTCGCGCATCGATCAGCAGATAAAGGTCAACAACGCCATGATAGAATATATGGCCACGCAGCGCAATGTTTCGGGAAACTGCAAAAAGATGCTCTCGCATTCGCTCGGCATCATTATGATAGTAACGTCAATTCTTCTTATCAGAATCGGCACTCCGCAGGCTCTCGAACAAAAACAGAAGCTGTGGCTTAAGCTCAAAAAGGAATGTCCTTTTATCTACAGAAGGATAAGATACAGTATAATGGGCGCGTCTATGCATCTGCCGGGAAGACCGGGACGCAAATTTGCGGTTTACGGATACAGACTCTGCAATAAAGTTTACGGCTTTAACTGAACCGGAGAAATATATGAGAATAGGAAACGGCTACGATGTACAAACTCTGACGGTAAACAGGGATCTGATACTCGGCGGAGTAAAGATCCCTTATGAAAAAGGTCTTTTGGGACACTCAGACGCCGATGTTCTGCTTCATGCGATAATGGACGCTCTTTTGGGAGCCGCCGCGCTCAGGGACATCGGTTATCATTTTCCCGACACCGACGAAAGATATAAGGGGATAAGCAGTACCGAGCTTTTAAAATTGACCGGAGACCTGCTCAGAAAAGAGGGCTACGACATTATAAATATAGATGCGACGATTATAGCGCAAAGGCCCAGACTGTCGGGGTATATAGACCAAATGATAGAAAATATAGCCACTGTGCTTGAAATAGAAAAAGACCGCGTAAACGTCAAGGCCACCACGGAAGAGGGTCTCGGGTTCACCGGAGAAGGTCTCGGGATCAGCGCGTCTGCGGTGTGTCTGATAGACTGACGGGGCGGAAAATACAATTACAGGGAGAAAACGGATGAAAGTTTTTAATACTCTTACGAGAAAAAAAGAAGAAATTATACCCATAGAGCCCGGCAAAGTAAGCATGTATGTCTGCGGCCCTACGGTATATAACTATATACATATCGGAAACGCCAGACCCATGATTGTTTTCGATACGGCCAGAAGATACATGGAATATAAAGGCTACGAAGTCAATTACGTTTCGAATTTTACGGACGTGGACGACAAGATCATAAAAAAAGCAAATGAAGAAGGTGTTGACTCGGCGGATATTTCCGTGCGCTTTATCGAAGAATGTAAAAAAGACATGGAAGGTTTGAATGTCCTGCCCGCGACTAAACACCCCCTTGCCACACAGGAAATAGACGGAATGATTCAGATGATTCAGACCCTGGTGGAAAAAGGTTTTGCTTACGATGTGAACGGCACCGTATATTTCAGAACCAGAAAATTTGAGGAATACGGCAAGCTCTCACATAAAAACATAGACGACTTAAGAAGCGGAAACCGTGACTTAAAGGTGACGGGTGAAGATCAGAAAGAAGATCCGCTGGATTTTGTGCTTTGGAAACCAAAAAAAGAAGGAGAGCCTTTCTGGCCTTCGCCCTGGAGCGACGGCAGACCCGGCTGGCATATCGAATGTTCCGTCATGGCGAAACGATATCTCGGGAACAGCATTGATATCCATGCGGGCGGCGAAGACCTTGTTTTTCCGCATCACGAAAACGAGATAGCGCAAAGCGAGTGCGCAAATGGAGTACCCTTTGCAAAATACTGGCTGCATAATGCGTTTTTGAATATAGACAACAGAAAGATGAGTAAATCTCTCGGAAATTTCTTTACGGTAAGAGAGATAGGGGAACAGTACGATCTCCAGGTGCTGCGTCTCTTTATGCTTTCGGCACATTACAGAAGTCCTTTGAATTTCAGTCAGGATATTATGAATTCATGGAAAAGCGCATACGAAAGGATTGTCACGGCGGCTGAAAATCTGCGTTCCGTAATATCAAACGCGGCTTCCGAATCTATGACGGAAGGTGAAAAAGTCCTGCTTGAGGGGGCAAAGGTTTACAGAAGTAAATTCGAAGAGGCTATGGATGATGATCTGAACACTGCGGATGCGGCGGCGGCCGTATTTGAACTTGTAAAATTTTCAAATACAGAGGCAAAAGAGACGGCTTCGAAGGCATTTGCGGAGGCCCTGCTTAAAGAACTCGAAGACCTTTGCGGTATTTTAGGAATCAAAACCCGCGTAAAAGCCGAAACGCTGGATGAGGAGATCGAAGCTCTTATCGAAGAAAGACAGGCTGCCAGAAAAGAAAAGGATTTCAAAACCGCCGACGAGATCAGAGACAGGCTTTTATCCATGGGCATCGAGCTCAAAGATACCAGAGAGGGCGTTAAGTGGAAGAGAGTCTGAAAAACCTTAATGAAATCAGGGCGGACGAGTATTCGCCTCTGGTGCTGGCCTATATAGGCGATGCGGTATTTGAGCTCTATGTCAGGACAATGCTTGTACGGCGTGCAAATACACAGGTAAACAGACTGCATAAGGCCGCGAGCGGCATCGTAAACGCGACGGCCCAGTCTGAAATGATAGCGCTGCTTGAAGCGGAGCTTACCGAAAAAGAGTTTAAAATATTCAAACGCGGACGCAACGCCAAAAGTCATACCGCTGCCAGAGGTGCGACAGTGACGGACTACAGGAGAGCTACCGGGCTTGAAGCGCTTATCGGATATTTGTATCTGGACGGGCAGAATGAGCGGATGAATGAACTTATGGACAAGGCGCTGAAGGGATTCGAATGAAAGAAAACACTCACGACAATACGGATATAATAGAAGGGAGAAACCCCGTGCTCGAAGCCTTCAGATCCGGAAAGACGGTGGACAGGCTGTTTGTCCAGGAAGGTTTAAAGGACGGGGCGATTCTGACTGTTTTAAGAGAAGCCAAAAAACACGCTGTCAGAGTAAACATGGTTTCAAAAGAAAGACTTTCGCAGATGTCCGGGACCGGAAATCATCAGGGAGTGATCGCAAGAGCAGCGGCATTTTCCTATGTTGAAGTGGAAGATATTCTGAAAGCCGCCGATGAAAAGGGCGGGGAGCCTTTTATCATACTGCTTGACGGAATAGAAGATCCTCACAACTTCGGCGCGATTTTAAGGACGGCCAATCAGGCCGGCGCTCACGGGGTTATAATCCCAAAAAACAGGAGCGTCTCTCTGACTTCCGCGGTGGCAAGGGCTTCGGCCGGAGCTGTGAATTATGTTCCGGTGGCAAAGGTTGCTAACATCGGAACGGTCATTGACAGATTAAAACAAAAGGGTTTCTGGTTTGTTTGCGCCGATATGAAAGGCACTCGTATGTATGATCTGGATTTGACAGGGCCGATAGGCCTCGTCATAGGCAGTGAAGGAAACGGCGTAAGCAGACTTGTAAAAGAAAAATGTGATATGACGGCGGCCGTTCCCATGATGGGAGACATAGATTCCCTGAATGTTTCGGTAGCCTGCGGAATTCTCGCATACGAAATAGTGCGTCAGCGCATTTTCGGTGCTAAAGGATAAAAGACATGAAAAGCCTTGAACTTTTATCAGACGAGGAACTGACGGAAAAATACAGATCGGGAGAGTCTGCCGCCTGTGATTTTCTTATGGAAAAATACAAAGGGCTTGTCAAAAGCAGAGCCCGGCAGCTCTATATAGAGGGCGGCGACAGGGATGACCTTCTCCAGGAAGGCATGATAGGCCTTTTTAAGGCCGTTTGCAGCTACGATACAAAAAACAGGGCATCTTTTTTTACGTTTGCGGACAAATGCATAGCAAATCAGATGTATAAGGCTATTGAAGCTTCCGGCAGAAAGAAACACAGCATTTTAAACGAATCGGTTTCATTTTCGGTAATGCGTGAAACTGAACCTGCCTTATCTCCGGATCCTGAGGAGATAGTTCTGCATAACGAAGAAGTCAGGGATCTGAAAAACGGGATTATCGGCCTGCTGAGCCCCATGGAGCGAAAGGTCTTTGAGCTTTTTTTGGAAGGATACGACTATCATCAGATAGCGAGGCTTATCGGAAAAAGCGAAAAATCAATTGATAACGCGCTTCAAAGGATACGCATTAAAGTAAAAGAGCGCGAAAGCGAGGCATCCGAAAACTGAAAGGTGTACGGGAGATGTGGCATGTCTTACAGCATCGAAAAATATATTTCAGAAAAAGAGATTGAAAATGCGGTAAAAGAATTAGCCGGACTTATAAGCCGGGATTATGACGGCAAAGAGATTCTTCTCATAGGCATTCTTAAAGGTGCGGTTGTTTTTTTCTGTGAACTGGCAAAAAATATCACGATACCGGTCGGTTTTGATTTTATATCCGTTTCAAGTTACGGAGCCGGCACGGTTTCTTCCGGGAAAGTGATAATAAAAAAAGATATAGACGAAAATATCGAAGGGCGGCATGTTCTCCTTATAGATGACATCATTGATACGGGAATCACGCTTAAACAGGTTTCGGAGTTTTTCAAATCAAGAAAACCGGCCTCCTTAAAAATATGCACTTTGTTTGACAAACCCTCAAGGAGAACGGAAAAAAACATGGAGCCCGATTATTGCGCTTTTGAGATTCCGGATGAATTCATAGTGGGATACGGACTTGATTACGATCAGAGGCATCGCAATCTGCCGTATGTAGGGATAGTCAGGTTTAACCCGGACGGAGGCACGGCCTCAGACTGAGCTGATGCGCTTCGTGTTTGATGCATGCAAAATACTTTTTTCAGGAGGAGCTGAACCGTGAAAAAAACGATATCGATATTTGCAGCGGCTGTTATTTGCATGTCGCAGGCGGCCTGTATTGTATCTGTCAGGGAAAATGATACTCAGCAGATTTCCGCTGTATCTGAAATTTCGGAAAGCACGTCCGATAAAATAACCGAGTCTGTGGGAGGAGAAACGTATGATACCGGAGCTTTTACATGTATGATTCCGAAAGGTTCTCTTGCTTATCCGGTGAAAAACACCGAAGAAGACCCGGATGAAGACGGCAAATATCCTTTGGACGAAAATATTCTCGGCATAATTAAAGGCGGACAGGGGATTTATGATTTTGTTGACAAGCCGACATTATATATCTTCAAAGAGGATGTGCCGGCCGAAGAAAGCGTAAAAGAAACGCTTATGTATTTTGATGAAACCGAAATAAAAGAGCTGGACTATAAGGCAAACGGTTTGGAATGTATCGCGTATGAACTGAAATCCGTAGATTTTATAAACGAAGGCGGGCATGAGCTCATAGTCCATATATGGGTGCCGGTTTCCGATGAAGCTTGTTTTCATTTGCAATTCCTTACCGGAATGCTCGATTCGGATGATAACGAGATTGAAAGCGATCAGACTTTCGATATCGACGATCCCGACATACAGACAGTTCTGGACAGCCTTCGATTAAATTAAAATAAAGCGGCATAGCCGTGAAAAAAGCTGCTTATTTATAAAAAATGCGTTTGCGTGCGGTATCTTACACGGCGGGGAGCGGCAACGCAGGCGTGAACAAAAGAAAGGAAAACTGAATAATGAGAAGAACAAGAACTCTGAAGATGGTACAGATGGCCGTACTTGTAGCAGTTATAATTCTCCTCGCATTTACACCGATCGGATATCTGAAAATAGGTCTTTTGTCAATATCCTTCCTGACCATACCGGTGGCAATAGGTGCGATGATTTTAGGACCGATTGCGGGTTTGCTGCTTGGCGCGGTATTCGGTATGACAAGCTTTATACAGTGCTTCGGCATGGATGCGTTCGGAACGGCTCTTATGTCCATCAATCCTTTTTACACCTTCGTCATGTGCGTGGGAGCCAGAATGGCAATGGGATTGCTCGTCGGTCTGATTTTTATGGCTGTTCGAAGGATAGATAAAACAAAGACGGTCTGTTATTTCATAGGCGGGCTTTCGGCGGCGGTACTGAACACCGTGTTTTTCATGGGGCTTCTGATCCTGCTTTTCTGGAATACGGATTATATTCAGGCCATATGCTCGGACATGGGCGGACTTGGCGTATGGACTTTTTTAGTGGCAATGGTCGGGATAAACGGCGTTGTGGAAGCCATAGTAGCCTGCGTGGCGGGCGGGGGCGTCTCCAAAGCGCTTTCAAAAGCATTAAAAAATACAAACACCTGAAAATATAATGAGGATTTTTAAATGGATTATTCAAAAGAAGCATTGAAAATGCATGCGCAGTGGCAGGGAAAAATAGAAGTCATCTCGAGAGTAAGCGTCCAAAATAAAGATGATATGTCGCTTGCATATACGCCCGGCGTGGCCGCGCCCTGTCTCGAGATAAAAGACGATATCGAAAAAGGATACGACCTTACGCGCCGCCACAACATGTGTGCGGTAATCACCGACGGCTCTGCGGTGCTCGGTCTCGGCGACATAGGTCCCGAAGCGGGCATGCCCGTCATGGAAGGCAAATGCGTACTTTTTAAAGAATTTGCGGGCGTTGACGCATTTCCTCTTTGCGTAAAGACTAAAGACGTAGATGAATTTGTTCAGACGGTCTATAATATTTCCGGTTCATTCGGAGGCATAAATTTAGAAGATATAGCGGCTCCGAGATGCTTTGAGATCGAGAGAAAACTCAAAGAAAAATGTGATATTCCGATCTTTCACGATGATCAGCATGGTACTGCCGTGACCGTTCTGGCGGCTTTAACAAATGCTCTCAAGGTAGTCGGAAAGAAAAAAGAAGAGGTTAAGATAGCCGTATCCGGCTGCGGTGCGGCGGCTACGGCAGTAACAAAGCTTTTGCTGGCGTCAGGCTTTATAAACGTTATCATGACTGATAAAATCGGTATTATATATGAGGGTTGCGAGGGCCTTAACTGGTCGCAGGCGGAAATGTCAAAACTTACGAATCGCGAAAAACTGAAAGGCACTCTTGCAGATGCCATGAAGGGAGCCGATGTTTTCCTGGGATTTTCGGCGCCGAATCTTGTTACGACAGAGATGGTTAAGACCATGAATAAAGACGCTATCGTTCTTGCCATGGCAAATCCCGTGCCGGAAATCTTTCCTGAGGACGCCAAAGCGGGCGGAGCGCGTATCTGTGCTACCGGCAGGAGCGACTATCCGAACCAGGTAAACAATGTCCTTGCTTTCCCGGGTATATTCCGGGGCACGTTTGACGCAAGGGCAAAGGATATAAATGATGAGATGAAAGTAGCTGCGGCTGAAGCTATCGCGGCAATGATACCGGAGGATGAACTTGGCGAAGAGAACATCCTGCCAAAGGCTTTTGACAGAGCCATAGGGGTAAATGTGGCAAAAGCCGTAAAGGAAGCCGCGATCAGGTCGGGTGCGGCGAGGCAATAAGATTTTAAACAGGCTGTCGCAATATGCTTTCTTGTGAATATTGCGGCAGCCTTAATTAGGAAATAAGGTTATAATCTTTACAGAGTTTCTCTAAATACTCATTATCGGATGCGATTCTTTGAATGTCTTCGATACGGTTTTCCTCCTTCCCATTCAAGAGCTTCGACAAATCTGCCGTCGTTTGTCATGGCCGACATCAGTTTCAGCAGTTCGTCCACATGCTTAATCTTTTCAGGATTTTCGGGTCTGTAATCCGTATTTTTTCTTCTGTTTGAAAAATAATCCGCCACGATTTTAAAATCGCTTTTGAAACGATTGATCTGCTCTTCGCTCAGCCATGCTATCTCAAATACGTTGATCCGATAATCGCTTACGTATTCTTTCATGTTTTCGGGCACTTCTATAACATCATAGAGTGTCCTGTTTTTTCCCCAGCGCTCATCTCCGAAGTGCAGTACCAGCGTAATCACCGGATAGCGTTTTCTCCGTCAGATCTTTTTCGGCCATAAACTTCTTCCCTTTCCGTGATTTTCTGATATCACGATAACACACGAAAAAAAAGAGATTCAAGGCCGGATTGGGTCTGTTTAGGTCAGATTAGTCTGATTCAGGTCAATTCAAAGCAATCCGGGGTGATTTTGTTTTCGTGATTATTATAACATTTAAAAGCAAAACAGACAATGGAACTGTTGTTCATTAATTATTTTGCGTGTGGCAGCTGATACCGCCGAAGCGGACGGCAGGCTTGATTATTTATGTAAGAGCAGTGCTTTTGTTTTGCGTATAATAAAAAGAAAACCGCATGGAACACGTCGCGCTTGCTTCGCTTCACTTATGTTTCATCTGCATCGCGCCTGATTTGTTGGGGATATTTCATTTCCTGAGCGTTAAGAAATGCGGCGCATACGGCGCGAGCAGAAACAAAAGTGAAGCTCGCTCGCCGCGACTATCGTTCACATGCGGGTTTTCTTTTTTTAATATACGTCAAAGTGCTGAAGAAGAGATAATGCAGCTTTATTACATAAACATATATAAAATTATACAAATATATTGTTTTGTATATTGACATTTCTCTCTCGTGTGATATAATTCTATTGACCGGACAAAAACACATGTGAGGAGACAAGGCATGACTTTAGCGGAGATGAAACGCATTAAAGAAGAACGCGGTTACAGCTTCCGGCAGTTATCGGAATATTCGGGCGTGCCGCAGATCACCCTGCAGAAGATATTTTCCGGAGAGACTAAAAACCCGCGCAAAGCTACCCTGCAGGCTCTCGAAAAGGTGCTTACGGGCAGGGAGGATTTGTATGCCGGAAAGGCATACTCTTATGAAAACGCATCAAAGTCAAACTTAAGTCCGTCTGCCGTATGCGAGGAAAGTGCGGCTTATGCGGCCACTGCGGAAGCGGAAGACGCTCCGGCCGTAAAAAAGCAGGGTGAGTTCACGATCGAAGACTACCGTTCACTGCCTGATGAAAAAAGATTTGAGCTTATTGACGGCGTGCTTTATGAGATGCACGCGCCGCGATTTCTTCACCAGCAGATAGCCTCGCTTGTTCATACGGCACTTGCCGTGCATGTGCGCAGCAAAAACGGAGGCTGCTATGTTCCGATTACGCCGGTCGATGTCCAGCTCGACTGTGATGAAAAAACCATGATCCAGCCGGACGTGCTTGTGGTATGCGATCGCTCCAAGATAAAAGAGTTCGGGATTTTCGGTGCTCCCGACTTTGTTCTTGAGATAATCTCTCCATCCACCAGAAAAAAAGACATGGGCATCAAGATGGGCAAATATGCGGAAGCGGGCGTTCGGGAATACTGGATTATTAATCCCGAGCAGCGGCTGCTTATCATATATAATTTTCAGGATGAAAACTGGCTTCCACAGGTTATGCCGCTTATCGGGAGCGCGTCTGTAAATATTTTCGGCGGGGAACTTCTTATAAATCTCGACGAAATATCCGAAACCATCGATGAATTCGGATTGTAATCAAAAAAGGCTGAAGGAGGCGAAAAACATGACCTTAGCGGAGATGAAACGCATTAAAGAAGAGCGCGGATACAGCTTCCGGCAGTTATCGGAATATTCGGGTGTGCCGCAGATCACCCTGCAGAAGATATTTTCCGGAGAGACTAAAAGCCCGCGCAAAGCCACCCTGCAGGCTCTCGAAAAGGTGCTTACGGGCAGGGAGGATTTGTATGCCGGAAAGGCATACTCTTATGAAAACGCATCAAAGTCAAACTTAAGTCCGTCTGCCGTATGCGAGGAAAGCGCGGCTTATGCGGCCACTGCAGAGGCGGTAGACGTTACGGCCGTAAAAAGACAGGGTGAGTTCACGATAGAAGACTACCGTTCGCTGCCTGATGAAAAAAGATTTGAGCTTATTGACGGCATTCTTTATGAGATGAAAGCTCCGGGCTTCATTCATCAGCATATTGCCGCCATGATTCATATGGCATTTTTTGCGTACATTAAAAACAACAAAGGGCCTTGTATAGTATTGGAGTCACCTACAGATGTCCAGCTTGACTGTGATGAAAAAACCATGATCCAGCCGGACGTGCTTGTGGTATGCGATCGCTCCAAGATAAAAGAGTTCGGGATTTTCGGTGCTCCCGACTTTGTTCTTGAGATAATCTCTCCATCCACCAGAAAAAAAGACATGGGCATCAAGATGGGCAAATATGCGGAAGCGGGCGTTCGGGAATACTGGATTATTAATCCCGAGCAGCGGCTGCTTATCATATATAATTTTCAGGATGAAAACTGGCTTCCGCAGGTTATGCCACTTATCGGGAGTGCGTCTGTAAACATTTTCGATGGGGAACTTCTTATAAACCTTGACGAAATATCCGAAACCATCGATGAGTTCGGTTTTTAATAAAACTTTGAGTTCGGACTATAGTAAAAACTTTGAGTTCGGATTTTAGGTTCGGATTTTAATAAAAAACTCTTGTATTTGTTTCGAACATCTGGTATATTATCTGATGTTCACCAAATAGGGCTATCGCCAAACGGTAAGGCAACGGACTCTGACTCCGTCATTTCAAGGTTCGAATCCTTGTAGCCCTGTACCAAAGCGAGCCGTTGCATTAGCAGCGGCTCGCTTTTCATAATATTTTCATAAAAAAGGATTATGATAATGATATACGAGTTTAAAACCAGAATAAGATACAGTGAAGTCGATAAAAAAAGCAGGCTTACTTTTTCGCATTTGCTGGGACTTTTTCAGGACACTTCTGTTTTTCACGGCGAAGACAACGGTGCGAGTATGGCTGAAATGACTGCGGAGGGCATCACATGGGTGCTGGCTGCATGGCAGGTGCGTCTTTTCGGGGAGGCAAAATTAGGTGATATGGTCACGCCTCAGACATGGGCATACAGGTTTCGCCGCTGCATAGGATACAGAAACTTCCGGCTTCTTTCGGCAGGCGGAGAGGTAATAGCGGACGCTTCGGGACAGTATGCGCTGATAAACATAAAAACCAAACAGACCGAAAATATCAGCAAAGCGCTGGCGGATAAATATACGACAGAGCCGGATATGGAAATCCGGGATATGGATATAGAAAGAAAGATCCCGGTATCGGATAATGGCATCGCCGGCGATCCCATTCCGGTCGAGGCACATATGATAGATACAAACAGGCATGTAAACAATTTGCAGTTTGTGACGATTGCGGTCGGGCTTCTTGAGAAGTATAATAATTTCAAATTCAACCGCTTCCGCGCGGAATACAAAAAACAGGCATTTATGGGAGATGTATTTTATCCCGTGACGTCCGAGAGCGAAAACGGATATCAGGTGAGACTTTGCGGTTCGGACGGAGATTTATATTTTATCGGGGAATGGTACTTTAAGGAGGATTAAGGTTTGTTTCGGCTTGGGAAAATGCAGGAGCTTACGGTGGTAAAAATTGTGGATTTCGGAGTCTATCTGGCCGAAAGCGAAGAAACCGCGGAAAACAGGGTGCTGCTTCCGGCAAAACAGGTGCCCGAAGGCACTGAAAAAGGCTCCGTGATAAATGTGTTTCTCTACAGGGATTCGCAGGACCGCATTATAGCCACGATTAAGAGGCCTGCGCTCATGTTAAATGAAACAGGAGTTTTAAGGGTGGCGCAGGTTGGAAAGATAGGAGCCTTCCTCGACTGGGGTCTGGAAAAAGATCTGTTTCTGCCTTTCAAAGAGCAGACCTGCAAAGTCAAAGAAGGAGACGAAGTCTTTGTGGCGGTGTATCTGGATAAAAGCGAAAGACTCTGCGCCACGATGAAGGTTTACCCCTATCTGAAAACAAATCCCGTTTATCGGATGGGAGATATGGTAAAAGCCAGGATATACGGCAGCAATGAAAAATTCGGTCTCTTTATAGCGGTGGAAGACAAATACAGTGGATTGATTCAAAAAAAGGACGCTCAGGGGAAGTATTCCATAGGGGAGGTTTTAAACGTAAGGATAGTCCAGATAAGGGAGGACGGGCGTATAGACGCAACTCCTAAACAAAAAGCATACATTCAGATGGAAAATGATGCCGAAATGGTACTTGACAGACTGCGGGATGAAGGCGGGTTGCTGTTGTTTGATGATAGAGTTGATCCCGAGATCATAAATAAAGAATTCGGCATTTCAAAGGCGGCTTTCAAAAGAGCTGTCGGACGGCTTCTTAAAGAAAAGAAAGTCAAAATAGAAAACGGAAAGATCTATATGATCTGAAATCAAAATAGTTTTGAACGGACACACCTGATCAGGAGAGTTATATGTCATTTGCACATCTTCACGTTCATACGGAATATTCGCTGCTGGACGGCTCGAACAAGATAAAGGAATATGTTTCCAGATTAAAGGAACTTGGAATGAACAGCGGCGCCATAACGGACCACGGCGCAATGTACGGCTGTGTGGAATTTTACAAGGCCGCAAAAGAGGCGGGCATCAATCCGGTGCTCGGCTGTGAAGTCTATGTGGCTCCGGGTTCCAGATTTGACAGGGAAAGTAATGCGGGTGATGAAAGATACTATCATCTTGTTTTGCTCGCGGAAAACAACGAAGGATACGAAAACCTCACCCGGCTTGTATCAAAGGGCTATATAGACGGCTATTATTACAGACCGAGGATCGATTTGGAACTTTTGAAAGAATACCATGGAGGATTAATCGCGCTTTCCGCCGGTCTGGCAGGCGAGATTCCCAGATATCTTTTAAGGGATGAGTATGAAGAGGCTAAAAAAACAGCTCTTTTATACAGGGATATTTTCGGAGAAAACAACTTTTTTTTGGAGCTGCAGGATCACGGTCTTCCGGAACAGAAAAAAGTGACTGCCCAGCTGATGCGCTTAAGTCAGGAAACGAAAATTCCGCTTGCCGCCACAAATGACGTGCATTATACCTATGCGGATGACGTAAATTCTCATGATATACTTTTGTGTATCCAGACCGGCAAAAAGCTTCAGGATGAAAACCGTATGCGTTACGAAGGCGGTCAGTATTATCTCAAATCGCCCGAGGAAATGGCGCAGCTCTTTCCTTATGCTTCAGAGGCTCTCGAGAATACACAGAAAATAGCCGACAGGTGTCATGTCGAAATAGAATTCGGCGTCACTAAACTTCCGAAATTCGATGTGCCTGAGGGCTATACATCATGGGAATATATAAATAAGCTGTGCCGGGAAGGGCTGAGCCGCAAATATCCGGAGGTGACAAATGAGCTGAAAGAAAGGCTTAAATACGAGCTGGATACGATTAGAAACATGGGTTATGTGGATTATTTTCTGATCGTATGGGATTTTATCAAATACGCCAGAGACAATTCGATAATGGTCGGTCCGGGCAGAGGAAGCGCCGCAGGATCTCTGGTGAGCTATGCTTTGGACATAACTCAGCTTGATCCCATAAAATACCAGCTTCTGTTTGAGCGTTTTTTAAATCCCGAAAGAATATCCATGCCGGATATAGACGTGGATTTTTGCTATGAAAGAAGACCGGAAGTCATCAATTACGTTGTGGAAAAATACGGCAAGGACTGTGTGGCTCAGATCGTAACCTTCGGTACGCTGGCCGCAAAGGGAGTAATAAGAGATGTGGGACGTGTCATGGATATGCCTTACGGTCAGGTGGATTCGATTGCGAAGATGATTCCGAACGAGCTGAATATCACTATCGACAAAGCGCTGAACATGAATCATTCCCTGAAACTTCTGTGTGCGGAAGACCCAAAGGTTCGTGAGCTTATCGAGATGTCAAAGCGTCTGGAAGGATTGCCGAGGCATACTTCCATGCATGCCGCCGGAGTCGTGATTTCCGGCAAACCCGTGGATGAGTATGTACCTTTAGCCAGAGCCGCCGACGGCACCATAGTAACCCAGTTTACCATGAATACATTAGAAGAGCTGGGTCTTTTGAAAATGGATTTCCTGGGGCTTCGCACACTGACTGTCATAAGGGATGCAAAGACGCTTGCCGAAAAATCTTCCGGCAGCAGGATAGATCTTGACAATATAGATCTTGAGGACAAAGGTGTCTTTGATATGATAGGCGCGGGAAAATGCGACGGTGTATTTCAGCTTGAATCTGCCGGTATGCGAAGCTTCATGAAAGAGCTTAAGCCGGGCAGTATCGAAGATGTTATTGCCGGTATCGCGCTTTACAGGCCCGGGCCGATGGATTTCATACCGGATTATATAAAAGGCAGGCATAATCCGGATGAGGTTCATTATATGTGCCCGCAGCTAAAACCCATACTTGAGGCGACCTACGGCTGTATAGTTTATCAGGAACAGGTTATGCAGATAGTAAGATCGCTCGGCGGTTATACTCTCGGGCGAAGCGACATACTCCGGCGCGCCATGTCCAAAAAGAAGGCTGCCGTAATGGAAAAAGAACGTCAGAATTTCGTATACGGGAACCCTTCGGAGGGCATAACCGGCTGTGTCGGAAACGGCATCAGCACGGATGTGGCAAACAGGATTTATGACAGCATGATAGATTTCGCCAAATACGCGTTTAACAAATCCCATGCCGCAGCTTATGCAATAGTATCTTATCAGACCGCATGGCTTAAGCATCATTTTCCCGTGGAGTACATGGCCGCGCTCATGACCTCGGTCATGGATGTACCGGCTAAGGTTTCGGGTTATATACACACCTGCCGTCATATGGGGATAAGGCTTTTGCCCCCCGATATTAACAAAAGCGAAGGCGAATTTTCCGTGGAAGACGGCTGTATAAGATACGGTCTGACAGCCATAAAAGGCATAGGCAAACCCGTAATGTCGGCAATCGAAAAAGAAAGGGAGCTTAACGGAGATTACAAGAGCATAAAGGATTTCTGCCAAAGACTCAGCACAAAAGAGGTCAACAAACGAACCCTTGAAAACTTTATCAAGGCCGGTGCGTTTGACTGCTTCGGAGCAAACAGGCATCAGATGCTGGCGGTATATTCCCGGATAGCGGATCAGGTTCAGCAGGAAAAAAAGAATTCGGTGAGCGGACAAATGAGTCTGTTTGATTTCATGACGGACGAGGACAGAAACAGATATGAGATGCCGATGCCTGATCTTCCCGAATTCCCAAAGTCCGAAAAGCTGGCCTTTGAGAAAGAAGTTACCGGTATATATATTACCGGACATCCTCTTGAGGATGATGAGAAAAAATGGAGGGCAAATATCACTGCGACCACGGCCGATCTTTTGCTGGACGGGGAAACAGGCGAAACAAAGGCATCCGATGGGGAAACCGCGGTTATAGGCGGTATCATTGCCGAAAAAACGATCAAATTCACGAAAAACAATCAGGCTATGGCTTTTATTACATTAGAAGACCTTTTCGGTTCGGCGGAAGTTGAGATATTTCCGAGGGATTACGAAAGATATGAAAAGAGGCTGAAAGAGGAAAGCAAGGTCTTCGTGCGCGGACGTATCAGCGCGGAAGAAGATAAAGATGCAAAAATCATACTGGAGAGGCTTTACGGATTTGACGATCTCGAAAAAGAAATCTGGATACAGTTTGAGGATCATGAAGATTACAAAAGCAATCATGAAAGACTGAATACTTTACTCTCAGGCTCATCCGGCAGCGCTCAGGCGGTTATATATCTTAAAAAAGAAAAGGCCGTAAAAAGGCTTTCGGTAATGGCTGACGCGACAGACGCGGCCGGACTGATCAAAAGGCTTAAGGAGGCTTTCGGGGAAGATAACATTAAGGTCACGGAAAAGAAAATAAGTGTTCACAAATAAAAAAAAACCGTGTATAATCATCTACTATATATAGTTATACTTTAAGCCATAAGGAGCGGTCTTTGAATTATGGAAAACAAGCAGAAAACAATAGGAGTGCTTACAAGCGGAGGCGATGCTCCGGGTATGAACGGGGCGATAAGGGCAGTCGTAAGATGCGCCAGAGATAAAGGATATACCGTTATGGGTATATATCAGGGATATAAAGGCCTGATCGAAGAAAACATCAAAGAACTGAAATCCTATGATGTTTCGCAGACCATTCAAAGAGGGGGCACTTTTTTGTATACTGCCAGATGCAAGGATATGTATACCGATGAGGGCGTTAAACGCGCATATGACTCCTGTTTAAGAAACGGTATAGACGTGCTTGTCGTTATCGGCGGCGACGGTTCATTCAGAGGGGCGGAAGCGCTTTCGAAACTCGGACAAAAGATAATAGGCATACCGGCCACAATAGATCTGGATGTGAGCTGTACGGAATATACGATCGGTTTTGATACGGCTGCGGACAATGCCGTGGATGCGATTGATAAGGTCAGAGACACATCCGCTTCGCATGAACGCTGCAGCATAATAGAAGTTATGGGACGCCGTTCGGGATATCTGGCGCTCTGGTGCGGGATCGCGAGCGGAGCAGAGGATATACTGATTCCCGAAACGTATGATAATGACATTCAAAAGGTCATAGATCACATAAACGAACAAAAGGAACTCGGAAAAAAGAATTTTATCATTGTAAATGCGGAAGGAGTCGGCCATTCGGATGAGCTGGCCAAAAAGATAGAAGAAGGCACGGGTATAGAAACCAGAGCCACTGTCCTCGGATATATGCAAAGAGGCGGAAATCCTTCTTCCAGAGACCGGGTATATGCCACTGCCATGGGATATATGGCGGCCGAGCTGATAGATCAGGGAATATACAACCGTATCGTAGTATTTCAGGGCGGCAGATTTACCCATGTCGATATCAGCGAGGCTGCGGTTGATTCCAAAAAGGACCGCAAGCTGATGTTCGACGTCGCTGATACGATTACACACAACAAATATGTCAGAATGAGAAAATAAAAATGATAATAACAAGCGCGGCAAACAGACAGATAAAAGAACTGCATGCTCTTGTCCGTAAGCGAAAAGAAAGGACAAGGACGGGGCTGTTTACCGCTGAGGGCATCAAGCTGTTTCAGGAAACGCCGGAGGATTTAAGAGAGGCGGTATATGTTTCGGAAACATTTGAAAAAGAAAATAAAGACCTGCTGCGCGGCACGGATTATTTTGTCGCGGCCGATCACCTTTTTGAAAAGATATGTGATACCAAAACCCCTCAGGGGATAATAAGCGTCATAAGACAGCCGCGATACAGGCGTGAAGATCTTCTCGGAAACGGAAAACCCTTTATTGTTTTCATGGAGAACATCAGGGATCCGGGAAACGCGGGGACCATAATGCGCACGGCCGAAGGCGCCGGCGTGAGCGGTTTGATACTGACAAAGGGCAGCGTTGATATTTTTTCCCCGAAGACCATAAGATCAACCATGGGTTCCGTTTTCAGGGTGCCTTTCATATACGAAGACGATATAAAAAGCCTTACGGCATGGTTTAAGGAAAACGGCATAACTTCGTATGGAGCGCATCTGTCGGGGGAATGTCTTTATACGAAGCCGGATTACACCTCCGGGCGCGTATTATTTATAGGCAACGAAGCAAACGGATTAAGCAGCCTTGTCATCTCGGAATGCGACATGCTCGTAAACATCCCGATGGAAGGCCGTCTCGAATCCTTAAACGCGGCAGCGGCCGCAGCGATACTGATGTATACTGTTCATGAAAAACGAAACCATGAAAGGAAATAACAGAAAAAATGAGTAAAAAGAGTGCAAAAAAGAGCGGAAATCAGGGATTGATCGTCAAGGCTGTTATACTGGTCGCGCTTATCATTGTGCTTGTATTTGCGATCAAGGCAATAGCAGGATCAAACAAATCAAAGGATGCCGCCGTAGCCGATAACCAGGTTGAAACCTCGGAAAATGTTACTCAGACGGTGACAGAGCAGCCGCAGAATCAGGATCCGACCCCCGGCGCCGTTACTGCGGACAGCTATGCCGCGCTGGTGGATCAGGCAAAGGCCATGGCGGTTCAGTATGATTATCAGGGAGCCATAGATCTTTTAAATACGATCGAAGGAGCGCAGGATAATCCTGAAATACTTGCGCTTTTAGCGGATTATGAGGCGGCCAAAAGCAGCCTTGCAGCCACGTCGCCGTACAGCGTGACACATATATTCTTTCATTCGCTCGTGGTTGACCCGTCCAGAGGTTTTTCGATTACGGGAGATTCCGCGTGGGATAACGCCACTGCGGGTTTTTGCGAATGGATGACGACGGTTGATGAATTCAATTCGATAATTCAGCAGATGTACGAGAGGGGCTATGTGCTTGTTTCTCTGGATGATATGGTAGATAAGACCACTGACGAAAACGGATATGTGCATGTTACGGCGAAAGACATATATCTTCCGGCAGGAAAGACTCCTTTCGTGCTTTCGCTTGATGATCTGAGTTATTATCACAGCTATAACGGGCGCGGCACCGCTACCAGAATGATAGTGGGAGAAGACGGAAAGCCCACCTGTGAATATGTTGACGCGAACGGAAATACTCTCGTAGGCTCTTATGACTGCGTACCGCTTTTAGATGAATTTATAGAGTCTCATCCCGATTTTTCTTATAAGGGAGCAAAAGGTACGATCGCTCTGACAGGATACAACGGTATACTCGGCTACAGGACCGACTATTGCTACCGTGACAGGGTGGATCTTACCGCCGATCAGGAAGCGTATCTTGCGGCAAATCCCGATTTCAACTGGGATAACGAATGCGCTCAGGCAAAGGCCGTGGCGGATGCCATTAAGGCCGACGGCTGGACATTTGCAAGCCATACGTGGGGGCATATCCGAGTGGGCGATGCCGATATGGAGTGGATACAGACCGATACGGAAAAATGGCTCAATTATGTGAAGCCTCTGATAGGAGATTGCGATAAGATTATATTCGCGCACGGTCAGGATCTGGCCGCATGGAATGAAGTATATTCCGAATCTCCCAAGGTCCAGTATCTCAAAGACAAAGGCTTCAATATTTTCTGTAACGTGGATTCGGCGCAATACTTTGTACAGATCGAAGACGGATTTTTACGCATGGGACGCCGGAATCTGGACGGATACAGACTCTGGATGGCCGTTTACGGAGGAGATGACAGAGTCAGCGACCTCATAGATGCCGCCGCGGCATTTGATCCTCAAAGACCTACGGATGCGTCGCTTTATGAATTATGATTTAGCTTTAAAGGGGAAAACATTTAATGAAATATAATTTAAAAGGACGTGATTTCTTAACTCTTAAGGATTTTACAAAAGAAGAGATCATTTATCTGATAGATCTTGCCGCCGAATACAAAGCCAAAAAGAAAAAAGGCATTCCGACGGAGACTTTAAGGGGCAAAAATATCGCACTGATTTTTGAGAAAAACAGTACGCGCACAAGGTGTGCTTTTGAGGTCGCGGCAAGAGATCTGGGAATGGGAGTTACATTTTTGGATCCGGCTTCTTCCCAGATCGGGAAAAAAGAAAGCATAGCCGATACCGCGCAGGTGCTGTGCCGTATGTTTGACGGAATAGAATACCGCGGATACGGTCAGGCGATAGTGGAGGAGCTGGCAAAGTATTCTTCCGTACCGGTCTGGAACGGGTTGACAAACGAATATCATCCCACTCAGATGCTGGCCGACATGCTTACGATAAAAGAAAATTTCGGCACTCTGGAAGGCCTGAAATTAGTATATCTGGGCGACGCGAGATATAACATGGGCAATTCTTACATGGTTGCCTGCTCAAAGTTAGGCATGCATTTCACGGCATGCGCCCCGAAAGAATATTTCCCTAATATGTCTCTTGTGGAACAGTGTGAAGAATACTGCGCCGAAAGCAGGGGGTCCATATCTTTGACGGAGCAGGTTACCGCAGCCGTAAAAGGCGCCGACGTGGTATGTACGGATGTTTGGGTATCCATGGGCGAATCCGATGAAGTATGGGAAAAGCGCATAAAAGATCTCACGCCATATAAGGTAACATCGGCAGTTATGAAGCTTGCGCAGCCGAAGGCTATTTTCCTGCATTGCCTTCCTTCTTTTCATGACACCAAAACCACGATAGGCGCACAGGCCGCCATGCGTTTCGGTATTTCCGACATGGAAGTGACGGACGAGGTGTTTTCCTCAAGACAGTCAAAAGTTTTTGACGAGGCGGAAAACAGGATGCATACGATAAAAGCCGTTATGGCTGCCACGCTGGGAGCCTGAAAATGGTTCTGTGCGGAGCAAGCTCGTATGAAGAAAAATATTATCTGAACCCGGATTTTGACACCCTGCCCGATCATATAAAAAAAGAGCTGCAAACCATTTGCGTGACGCATACGATGCAGGCAGGCGGAATACTCACGCTTCGGTTTGATCAGGACGGAAAACTCTATCTGGAATCAGATGCCGCCGAAGCGGACTTCTTTTATGATGATATAGGGTCGGAACTGATGATAAAAAGACTGCTGAGGGAAAAAACAGATCTTTTTGCGTCACTGGAGCTGTATTATAAAGTCTTTATAAAAGGCGATAAAAAAATTGATTAAACCATTAAAAATCGGCACTGTGGAAGTACAGACCCCGATAGGACTCGCACCTATGGCAGGAGTTACGGATGAAATATTCCGGAGAATCTGCGTAGAACAGGGTGCGGGTCTTGTTTGTACCGAAATGGTAAGCGCCAAGGCAATAGTATTCAAAAATAAAAATACGACAGAGCTTATGACAACAAATCCGGACGAGCGTCCGGCGGCGGTACAGCTTTTCGGCAGTGATCCGGACGCGCTTTCCATGGCTGCATCCATGATCAGTGAGCAGCCCTTTGATATAGTTGATTTTAACATGGGATGTCCGGTACCGAAGGTAGTTAAAAATCATGAAGGCTCAGCTCTTATGGCGGATCCGAAAGCGGCCGAAAAGGCAATAAGGGCACTTGTGAAATCGGCGGGGAAGCCCGTCACGGTTAAAATCAGAGCCGGTTTTACCAAAGACAACAGAAATGCCGTCCGGATCGCCAGGATAGCGCAGGAGAACGGAGCCGCCGCCGTGACCGTTCACGGCAGGACGCGGGATCAGTTTTATCTTGGAAAAGCCGACTGGGAGATAATAGGAGAAGTCAAAAGTGCTCTTGAAATACCGGTTTTCGGAAACGGCGATATTACTGACGAAAGCTCGGCTGAGGAAATGATAAGGCAGACCGGCTGCGACGGGATAATGATCGGACGTGCAGCAATGGGAGACCCATGGATATTTTCGCGGATCAGACATTATTTTGAGACCGGAGAAAAAAAGATGCCTCCCGCTAAAGAAGAGATCGTCGCCATGATACTGCGCCAGGCGGCCGCTCTTGCCGAGCAAAAAGGAGAGTACAGGGGCATAAGGCAGATGAGGAGCCATGCCGCCTGGTATATAAAAGGATTCAGGAACGCGGCAAAGCTGCGAAGAATGATAAATACCGCCGAAACCTTAAATGATTTTAAAGAAATTCTTTCGGGGATATGAAAACACAAAAGATTGCGGCGCTTTTTATTGACAACTTTTTTCTATTCTCTTATAATACTGAGAATATGCCACGGCAATGAATGCTGTTATTGAAAGGAAATTAACGATGCAGGCGAAAAAGAACATTTTGACATACGAAGGTCTTGTGAAGCTGGAAAATGAACTCGAAGATTTGAAATTAAATCAGCGAAAAATGATCGCTCAAAAGATAAAAGAAGCCAAAGAACAGGGCGACCTTTCGGAAAATGCCGAATACGACGCAGCTAAAGACGAGCAGCGCGATATAGAGGCTCGTATCGAGCAGATCGACAACATTCTGAAAAACGTCGAAGTGGTGGATGCGAGCGAAGTAAGCACCGAAAGCATAAATATCGGTTGCAGGATAAAGCTTCATGATGTCGGATTTGACGAAGATGTGGAATATTCCATCGTGGGAAGCACGGAAGCCAACAGCCTTGAAGGAAAGATCTCCAACGAATCCCCCGTAGGAAAGGCGCTTATAGGTTCTTCCGTTGGAGATGAGGTCGAAGTGGAGACACCTGCAGGCATAATTAAATTCATTGTTTTATCGATAGATAAAGATATTTGAGAGGATACACAGATGGCACAGCAGGAAAAAAACCGGACAGAAGAACTCAGCACCCTTCTGAAAGTACGCCGTGAAAAACTTTTCGAACTGCAGTCAAAAGGCATGGATCCTTTTGAGATAACAAAATACGACCAGACGCATCATTCTTTGGAAGTAAAAAAAGCTTATGAGGCACATGAGGCGGAGCTTTTAAAAGACAGAAAGCCGGTATGCGTTGACGGCATGGACGAAAATACGGCAAGGGCAGCCGTCAAAGCTGATTATAACGAACGCCGCGAAATCATGGACGCAAGCCCCATAAATGTGAGTATTGCGGGCAGGATGATGTTCAAGCGCGTTATGGGAAAGGCTTCATTTTGCAATATTCAGGATCTTAAAGGCAATATCCAGGTTTACGTCTCCAGAGACGCCATAGGTGAAGACGCATACGCGGATTTTAAAAAATCCGATATCGGCGATATTTACGGGGTTAAAGGTTATGCGTTCAGAACCATGACCGGAGAAATTTCCGTGCATGCAAGCGAGATGATTCTCCTTTCAAAGAGTCTTCAGATACTTCCGGAAAAATTTCACGGCATGACAAATACCGATCTTCGTTACCGCCAGCGCTATACGGATCTTATTATGAATTCAGAGGTCAGGGATACGTTTATCAAACGCTCCCGCATTATCGGAAGCATAAGGCGCTATCTTGACGACAGGGGCTTTTTGGAAGTTGAAACCCCGATGCTCGTTTCAAATGCGGGCGGAGCGGCGGCAAGGCCTTTTGAGACGCATTTTAATTCCCTTAACGAAGATTTCAAACTGCGAATTTCTCTTGAGCTGTACCTGAAAAGGCTCATAGTAGGAGGACTTGAAAGAGTGTACGAGATCGGCCGTGTTTTCAGAAACGAAGGCCTTGACACCAGACATAATCCCGAATTTACACTCATGGAACTCTACCAGGCATATACGGATTATGAGGGCATGATGGATCTTACCGAAAATATGTTCCGTCATGTCGCGCTTGATGTGCTCGGTACGACGACCATAGTTTATAACGGCATCGAAATGGATCTCGGCAAACCCTTTGCCCGTATCACTATGACGGATGCCGTAAAACAATATACGGGTATTGATTTTGATCAGATTAAAACTCTGGACGAAGCAAGAAGCATAGCCAAAGAAAAAGGCGTCGAATTCGAAGAGCGCCATCAGATCGGCGATATACTCAGCCTTTTCTTTGAGGAGTTTGTGGAAGATCAGCTCATACAGCCCACCTTTGTTACGGATCATCCGATCGAGACCTCTCCGCTCACCAAGAAAAAGCCCGGACACCCCGGAAAGGTTGAGCGTTTTGAGCTCTTCATGAACGGATGGGAGATGTGCAACGCGTATTCGGAGCTTAATGACCCGATTGATCAAAGAGAACGTTTTGCGCAGCAGGATAAAAATGCCGAGGCCGGGGACGAAGAAGCCCAGCACACGGACGAAGATTTTCTGTATGCACTCGAGATAGGCATGCCTCCCACAGGCGGCATAGGATACGGTATCGACAGACTCTGCATGCTCTTTACCGACAGCGCGGCGATCAGAGACGTACTGCTGTTCCCGACGATGAAGTCACTCAAGTCGGGAAGCACGGAAAACAAGGCTTTCCCGGAAGAAGCTGCCGGAAAGATCGATTTCTCAAACGTCGAAATAGAGCCGCTGTTTAAGGATTCAGTGGATTTTGAGACTTTCAGCAAGCCTGATTTCAGGGCAGTCAAAATCAAGGACTGTTTCGCCGTTCCAAAGAGCAAAAAGCTTCTGCAGTTCACGCTGGACGACGGTTCAGGCACCGACCGCACAATTCTAAGCGGCATACGTGAATACTACGAACCGGAAGAATTGATCGGAAAAACCTGTATAGCTATTACAAATCTGCCGCCGAGGGCAATGATGGGAATCGAGTCATGCGGTATGCTTATCAGCGCGGTCCATAAAGAAAACGGCGAAGAAAAGCTGCATCTTCTGACGGTGGATCCGCATATACCGCCGGGAGCGAAATTGTATTAATAATTATTCTTAGCAAAAAAGAGCATTTTCAAAAGGGGTTGTCTGTTACGGACAGCCCCGTTTTAGCTGCAAAAAAGAGAAAGTGTTTTTAAACTTTGGCCGGGGGCATAGCTTTTTCAGTTATTGACAAGGCAAGGTGAGTGTGATGAAATGAAAGAAAAACTAATGGTAAAACGACACAACATCAGAGGCGAGAGGAAAGCATATCGCGAATTATAAAAGAGAAAGGTATGATAAACGGGCAAAAATGAGAGAGCTTGTGTTCGAATATATCAGAAAAAAGTATAAAGTTATGCCGGATTATCCCTGGCGGGCGGATGACAGGAGCGCAGTGTTCAGGCATGCCGATAACAGGAAATGGTTTGCCCTGGTGTTGGATGTCCAAAGAAACAAGCTGGGACAAAGCGGAAACGAATATGCCGAAGTAGTCAATTTAAAAGTGAGCGATATGTTTTTTCGGGATATACTTATCAGGCAGGAGGGCATAATCCCGGCATATCATATGAACAAACAGCATTGGATTACGGTGTTTTTGGACGGGACGGTTCCTGAAGATAAGGTCTTTGACCTGATCGACATGAGTTTTAAGGCTACCGCATCCGATAAAAGAAAGAAATGAGACAATATGGCCGCAAAGCTGATCGAATCTTAAAGCAGGGAAAACAGAGAAAGGGAGGATTGAGATGATATACAGGGATTTTCAGGACATAAAGATATCGGAACTCGGGTTCGGTGCGATGCGTCTGCCGGTAATAAACGGAAATGATTCCGAAATAGACCGCGAACAGACCTTTAAAATGGTCGATATAGCCATGAAAAACGGAATAAATTATTATGACACCGCATGGGGATATCATAACGGCAAATCAGAAACGGTTATGGGTGAAGCGCTTGCGAAATATCCCCGTGAAAGTTTTTATCTGGCGACCAAGTTCCCGGGATATGATCTTTCCAATATGACGAAAATAAAAGAAATATTCGAGAAGCAGCTTGAAAAGACATCTATGGATTATTTTGATTTTTATCTGTTTCATAATGTCTGTGAGATGAATATAGATCAGTATCTGGATCCGAAATACGGGATATTTGAATACCTTATGGAGCAGAAAAAGAACGGGCGGATAAAATATCTGGGCTTTTCATGTCACGGAGAGCTGAACGTGTTAAAACGCTTTCTGGATGCTTACGGCGAGCACATGGAATTCTGCCAGCTCCAGCTTAATTATTTAGACTGGGAGTTTCAGCACAGCAAAGAAAAGGCCGAACTTTTAAATCAAATGAGCATACCGATCTGGGTAATGGAACCGCTCAGAGGGGGAAGACTTGCACAGCTTCAGGAGCCGTTTGTTTCGGAATTGAAAGTCTTAAGACCTGATGAAACGATTCCGGGCTGGGCGTTCCGCTTCCTTCAAAGCGTTAAGGGAGTGACGGTCAATCTGTCCGGAATGTCAAATGAAGCCCAATTAATGGATAACATAAAGACATTCGAGGAAGGTAAGCCCTTAAACGATAAAGAAATGTCGGTTCTTATGAGTATTGCGGATCGAATGATGGCGCAGAAATCAGTCCCGTGTACGGCCTGCCGTTACTGTTTAAGCCATTGTCCGAAAGGGATTGACATACCGAGGATGATAGAGCTGTACAATGAACACATGCTCACCACGGCATACGGGGGCATGGGTTTTATCGCGCCGATGGCGATGATGGCCGTATCGGAAGAACAGAAGCCCTCAGCCTGTCTGCACTGCCGCAGCTGTGAAAAGGTATGCCCTCAGCAGATAAAGATATCTGAGGTTATGAAGGATTTTACTGAAAAAATCTGTTCCGGGGAATAAAAAATGGGATTAAAACAACTATGAGGGATTATTCGATCAACAATGAGCTTATTTTGTCGGTTCCGGAAAGTTTTGTTTTGTTGAATGAAGCAGAACTCGGCAAAATGAAATATTATGACACGCCGCCGGACTGGTGCGTAAAAGACTGCGAGAGGCATATTTTGATAAGCATATCTTATAAGCATGTCAACGCCTTTACGGCTGCCCTTGCGGGAAGCGGTGACGTCGCCAAAAATATGGATAAGACGCTCAAAAAAGCCATGGAAAAATACGGCTATGTCAGAGACGGTTTTTTAAGGGAAAGATTTGGCGGCAGAAAAGCCAGCGGGTTCAGATATCACTATAAAACGCAGGGCATCGAAATGCTCGGAGAATCCTGGTCTGTAAAAAACAAGAGTAATTTTTATTATATTCACTGTTATTACAGGGCTGACGAAAGCGGTACTGCGGTAAAAAAAGTGTTGGAAAGCATAAGATGGCGGGAAGGCTGAGCGCACAACACATCCTTGCAGCAGTCGCCTCGCTTGAAGCTCCTGCCGCTCATTCTCAGAGTCGCCCGGGTACCGCTCAAAGAGAACGGGCTTTTCCTGATGAAAACTCGTTCTCTTTCGCTCGAAAAATTATTCCGTAAAAATTTTTCGCCCCGGGCTTTGTCTTCGCTTTCGCGGGGAGCTTTCTAAGCTTGGCTTCAATGACTGCGCGGATTGCGTTGTGCGCAAGTAGCGGACGGTCTGCAAAGCTCAGTGCTTTTTTTGCTTTGAAACACATAAAAAAAGAAAACATGCATGGGAACGGTAGTCGCGGCGAGCGAGCATCACTTTTTTTCGTGCTCGCGCCGTATGCGCCGCATTTCTTAACGCTCTATAAATTAAATACCCTCAACAAATGAGGCGAGATGCAGATGAAACAAAAGTGAAGCGAAGCGAGCGCGACGTGTTCCATGCGGTTTTCTTTTGATGTGTTTAAAGCAAAAGCACTGAGCACGTAGGACTGCTGCAAGGATGTGTTTTGCACCCGGCGAACACCTGCCGCCGTCCTCACCAGCGATTATGAACTTTTTCCGCAAATGCAAACAAATCTTTAATTTCGAGGATGGTCCCATCGTCTAAAACGGCGTTTCCGTTAAAAGTGCCGTAAACCTGATCGCTTGTCATGCCCAAAAGACCGGCAAAAATGAAGCCGTCTCTGTGGTGGGTAACGGGAGTCAGGGTCAGATCAAGACGGCCGTCATCCGAAAGGAAGTGCCAGGGCTTAAGCCAGCCGGTTTTTTCGGGATCGGCATCAAGCCTTACGGCTCCTATCTTGTGGCATTTTCCGTCATAAAAAAGCGCGGTCTGCGTGGCGCAGGATTCGTCTCCGAAACCCCATGTCAACTCAAAACCGAAGCGTTTGCCGTCTATAAGCGTGCTCCCGTTTGACCAGTACCACATGTTTCTGTAAGGCCACAGGCCTCTTCCCCAGTCTATGACCATGGATGCTTTTTCGGGATTCAGATGAATGGTCCTGCCGTCAATGCGGATAGTGCCATCCGCAGTGATACAGTTCAGCTTCTGTGTGTAAAAAAAACATTCTTTTTGTTTAAAAGGGGTAAGCGTGGTCAGGCTTTCCTGATCGGCAAGCCTGCTGCCGTTTATAATTATTTCAAAAGGTTTTCCCATTGAAAACCCCTTGAATTCAAGACGGTGGTATGTATTGCCGGTTTCAAATCTGGCATATCTGCCGAATTTCTCAAATATAAAGACAAAAGGAGCGTCGGCTTTGGGGCTCAAATTATATTTATCCGGTGTCGAGGGCAGGATTACGAGATCCGACCGCCTTTTTCCGGTTTTGAGATCCAAAACCTGCGCCGTGAGCGCCGCGAATGTCGAGATGTTAAAAAAATTCAGCTCGACTTTATATCGGCCATCGGTGATAAGAGAAAAATCCCATTCCTTAATGCGGCGGCGCAGACGGCGAATCCTGTCTTTATTGTAGATATAGTTGTTTCGCCGACAGAAACCGGGCGCGGCGGGATGTCCGTTTTCATCCAGCAGCAGGGTTTTTTCGGTTATTTCAAACTGGACTGACTTCATTTAAAATCACCTTGCGTATCGCATTATGAGCCGTCGTATCCCGTTACTATCGGATAAAGCCCGCTTCTGCCGTAAACGGTGATCGCATCAACGCTGCCTATGGCTTTTGCCAGCACGTCATTGTAAATGATATCTCCGAGACAGATCGCGCCTATGGTAACCATCAGAATAAAAAATTTTTTCTCGCCGATTTTATTTAAAAGTTTCAGCAGAGACGGAATTATTACGTAAATAAGCAAAAGCCCGGCAGCGGCAAAAACGAGAGTTGCCCTCAGACAGATAAAGCCTCCGACATTTCCGAAGTTCAGAATCTCAGTGCTGTAGTCCCAGGTACGTTTGCCGGTTGAGGTAAACATGGCGTATCCCGCCGCGTATTCGAGCGCTGTACAGACGACTCCGCTTATGATAAATACAAGCACGGGTCGTTTTCGGAGTTTGTAGCAAAGCAAAAAGATAACCAGGCCACCGAAGCAGTAGATCTGTATCCACGGGCCGAAACAGGTTCCGCGCCGGGTAAGCGCACCGTTGTTAAAAATATAAAATATGGTTTCATATATGAAACCGAAGATTCCGGATGAAAAAATCACCGCAAAGATCATGGCAATCCAGGTTTTTTTGTTTAAATTGATTTTGTTGTGCATGTATTCTTTTAATGTCATGATTTCAGGTCACCCCTTGCTTTTGTTCGGATTCGTTCAAATGTTCTTCCTGCGTATGGGCCTGCCGCTTTGTTTTTTGGAGCAGCCAGGAAATTGCGTGGCTCATCTTTTCGGTGCCCGAATGAAGCGTATTTCTGCTTGCGGATTTGAGCAGTTTATTAAAGGCCCGTTTCGCGTTGGAGCTGAAATGCGCCACCGAATGCACCAGATTTAAAGTTCCGATCAGTCCTTTTCTTTTGAATTCCGCTATTGTCTCGGAGCCACGAACCTCGAAAGCGTCGAAAAATTCTTTTGTAAAGGCTTCCCGCTCCGTGAGTGTGGCGCTGTCGATCCAGTTTTTGAGTATAATGTTTGTAAGTTTGCAGTCATCGGGAATAAAATCCGTCCTTACAAGCTCTTTTCCAAGCACCTGCCATGATTTGGCGTCATGCTGCTGGATTCCCTTTTCACAGCTTGATATGGTTACGGCGGGCAAATCTCTCTCGAAAAGCCTCCCGACAACGCTGTAGGAAGGGGCGAAACGCAGTATCTTATCTTTGATCCGGGCGAATTTTTTTGCGTTAAAGCGTTCATCGGGGATCCCCGGGCCGTCAAAATCATAAATTTGCAGAATCAGATCCTGTTTTTCCTCGGACAGGCGCATCGAAGCAAATACGGCCAGATTGCCGCCTTTCGAGTGTCCGCCGACTATATATTTTCTGTTTATATCCGAAATGCGGTTTTCCAGATATTTTATGGCCATGCGCTGGCTGAATGTCTGTTTATAGCTTATGGCGAAATCCTCGCGCCAGCCGTTGATGCTTTCGTCCGTGCCTCTGAAAACGATATAAGTAGTATCCCCGGGAAGATCTATGCACATGGCGCCGAACTGTATCGGACGGCTTGTTATGACTTTAAGATCATGGATTTCCAGGTCTTTAAAACGAGGAGATTCGCCCATTCTTTTCAGGGCTTCCACGCCTAAGACATAATCGGGATTATTTTCACCGGCAAAATATCTTTCTGAGGCTTCAGCTATTGAGATGCGTTCCTCACCCGTCACATAAGGTTCGATATGCGCGTAAGCCAGTTCACAGAACATAAGGCTGTCAACTTCGTTAAAGGGATCGGTCAAAAGCGAAAGATCCCCCCGCCAGTCAAGGTAGTCAAAAAAAGTCCCCATAAATATCCTCAAATTACAATCGTTGTTTTTTTACAGTATATATATTATTCGCTGCTAATGCAAATAAAACCGTCAGTATGATGTTAGAATGTAAACTTTTTTGCGCAAAAGGTTGACAATCGGGCTTTTTTTGATATTCTTAACTACTGAAAAACAAATCTGCGGCTTAATAATAAATTAACGGGAGAAAAGGATTTATGACCGGACGAAATACCGTGGAAAACACCGCGGCTAAAAGTAAAACATACCTGTACACGACCCATGCCATAATAGCGGCCATGCTTTGTATCTTCGCTCCGATGGCGGTGCCGATAGGGCCGATACCGGTCTCTCTTACGAGTCTTGTGCTTTATTTCGCGATTTTTGTGATCGGGACAAAGGGCACCCTTATAAGTTATATAATCTATCTGCTTTTGGGGATTGCCGGACTTCCGGTTTTTTCGGGATATACGGGCGGAATAGCAAAACTGGCAGGACCGACGGGCGGTTATCTTATAGGTTTTATACCCATGATAATCATTATGGGTTTTATCCGGCAACGATTCGGAAAGAAAGACAATATGACAGGCGTGGTATTTACCGTAACGGGCATGCTGCTCGGAACGGCGGCTGCGTATCTGACCGGTACCGTCTGGTTTGTGCTTCAGATGGACTGCAGTTTCGGATATGCCTTCAGTGTCTGCGTGCTGCCTTTTATAGGCATTGATATAGCTAAAATGCTGATAGCGAATGCTTTGGGAAGGGCGGTAAGAAAACCCCTGATAAAACAGGGTCTGATCAGATGACGTGAAAAGGAGAAACCTGATGAGAGGAAAACTTACCGGCGTAGGAGTCGGCCCCGGAGATCCGGAACTTCTGACGCTGAAAGCCGTAAAAATTATAAAAGAAGCAAAGATCGTTGCGCTGCCCGGAAAAATACCGGCCGAGACGGCCGCATACAGGACGGCTGTGCAGGCGGTGCCTTCCCTGGCGGAAAAAACGCTTGTTCCCGTTGAATTTCCCATGTTGAGAGACGAAAAAGAATTACGGAAAAGCCATCAAAAAGGTGCGGAAACCATAAAAAAGATACTGGATACAGGAAAAAACGTCGTCTTTCTGACGCTGGGAGACGTAACGATATACTCCACTTTTACATATATACAGGATTATCTGCGGGCAGAGGGATATGAGACAGAGCTTATAAACGGAATTCCCTCTTTTTGCGCGGCCGCGGCGGCGCTGAATATTTCGCTTGCCGGCTGGAACCGGCCGCTTCATATAATTCCGGCAGTTCATAAAGAGGTTGAAGCGTTTGAAAACGATGGGAACTATGTTTTGATGAAGTCCGGAAAAAAGATCAAAGAATTAAAAGAAAGGCTGCGGACTGAAAATGCCGAAGTTTTTATGGTTGAAAACTGCACGCTTCCGGACGAAAAAAGATATTTCGGTATCGGGGAAATTCCGGACGAGTCGGGATATTTTTCTCTTGTCATAGCTAAAATGAAGTAATCATTTGCTGTTTTCGATAAGAGTTTTCGCGGCTTTGATATTTTGAATCAGCGCTTCAAGCTGGAGTCTCGAAGAAAGGCCGCAGGTGGCCTCATCCAAGGCGGCGTTTACGGCCGGATGAAAGGCAGCTCCGGATGAAAAGGCATGTTCTCCGGCGTTTATTGCCGAAACCAGTATGGATAAATCTTTTAATTTGTTTTCGGGCGGAATGGGGTTAAGTATCAGCTTAAAAGCCGAAAAACCGCATGAATCCGAAAATGATGCGGGCAAATCCGCATTTTGAGAATTAAAAACATAACCGCTGCAGTGCCGGATCTTATATCCGGCTGTTTTAATATTGTTTTCGGAGAGCCATTTCAGCGTGGCGGGCAGGTCATACATGTCTTTAAAAGAAGTGCAGAGCAGCGCGGCATTAAGGTTTTTAAGGGCAATAAGATCCAAAGGCGGATTTTCGTCCTCAGCCGATAAAAGGCCGCTTATGCCGCAGCTTACGGCCAGAGGAATTCCCTCTTTTTCACAGACGGCCATTGTGCCTGACGCACTGAGTGCGCCGGTAAGACTGTCTTTTATCGCCTTATCAAGAGAATTCATATTTACCCTTAAAGGATGTCCCTGACTCCTGAAAGAAAGATATCTTTCGATGTTTCCGGTAATTACTTTTCCGTTTTCAACCCAGACTATACACTCGTCGCGGACGGGCCATGCTTCGGTGAGAGTCTCATTTGATATGGATTTAAGCCCGTGGGTAAGCAGGCAGGTTTCTGTCAGAAAGCCGGACATTGGACGCTCCTTTCGCAAACGTGAAATCATATATTGAAAATATCATAAGCGCATCCTCATATCAATAACATTTGACTAAAGAGGCACATGTCGTTAAAATAAAACCTGCCCGGATGAAAGGAGCTTATTATGATTTATTACATTGCGGATATGCATTTCGGATATGAACCCATACTGACGCTCGCAAAAAGGCCTTTTGCGACAATTGAAGAAATGGATGAGGCGATAATATCGAACTGGAATGAACGGGTAAAAGACGAGGATGAGGTATATATTCTGGGGGATGTATCGCTGGCGCTGGGGCCGGTTCCGCTCAAATATGTTTCAAGGCTCAAGGGGCGCAAACACCTTATCAGGGGCAACCATGACACCGGGCTTGATAATCAGGAAGACTGGTTCAAATGCCTCGAATCGGTCGAAGATTTTTATGAGATAGACGACGGGGAAACTCATATTCTTCTTTCGCATTATCCGATGATCTACAACCTGAGGGGATATATGATCCACGGACATCTTCATAATACCGCCGGAGATGCCTATAATATCCTTCGAAACCTGCCGCGAGTATTAAACTGCGGAGTGGATATAAACGGCTTTAAGCCGGTTACGCTTGCTGAACTGATTGAAAATAACGAAAGATTTTACGCGGATCCGTCCCTTGCGATGGAAAGAGTAAGACTCGGAAAGATAAAAGGCCGGAACGTAATACCGGTATTTCATCCGCTGCCTGTAAAGCCCGGCGGAATCTAAAGTTCTTTTGTCAGTACGTGCCGGCGTGCATGCTCTCGAGAGCGTATATCGCCGCGCCCAAAGCCCCTATTATTTCAGGCTCTTTATAAATAAATACGGGAGATCCGAGCTTTTCTTCCAGAACCTTTACCAGACCGCTGTTTTTGGCGACGCCGCCCGTCATCATATAAACCGGAGCCGGATTAATCCGCTGCAGAAGCGATACGGCCTTTCCGGCTATGGCGTGATGGATTCCGAGAGCTATGCTTTCGGGGTCGCGGTTTTGGGCTATGAGAGAGATGACTTCCGACTCCGCAAATACGGAACACATGCTGCTGATCTCGGCGGCATTTTTTGCTTTCAGGGATAAAGGCCCGAGTTCCTCTATTGAAACCTCAAGCGATCGGGCCATCATTTCCAGAAATCTTCCCGTGCCCGCGGCGCATTTGTCGTTCATGACAAAGTCGGTAACACTCCCCGCCTCGTCAAGTCGTATGGCTTTGCTGTCCTGACCGCCGATATCGAGGATCGTTCTGACGTCCGGGTTTAGAAAATGCGCCCCCTTTGCGTGGCAGGAGATTTCGGTTATGTCTTCGTCGGCAAAAGGGATAGAAACTCTGCCGTAGCCGGTTGATACGATCTTTGAGAGGTCTTCCCGTCTGATGCCGGCTTTTTGCAGCGCGTCATTCAGCGCCCTTTCGGCACTGTTTATGCTCTTTGCCCCTGTTCTTATCACCGTGCTCGATAAGATTTCTTTTTTGCCGTTAATGATGACGGCGTTTGTGGATGTGGAACCGCTGTCTATGCCCGCTATATACATCTCATTTTCTCCTTTGGTATTTTCGGCAGGGCCTGATGATACCGGCGAAATCCCCTTTTTTGTTCTGAGGGATTCCATAAAAGCTTCCAGCCTTGTAAGTATCTGCCCCGTCCCCTGAGAAGTCGAATCGGTTTCGAGTTTAAGTATCGGAATATCTTTCGTCAGTTTCAGTCCGGCGTATTCGAATGAATAAATATCACAGAATTTGACCGTGTGGTAAATAATCCCGTCCAAATCATTTTCAAACTGCTCTATCAGGCGGCCGCGGCCGGTAGTCTCTGCCATGCGAAGACAGGGCAGCTGGTTTAACAGAGCATAAGCATATCTCATGACGGGATCCCCGGCATCTGCCGGAAAAATCCTTTTAATGCCGTTGCAGGTCAGATCCAAAATGATCTTTCCGCCGGCATTTTCCGTCATTTCGCGGATCTTTGAAGTGCATCTGGCGCCGGCAAGGGCTATATTTATCGAAGAGGCATCCGACGGGCTGTCTTTTCCGGCATCCCGGCTCATGCAGATTTCCGCCAGTTTTTCTTTGGAAAATTCTTTGCCCGAAAAGTCCGAATATGCCTTTATCATTTCATTGATCTGATTTGCGTAAAACAGCAAAGAGTGATCGTTCAGTTTTCGGGGAAGGGAAAGACAGTAAAAGAATTTATCGGGATAAAGCTTTTTCAGCGTATCATAAAGGCGCCGGCTGCTGTCGCAGCAGGTCGTAAAAATCATGCCTTTATATTTTTCCGGATCAAAATCTTCGAGTACTGCCTTAATATATGAACATATATTCGGATGCATCAGGGCGTCGGCCCTGTTGAAATTTGCGGCATCCGGCTCCAGAAGTACGGTTTTTTCGCCAAACGAAGAAAAAATTTCCGCAGGAGCGTATTTACAGATATATGCGATCATTTTTCGGTCTCCTTGCGTTTTTCAATCAGTTCCAGAAAAGCTTCGAAGCGGGTTTTGATCTGGGCATCGTGGCTGTTGCGCCTGTCGATTCCGTCGCCGTCAAGCACCAGAAAGGGCATGTCGATTTCCTGCATTTTTTCTTTGAGAATCGCAATTCCGCCCGAAGACTGCTTGCAGCCCCAGTGACAGAAATTGATGACTCCGTCCGAATTAAGTTCAAGAGCCAGCTCTTTTACAAGTTCCGCCTTTCTTTCGTAAGAACCGGTGTAAATATTGCCGATCATCTTTTCGGCAAGTGATTCAAGCGGCTTTTCGGGATCCAGTGGCTTTCTGTAATCCAGATTCAGCTCTATGGTCTGAATCCGGTATTTGTCCGACAGGTTGATATAGTTTTTTAAAGTCTCCTGATAATAAGGCAGCAGGTGAACCCATAAGAGGTTGACGCCTTTGAATTCGGGAGCTTTTGAGCTTTCCGCGGCAAGCATACGGTAAAATTTCAAAATTTCGGAAGAGCCTGTATTCAGGTGACTTGCAAAAAGCATGTACATCTGAATCGTAAGCGTACCCGGATAAGCGCGGGTGCGCATGTTTTTCAGATATTTTTCGTAATACTCTTTTGAGCGGTTTTCCCTTTTGATGCAGGCCTTAAGCTCATCTTCATCGAAACGCTTTCCGAAAGTATCTTCGAGCATGACTATAAGCTCCCGAAGCTGCGTGACAAGATAAGGCACGGCTTCGGGAGTGTTCATTTCGGGTACGTCGATAATATAATTCGGCACGTTATGATGCTCGGAAAGATGCCTGAAAGTGCATATGTTTCCGTCGCAGATGGTAGAGGTGGTCGTTGCAAATGCTGCAGGCGGTATAACGAGCGAATCCACGGCTCCCGTAAAATTTCTGTGATACGAGCACAGAGTCGGAGCGATACCCCTGCTTTCGGCATAGTCCAGAAAATAGTCTTCGAGCGTAAATCCCGAGAGAAAAGAAGAAAGGGTTTCCACGGATAAAACATGTACGCCGAAGTTTTGCAAAATCTCGACCGGCGCGAAAATATTTGCCCAAACCGTATTTTTCGGATCTTTAAGGGCCTGCAGCACTTCATTTACGGCAAATGTATTCAGATACTTAAAAGCTTTTGGCAGCCTTTTGTCGGATAAATGCCTGCTGCGGAATTTCTCCAGCGCAAGACCCGTCGTAATAAGTTTATAAGCCTTTTCAGGACTCTTTGGTATGCGTTTTTTGATAATCTTTGCGTAAGTTTGGATTACTCCCATGAAAAGCAGGCCTTTCAGATTACGGTAATCATACCGGTATCGGATGTTGCGGTAAACCCGGACGAAGCGGTCACCTTGCAGCGATACAGCATACCGTCATTGGAAGCCTTAACGGTAATTCTCAAAGTATCCGTATCCGCTCCCGCCGCATTGCTCTTATACCATTTTGTGCCGCCGTCCTTGCTGTAATACCATTGATAGGTATCGGCATTTACGGCATTTACCGAAAAGATGGCTTCACCGCCCGTCACGGTTTCTCCGTTTGCGGTAAAGGCGGTTATGAACGGCACGCCGGAAACAGGCATTGAGTCCGAATAAGCTTTGGTTCCGTCAATGCCGGTTACAAGACATCTGTAAATATTGTTGAGCGTGTTTGTTTTTACCGTAACCGTCAGCGAAGATGAACTGTTGTCATCCGCTGCTGTCGCCGCGGCACTGCTCTTATACCATTTGGAGCCGTCCTTGCTGTAATACCACTGATAGCTTTCGGCATTTTCGGCGGTCACGGTAAGCGTCGCCTGCTTATTTTCGTTTATCTCAGAACATGATATGCCGGTTACGTTAAGCTGTGTATTGTTTATTTCGTTAAACGCGTTATCCGTGTACTGAACACTGCCGTCCCTGCCGGTGATCATACAGCGATATATATTGTCAACGGTATTGCTTTTAACGGTAACACAAAGTGAAGGAGAAGTATTTCCGGCTGCAGTACTCTTGTACCAGTTGGAGCCGTTCTTGCTGTAGTACCACTGATAGCTTTCGGCATTTATCGCCGTTACTTCGTATACGGCTTCTCCTCCGAGGGGAACGTTGGTGTTTTCCGGCTGGGATATTATCTGAAGAGCTCCCGCGTCTCCGGTTACGGTTTTCGTATCCGTATATTCAACACCCTCAAATGATGCCCTTGCCGTATATACGATCATATCATTGCCTTCGCCCGTCGCGGGGATAATTTCGCTCCCGACAAGCGCTTCGACAGATGTGATGTGCGTTTCGTCGTTCCCGCATATAAAAGTCGCGGTGGCGGCACTGTAATCCCCGGCCCATTCCCAGCCGCTAAGCGCCCATTTATGTCCTGTTGCGGGGATGATTACCGTGTCGGATGAAATTATTTCATTGCAAAGTCTGCAGCGGACAACTTCGTCACAGCTTCCGTTTTCATTGCATGTCGCCGCGACTTCATTTTCATATTCCGTCCCGCCCGGGGTATGGCCGGCGGCAGGTATCGGAACGGCTTTGGAGTCGGTAATTATCTGTCCGTCGAACCTTGCCTCGGCAGTGTAGAGCGTATAGCCGTCCTCCTCACAGGAAGCTTCAGTCACCGCTCCGGTAATGCTGTACGCTTTAATCTGCATCTTGTGGGAATCGTCTCTGGTACATGTGAAAAACGCGGTCGCCTCACTGTAATCATCCGTCCACTCCCATGAAGTCAGCACATAATCATGTCCGAGCGCTCCGTTTCCGGGTATGGTCAGAGTATCTGAGTATCCGACACCCTCAAAGATTACGCTCGCGGTGTATGTGGTTGAGCCGTTTCCTTCGCAGGTGGAGGAGCTGATTTCGCTTTCAACAACCGCTTCGACGGTTGAGGTATGCGCCGGGTTGTACCCGCAGATAAAAGTTGCGGCGGCAGTGCCGTAATCATCTGCCCATTCCCAGACGGGCTCATCCCATTTGTGGGCCGTGACGGGTGTGACTATCCTGTCAGAGGAGATGATTTCATTGCAAACCGTACAACGCACAACTTCATCATAGCTTCCGTTTTCACTGCAGGTTGCAGGGACTTCATTTTCATGCTGCGCTGCTCCGGGTTTATGTCCCGTCGCGGCAATGACAACGCTGTTGTGATTTGTTATTTCGTTCTTTCCTGCCGAATCGCTGAACCATTTGCCGCACACGCTGCAGGTATAATATGCGCTGTTGCCGCTCTTTGTACAGGAAGGCGATACGGCTTTGACGAAGCTCAGGGTATGTTTGTCCGTCCATTTGGCGTAAAGCGTAAAGTTTCCGGATACCGCCGTATTAAAATCATATGCTTTCGTGCAGGCACTGTCGGTGTACCATCCGCCGAATGCGCAGCATTTTTTGGTCGGATCGGCCGGACGACTAACCTTATTTCCGCTTGTCACGTTCTGGGATGCCACCGCGGAACCGCCGTTTGACTGGAATTTCACGGTATAAACCGCGGGAGCCGGAACGTTCCGGCAGCTGTAGAATATATTCCGTATTTGCTCCGTGGAGCCTGTCGCGATATAATAACTGTAGCTGCGGGGCTGATAGGATACTATATTAAAGCGTTTCAGAGGCGCCACGTAATTGGTCGCGTCCGCTGATGCGGTTTTTGTGCCGTTGTATTTGTAACGGCCCGCTAAAAGCTGGGTAACATCCGGGGTAAATACGCCAATTCCGTAGTTGCTCGCCGAAGACACCCATGCGCACCACGTCTCGGAATTGCCGCTGTTCATGCTGAAGCGGCAGTCGGCCGCATACTGCGGATCGCCCCAGAAATTAAGGGACGGCTTTTCGGTCAGCGCGGCGCCCGTCCAGGGTTTTGAGCCGTTGTAGAAAACGAATTTATCAAGATAACTGATGGTATAGAACGCCGGAAGCTCCTGATCGCATACGGGGTTTGAATAACCGGCGTAGTCGGTAAAGGTGTTGTCAACCTGAATATGGTCGCTCTTTATCGTATATGTATTTTCCATATAGCTGGGTGTGATATGATTATTTAAAGCCCAGTCCTGCGGCTGCGCCTTGATATAGACGGAATTCTGCGAAACGGAAATATCGATCAGGCGGCTGGAGTTGTTGTATTGATCTCCGCCCTGCACGGGGTTATAGTTCCATGCCTGTCCGTTGTATGTTCCGCCGGAATACTGGCTGCTGCTCGCGGTACCGTAATAGGACTGCTGCACCATGCGTCCCGTATCATGGCTGTTTATAAGGTTGGAAATGCCCGATACCGGACAGGATGAATCCGTTATGGCACTTATGCCGCCGCCCCTGTTCAGCTGAACGGTTACTGAAAATTTTCCGTTGCTGAATGAGTAGCTGTTGCCGTAAACGGAGATGTTTTCGGTTTTGATATTTGACAGATAGAATGTCGTCTCGCTGCCGTTGCAGGGCTCAAAATAGAGCTGTGACAGTTTAGATACTTTCGTGCCGTTTAAATATGATTTGTTTACACAGGAGAACTCCGTGTTGGTTCCCGCGTTCAGATAAAACAGATCGGATATCGTCTGGCTTCCCTGGGTATATACGGCCGTCATTTTAAGCGGCTGATTTGAAGTATAGAAAAAGCGCATACGGTTAAAGCTTCCGGACGCGGCCGAATCGTCAAGTTTTAGAGAGAGGTCCGATTTGAATTTAAAATAAGAGCCTGCGGCATAATTGCTGTAACCGGAAGCGGTATATCCGAGTCCGGAGGATGTCGTTTCATGTACGGAGCTGCCTCCGCCCTGGGTTATCTGTTGGGCGTCGCTTTTGGTTATGCAAAAATATAAGGATGCCAGATAAAACGTCGAGCCGGCGGGCGTGCCGGCCGCAAAAGGATCTATCCTGATCTGGGAGAGATTTCCGTTCCAGTATCCGGCCTGCGAAAGATCGATAATCTGATATTCATATTTGCCCGAACGGGTCGCGTAAAAGCGCGTGCTGTTTGCCTCGGAAACGCCCTGGCCTCCCACGCTCCAGAAAAACTGGGTCTCTCCGGCGTACGAGGGTACCGACGAAGGAATTTTATATTTGACAACGACATATTTATATGTGTTTGCCGATACGGACGCCGCCTTGGATATCTTAAAGGTTACATACGGATCGTCACTGCCGTTCGAAGAAAGCCCGACGGCGTTTTCGGCTGAGCTGTAGGCGACGTTTATATTATGCTTGTCGGTGAAATATGTGCCGGAAGCCATGCTTGAACTGTTTAAGGCAACCTCCAGCGTACCGGAAGCCGCCTTGGCCGGCACGCTTACTGAAAACAGCAAAAGAATCATCAGAATAAGTGCGGTAACGACAGCTGTGCTTTTTTTAAAAATCCGTGTCATATTCTCACCTCTCTCGGTCTTTATCGCACGGTGTTTTCGTACGGAGGAAATACTATTGTTTCTATACTGATTATTATAACATTTTTTTTAAAATTAAAAGATTTTTTCGTAACTTGACACGGTTGATACAATAATGTTAGCTTATTGGAAATAATAAAGATTATACGGGAGAATGCGTATTGCCGCTTGATATAACCATAAAACAAAAAGAAAAGATGGCGCTTAAAATAATCCGCCACACGCAGGATACGATAATATCATACATGCCTTTTCTGAACAGGGCCATAGTCGCCATGCCGGCGGAATTTATCGAAGATGATCCAGGCAGCGACATACAGATCGAAGACATGGGCACCGACGGCCGTGTCATTTACGCCGGGGCCGAAAAGCTGATATCGTATTTCAAGGCCCTGCCCGCGAAGCTGCCGCGCATGTACATGCATATGATATTTCACTGCATGTTTTTTCACCCGTTCCAGTATGACAAGATGGATTTTGAAATATGGGATTTCGCGGCGGACGCCGCGGTTGAAAACACCATGCTCATGCTGAACTGGAAAAACATGGATCTGCCCAAAGATACGGAGCGCAGGAGAATACTCGCGAATCTGGGCACGAAAATAAAAAGACTGACGGCTGAAAACATATATAATTATTACAGGCGAAATCCCGCCGAATGGAAAAAGGACAAAGTGTATGCGGGTTGTTTTACCGAAGACGACCATGGAATGTGGGTAAGCATTTTTCATTTTCTGGGAGAGCAGCTTTACAGTGACCGTGCGGATCTCGGCAACAGCGGCGGAAATGTTCTCGACTCATGGAAAGAGATCGGAAAGACGATACAGCTGAATGCGGAGTCTTCCGCAAGATACAGGGAAATGCTTCCGGGAAGCGCCATTGACAACATAAAAGCCGTTTACAAAGAAAAATACGATTACGGGAAATTTCTGAAAAACTTTATTTCAAATCATGAAGAAATGAAGATAAATCAGGATGAATTTGACTATATTTATTACACCTACGGCATGAAGCTTTATAAAAACCTTCCGCTTATTGAGCCGCTGGAATACAAAGAAGACAGCAGGATACGCGATCTGGTGATAGCCATAGACACATCGGGTTCATGTCAGGGGCATATCGTAAAAAGTTTTCTGAACAAGACATATACCATGGTCAGTGAAAGCGGCAGTTTTTTTGAGCACATGAACCTGCATATTATACAGTGTGACAGCGAGATAAAAAACGAAGTAAAGATTACCGGCCGGGAAGATTTTGAACGTTATATACGGGAAGTCGAAGTAAAAGGTTTCGGCGGGACGGATTTCAGGCCGGTCTTTGAAAGAGTAAATAAGCTTCTCAGGGAAAAAGAATTTTCGGATTTCAGAGGGCTTATATATCTTACCGACGGGCTGGGGATATATCCCAAAGCCGCGCCGGAATACAGGACGGCATTTGTAATAATAGAAGATGCGAATGAAAAGCCGAAGGTTCCGGCATGGGCGATCTCTCTGGTGATGGAGCCGGACGATCTGAGCTAAGGACAGGGCAAATCAGTAAAATCAGGAGTATAAAATGAACATAGCAGAAGCGAAAGAGCAGATTAAAAGGTCAGTACAGATATATCTTATGAAAAATGAAGACGGGAGTTACAGGATCCCGGTTCAGAAACAGAGACCGGCGTTTTTATACGGCGCACCGGGTATCGGCAAGACTGCCATCATGGAGCAGATAGCCCGCGAGCTGGATATCAGCCTGGTTTCCTACTCCATGACACATCATACAAGGCAGAGTGCCCTCGGACTGCCGTTTATAGTTCAAAAAAATTACGGCGGGAAAGAGTACGATATTTCAAGATACACGATGAGCGAGATAATCGCGAGTGTCTATGACAAAATAGAAGAAAGCGGAAGAGCGGAGGGGATTTTGTTTCTGGATGAGATAAACTGCGTTTCGGAGACATTGGGACCAGCCATGCTGCAGTTTCTCCAGTATAAAACTTTCGGCAACCAGGCCGTGCCGGAAGGCTGGGTCATAGTTACCGCCGGAAACCCGCCGGAGTACAACCGCTCGGTAAAAGAATTTGACGTTGTTACGATGGACAGGCTCAAGATCATGGAGATCGAGCCGGACTACGAAGCATGGAGAAAGTATGCGCTCAAAAAAGGCCTGCATAAAGCCATTCTTACTTATCTGGATATCAGGAAACAGGATTTTTATGAAATAGAAACCACGGTGGACGGCAAAAGCTACGTGACGGCCAGAGGCTGGGAAGATCTCTCGGAAGCCATTTATCTTTTTGAAGAAAGCGGATTCCCCGTAGATGAGACGCTTGTTTCGCAATACATCAGAAGCAGACAGATCACGGGAGAATTTTCGGTTTATTATGCTCTTTACAAAAGAAACAAAACCGATTACCAGATACAGCGTATATTGGACGGCACACAGGATGGAGAGATAAACGAAAAGGCGAAAAAAGCGGCCTTTGACGAGCGCATAACCATACTCGGACTTCTCGGCGAGGCGGTTCTATCAAGGATCAGGGAAGTCCTGAAAAAAGAAGACGCGCTGAAAAAAGAAGTCGGGGTTTTGCGTCAGCGAAAAGCAGAACTTGCATCCGCCTCCGAACAGGAAAAAGAAGCGTTTGAGACTGATAAAAAGGCTTTTGAGCAGTCCGTTGCCGCAATGAAATCCCAAAAAGCTTCCGTAAAAGAAAACCTGAACAATGTATTCAGATTTGTTGACGGCGTATTCGGTGAAGGAAACGAGATGCTTATACTTGTCACGGAGATGACCATGAACCGCAGCAGCGCAAGGTTTATCGCGGCAAACGGCTGCGAGGAATATTTTAAGCATGATAAGCATTATCAGCTTTATGAACGCAACAAAGAGCTGATGCATGAGATCGAGGCAATGGAAAATGAAGAAAGAAATTCACTTCTGCACATTTAACGAAAGCGAAAGATATATACTCCCCGAAGGATTTACCCCTGCCGAAGCTGCGGATGACTTCGGGATATATGTATATGACCCGTCGGGAGCGCTGACTCTGGCGGCGGTAAATCCCGACGACGAGAGAATATCGTACGAGATAGCCGGCGGCACCGAAGTAATAGCCGCCGGCGCTTTTTCCGCAAATCCCGTTCTTTCAAAGATATTTATACCCGCCGGGGTCAGGCTGATAGAAGATGGCGCGCTCTCAAATGCGGGAGGCTGGGCGGATGACGACAAAGGAATACGTGAAGTCTGCATAGATTCCGGAAACGAAGTGTATTTTACCGAAAACGGCTGCGTATATGAAAGGCTTCCCGACAAAAATCTGAAGCTGATGCTGTATTTCGACGAAAACGAAAGCCCCCTGATCAGAAAAGAAGTGACAAAGATAGCCGAAAAGGCCTTTTTCGGCAGTTTTTTAAAAAGAGTGACATTTGAAGCCACCGGACATTCGATTTCTTTTCCGAACCAGCCCTTTCACAACGAAGAACTGCTGCTTTATTTTGGAAAAGAGAGCCGCTTATATGATTTCACTTTGTATGACGGCTTTCTTATGAGAAATCATTTCAGCCCCGACAGGCTCAGGATGATATGTGAGCGGATAAATGTTCCGGTGGATTTAACCGAAGATCAGAAAGCCGGGTTTTACACGCATATTCGCGGCCATTTTGAAATGGTATTTGAACAGCTGATAAAGCATGACGCGCTTGAGACTCTTATGCTGATGGCCGAAACCGGAATATTTAATAATAAAGAAACTACGGATGAAGCCATAGAGGCTTTCAGTGCCGCGGGCGCCTCGCGTCTCCTGAAATACATGATCGGATTCGGGCATGAAAAATTCGGAGAAGAAGAATTCGATTTTTCGATTTAGGACATCTGCAAATTGTAACGAAGAAATAACATTTTTATTGACAAACCTGACAAAAAAGTATAATATTTGTTCGTTACGTATGTACTATGACAATTAAATAAAAAAGAGGAGGTACTCCTGTAATGAGTTGGATAACACTGGTTGTCGCAGCCGTTGCAGTAGTTGTCACCATACTTATCGCGGTACCGCTTGCCGGCAAAAGAGCAGTGGCAAGAAAGATTGCGAAAGACGCGGAAACCGTTGGCATAGCTGAGGAAAAAGCGAGGGGAATAATCGACGATGCTTTAAAAACAGCAGAAGCAAAAAAACGGGAAGCTCTCATCGAAGCCAAAGAAGAAAATCTTCGCAATAAAAACGAGATGGAAAAAGAGCTCCGTGACAGAAGAAACGAACTTCAGAAGTATGAAAAACGAGTTTTGTCAAAAGAAGAATCGATTGACAAAAAAGCAGACAACCTGGAACGACGCGAAAATGATCTGAATTCACGGGAAAATGAGATCAAAAAGAAAGAAAAGAAAGTTGACGAGATGCATGAACAGGAAGTCAGAAGGCTGGAAGACATTTCCGGCATGACCTCCGAACAGGCAAAAGAATATCTTTTCAGATCTGTTGAAGATGAAGTAAGACTTGACACGGCCAAGCTCTATAAAGAGCTTGAAAATCAGGCCAAAGAAAACGCGGCCAAAAAAGCCAAAGACTATGTGCTGACGGCTATTCAGAAATGCGCCGTGGATCACGTGGCGGAGGCCACTATTTCAGTGGTGCAGCTTCCCGGAGACGAGATGAAAGGCCGCATTATAGGAAGGGAAGGACGGAACATCCGTGCCCTTGAGACGCTTACCGGCGTGGATCTCATAGTGGACGACACCCCGGAGGCGGTGGTGCTCTCATCCTTTGATCCGGTAAGGAGAGAGGTTGCGAGGATAGCCCTTGAAAGGCTTATCGTGGACGGAAGGATCCATCCCGCCCGTATAGAAGAGACGGTCGAAAAAGCTCAGAAAGAAGTCGATAATCTGATCCGCGAGGAAGGCGAGGCAGCGGCTCTCGAGGTCGGTGTTCACGGCATCCATCCGGAGCTTATCAGGCTTCTGGGACGCATGAGATTCCGTTTCAGTTACGGACAGAACGCCCTTAAACATTCCATAGAGGTCGCGCAGCTTTCGGGACTTCTGGCAGGTGAAATCGGGCTTGACGTGCGTCTGGCAAAAAGAGCCGGACTGCTCCATGACATCGGCAAATCCATAGACCACGAGACGGAAGGATCGCATATCCAGATCGGCGCCGACCTTTGCCGCAAGTACAAAGAGTCGCCGCTTATCATAAATGCGGTGGAATCCCATCACGGCGATACGGAACCGCAGTCTCTGATAGCATGTGTCGTGCAGGTCGCGGACGCCATATCGGCAGCACGCCCCGGCGCGAGACGAGAGACTCTCGAAACTTACACAAACAGACTTACGCAGCTTGAAGAAATCACAAATTCATTCAAAGGCGTTGAAAAATCTTTTGCGGTTCAGGCAGGACGTGAAGTACGCATCATGGTAGTTCCGGATCAGGTTACCGATGCGGACATGGTGCTTATGGCGCGTGATATAGCCAAACGTATAGAAGACGAGATGGAATATCCGGGTCATATTAAGATCAATGTGATCCGCGAAAGCCGGGTTACTGATTACGCCAAGTGATAAAACGAAAATAAGCGGATCATGACGTTAAGTCATGTCCGCTTTTTTGGTATGCGCCTTTTGGCGCCGGTATCATGATTTTGCAAGCATGCCTTTTGCTCTGCCGACGAGTATAATATATATAATATATACAACCAGTTCGAGCAAAGCTCCTGCAAGAGCAATTACGGCTACAAGTTCAACATTCGTAAAGATTCTGAAGATCGCAAGTGCCAGAATGACTATCCATAAAACGGTGATAAGTATCCGAAGTTTCCGTCCCATGGATGCGACTTTATTGTCTGAAAGCTGTTCCGCAAGTGAAATAATACCCATTACGGCATATTCGATAACGGCTATTTCGAGTATATTGCCGACAAACTGGAACCAGCCTGAAAGAGAAGGGTTGGCAGTCTGTAAAAGGCTCGAAACTACGGAAAGAGCCAGCGCGATAATCGTCATCCAGAAAGCTATGCGGAAGCAGCCTTCATCCTTTCCTGCGGCGTGAAGACCGATGGCATTAATAATAAAGGCGATTATTGAAATTACCACACCGCCCAGCGTGGCAATACTAAGTACAGCAACTGAACCGTAAAGTTCTTCGACCGAAGAAAGCGAATAGAGATCGGAGAAGGTTACAACAGTTATTGCCGCGCCTATTATTATTGCCGCAATACTGATTACCATCAGTATCTGTGCCAGAAACACTTTTTTGATACCGTTATACGCATTAGGAAATCTCATATAAGAACTCCTCCTTTCGATTAATTACAAGAACGATTGTAGCACTTTCAATGGAGTTGTCAAGCAGTTGAAAAACTACTTGTAAAAATTTGTCGATTTGTTGTAAAATTCTTACATAACCGATAAGGAAACAGAAACCTAAATCAGAAAAAATAACAGGAGGATGAATAAATGGGACTTTTCAGCAAAAAAAATTGCGATATATGCGGCGGTGACATGGGCAGGATTACCGACAACAAAATGGCTGACGGCGGCATTTGCCACGACTGTGCGAAAAAGCTTTCGCCCTGGTTTACGTCCCTGCGCAAATCCACTAAAGCGGAGGTGGAAGAGCAACTGGCATACAGGGAACAGAACAAACAGGCTGTTGCGGCTTTTAAGACCACCAGGGTTTTCGGACAGGGCAGGGAACACATCTATATAGATGACAACGTGCAAAACTTTATGGTTACAAAAACACAGGATATCCCCTCCGAAAATCCTGACGTTATCCCCATAAGCGCCGTTACAGGCTGTTTCGTGGAGCCGAAAGAATCGCATTACGAAGAAACGCGCACAAACAACAAAGGCGAATCCGTCAGTTATATGCCTCCCAGATTTGTTTATAATTATGACGTATGGCTCACGATAAATCTCAACCATAAATATTTTGACAAAATCTCAATAAAAATTAACCGTGATACGGTTACGATTCAAAGCATCGGAAACATGACGCCGGATATCATGAGCAATTACGAATATAAAGGAAGTATCGATATCGCCGAAGAAGCAAAGACGGCCCTTACGGATCAGGGCGCGGCGGCAGCGGCCACTGCCGCATTTGAAGCCAGCAAACCCGTAAAATGCAAAGCCTGCGGTGCTATCGGAATCCCGGATTCAAGAGGCTGCTGCGACTACTGCGGCGCGCCGCTGGCGTAGCTTCGGAGAGAAAATCGCAAAAAGACTTCAGTGAAAAAATGTAAAAAAGAACTTGACTAAGATATCTATTCATAGTAATATAACAAATGCAGTCGCGTGGCGGCTGCGTATGCGCGAGTGGCTCAGGGGTGGAGTACAACCTTGCCAAGGTTGGGGTCGCGGGTTCGAATCCCGTCTCGCGCTTTTTTTCATGCATTTATAAAAAACGCATGAAATACGTGCAATAGTGTTTATTAAGCAAAAAAGCGGGCTGCCGCATTATGCATTTTCATGAATATTCTTCCCTTCAGAATATTCATTTTTATTTGCATACTGCGGCAGCTCTGTTTTTATCAGCCTTCGATGGCGATATATTTAGTCTCTTCGATTTTTTCCTCCGGAGCCTTCTTCGGTACAAACAAGGAAAGCACTCCGTTCTCGAACTTAGCGGTAATGTCGTCCTGCTTCAGATCCTCTCCGACATAAAAGCTCCTGCTGCAGCTTCCGTAGAATCTTTCGCGGCGGACAAATTTTCCGTCGTCGTCCTTTTCGTCACTTTCCTTCTTGGTCGATGCGCTGATGGTAAGACATCCGTCTTTAAGCTGTGCCTGGATATCTTCTTTTTTAAATCCCGGAAGATCGATAGCAAGCTCAAATCCGCTCTCGGTCTCTTTGACGTCGGCTTTCATCATGGACGGAGCCGGTGCGTTCGGTCTCACCGGACGAGCAAAATCATTAAAAAAGTCATCAAAAAGGTTTTCTCTCATAATACGTGGCATAAACATAATGCTACCTCCCATTTAATCTTTATCTCAGACTCCCGGTCTGGTTTTCGTAAGGCCGGGCGTTTTTTACCCCGGTAAGTATCTTATACCACAATTATTAGCACTCGTCAATGGTGAGTGCTAATAAATCACAAATTGTTCACATATCGGGCGCAAATAACAAGTTTCCTCCAACAATTTGCCGCTTTAGCATGCTAATTCAATAAAATATTGCGTTATTTTACTACAATAAAATGTGAAAATTATGTGTAAAACTTTGAAAAAGATGTGTATTCTAATTTATAGACTTGATTTTTCTTTTATCACGGTGGAGTATGATCTGTGTAAAAATGTTTGCAATGTATTATATTTACAAAATTACAAAACATATAAATAACGGATTATGCAAACAGACAAAAAACATTTTTGCTTGCAAATGTTATTAAGCTGTTATAAAAACTGTGAATTTACCATATTAGTATAGTAAATAATCAGACTTATCGGACTTCATTTTATAAAGGTTTGATTTATGGGAAATATAAACAATACAAAAAACAGAAAAAGGCTTTCAAAAAGACTGATTGCACTGCTGGCGGTTTTTGTGATGCTGCTTAGCACGGTCTCTGCCGTGAGACTGGCGGAAGCCGAGGAAATAACGGGCTCCGACTCAGGTGACGCGGTCGAAGTGTCGGCGCAGGAAGAGCCGCAGCAGGAAAATCCGCAGGACGGGTATGTCCCGAGTGCGGGCGGCAGCATAACAGCCGAATGCGACGAATACAAAGTCACGGTTGATTTCGGCGCGGAAGCTGCCATCCCGGAAGGCGCGTTTCTGACGACTCAGGAGATCCGTCAGGGCACTTCGGAAGACTCCGAATACGAATCAAAAGCGGCAGATCAGGTATATGAAAATACCGCAAGTCTGCCTTATGCCCGTTTCTTCGATATTACAATCTGCGCGCCGGACGGCACGCCGGTCGAGCCGGCGGCACCCGTTTCCGTGGATATCGACCTGAAAGACAATGCGCTTTCGACGGCGGACGTGGATTTTGCGGCAGTGCATTTCGAAAATGAAAACGCTCCTGCGGAGGTTATAGAAGTAGATACACAGGACACCGCTTCCTTTGAAGCGGAGAGCTTCTCTGTTTACGGTATTATCTATTATTATACCGTTGATTTCTATTACACCGTATCCGAGGGCGTTGTTAACGACTATCATCTGGACGGCGGCGGAAGCATGATGCTTTCCGTCCTGTTCGCAAATCTCGGTATCGATAAGGGAACAGATGCCATCACCGAACTTGAATTCACCGATCCCTCACTTGTCGCCTTCACAAATCAGGGGACGGATTATCTCATAGAGTCGCTGCAGCCGTTCACGTCATCCGAGACTCTTACGATCACCTTCGACGACGGAGATATCCTCACGATCAACGTCGAGGACGCATATGTTACAAGCTGGGGCATGGGCAACGGAAATGCGTTAGCGGTTCTGGATGACGCACCGGGAGGCGGAAAATACAAACTCATCATCCGCGCGAATAACGCCGGCGGCGGCGCAGGCGGTACAGCTGTCATACAAAACAAGACTATAAGCAATGCAGCAAGCTGGGGCTGGAACAATGCAGGATACAGCGACAAGATTGTTGAGGTGGAGATCGCGGCCAAGATCACGGTGGCCGGAGGCCAGTCGCTGGCGCACATGTTCAGCGGAATGACTAACCTCGAAAAGATAACCATCAACACAACGACGTCTCCTAATCCCGGTTCCTTCGATTCAGCCGGAGCGGGCAATATGGCCAGCATGTTCAAGGACTGCAAAAAGCTTGACCTTGAAAAGGGCGACACAAGAAGCTTCATAGAGAATCTTAATACGGATAACGTGGCGGATTTCTCCAGTATATTCAACGGAAGCTTTACAGATGCTTCTTTATCGGCTGAGGCCAAAGTCCTGAATCTCGGCAATTGGACCAACAACAGAAAAGCATCTAATATGCAGAATATGTTTAAAGAATCCGGGCTGACCAGCGTTACGCTGAATAATGTTAATTTCAAGACCCGCCCCTATGCAAACGGCGGCTGCCAGATCGCGGCAATGTTCTACAACGCCAACAGCCTTGAATACATCAACATGTCAAATATCACGCTGACCGGACGTTGGGAAAATACATCACAAGAGAAAGGACATGATCAATCTAAGGAAGCCGGCGCCATTCTCAGCGTGAATCGTAACGGACTTCCTAATCTTCAGACTGTCATCATGAACAATACCATATTTGAAGATATGGGCGATTTCCACGGAATGTTCTCCAACTGTCCGAAGCTTACGAAAGTTGAGATGAAATCTAACACCCCGGGCAACATGGCTCCTCAAGCCATATATATGGCCTATATGTTCGAAAACAGCTTCATCACCCCGCAGTTAACAGCGGAAACCCCGAAAGCGATACTGGATCTTTCCGGATTTGGAAAACTGGATCATATCGTGAACATGACCGGTTTAGTCAGCGGCTGCACGGGCCTTCAGATACTCAATATCAGCAACCTTGACAACAGCCGGATCAAACCGATAAGAAGTGCTTATCCTGCGGATCATCCTGCGTATGTTGAGGAACAGGTAGTCAATCCGATCCATGCGATGAATGTCGACTGGGGCAGGGAACTGGGCATCGAGACCTGCACCGATATCGGCGGAGGAAGCCTGGAGTGGATCATCGCGGGCAATTCCAAGGTCTGGATGACGACGTCCCAGCACGGAAACCCGGGCAAAGAATACTATAATGCCCAGAATGATGCTTCCACATATTATTTCACGAAAAATCAGATCGATTATTACACAGGTACGGTAGATCCGGAAAATCCGGGAGATGCGGTTACCACCCTTGAGACAAAGAGGGAGTATATCGACGTTATGACGGACCGGGAGATAGCAGACCCCGGCAACAAGAACGTGGAGTTCAGCATCAACCAGCAGGTCAATGACCAGCTTCCTTCTGATGCTCAAAAGGCTCAGCCCGGCGCAGGGCTGCTTCCCGCGGGAAGCTACCATCTGCTTGATGCCGGTTGGGCAAAAGTTGATATCCCCTCGCAGAAGACATATTACCGCATCGGTTATATGGAAGGCGAAAACTACAGCAAACCGACTGTAAAGATCGACCCGTCAGTAGCGGAGCAGCTTGTTCATGACACCGCAAACGGCAGGATCGACACCACGACCATGGCGGTCGGCGCATGGGGGAGCGGAGAATATAAGATCGGCGACGGCATCTCCGATATCATCACCATTGTTTACCCTGCGGCGGCAGTAGATATCAACGGCAAGTATCATGATGTAATAGTAAGGATAAAGAAGGTTACATTTACCAAACTTTCGAGCATTGACACGACAACGACATCAGAAACTGTAAGAGACCATGACAATAACAGGTATGTCATGATCGACGGAGTGCCGTCCCATCCTGAACTACGGCACAGGCAAGCTGGAGTTTATGAACTATATCTACATAAGCAACAACAACCGCCAGACCATGCTCAAGGGCGACTCCGGCACCGAGATCGATTTCGATATCGAAATAAAGGATTCCCTTCCGAACACGTCCGTGCTGTTCTATATGGACGACCTGGATGTTTCCGCAAACCAGTCATATGATAATACATACACTTCGGCGCAGGATCCTGAAACCGGCGAGTTTGTTTACACACATGTTCCCACAGGCCAGAAGGGTGACCCCTGCTATGACTACCTGGACTTCTCCAGAATAAGCTATAACAATTACAGCGAAGGCATTGTACTGGGGACGGGAAACGACCTTTCCACGATCAAGACCGCCGAGCATACCGGAATAAAAATAGAGGAAGCAGTCGCTGATTCAGGTGATTTTAATTATGTCCATGGCACCGGCTCGGACCCCTCGTCCAGAAAGGATTCGACCGACGGCACCACGGCATGGTCCGCCTTTTCGGTCAAGGCAAGTGCCGACAGCGCCAGCTATAAATGGGTCTCCGGCATAGGCTGTACGACGGAGCTCCTTCGCGAGACGCCGGAGTGTGCTCTTGACCCCGTCACCATAGATCTGAATGCGTTGAAGACCGTAAACGGTATCCCGCCGTGGGGCGAGTATACCGATATGTTCCAATTCGAACTTGTAAAGGCTGAAGAGTTTGGCATCGACAGCATAGATTACGAATATTTCTATATCGATGACGGCAACGATAATGAAAATACAAAGATAACCGTAGATAATGTGGAACTGGATAATCTGGCCTTTGCAGACGGTTATGATTCGAACAGCCCCAAAACAGTAAATAACAATGCCACCTCGGTCGGTTTCGGAACGTTTACATTTGCTCACCCGAAATCCACAAGGTATGACAGCAATAACGGAATGACCGGAACTACGGGCTCTCATGTGCCTGCAGGCGATCAATACTATTATAATTTAAGGGGCACTGCGTATCAGGACGATGAATTTCCTGATGCCACATATTCTTCCAATTTAATAAAATCAGGTAATGACCGCGGCTACAACGAGCATATAGCCAACGCCTACGTCTACCGCGTGAAAGAGTATATTCCGTCTTCCGGAATAAGCAACGTGGTTGAATACAACACGGAGCATGTTTCATACTATATCAAGGTCGTCGTTTCTGATCCGAAGAATGACCTTGAGATGAACCGCGGCGTCAAGGCGGAAGTAACGGTGGGACGCGCAGTCTTTGCAACTCCGGAAGAGGCTTATAATGATCCCGCGGTTCCCGCAAACATAGTTTGGGGAGAGACGCAGACTATCTGGTCTTCTGACGCGGGAGAGATGGGGCAGCGCCAGCAGGTCGCGAAAGAAGTAAAATACAACGGCACGGACTATCAGGTTAAGGCAGATACAAACGGCGTGGAATATATCCGTGTCCCCGCAGCCGTTTATTACAGCGATCCTGAAATAGGCGGATATGTATATCTGGATCCGCAGGATCCTTACGGAACGCCTCTTTTAGAGAGCAAAACGGGAGAAATATATCCGTACGATGAACAGCTGCCATCATGGCAGTATGAACGCGGTCATCCGGACAGCAAGGCCGGTATTGTAAAGAAGGTAAATAATTCTGAGGTCCATAAGGACGTTCACGGAAAAGAGTATATCTCATCCGGCGGCAGCTATTACGCAGCCGACGGGACGACGGTGCTTAAAGTTGAAGACGGCATCTTCAACCCAGACTCTGAAAATGATGTCCTCGTTTATGAAGACTACATAATAAACGGAAAGCAGATATATGAGGATGCTTTCGGTAATCTTTACGCGAAGAAGGGCACAGATCCGGAAACATATCAGGTAGTTAAAAACGGAGAGCTTGCGGACACCACGGATATAGGACAGCTTGGTAACGTTACTCCGGATTATGATAACGATACAAAAGTAACAAGGGACAAGACCGATGAGGAACCTGTTTATATCACCCATTCGGACGGAAGCGGTTATCCTGTAAAGGAAACATCTGCTCCTGCCCGTATTCCCTATTACAAAGTCGGATCGAGTTACTTTTCACTTATCGGGGTCAACCTTACTCCCGGAGTCGACGGTTTTGCTCCGGCTGATTCGGATGCGGCATATATGAGCGACTTCGATATTTTTGAAGATATCGCTCCCGGGGAAACCACCGGGATATTGTACTACAAAAGTGACGGGCAGTATTATGATCTTAACGGAGATGTTTATTCTCCCCAGTATCCCGGAACCAAGGATCTGACCTTTATTGACGCAGGAAAATTCAATAACCGCGTAAAAACTTCAGAGATCACCGTTGAAAAGAAATCGGTGGACAGCAACAAGGACGATAGCGACAAGACGGACACCTTCACATACACGATCACATTCAAAGATGAAGACGGCAATCCTGTTGAATTTGAACCAACTAATTATGTTGTGGAACCCGCTTCTCCCATAACCTTTACGAAGAAAGCCGACGGCGAATACGAGTTTAAGCTAAACGCGGGCAGCAAGGTGACCATTTACAACGTGCCGTTCAACACGGTATATACGGTCGAGGAAAAGCTGGAAGCAAACGGCTGGGAGCTTGTTGAAACACAGACAGGAGATACTCCGACTGTAGGAAACAGCAGAAGCGTAGGAGCGAAGATCACTAAAGAAAGATCGGATGTCACCTATAAGGGCGAGTATGAGCATACTTATCTGAACCGCTTCACCGAGCTGATCCTGAATAAAAAGGTCATTCGCGGCGACAAGACCAAAGAATTTTCTTTCGTTGCGGAAGTAAGCGATATTCCGGCTGCTGCGTTAGCTGCAGGATTCTCCTACGGCTGGATGGACGGGGCGAACAACCAGAATTTCAGGATCTATCCACTGTCACAAGAAGAATTAGACCTACTGTATAATCAACTTGCGTTAATGCAGCAACAACTGGCTGCTTTAGAGGCCGCCGGCGCGTCGCAGTATGAGATCGATGCAAAACAAGCGGAGATCGATGCAAAACAAGCAGAGATCGATAATTGGACCGGAACTAATCCGACGTTAAAGATCACGCCGCCTGCGCTCAAACACGGCGAAGAGGTCGTGCTTGTATTCCCGTATGGTTCCAAGGTTACAGTTACGGAAACCAACGAATACTATAATGCTTTCTGGAACTGGAAAACACAGGGCGGCACGGATCTGTACTTCGGAAATCCCAAAGGCACAAGCGAGCCTTCAGAGTATACTTATACTCATACACAAACAAGCGCATCAGATTTGGTTGTTCAGGATACGGGGACAGAGCAAATTGACAAATCCCGACTCACTTTCAATAACGACGGTGTTAAGGATCTGAAGGTCATCAAGAATACGGTTGATGACGAGCCGGGAACATTTGAATTTTTCTTTAACGTGGATACCGCTGCGGACTATACGCCTTCGGGGCTTACTCCCGCAGGATATGCAACGGCTACGACGCCTGATGATGCCTTAACTACAACGTCCGCTTCGATTACCTCGGATACAACTTCAATAACTGTTCCGTTTACGAATGAGGACAGCGATACGGTTAAGGTTAAGTTTGACAAAGAAAGTGCGCTTGAAACCGGCGAGTTGCCATCTGCAGGCTGGGCAGTGGAGATCAATAATACCACAACGAGCGAGACGGTTAAGGGCACATTACTTGAAGCGGATACCGAAAACAGTATCGCAAGGGTTATGCTTCTGGATGAAAATGACGAAAGCACCGGAACGGTATTGAATGTTCCCATACCCAAGTATGAAAATGATGCTTACAGTATAGAGGCCGGCAAGTCCACAGAAGAAACTTATGTAAATAAATGGAGATTTGAGCTTACCGCTCCGGGACCGACGACCAACGAGAAACTGATAAAAGATATACCGTTCGGGACAAAATATACGGTTACCGAGACCGTTCCGACCGGCTGGAAGCTGAAAGAAAAGCAGAATGATACAGGCACTGTTCAAAACGATGCCAACCCGCTTCCTGACGCAACCTTCTTAAACGAAAAACTTGTTAAGCTAATCGTAGAGAAGAAGATCGCGCCCGGCAGCCCGGACGGGACATTCCGTTTCCGCGTGAAGTTCACATATGGATCAGGCAGTTTGTCTGACTATATAACAGACACATATATGACTTCGATAGGTGCAACAAAGGTTGCGGGTGAAGTTGACACATGGGAGTTTACAATAACCACATCCGGTCTGTATGGAAGCAAAGTTATTGATAATCTTCCGAAGACTGTTAATTACGAGGTCTGGGAAGTTAAATCGGACGGAACATCAGGTGCCAAGATACCCGTCGGCGGATCGCCCATGGCCAAATGGAAGCTGATAAAAGAAGAAAACGTCAGCGGCGAGATTCCTCACACGAATCCGACAAGTAAACCTGAAGAGGAGACTGCTATTTTTACGAACCAGAAATATGTCAACCTTACCGTGACTAAGACCGTCAGTGGCAACATGGGCGATAAGGAAGATGTTTTCGGATTTACGTTAACGAGCAATGCTCTTAAAGGAAAGAATGTAACGGTTGACAGAATAGAGGTGACAATACCCGATACCGGAATATATACTTTTACCCTCGGACACGGCGGAGCCATCACAATAACCGATATTCCGTGCGGGGCGGATATCAAAGTGGAAGAAGCCGAGGCCAAGGGTTACAGCACAAAGGTCAACGGTAAATCGACAAGGGTATTTACGGAGAGCGAATTAAAAGAAGATAAAACTGCTGCCTATGTCAACACCCGCGGCGGCGTTATCCCGACCGAGATTTTCATGCCGGTAATCGGCGGAATCATAGCGGCGGTGGGAGCTGCTGTACTATGGTTTGTATATAGAAGACGTAGGAAAGCGTAATGGGTACGCAGGAGAAAAACGTCGCTGCCGAAACCATTAAAAGCGATGGCGCCGTTGAAAATGAAAACAGAGCGCAAAAAAAGAAGGGAAGGAGAAGGAGCCGGGCCCCGGACGGAAAAAAGCCGGTCAGAAAACGAAAAAAGCTGACCTTAAAACAAAGGGTCATCAATCTCGTTTTTAAGATCGGTATCATAGCAGCTCTGATCTGGTTTCTGCTTACCTTTGTCGGAGGAGTCTTTATAGTTCACACGAGCGACATGTATCCCGCCCTGCGGGATGGCGATCTGGAGATAACCTTTAAGCTCGGCCAATACAAAAGCGGAGATATAATCGCTTACAAATACGACGATACAACCTGCTTTGGCAGGATAGTCGGCGAGCCGGGGGATGAGATCATTATCGACGAAGACGGCACCTATACCGTAAACGGCATAAGACCTTACGAGACCATCTTTTATGATACGACTTTGAGGGCATCTGACAGTTGGACATTTCCATATACGATACAGTCGGACGAATACTTCGTCCTTGCGGATGCCAGAGAACAGGGATTTGACTCACGTGATACAGGCCCCGTAACCGAGCCCTTGGGCAAGGTGGTTCTGATGCTCAGACGCAGAGGATTCTGACCGGAACCCTGCGGACAATAAAAAAGATAATGTGGTTTACCACTTTATATATATAAAAATGTTACTTAATAAAAAATCTTATATAAAAGAAAGGATAAGAGTATGAAAAAATTATTAGCTTTATTAACATCGGCGCTTTTAGTAATCGCGCTCGCAGTGCCGACTCTTGCGACTCCGTTTGATTATACGCAGATCGGTGGCGGCAGTACGAAACTTAAAAAGTATCTGATAGTACCCAAGGATACTGACAGCCCGGCTATAACGTTTACTTATACTATTGAGCCCGGTTCAGCTGAAACACCTTCGGGAACAAATGAAGAAGGTACACTTCCGGTTTATGCAGGTGTTGCAGGAGCAAGTGTAGCGAGTGTTAGTTTTGCTGCAGGCGATGCTACGATTGTAGGCTCTGCTACGGATGAAATCTTGACAGATACAAACAAGAAACGTTCAAATGCAAAAGACATTGTGATTACTTTCCCGACATCAGGTTTTGACAAACCCGGTGTATATCGTTATATACTTACGGAAAACAATACCAACGCTGAGGGAGTAACGGGTGTTACTTATGACGTAGATGGTGATACAGCCCGTAAAAGAACGATAGATGTTTATGTTCAGGATGTAAATGGAGCATTGCAGGTAGTAGGATATGTTTCTTATCTGGGCCAAATAACAGGTGCTCCGGAACAGGATCCGGATCCGAGTGGCGCAGCTACAGACGGATACGCAAACGGAGATCCTGACGGCTCTGTCGGTGTACCGGACACGGAAAAGAACAATATTTATAAAAATGAAGTTGCTCTGAATACTTTAACGGTTAAGAAAGTGGTTGCAGGAAACCAGGGCGATAAAGAATCCACATGGACTGCTAAAGTTAAGTTAGAATGGATTGATTCTACTAAAACAGATGCGATTACCGGCGTTAAATACGCAAAAATCGAAGAAAACGGCACACCGGTTCAGAACCCGACATACGCAAGTTATACATCTGACGCAGAAGTTACAATCGGACATAATGATAAGCTGAAATTTATCAACGTTCCTGAAGGAGTTAAGTATACGGTAACAGAGAAAGAAGCCAATACGCTCGGATATACTACTACTTATGCAAACCCGACATACAGTTTTGTAGATGATGGAACAGCTGAAGACAAAGACGATGCAGTTATAACCAATACCCGCAACGGCGTTATCCCGACAGGCGTAGCTATCGGATTCGGTGCGGCAGCGGTTCTTATCGGTCTTGTGGTTGTTTACATGGTAGTTCGCAGAAGATCACGCTACACATACGAGGATTAATAATACTTTAAAATGCAGGGATCCAAAGAACAGGCGCATCCTGAAACAAAAGGACATAAAGCAGGTCTTGCCTTCGTAAAGGCGGCAGACAGGGCAGTCAGAATAGCAGTAGATGTGGTATTTATCATCATTCTTCTGATAGCTCTCTGGTTTATCGTGGATACGATATACGTTTATTATAACGCCAGAGCAGGCACGACCATGCCGTACAAACCTACTGACGGCACAACGGCCGTACTGCAGGAGCTGTCCGAGGATGCCATCGGATGGATCACGATAGACGATACCACGATAGATTATCCGGTTATGCAGGGAAAGGACAACTACGAGTATCTGAATAAAGACCCGTACGGGAATCATTCCCTGTCCGGATCGATCTATCTGGATTCGCGTGACGCATCGGATTTTTCCGATCCGTATTCGATATTGTACGGACATCATATGTCTGGCGGGTTCATGTTCGGCGCGCTGGATGATTTTGAAGACAAATCATATTTCGAAAGCCATCTGACCGGAACACTGACAACAAAGCGGGGAGAATTACCCGTGAGTGTCGAAGCGTTTATGTACACGGATGCAAGCAATGATCTTGTTTTTGATGCGGACAGCAGTGAAGCCGAACTTGAACAGTTTATTAAATCAAACGCGAACAATTATAACGGAGCCGTACCTCTGGACGGAAAGCTTATAGCCCTGTCTACGTGCCGGTCTCCTACAAGTACACGCAGAATGATACTGTTTGTAAGAACAGTAGAGCAATAATTTGAAAGGTGGCGGACGCCTTGAATAAAAAATCAATATTCCGTTTCAGACGGATGCTTACAGGCGTCCTGGCTTTTATGATGCTGGTGATGCTGGCATTACCGGTTTTCGCCGAAGGCGCGCAGGATACGGGCGCGGCTTCACAGGGTCTGAGCGTAGATATTCCGGTGGAAGTAGTAAACGGACCGGGACTTATAAAAATAGAAGGAACAGCTTATCTGCCTGCCGAAACGCAGATGCTGGTCACGGATAAGGGCACGATACATTTTGACTTTACCGGAGCGGCTCCGGCGGATAAATTTACGTTTGACATCTATCAGGTGCCGGGGGATGACGCCGGTCTGATATATGACGAAACGGTCTATACTCTTTTGGTCGAAATCTTTATCGATGACTACAGCAAATACGCGGTTGCCGTTCTTTCTATCGGCGACGAGCTCGAAAAGCCGGACACCTGTAAATTTGTAAATGAAAAAAAGCCGGACACGGAAACAACAGAATACAAAACCATCACCCGTACGATCACCTATACCGAGCGCACACCGGACGGAAATGAGGTAGCCAAACCTTATATTCAGACGGTGAAGTTAAAACGTACCGTGACTACGGATCCGTATGGCAAAAAAACCTACGGTCCATGGTCCATAGACGAGGGCGATACGGACTCGGTTAAGTCACCCGAAAAAGAGGGCTGGACACCGGATCAGGGTATTGTCGGTAAATGGGAAATAGATCTTGAAAACCCGGAGGACACGATAGTACATGTCGTATATCTTCCGAAAGAGACGCCCGTACCGACAAAGACGGTAACTCCCACGCCTTCGCCAGGCAAGGGTGGGAAACCCTCTACGGGCAACCGGACGGATATGCCCCTGTGGACGGGAATACTTATCGCGGCGGGAGCGGTAGTGGCATTGATTATTATCGTGATGCTGGTGAGACGGCGGAAAAATTAACGGTATTTTCGGATGGCAGTTAAAATAGGAAAGGCAATCAGCCGGATACTGGTTGTTATCGTAATATTAATTGCAGCACTGATGATAGGTCCGAGACTTTTCGGCATACAGATTTATTCGGTGCTCTCGGGTTCCATGGAGCCGGAATATCCGGTCGGTTCACTCATATATGTAAAGAGTACAGATCCCGAAGAGCTTCAAATCGGTGACGTCATTACATTTCGCGCAGGCGAAGAGACTGTAGTGACTCACAGGATTGCCGAAATCAAAAAAGACAATAACGCCCCGGAACACGTCGGTTACGAGACTGTACAGGACGCTTCCGGGGTGTCCGCATTATCGGATGACCTGCAATTTGTCACAAAAGGCGACGCAAATCCGAGCAATGATATCGGGACAGTTACCCCCGAAATGATTATAGGAAAACCTGTTTTCAGGATTCCATATCTCGGATATGTAAGTATTTATATTCAACGGCCTCCGGGTCGGTATATAGCAATAGCCGTGGCAGGCGGAATCCTGCTTTTGGCATTGCTGCCCGGTCTGTTTGCCGGAAACAATTCATCAAAAAAAGAAAAATGAGAGGAACAGGTTTTATGAAGAAAGTGAAAAAACCATTATTGATAGTGGTTGCGATGGCTCTGGTTTGCGTAGTGGCGATAGCCGGAACTCTGGCGTATCTTACGGCACAGACGTCTGCTGTTACAAATACGTTTACCGCGGCAGGACTTATCGAAAACACTGATTTTAAGTTGACCGAGTCTAAAGCAAATGAAAGCGAAGAAGACGGTGTCGGTCATTATGTACTTGACGAAGATGATCAGGTTGTCGGAAACAATTATACGGTAGTTCCCGGCGTTGATCTTCCCAAAGACCCCAGAGTAACCATCACGGGCGGAAAATTAGAGCAGAACGCATACCTCTTTATCGAGGTTGTTGACAGCACGCCCGCAACTCTTACTTATGATATTACGAGTGACTGGATCGAGATTACGGATGCTGTCGGCAACAACGGCGGACAGATTTATGCGTATAACAGCGAGGTATCGCCCGCAGCTGCCGATCAGGTATTCTTTATTATCGAGGATAATACGGTTGTCGTAGACGGCGAATATGCAGCTCCGGCTGACAACGCGTCAGAGCAGCTTGTATTTTATGCTTATCTGGCTCAGTCCGCAGGTTTTGACGACGCGGCGGCAGCATGGAGCGCAACATTTGGCGCATAAGCGGAATTTAGGTAATAAGCTAACTTAAAGAAAGACTTGCCATGAACAAAAAAAGAAAAATATTAACGGCTGCTCTGATAGCGGTGGCGGCTGCGGTCACGGCAGGCTCGACTCTTGCCTACTTCACATCCCGTGACACCGCCCGAAATGTTTTCACGGTAGGTTCGGTAAAGATTGCATTAAATGAGCCGTCATGGGATCCGGATGAAGAACATAAGATTGTACCGGGCTCGGAATATCCGAAAGATCCGAAAGTCGCCAATACCGGCACCACGGATGCATATGTGCGTATGAGGGTGACGATATCGGATTACGCGGCGCTTTCGGAACAGTTTACCGAAGATGAATTGCTCGCTTTCTTAGACGGGATTGATTCTTCTTTGTGGACATATACCGGCGAAACAGAAATCGAAGATGATTCGATCACATTTGCCTGGTATTATAATACAGCCCTGCCGGCTGCTCAGAGCACGGAGAGTCTCTTCAGCTCCGTAAAAATTCCCGAGAAAATGACGTCCGGGACGGCGGAGGCATTAAACGGTGAATTATCTGTAACCGTTGAGGCGGACGCGATTCAGACCGAAACTTTTGAGGGACCGGAAGAGGCATTTAAAAAATTTGACGAAACGATGATATAAACGAGGTATGCTCTTGCCGCTTTATGCGGCAGGGCATATCCGAGGAGCCGAAAGCGGTCGGATGTTCGGATATGCCCTGAAAAACAACAAATTTGTTTCAGGAGGAATACATTGAAAAAACGGATTTTGGCCGTTGTTATTGCTGTAATGGCGGCGGTTTTAATAATTGGAACTACAATTGCATATAAAAGCAGAGAAGCTACGGCTGAAAATGTCATTACTTCAGGCAACGTGACGGTAGAACTGCTTCTGACGGAAAAAACATCCGACGGAATGGAAAAAGAAAGTGCGGATGCGCTTAATGTCATACCCGGAACTTCAAGCAGCCGGATAGCGAGAGTAAAAAACATCGGCGCTTCTCCGGCATGGGTGAGGGTAAAAGCAGACGTCAGCTTTACGCTTGATCCTGAATTTGAGCAGGAAGGTACGCCCGATCCCGGTATGGTCATATTTGAAAATACAAACGGAAAATGGACATATTCTGAAGGATATTGGTATTACAACGAAGTTCTTCAGCCGGGAGAAACCACGGCGACTCTTTTTGAGGAAGTGAAATTTTCCCCTGAAATGGGGAATCTTTACCAAAACGCCAAAGCAGCTATTACGGTTGACGTTTTCGCTGCGCAGAGTGCGCATAACGGAAACACCGCGCTTGAAGCCGCAGGCTGGCCTGAGTGACATTACTTAAAAACAACAGGAGATAAGAATATTGAGCAAAACGGCATCATCAAATAACGAAATGATAACGAAACGCACCGCGGGATTAAACCGGCGGCTGATTATCGTTGCTTTTATGATAATTGCCGTGGCCGCGGCAGCCGCAGGCACGCTCGCTTATCTGAAAGCAAGTTCGGGCAGCGTCAATAACATGTTTACGGCGGCACCCGTCTATACTCTTATTTACGATGCCAACGCAGATAACGAAGATATCGAAGTGCCTGACTCGCAGATAAGCTACGGAGCGGGAAACTTTGTGATCTCGGATAACGAGCCCTTGCGCGAAAACTATGCTTTTGACGGCTGGAATACCGAAAAGAACGGCAGCGGCGAAAAGATCATGCCGGGAGATGATTATCATACCGATGCTTTTAGCACCACGCTTTACGCTCAGTGGGTTTACAACGGATATATCTTAAACTACGACGCAAACGGCGGATATTTTACGAACGATTCGGGAGAGAGTTATACCGTTCACAAAGAAGAAGTAATAGATACCTCGGCTTCGCATACTTTTACCGTTTTGAATCTCCCCATCCTGCATGATACAGCCGGCAAGACCTTCATGGGATGGGCCGAAAGCGCGGATGCGGATGAGCCTTTGTATGCATATAACGGAACAGACTGCTTCGGTGAAGCAACCCTTTCTCCGGATATTACGCTTGTTTCCCCGTCCCGCGAAAAGACGCTTTATGCGGTCTGGGGCATTAAATACACCATTACTTTTGACGCCAACGCGGCCATAGGCGGATATGGAAATGTGCCGGATCCTTTGGTTGCGATTTCAAGAGACGGAAGCCATACGTTTACGCTTCCGATAAAAGCAGATGACAACACACCGACCCGTGATGATGACTATTATTTCGGATGGTGGGGAGTTACGCCCGTAAGCTTTACGGAAGAAGGCGGGTATCAGTACGGAGATGCTTTTACCGTTTCGGCGGACAATCCCGAAATAACTCTTTGGGCGTTTTACAAGCCTTACGGTGAGACGCGCCTGACTTTTGATAAAAATACTACGGATACTTCCGTAAAAAACATACCGGAACCCATGGCGAATTCGCTGACTCCTTCGATATGGATTTTTGATCTGCCGGACAACGTGCCGACGAGAACCAATTATCTTTTTATGGGATGGTCGCATGATAAAACCGCGACCGTGCCCGAGTATCAGCCGGGAGACGAATATGTTTTAAACAAAATCATTAACCACCGGCCGACGCTGTACGCGGTCTGGAAACCTAAACATACGTTCTATATCAGGTTTTATGCTAACAGGCCGGACAGCACCGGAACGGCATACGTTCATTACCTTCTTTCAAACGGAACGCCTTATACCACAAGCAGTTATAATTATTATAACACGGCTCAGATAACAGATGAGACCTATACGTGGGACAGGGGTTTCTGGCTGGAACATCCTCAGTATGCCACCATGGCGGATACAGAGCTGGGTTCTTATGAGTTTTTGGGCTGGGCGTATGACAGCAAGGCGACGGAGCCTGATTTCACGGTTGACGAAAACGGCTGCATCGAACAGGATATAACGGTTACAGAGCCGAATAATCCCTGCACCGGAGGCAGTCATTATACAAATCTTTATGCGGTATGGAAAAAAAACCCGCTGCATACATACAAGATATATTTTGTGGGAAGAAATTCTCAAAACAATACATACAACAAAATACGGACGGTGGATCGCCAGACGGGTACTGCATCTTCCTGGGGTTCGACGGTTTACAGCGTCATGAAAAATCCCAACGGAAGCAGTATCAGCATCGGAAGCTGGGGCGGACTGGTCTTTAAAAAAGATACCTGCGCTGTTTCCGTAAAATCCGCTACATGGGATGAAGAATTCTGGGAAACAAACTCACCGATAGCTACCAGGGATTCCACGAGTACGGAGGAATACAAGCATATCGGATGGGCCTACAGTTCGAGTGAAGCCGCCAACGGAACGGTACGGATTCCGGTGGATGATGACGGATATATAAGACAGGATATCACAATAGAAGAGCCGGATGATCCGTGCGCGGGAACCACTCATAACCTTGTTCTCTGGCCGGTATTTAAAAAGATTCCTCATCATACGTTTAATATTATTTTCACTTCCAATGTGACGCAGGAAACCACGGCGCCTGTACTTTTCCATACTTATGATCCGGAAAATGATACATGGAATACCGAAACAGGCGCTACGAGCGGCAGCGCAAGGGACATTAACGGCAAAAACGTTTCTTTCAGCTCAATACGTTATTATAAGTTTACAAGCGGGGTTCTGCCGGCCACAACGACCGAATGGATTCTTGATACCGATTTCTGGAACACGAAAGGCCTTTACTGTACGAAAGAGGACACAAATGTCTCCACTTATACATTTAAGGGCTGGGCATATTCATCGGAAAACGCGGCGGCAGGCATAGTGGATGTTCCGGTTGACGAAAACGGTTTTATCACAAAGGACATCACGGTCAAAGAAGAAGACGTGACGTATAACCATTGTACCGATGATAACGGATATGAACACAATCTGGTGCTGTACGCGGTGTGGGAGTTTACGCCTTTAAATACATACAGACTCTTTTTCTGCGGCAACGGTGCAGGCTCCACCAACCACTATATGGACAGTACCGGCACATGGAAAACGAGGGCCGTAAGCTATCCGAACAGCAAAACCACTGTTCTGGTCGGCGACGGAAGAAGCGGCGAAGAAGAAAAAAAATATATATTCAGAGCACATGATTATGTCACCGCGACATTCCCTGCGGGTGAGGCCAGATCTTATACGTGGGATACCGATTTCTGGGAAGAAAACGGCGTTTACGCCACCAGAGATTACATCAACAATACAAGATATGAGTTTTTGGGATGGGCTTTTGATGAAAATGCCGCAACTCCGGATTTCACGGTGGATGAAAACGGAATCATTCAGCAGGATATAACCGCTTATGATCCGTATAACAGCGATGAAACCGGCGGCTATTTTACAATGGTTCTTTATGCCGTATGGAAAGAGATACCGCAACATTCCTATGATCTTGTTTTCAACAGGAACGGCGGATATGACGTTAAGTTTATAAATCCTGACACCGGCAAATGGACATATACACGAAACTCCAAAACATATACCTCGGGCAATATAGATATATCGGACGAGGTAGACTCTTATACCTGGGATACTGCCTTTTGGGAGGCGAACGGAGTTTATGCGAGCAAGAGCAAGACGAACGACTATACTTTTGACTTTTTAGGCTGGTCAACGGATCCGAATTCGACAGATCCGGAATATAAAGTTGACGAAAACAATATTATTACAAGAGATATAGTATTTGATGATCCGGACGGCGAGGAATGTACGGGCGGCAAGCATACGCTCACGCTCTATGCCATCTGGAAGCCGGTGCCGCGCACCAGAAACTATATACTTAAATTCGACGGCAACGCGGGCTCGCCGGTACCTGATACGATTATCCAGACGGAAACTTTTGACGAAGTGGAATGGCATGGTTCGACATTTACCATACCGAAGACACCGATTCCGGTGAACCAGAGATTCATGTTCGTCGGATGGGCGGAGAGCAAAAACGCGACCATAGGCACCTACGGTTATCCGAATGAAGCAAATCCGGATATCTATACCGCGACGCAGTATCTTCAGCCGGAGTACTTTATACCGACTCATTACGCCGAATCCGACAGCTACAGGACCAAGACTCTGTATGCGATCTGGCGGTACGAGTTCGAGACGACGTATTACGCGAACGGCGGAGCGCACGCCCCGTCGATGAGGCATGACTACACGACGCTCGCATCCTGTACGCTGCGTGTTGAGGATGATGAAGTGATTCCGGTAAGGGATGGCTATACTTTCCTTGGCTGGTCGAGGGATCCGAACGCCACTGAGCCCGAATATACACATGACGCAAGCCTCGGATATCCGACGCAGCTGACCGTTCCGGGAAATTCGGACGGGTTTACCGCAATAACACTCTATGCGGTATGGCAGGAGAATTAGCAGCTGCAAAGGGTCGGGACGTTTCGAAAGGACTATATATGAAAAACCGTCTGAACAGACATAATTTAATACGATCAAAAAGCATAACCGTGTTGTTTGTTATGCTGGCGCTGATATTTGCCCTCTCTTTTACGACGGCGGTATACGCGGACAGCTCCGTAAGCTATGAGGGCGACGCGCAGGACTTTGTTTTCACCCCTGGAAGCAGCGAGTCACCCACGGATCTTTTTCCCGGTTTTAAAAGGATAATGCCCGGAGATACGCTGACGGATTCCGTTGAAGTTAAAAACAATACCGATAAAACCGTCAATATCTATTTAAGGGCGCTCGGCGCAAACGAAGGAAGCGAGGCTTTTCTTTCTCAGATGACGCTGAAAGTGGACACGAAAGACGGGAGCACTCTTTTTGAAGCACCCGCGGACAGACAAGCAAATCTTGAGGACTGGGTGCTGCTCGGAAGCTTCGCGCCTAAAGCTTCGGTTACGCTTGATATCACGCTTGATGTTCCGATAACCATGGGTGACGAGTTTGAAAATGCCGAAGGACGCCTTCAGTGGCAGTTTAAGGCGGAAGAGATCGAAGTAACACCGACGCCGACACCGGAGCCGGAACAGACGGCAAAGAAAACCGACGCCCGGAGTAACGCTGCGGGCGGTACAACTGCCAAGACAAAGGGTGCCGATACCGGCGATAACACGGATGTATTTGTCTGGGGTGTTGTATTGGCCTGCGCCGCAGTCATCCTGAGCGGAGCGATAGCGAAAAAACGGTCATTCTGAGCGGAGCGATAGCGTAGTCGAAGGATCCGTTCCGTTTGTAGTGGACATCCGGTAGGGGTCCCACACTTCGTTCGGGATGACATTTATAACTATGAAAGGAGGGAATTTATACATGAAAAAAATCACAAAAAAAAGCATATTTTCTCTCTTTATGGTTGTAATGATCTTTTTCGGGCTTTTTACAGGCGGCATGGCTGTGCGCGCCGATGACCCGCGGGTTTCATCTGGGAAATCCCTCAGGATAGAAAAGAATACGACCACGGATGATGGCAATCCGGACGAAGAATTTGAATTTCATGTAAGCATATGGAAAGAGATTATCCCCGTTTCACACAGGCTGACATGCAGGATCACCGGAGTGGATCAAAATTATGAGATACTCCACGGGGAAAACGCTAAAAAATTTCATTATACCGTAATACTTGGCAACGGTTACCCCGGAAGCACGATCACGGCATACAGGGAAAATTCGGATGACGGAAGCACATGGATCCGTACGGATGAGACTCTGACATTTGAGTTTGATTCCGCAGGATCCGCGGTTCGCGAGCTTGATCTTGCGAATAATCAATCTCTTTTTATATTCTGTGACTGGGAAAACATTACGTTTAATATCACTCAGGATCCGGACAATGATTATACTACTTATATAAATACCGTGCCCGGATATTCGGATTCTGGCACGATAAACAATACGGCATCCGATTTTACAAATGACGGCGGTCATGGAACCACACCGGCCTGCTTCGTCGCGGGAACCCTGATACATACGGACAACGGCACGGTTCCCATCGAAGAGGTCAAAACCGGCGATATAGTAATGGCTTATGACGCATATACCGGCGAAAACGCCTTTGTAGAGGTGGAAAATACGATTGCAAAAAGCGCTGAAGAAATATACGTGATTCGGGCGGGAGATGAGCTGATTAAAGTTACCTCTGAGCATGAGATGTATATTTTTGATCAGGAACGCTATGTTCCGGTTAAAGATCTTAATGCCGGCGACCTGCTGAGAACCAGAGATGGCGTCAGCGTGCCGATAGATTCTGTCGAATTATTATCAGTGACGGAAGATGTATATAATCTTCAGATAGCCGGTCTTTCTAATTATTACGTTACGGAAACGGGATTTCTGACCTATAACATGAATATTCCGGATGAAAACGGCGTTTCAGAGATACATCCGGATTCGAGGATTTATACGCAATCTTCGGGTGACGGCGTGGAAGCTTATATTCCCGTAAGTCAGGTTTTTACGCAGGACGATGCCCCTGAGGGCAAGAGTGTGACATATAAGCTTACGGCTCTTAACGGAGCTCCTTTGCCGTCAGGCGGCACGGGAACGGAATATCTTTTTGAAATTGACGGAACCGCGGAAACGGTTATTCCGATTGCATATACTGCCGAAGGTACGTACACGTATTCGATTTGTGTGGTCCCCGATGACAGAGAGGGTTATATTTTTGATACAAGTGAATATACCATCAACGTATATGTGCAACAGGGAATAACCGGTTTAACTGCCGATATTATTATATACGATTTAAACGGCGGAAAAGTATCAAATGCTGAGTTTGTAAACGGTTATGGGGATGATGATCCTTTTATAGATCCCGACGCCATATCGCCGCCGCTTACGGGACAGAGCATGGATTCAGATGCCATGACAGGCATTTTAAGAACCGCGTCTTATGATTTTTCGCAGTTCACAAGATATTTAGACCTTTCCGGATACGGAGAGCCCGTGTCAGATTTGCCGGGCACCTACAGGGTAAAGATTAAAAGAGGAGAGTCTCTTGAGATACCGAATATTCCCGACGGATTCCAATATGAGGTTTACGAAGTCAAATCGGACGGGCAAAAGGCACTTCCGGGGGATAAGGTCAAAACCGATTGGGAATTATATTCGCAAAGCAATACGACGGGAACCTTTAACGGAGCTGACAATACGGCCGGATTTACAAACCGCTACAGTCCGGACGCAAAACATGTGCTTACCGTAAATAAAGCCGTCACCGGAAATCTGGGCGAAAAATACAGGAAATTTGATTTCAAAGTAAAAGTCACAAACGGATCTGAAGTTTTGGATCTCACCTCTTACGGCGGGACGGCCAATCGGGACGGCAGTTACGGATTTAAGCTGGCTAATAACGACAGTTTAGTAATATCCGATATTCCCGCCGGATGCGCCTACGAGATAACGGAGACGGATTATTCGGCGGACGGATATACGACGTACGTGGACGGCGCACAGGGCAGGGCCGCTTCCGGCACATTGACGGAAGATACAGTTCATGCTTTTATCAACTATAAAAACGCCGTTATACCTACCGGAAGAAACAACGGACGCGGCAGTTACCGGATATGGCTGCTTCTTGCCTGTGCGGCAGGGCTTTGTGTGGCGGCACTTTTCAAAAAACCGCAGAAACGGCATGACGCCGGTGAATTATAGGAGTTTACGGATAAATGGCAAAACAGGAAAAGCAGACTGTACGCAGCCGCTCCCGTACTATGGAAGATGTTGCACAATATATAAAAAGCATGAAATTTAAAAAAAAGACTTTCGGCGGCGTGGATGAAGCCGACGTCTGGAAGCAGATAGAAGAGCTCCATAAAGAATACGAAGCCGTATTCATATATCAGGAAGCCACACATGCTTTGGCAGATGGGGCGAAAAAAGAAAATGAGTAAGAAGTCACAAAAGCCGCTTACGCCGGAGGCTGCAATACGGACCCGCAGGATACGCCTTGCAGATCAACAGGCGGCATGGGCTCTGGTAAGAAAGATAATAATCGTAGCCGTAATATTTTATATAATCTTCGGCGTTTTATTTGGCGTAACATCCATGAAAGGGGGCGATATGCAGCCCAAAATTGCCGCGGGAGATTTGCTTCTTTACTACAGGCTGAATGACAATTATGTCAGAAACGACGTGGTGGTCATGAAGCGTGACGGAAGCGAGTACACCGGGCGAATAGTGGGCATACCGGGAGATACGATAGAAATCACTGCAGACGGAAGCCTTTTTATAAACGGCAACCGCATAATCGAAACCGAAATCTATTTTCCCACGGAGCCTTATCAGGGGGCGACAGGCTATCCGCTGACGCTTGCGGATGACGAATATTTCCTGCTCGGCGACCACAGGATAACGGCGAAGGACAGCCGGTACTTCGGAGCCGTAAAGGCAGATGAATTAAAGGGAAAAGTAATTACCGCAATCAGGCGGACAGATATTTAAAAGACTCAGATATTTCGCGCTTAAGCGCCTGATATAAGAAACTGTAATTTATAATAAAACAGGAGGCAGAAACACATGAAAAAATTATTGAAAAGACTTGGAGCGCTCACGATTGCGGTTATGCTGGTGCTCGCTTTTTCCGTCGCGGCAATGGCAAACGATCCCACACAAGGTTCGGACGGGGACGGCAATCAGGAAGGGATCACGGCAGTAGAAAGCATAAACATTGAAAAAACCATCACCAGGGGTGCTAACCTGGAGAATCCGGCAGCAACGTTCAGTTTTACGATTACACCCTCTGCAGGCGCACCCGCAGATGCCCTGACTTGGAAGGACGCCGATAAAAAGACGATAGCTGTTGCGAAAGGCTCCACGGATACGACACCCGTTGAGCTTAAGATCGATAATTCAAAATTCACGGCTAAGGGAGTATTCACGTATGAGGTAAAAGAGGACAGGACGAATGCTGTCGCAGGTTACACCTATGACTCCGCGACAAAATATGTTCATTTGCATGTGGACGGAAATCCGGAATATGACAGCGTAGATAATACTGAAGCAGACAAGTATATCTGCTATGCGGTAATCGTTACTGAAACCGCCACGGAGACGATCGGAGATGACGGAGAAGTCGAAGGAAAGATCGGAGGAACCGGTACGGACGCGGGTATCCCGTTTACTAACCTGTATACAAAGAACACTCCTGACGATCCCGATGATCCCGAGGGAGATCTCTATGATGTGATTGTCACGAAGAATGTAACCGGGAACCAGGGGGATACGACTAAGGAGTTTAATTTCCGTGTGTACATGGGAAGCATACAGGCAAATAGGGCACTGACGATCACTGACAGCAGCGGTGCTGTGCTTCAGACAGTGGATGTTACCACGGAACAGGAAATAGTCACCTTGTGGACAACCGTTACATTGAAGCACGGTGAGTCCTTTACGATCAACGGTCTGTGCAAAAAAGAGGGATTTAGGATACTGGAAAGCAACGCTGAAGAATATACGGTTTCAATACAAGGGTCTCGCGGTGGAACTCCGGCGACGATGCAGGGTACGAGTATAACGTCATCCATTATCGATAGCAATCCGGCTAATTTCTCAGCAACATTTATCAACAACAAAGAAGGCACCATTCCGACAGGTATATTTACGAATTACAAACCTTTCTGGATCATGGGAGCGGCAGCGCTTGTTCTGATCCTGGTATTTGTCGGAAAGAGAAAAAGAAATTCGGACGATCTTTTATAATTAACACGGACAGCTGAAATAATTTTTAAGGAAGTCTGAAACACGTTTTAATTTATCGGAGGGCAGACAGTTGAGTTTTTATAAGAAAAAAAACAAAATACGTGCCGGGCATCTTTTTGCGGTGCTTGCGGTTTTGGTATTGTCTGCCCTGATGTTTCTGTCACCGGTCAAAGCGTCAGGCGCGCAGGATATTACCATTTTGGTGGAGGTCACATGCAGCGGCAGTGACATCCCGGATGAGGCATTTCGTATCGAACTTGTCGATTCTCAGGGAAAAACCGATGCGAGGGAAGTTTTACTGACTAATTCCAAAAGGACCGGGGAGACGGAATTCAGCCTTTCGCTCGGGGAAGGCGAATATACTTATCTGCTTAAAGAAGCCGTCGGTGAAACGACCGGCATGCGTTACAGCGACAAATCTTATACCGTAAAGGTCAAAGTGGACGCTTCAGGCAATGCATACATTACGGCTGTTGACAACTCTACCGGTGTGGAAAGCAAACCCGATTCCCTGAGTTTTGAAAATGTTTATACCGTTCCGAGCAGTGTAAAGGGCGACCCTCCGGTCGGCATCCAAAAGAGGATAGCGGGGGATGTGCCTTCGTCGAAGGACGCGTTTGTATTTGTCATGGAGCCCGAAACTTCCGGCGATCCGCTGCCGGATGGAGCAAATGACGGCAAAAAAGAGGTAACCGTTTACGGTGAAGGAGAAGAAGAATTCGGATTCATTACTTTCACCGAACCCGGCGTTTACAGGTACAGGGTCTATGAGAAAAACGGCAGTACAGGCGGTTATACGTACGACGACACTGTATATACAGTGATTTATACGGTTACTGAGGGCAGCGGCGGAACTCTCTTTTGCGAGAGGGTTATACTTAAAAACGCCGACAATGTAAATGCCTGCGTATTTACAAATAATTACAAAGCAGGCAAAGACGGCTCAAAGAAAGGCGGCACACCCGGCACGGGGGATTTCTCTGATAATAATGCTTATAAGGCTTTGATTATCGCGTTTTCGGCAGCGGCCGTTTTCATATCAGCCGTTTTAATCAGACGAAAGAAGCAGTGATATGACAGAGCAGAAAAGACCGCTTCATACGATTACAAGAGTGGGCAATAAGATAGTAAATCTTATTGTCTTCATTCTTATGCTGCTTTTGCTTTTATATTCCGCTTATTCGATATGGTACACAAATTCACTGAAAAGCGGATCATTTCTGGCAAATGAGATTGCCATGTATAAACCAACCGGAAAAGAACCCACGCTTTCTGACCTGATGGAAGTAAATCCCGATGTCAGAAGCTGGCTTACGATAGATGATACCAATATAGATTATCCGGTAGTTCAGGGAAAGACGGATTTCGATTACCTGAACAGGGATGTTATGGGCAGATTTTCCCTTATGGGAGCTATTTTTTTATCCGTGGAAAACAGTCCCGATTTTTCTGATTCATATAACGTCATTTACGGGCATAATATCGAAGGCGGAGCCATGTTCGCCGATATTATGGAGTTTCGCGATCCCGATTATTTCAACGATCATACTTCGGGAGCCCTCTGGCTTCCCGACAAGGCGTATTTTACGGAGATTTTCGCGTGCATGGAGGCGGACGCTCTGGATCCGGTCATATATCAGCCTCCGAAAAGAGTCACTCGGGAGACGCTGCCGGAGGTGATTTCATATATTTATGAAAATGCACTCTGCAGCAGGGAAGCGGAAATTCTGCCGGATGACTCGATCATTGTACTTTCCACCTGCGAGGATGCCAACAGCTTTAACAGAGTGGTGCTTTTCGCAAAGCTCGTTGAAATGAGCGAAGAAGAGATGCATTTGCTCGAACTCCAAAACCTCGAAGAGCAGGAGGCTGTTCTGGGCCCGGACGCATACGAAAAAAGCATGCCTCATCTGAGCCCCTGGCTGCTGCTTCCCGTGGGAGTCGGACTTTTAATACTGCTTATACTTTTACTGACGCGTTTCAGACGCCGCGACTGAAAACGTAAAAAAATCAGGCAAAAATACTTATATATGAATATAAAAAATATAAGTATTTTATAAAAAATATGTAAAAAAGTCGCTTGTAAAAAGTTTAACGATATGCTACACTATGAATGAAATTGTATTTTGTATCAGAAGGAGGTATATATCTCATGAAATCAACATTTTTAAAAGTTATGGCGATAATTGTTCTTATATTCGGTATTATCGGACTTATTGCCAGCATTACTACAATGGGCGCGCTTCAGATGTTCGGATTTCCCGTTACCAGCACCATCGTATCCATCATAAGTTCCATACTTATGATTGTGGCGGGCGTTTACGGTATCGGAGCAAGCGGAAATCCTGCCAAAGCAGGGATGGCTGTTATACTCGGTATTATCCTGATAGTTTTAGCGGTTGTTGCGATTATTCTGGGCATAGTTGATATGAACGCTATCCAGAGCACGGTAGATAATCTTGCATCCGCTGCGGGCGTTTCGTCAGTAAACGTATCCGGTATCAGCTGGACCAACTTCACGGGACTTATCCTGCCGGCGCTGTATTTCATAGCGGCATTCATGTTCAAAAAGAAAGCAAGTGCTTAAAAACACTATAAAACAGTACAGCTTTAAGGGGCTGCCGAAATGCTTTAAAATGCATATCCGGCGGCCCTAATTTTATTGACAGGCATTATATGCCGTGTTAGTATTGTATTCGGTTAGCATGATAAAGCAAGTCACTGTAGTTTTTGTTTTAAGAGAGGAAAAGGATATGTTTAAAAAAGCAATTGGTTTGTCGGTTGCCGCGGTTTTGGCGGCAGGTATGATGGCGGCTTGTTCAAGCAGCGAGCCCGCTGATGTTGTCAGCTCCACGTCTTCCGCAGAGACGGCTGCCGCAGCTACGGGAGTGGAGGACGGAATCCTCACCGTAGGTTTTGACGCGGAATATCCGCCGTACGGATACATGGATGCAGACGGTGAATATGTAGGTTTTGACCTTGATCTTGCCGCTGCCGTATGTGAAATGGAAGGCTGGGGACTTGAAAAGAAACCGATCAACTGGGATTCGAAAGACATGGAGCTTAATTCAGGTTCAATTGACTGTATCTGGAACGGATTTACCATCAACGGCCGTGAGGATGACTATACATTCTCGATTCCGTATGTGGACAATTCACAGGTTATAGTTGTGGCGGCTGATTCGGGTATTACGGAGCTTTCCGGGCTGGCTGACAAAATCGTAGGCGTTCAGGCGGCTTCGGCGGCGCTTGATGTGCTTTCCGATGAGGAAGGCCAGAAAGCACTTGCGGATACTTTTAAGGAACTCAAAGAATTCGCTGATTACAACACTGCGTTTACGGAGCTCAAAGCGGGTGCTCTTGACGCGCTTGCGATCGATATCGGCGTTGCCGAATACCAGATCGCTTCAAGAGGCGACGGTTTTATCATTCTCGACGAGAGCCTTAATTCAGAGCAGTACGGCGTAGGCTTCAAGCTTGGAAATACAACGCTTGCAGATATCATTAACACTGATCTCGTGACGCTTGCAACAGATGGCACGGTTGCCGCTCTTGCAGAGAAATACGGCATTGATCCGGAGATGATCTGTATTTTGGCTGAATAAACCGTAATAAATTTTTCTGAGATTGTAAATTATGGACAGGGGCTGTTGAATATGCTTTTTTCAACAGCCCCGGATTCACTTTTACGGATACACGCATAAAACGGGGGTTTTTATGAGTTTCACAACCATGCTCCAGCAGCTTACATGGGGCTTCGGTCAGACCTGTCTGATATTCGGTCTGACCCTGCTTTTTTCCATTCCTCTCGGAATGATCGTATATTTCGGCAGAGTCAGCCGCTTTAAGATCGTAAAGGGCATAGTGACCGTATATATTTCGATCATGAGGGGTACGCCTCTTATGCTTCAGCTGCTTTTGTGGTATTTCGGGCCTTATTATCTGTTTGGAGCAAATATCGGCGGATATAAATTTACGGCCATTATTCTCGGTTGTTCACTGAATTATGCCGCTTATTTTGCCGAGATATACAGATCAGGTATAGAATCCATCCCTGCAGGGCAGTATGAAGCTGCTGCCATACTCGGCTACAGCAAAAGCCAGACTTTTATGAATATCATCCTTCCCCAGATGGTCAAAAGGGTATTGCCTGCGGTGACAAATGAGGTTATCACCCTCGTAAAGGATACCTCGCTCGTATATGCGGTTTCCTATATCGAGATGTTTGCTCTCGCAAAGCAGATCGCCGCGGCCGAAACCACGGTTATTCCTTTTGTGGTGGCGGGCGTATTTTATTATATCTTTAATGCCGTAGTGGCCTGGGTTATGAGGCGTTTTGAAAAAAAACTCAGTTACTACAGATAGGAGGTCTTTCATGTATTATCTTGAGCTTAAAAACATCAAAAAATCATTCGGAGATCTTCAGGTTTTAAAAGATATTTCGTTAAGCGTCCCTCCGGGGGGAGTTACCGCCGTGATTGGCCCGTCGGGCTCGGGAAAATCCACTCTTTTAAGGTGCGCTACCATGCTTGAGAGGATGGATGACGGCGAGATGTATTATCTCGGGGAGCAGATAGTGAAAAGCGAAAACGGCAAAGCGGTTTATGCGTCGCCGGACGTAATAAAGAAAGCCAAACAGTATTTCAGCCTTGTATTTCAGAATTTCAATCTTTTTCCTCATTACAGTGTTATGAAAAATATTACGGACGCTCCTCTTCGGGTTCAGAAGCGAAATGCGGATGAAGTCATGGAGGAAGCCCGCGCACTTCTTAAAAAAATGGATCTTGAGGACAAGGCTGACGCTTATCCTTTTCAATTGTCCGGGGGACAGCAGCAAAGGGTATCCATTGCGAGAGCCCTTGCCATGAATCCGAAAGTACTCTTTTTTGACGAACCCACATCGGCGCTCGATCCGGAGCTGACCGGAGAGATATTAAAGGTCATAAAGAACCTTGCGGCGGAACACATGACAATGGTTATAGTTACTCACGAAATGGATTTTGCCAGAAATGTGGCGGATCATATTATTTTCATGGATCAGGGTTATATAGTAGAAGAAGGAAGCCCTGATAAGGTATTTTCATCCGAAAATGAGAGAATGAAAGGCTTTTTGGGCAAATTTCACAATGTTTAACATCTTGCTTTTAAGTCTGCGATATCGTATACTAAGGCTTATCGCAAGAGGAGTTATCTTTTATTATGAAGAAAAACGTCATAAAAAGACTATCGATATCAGCTTTTTTCATAGCGGCGGTGTTTCTTGCCGGATGTACTCTTGATGAGGAAAATAAAACCTCTTTTGAGCTTAAAAAGGACGGGACGATTACGCAGATCATAGTCGATGATAATACAATAGGCGCGACGGGCGAGGAAATAGAGGATTATTTTAACAGCGAATCGACGGAATTTCAGCAGATCAATTCTTATGATTCCGTTTCCATGGAAAACTGCAGGGCGAGCGATGAAAAGATAAATCTGGAAATCAGATACAGTTCCGTTCAGGCGTACTCGCAGTTCAATGACGTAAAATGTTTTAACGGCTCTTTAAAGGACGCGTATAACGAAGGTTATGATCTGAACAGGACGTTTTATGCCAAAAACGGAGCTGAGGTTCCTTATTTTATGCTTCCATATCTTTTTCCCGAAGGAAAAGTCCTGATAGTGGAAGAAGCCATGAACGTAAAGGTGCCTGGCAGCATTGCAGCGTACAGCACGGGCGTAAGTGCTCTCGGCAGCAATGAGGTTGTTGTAGAACCCAATTATGACGAGTCGGTAGATGAGATTTTCAGAACTACGATCATCACTCCGGCATTTATCATATACAATAACAGCAAATAAAATCATTTGGAGAAGCTTATGGAAAAGACAATGGAAAAGATCGTGGCGCTCGCCAAATCAAGGGGATTTATTTATCCGGGCTCCGAGATATACGGCGGACTCGCAAATACATGGGATTACGGGCCTTTGGGCGTTGAGCTTAAAAATAACGTAAAAAACGCATGGTGGAGCAAATTCATACAGGAAAACCCATATAATGTGGGAGTGGACTGCGCCATCCTTATGAACCCTCAGACCTGGGTTGCGTCAGGTCATCTTGGCAGCTTTTCGGATCCGCTTATGGACTGCCGGGAATGTCACGAGAGATTCCGTGCCGACAAACTTATCGAAGATTTTTGCGAAGAAAAAAACATTCCGGTAAAAGGCGGAAGCGTGGATTCGTGGTCTTTGGAGGAGATGGAGGACTATATCAGGGAAAATGAGATTGCCTGCCCTACCTGCGGAAAACATAATTTCACGGACATCCGTCATTTCAACCTTATGTTCAAGACTTTTCAGGGAGTAACCGAGGACGCCAAAAATACCGTTTATCTGCGGCCGGAGACGGCGCAGGGCATATTTGTCAATTTTAAAAACGTGCAAAGGACGTCCAGAAAAAAGATCCCTTTCGGTATAGGACAGATCGGCAAATCCTTCAGAAACGAGATAACGCCGGGAAACTTTACTTTCAGAACCAGAGAGTTTGAGCAGATGGAGCTGGAATTTTTCTGTGAACCCGGTACGGATCTGAAATGGTTTGAATACTGGAGAGGCTTCTGTATCGAGTGGCTGCAGAATCTGGGAATCAAACCCGATGAAATGAGGACGAGGGATCATTCCGAAGACGAGCTTTCTTTTTACAGCAACGCCACCACGGATATCGAATACTTATTCCCTTTCGGATGGGGTGAGCTTTGGGGTATCGCCGACAGGACGGATTATGATCTTACCCAGCACCAAAACGTATCCGGCGAGGATATGAGTTATTTTGACGATACAAAAGGGGAAAAATATGTTCCTTATGTGATAGAGCCTTCGCTCGGAGCCGACAGGGTAGTGCTGGCCTTTCTGTGCAGTGCTTATGACGAAGAAGTGCTGGACGCGGAAAGAGGAGACGTGCGCACGGTTCTGCGCTTTCATCCGGCGCTTGCGCCTGTCAAGATCGCAGTGCTCCCTCTTTCGAAAAAGCTGGGAGAGGGCGCTGAAAGGATATTTGCCGAGCTTTCCAAAAAATACAACTGCGAGTATGACGACAGAGGCAATATCGGCAAAAGATACCGCCGCCAGGACGAGATAGGAACGCCGTTTTGCGTGACATACGATTTTGAATCCGAGACGGACAATGCAGTGACCGTGCGGATGCGTGATTCCATGGAGCAGGTGAGGATACCTGTTTCAGAACTGGAAAACTATTTTAAAGATGCATTTAATGTTTAAAAAACGGCTGCCGCGTATGCAGTATCATGAATACCGCGGCAGCCTTGAACTTTACCTTTCGTTTTTCAAATCCGAACAAATCCCGGTTTTTATATTGCAAAAGAAAGATTTTCAGTATATTTTTTAAGAATTAATTAAAAGGAGTTGTATCCGAGATGACCAGAGCACAATACGAATCCCTGCCGTTGACGGAACTGAAGGCTATAGCCAAAGCCAGACAGTTCAAAGGCGTCTCCACGCTCAGAAAACCTGAGCTTATTGATTTTATGCTGAAAAAAGACGAGGAGGCCGATGCGGGAGAGCCGGCACAGGCCGAAGCAAACAGCGTAACAGAGACGGAAAAAGCAGACGAATACAGCGCTAAAAAAGAGTTCGAGCCGGAGAACGTCCATACGGAAGAAAGGGACGTCCATCAGCTTGACACCGGTGACATAGCGCAAGGTATTTTAGAGATCATGGCGGACGGATACGGATTTATCAGATCCGAAAACTATATGCCCGGAGATCATGATGTATATGTGGCGCCTTCACAGATCCGCAAATTCAACATGAAAACCGGAGATATCCTGATAGGAAACACCAGAAAAAAGACTACCGCTGAAAAGTTTTCCGCGCTTTTGTATGTGAAATCCATAAACGGCCTTAACCCTGAGGAAAACACGAAGCGTCCTAATTTCGAAAACATGACTCCCGTTTTTCCGAACGAGCGTATTTTTCTGGAAAGAAAGGGCGCAAGCGTTGCGATGCGCCTTGTGGATATCATAAGCCCGATCGGAAAAGGACAGAGGGGGATGATCGTTTCGCCGCCGAAGGCGGGCAAGACGACTCTTTTAAAAGAGGCCGCGAAATCCATTCTGGTAAACAATCCCGAGATGAATATTATTATTTTGCTGATAGATGAGCGTCCCGAGGAGGTCACGGATATCAAAGAAACCGTGCAGGGTGATAATGTCGAGATCATTTATTCCACCTTTGACGAAACTCCGGAGCATCACAGGCGCGTCTCCGAAATGGTTATCGAGAGAGCAAAGCGGCTTGTGGAGGCGAAAAAGGACGTAGTCATTTTCATAGACAGTATCACCCGTCTTGCAAGGGCGTATAACCAGGTCGTGCCGCCGAGCGGCAGGACTCTCTCTGGCGGGCTTGATCCCGCGGCTCTTTATATGCCGAAGCGTTTCTTCGGAGCGGCCAGAAACATGCGCGAGGGCGGAAGCCTTACCATACTTGCGACGGCCCTTGTGGATACGGGAAGCAAAATGGACGATGTGGTTTATGAGGAATTTAAGGGAACCGGAAATATGGAGCTTGTGCTGGATCGCAAACTGCAGGAAAGACGGGTTTTTCCTGCCATAGATATCATCAAATCGGGTACGCGCAGAGAGGATCTTCTGCTTACCCCGGATGAGCAAAGAGCCATAAATAAGATGCGCAGAGCACTTCACGGAATGAAGCCGGATGAGGCGGTCGAGACTATTTTAAATATTTTCTCCAGGACAGGCAGCAACAACGAGGCCATACGGGTGATAGAAAAGCAAAGGATTTTATAAATGAATCATATCATATCAAAGCTGCTCCTTTACGGAAATCTGCCGAAAGAAAGCATTCTTATGCAGCTTGGCGATATATGTGAAAAGGCGGAGGCTCATTCACAGTCAAAAGACGAGCTTGTTACGAGATGCTACACACAGATCAGACGGATACTGGAGATTTCAACGGATTACGGATTTGACCGGAATCTGTGGCAATGCTATCTTACGTTCCTTTTGATAACGGACGAAAATCCGTTTACGCTTACCGCGGAAAAGACCGGAGCAAAGGAGGGCAGCATTAATTCTTTTGTAAAATCGGATTACAGGGAGTTTATGAAGCTGTTCAAATATTCGTTTGACCGGCTTGAAAAGGAGCTCGGGATAGACTGTTTCAGTGTCATCACGGACTATAAGGCCATCGTAAAACCCGAGCTTATGTACAACAAAAATGTCAGCGAAAAAGTCTGTGCTTTGAGCATCCGGCTTGACGCGGCGGCGGATGAAAATGAGTTTTTTGACATTGTCACGGGCTTTTACAGGGATTTCGGAGTCGGAATGTTCGGACTTAACAGAGCCTTTCGGATCAGCCGCACGGATGAAGATGAAATAAAGTTTCATGCAATCAACAACATGGATCGGGTCATGCTTGACGACCTGGTCGGTTATGAACTCCAGAAAAAGAAGCTGATCGACAACACAAAAGCTTTTGTGGAGGGACGAAAGGCAAATAACTGTCTGCTGTACGGAGATTCCGGAACAGGCAAGTCCACGAGCATTAAGGCTATAGTAAATGAGTTTTATCCCAAGGGCCTCAGGATGATAGAGATTTACAAACATCAGTTCAGGGATCTTTCGTCGGTCATTGCTACTGTTAAAAACAGGAATTACAGCTTTATCATTTACATGGACGATCTTTCGTTTGAAGATTTTGAAACAGAATATAAATTTTTAAAGGCGGTCATCGAGGGCGGTGTGGAAACCAAGCCGGACAATGTGCTGATATATGCCACTTCCAACAGAAGGCATCTGATCAAGGAAACATGGAAAGACCGCGACGATATGGAAAGCGGCGCAGGCATCCACAGATCGGACACCATAGAGGAAAAGCTTTCTCTCGTACATCGGTTCGGTATTACGATCAATTACGCTAAACCGTCGCAAAAAGAATATCTTAATATAGTAAAGACGCTTGCCGCCAGAAACAATAATAATATTGATGAAGAAGAACTCGCGCTTATGGCTAAAAGATGGGAACTCAGCCACGGCGGGATCTCGGGCAGGACGGCACAGCAGTTTATAACATATCTTTTGGGAGGAAATTACAATGAGAAGTGACATGGTTAAGGCGGGCGCTGACAGGGCACCGCATCGTTCGCTCTTTTACGCGGCGGGATTTACGGAAGAAGAATTAAGCAGGCCGCTCATAGGTGTTATAAGTTCTTTCAGTGAGATAATTCCGGGACATACTCATCTGGACAAATTGGCACAGGCGGTAAAGGCCGGAGTTTACGCGGCAGGCGGTACGCCGGTGCTTTTGCCCGCTATCGGAGTATGCGACGGTATAGTCATGGGACATCAGGGGATGAGGTATTCTCTGGCCTCCAGGGAGCTGATAGCCGATTCGGTTGAGACGCTTGCGGCATCTCATTGTTTTGACGGTATAGTACTCATACCCAACTGCGATAAAATAGTTCCGGGCATGATCATGGGAGCTTTGAGAGTCAACACACCGGCAATAGTCGTTTCGGGAGGCCCCATGCTGGCAGGAACGGTCAAAGGCACAAAGACAAGCCTTTCGCAGATGTTTGAAGCGGTCGGTGCTTTCAAGGCCGGACTTATAGATGAAAAAGAGCTGCAGCACAGGGAAGAGGCCTGCTGTCCGACATGCGGCTCGTGTTCGGGCATGTTTACCGCGAATTCCATGAACTGTCTCTGCGAGGCCATAGGGTTAGCGCTTCCGGGCAACGGGTCGATCCCGGCGGTATATTCTGCCAGAACAATGCTCGCGAAACACGCGGGAATGAAGATAATGGAGCTTATAAAAAAAGATATTAAACCGAGAGACATCATAAACGAAAAATCGTTGAAAAACGCGATAACCGTCGATATGGCACTGGGATGTTCAACTAACTCGGCTCTGCATCTGCCGGCCATAGCCTATGAAGCGGGTATTAAACTCGATCTGCATTATTTCAACGAGATCAGCGAAAAGACGCCTAACTTCTGTCATCTCGCCCCTGCCGGCCCTCATTACATGGAAGAATTAAATGCGGCCGGAGGCGTTTCGGCAGTTATGAAACAGCTTGCCGACCTGGATCTTTTGGATACAGGAGTTATGACCGTAACGGGAAAATCACTTAAAGATAATATTGCCGAAGCCAAAAACAGCGACACGGACACGATTCGTCCGACGGACAATCCCTACAGCGCAACCGGCGGACTGGCCTTTCTTTTCGGAAATATTGCAAAGAAAGGCTGCGTCGTAAAGAGAAGCGCGGTTGTTCCCGAGATGCAGGTTCACAGCTGCAGGGCAAGGGTTTTCAATTCCGAAGAAGAAGCGGTTGAAGCCATATACGGCGGAAAGATCGTTCCCGGAGATATAGTTATCATTTTATATGAAGGTCCGAAAGGCGGACCGGGCATGCGCGAAATGCTGGTGCCTACCTCAGCGCTTGTGGGAATGGGGCTGGACAGGGAAGTGGCTCTTATCACGGACGGACGTTTCTCCGGTGCTTCGCAGGGAGCGGCCATAGGGCATGTCTCCCCGGAGGCTGCCATGGGCGGCGAGATCGGTCTTTTGAGAGACGGGGATATTATTGACATCGACATGTCGAAGTATACCATCAACGCCAGGGTTTCAGACGAAGAATTTGAAAAAAGACGCAAAGAACAGGTTATACCGCAGCCGAAAATTAAGGATGGCTGGCTCGGAAGATACAGCCGTCTTGTGGCGGGCGCCGACGAGGGCGCGGTTTTAAAATAGTTTTTGCAGGAGGTATAGCCTGATGGCTAAGAATCTTATCATAGTTGAGTCGCCGACAAAGGTTAAGACCATTAAAAAATTTCTGGGAAGCAGTTACGAGGTTTCGGCTTCCAACGGACATATAAGGGATCTTCCGAAAAGCCGTCTCGGTATAGATACCGAGAATGATTTTGAGCCAAAGTATATCACGATACGGGGCAAGGGAGATATACTTGCCGCGCTCAGAAGGGCTGCGAAAAAAGCCGACAACGTATATCTGGCGACCGACCCTGACCGTGAGGGAGAGGCCATTTCATGGCACCTTACTCAGACGTTGAATGTAGAAGATAAAAAGATTCACAGAATCACTTTTAACGAGATCACTAAAAACGCGGTCAGGGCTTCGCTTAAGTCTCCGAGAGACATAGATATAAATCTTGTAAACGAACAGCAGGCCAGACGCTGTCTGGATCGAATGGTGGGATATGAGATAAGCCCCCTGCTCTGGAAAAAGGTCAGAAGAGGCTTAAGCGCGGGGCGCGTTCAGTCTGTAGCGCTGCGTATTATCGCAGACAGAGAAGAGGAGATCAGTCGTTTTGTCTCCGAGGAATATTGGACGATAGACGCCGACTTTTCATTTCCGGACACAAAAAAACCCGTCAGATTCAGATACAGCGGCGAGGGTGAGGAAAAAGCGAATATTTCTTCTGAGGAGCAGGCGGAAAAGATCGTTGAAAAGATCAAAGATTCGGAATTTTCCGTTTCGCAGATTAAAAGAAGCGAGAGGATAAAAAAAGCACCGTTTCCGTTTACGACGTCCACTTTACAGCAGGAAGCCGCAAAAAGTCTGAATTTTTCCACAAGCAAGACCATGCGCGTGGCTCAGCAGCTTTATGAGGGCGTAAACATAAAGGGCAGGGGCTCCGTGGGTCTTATCACTTATCTCAGAACCGACTCTGTCAGGGTTTCCGAGGAGGCTGACGCTCAGGTGAGAGCCTATATCGCCGAAAATTACGGAAAGGAATACCTTGCCGGCGTGCCGGAAGCGGTTAAAAACGCTAAAAAAATACAGGATGCGCATGAGGCGGTGCGGCCTACCGATATCAATCTTACCCCGGCTTTTGTAAAGGATATGCTCAGCAGGGATCAGTTCAGGCTTTATCAGCTGATCTGGAACAGGTTTGCGGCGAGCCGTATGAAACCTGCCAGGATAAATACTTTGAATGTCAGGCTTCAGGGCGGCGGAAGCACATTTACCGCTTCGGCCTCTTCGGTGGTATTTGACGGGTTCACCCTGATTTATCGTGCGGCGGATGACGAAAAAATCAGTAAAAACGCCGATTTATCCCGCATTGAGGAAGGCCAGAAAGCAGGGCTTTGCGAGGTTCTTACCGAGCAGCATTTTACGCAGCCGCCGGCGCATTATACCGAGGCTTCTCTCGTAAAAGCGCTTGAAGAATTAGGTATAGGCAGGCCGAGCACCTATGCTCCGACGATTTCGACGATACAGCAGCGGCGTTATGTCGTTAAAGAAAAGAAAAATCTGTACATCACGGAATTGGGCGAAGTGGTAAATGATATGATGAAGCAGGCTTTTCCCGATATAGTCGATACGGCTTTTACGGCAAATCTGGAAGTGAAGTTAGACGGGGTCGGCGACGGCACCGTTGAGTGGAAGAGTATTATCAGAGAATTTTGGGACAGCCTGAAAGAAGAGGTAGGCAAGGCCGAAGCCGAACTCGAAAATGTTAAAATCGAAGATGAAAAAACGGATGTCATCTGTGAAAACTGCGGCCGCAACATGGTAATAAAATACGGGCCTCACGGCAAATTTCTGGCCTGTCCGGGATTTCCCGAGTGCCGTAATACAAAGCCGTTTTTTGAAAAGACGGGAGCTAAATGCCCCAAATGCGGAAGCGAGATACTTGTCAAGAAGACAAGGAAAGGGCGCAGGTATTACGGATGCGAGAAAAACCCGGAGTGTGATTATATGGCGTGGCAGAGACCGCAAACGTAATATAAAAAGAACCCGGCTGCCGATTGCGGCAGCCGGTCTGTAGTTTGTCTTTTTGGCTGTGGATATATTATGTATTAAGCGGATATTAAAGATTATCCGAGGTCTATCTTGAGGTCGCCGGGTTTGATGATACCGAACTTACGGAAGAGTCTGCCAATAATGAAGCAAAGCACAAGCGGCAGCACAATGCAGACAAGTATCATTCCTATCCAGTCTATCGCCCCGACCGAGTATCCCTCAGGCAGATTCAGCCACCCCGTGATTATTCCGATAGGACCTACAAATCCTGATGTTCCCATTCCCGAAGAAATGCCGGCACCGTTATTCATAAGCTTGAATACGCAGGTTGCGATCGGTCCTAATATTGCGGAAACAATTATCGGAGGAAGCCAGAGAACAGGCTTTTTCATAAGGTTCGGAACCTGAAGCATTGAGGTTCCAACGCCTTGCGCTACAAAACCTCCTACTCCGTTGTCGGGATAACTTATGATCGCATATCCGAGCATTTGCGTACAGCATCCTACGGTAGCTGCGCCGCCGGCAAGTGCAAGTCCTCTCCATATATCCATGGTGATGCTGCCGTCGGCAAGTCCTGATAAAACGGCACCGCCGCTAAGTCCGATAGCGGCACAAATGGCTGCCGAGCTGATAGGCAGGGTGAGAACAACTCCTACGATTACCGCTATTACCACGCCCATCAGGAAAGGCTGAAGGTTTGTTGCCATTCCGATAAATACTCCGAGTGCGCCGCAGACGGTCTTAAATACTGGGCCGAGCAGCATGGCAAATATACACCCGACTATTACGGTTACACCCGGCGTGACTAAGATGTCCACCTTTGTTTCTTTTGACACCAGTTTGCCGACTTCACAAGCGATTATGGCTACAAAGAAAACGGTCAGCGGGCCGCCGGAACCTCCCAGTGTGGTACAGGCTGCGCCTACACCGCAAAGGGAAAACAGAACAAGCGGCGGAGCCTGAAGCGCGTAACCGATCGCCACTGCCATGGCTGCGCCGGTAACGGCTGAAGCGTATCCGCCTATTTCCACGAGCTTCAGGGAAATATAACTGTCCGGAGCCACATTTGCGCCTATGGTGCTTATAATTGTACCTATAAGCAAAGAAGCAAACAATCCGAGCGCCATTGTGCCCATTGCGTCAATTGCATATCTCTTAAAAGAGATAATGACGTTTTTTCTTTGCAGAAAGCTTTGTTTTTTTGTCTCCATAAAGGTTCCTCCTATCTTCATGATTATTCGCGATTCCCTACTTAAAGTTTATAAGTATTTTAGAATCTTTTTAATGTGTTTATTATATATTATAACATATTATATTGCAATTCTCAATACAATGTCGATTTGTTTGTACACTTTTCTTTAAAATGCACAAATTAGTCCTTTTAAGGGAGAGGTTTTCTTAAATATATCGATTTTACACTGAGTTCAATCGCCTGATTTTTGAAAAAGATAAAATATTGACAAATATCACATGGTTTGGTAATATCTATGCGTTGCGAATGCTGCTATAGCTCAGTCGGTAGAGCGCATCCTTGGTAAGGATGAGGTCGCCGGTTCAAGTCCGGTTAGCAGCTTACCGTATAAGTCCAGATACAAAGAAAAAGGGATTATGACCGCTTGCGGTCATAATCCCTTTTTCTTTAGTATCGACAACGTGTATGAGGACGAACCTGCGAAGCAGGTGGAAAGTCCGAATACACGTTGAGCAGGGCGAAAGTGCGCAGCACGGAACCATGCGTTGGACTTATTATTGAAGAGAAATAAAAGATCGCAGCATGGCGGGAGTGCGGAGCACGCAGCCATGCGTTGGACTTTACGCCCCCTGTACCGTCACAACGGTATTGTAAAGCATGTCAAAGATATGAATAAAATCTTCCTCCACTTCGCAGAATTTGCGCGCCGCCCACAGTTCTAAAATAGCAAAATGCTGCTGACATGTAATATGTACAAAGTAATCATAAAACACACCGTGTTTGACGGGATGTATGCTTCCGTCCGGCATCACCTGAACTATGCGGTGGTCATCGCAGTACACACGGAAACATGATGAAAATATTTTGTGAAAGAGACGGTAATTCTGCTCTTCGAGAAAAAAATAAGCAAGCTCTTTTTTCTTTGCGATATAACCGACGACGTTCTGTTCGAGCTGGAGCCTGCTTTTCGGAGCAAGAATGCGTTCGAGCTCGCCGGAGGGTATCTGTAGTTTATCCAGATATTCGGTGCAAAAAACCGTCATCATTTCTCTAAGCATGTCTTCCACACTGTCAAAATGATAATAAAAGGTATTTCGGCTTACTCCGGCTTCTTTAATCAGACTTGCGATGGAAACTTCACTTACAGGTTTGCCTGATGCCAGACGGCAGAGCGCATTACAGAGCTTTTCTTTTCCTGAAGAAGTCATAATAGTCGTATCTCCTGTGCTTGTTTTTTGGCTGTTATTATACACAGCCGAAAAGATTTAGTCAAATTGGACAATTTAGCCAAAATTATGCAAATAAAAAGAATCAAGTTGGCAATTGTATTTGCTAAATCATAAGTTATAATTATAGAAAAGTCAAATAAAAGATTTTTATAATTTGTTATTAACTATACTTTTTCAACTATAACGGATAACATACTTTTTTACAAGAAAGGAGATTTTTATGCGGGAATTTGATTATTATGAATCCGGTTCGCTGCAGGATATTCTTAAGTTTCTGGCTGAGCATAAAGGAGAAGCTCAGATCATAGCCGGCGGGACTGATATCATGATCGAGTTAAACGAACGCAAGATCGCCCCCGGCGTTATGGTAAATATTTTGAAACTTAAGGATTTGGATTATATAAAGCATGAAAACGGCCGTATTCACATAGGGGCGCTTACCAGCCACGCTTCGATAGCGGCTGATCCTTTTATCAAAGAGCATGCAAAGGTTTTACATACGGCCTGCGATCTGGTTGGAAGCCCGCAGATCAGAAACCTGGGTACCATAGGAGGTAATCTCGTAACCTCATCTGTTGCGGGAGACGGGCTGTGTGCTTTGGTGGCGCTGCAGGCTTCGGTTGTGATTAAAAGCGTAAGAGGCGAAAGGGTCATGTCTTTGGATGAATTTTTCGAAGGCGAGGGATATGATAAAAGAAATGCGCTCGAGGCCGACGAACTTCTCACGGAAGTCTTTTTCGATGTACCGGACGAAAGATGCGCAACCGCCTTTTACAAGCTTGCGAAAAGAAAAGCATTGGGAATCTCGGTTATCGGCGGAGCGATGGTAGTGGGAACTGATGAAAACGGCATTTGTACGAAAGCTGTTTTGCGGGGAGGCTGTCTCGGCAGATATCCGCTTCCGTTTGAGGACGCCGAAAAGCACCTGATCGGAAAAAAACTGACTTATCCTTTGATGCTGGAGGTGCTGCCCATACTTCATGACAAAGTATATGAGATAAACAAATACAGGGTATGGTCGGTATTTTACAAAAAAGAAAGCGTACAGGGAGTATTTAAAAAATTAATAAAAGACATAGCGATGCAGCTTGGCTTGGAGGTGACGGCGGATGAGTAAGATTATGGTTGATTTTGTTTTAAACGGAAAAGCTGTCACGGTTGAGACAGATTCCAACAAAAGATTGGTGGATATGCTGAGAGAGGACTGCGGGATGCTTAGCGTCAAAGAAGGATGCGGCGAAGGCGAATGCGGAGCCTGCACTGTTCTCTTTAACGGAGATGCGGTGACAAGCTGCTGCCTTTTGGCGGGACAGGCCGGCGGCAGTGAGATTATTACACTTGAAGGACTTTCATCTGACGGTGAACCGGGCGGAATTCAGAAAGCGTTTATGAGTACCGGCGCGGTACAGTGCGGATTCTGCACACCCGGAATGATAATGAGCGCCAAAGCGCTTCTGGATAAAAATCCTCATCCGACAAAAGAGGAGATTAAGCTGGCGATGTCGGGGAACCTGTGCAGATGCACGGGATATACAAAGATAGAGGACGCGGTGGAGCTGGCAGCCCGTATGTTGGAAGACGTTGTTAAAGGCGGTGAGATTAATGGCTGAAAAATATTCTGTAATGGGAAAAAACCATATTAAAGTTGACGCCCTCGACAAGGTTATGGGCAGGGCAAAGTATGCGGCGGATTATTATTTGCCCGACATGCTGTACGGCGGAGTTTTCAGAAGCACCGTGCCTCATGCGTATATAAAAAAGCTTGATCTGGAAAAAGCAAAGGCTTTGGACGGAGTTGTCTGTGTGCTGGATCATACGGCGATTCCGGGAGCCAACAGATTCGGAATTATCATAAAGGACGAGCCCTGTCTCGTGGATGACAAGGTGAGGCGTCACGGCGATGCCATAGCGATAGTTGCGGCTGAAAGCGAGGAAAAGGTAAACGAAGCGCTGGAGCTTATCGAAGTGGAATACGAGGAAATCGAGCCCGTGTTAAGCATTGAGAGGGCGCTTGAGAAAGACGCTCCCATCATACACGGCGAAACAAACGTCCATCAGACAAAGCATCTGGAACACGGAGACGTGGATGAAGCGTTTAAGCACTGTGACGTGATCGTCGAAAACGAGTATTCGACGCACTGTCTTTCGCACATGTTCATAGAGCCTGACGCCGGAATATCTTATTATGATTCGGAAGGAATGCTGACTCTTAGGGTTTCAACACAGAATGCTCATTATGACAGGGGAGAGGTGGCTAAACTGCTTAATCTTCCCATGAATAAGGTCAGGGTTATCCAGGCGGTTACGGGCGGCGGTTTCGGAGGCAAACTGGATATTTCCGTTCAGCTTCATCTGGCGCTTTTGACATATTATACGAAGCGTCCCGTAAAAATGGTCAGAACCAGAAAAGAATCCACAACCGTATCGAGCAAACGTCATCCCATGATAATGAAAGTTAAAACGGGAGCTACGAAAGACGGAAAGATACAGGCTGTTGATATGGTTATCACAGGTGATACCGGCGCATACGCTTCGTATGGACCGGCGGTTATCGGACGAGCTCCGGTACATGCGGCAGGCCCGTACGAGGTGCCTAATGTGAGGTGCCATGCGACTTTCGTATATACAAACAATCCGATGTCCGGAGCATTCAGAGGGTTTGGCGTGCCGCAGGTTTCGGTAATGCACGAAGGCCAGATGACGGCGGTCGCAAAGGCTCTCGGCATGAGCCCGTATGAAGTAAGGCTGATAAACGCCCAGCGGGTAGGAAGTGTCCTTCCCACCAATCAGAAATTAAAAGACAGTGTGGGATTTCCGGACACTTTAAAACTGGCTAAACAAAAGGCGGACGAAGTCTTTTCGGATAAGCCGGCTTCGCCCGGGAAACTCAGAGGGCATGGGATCGGCTGTATGTTTTACGGCTGCGGCAACACGGGTCTGCCTAATCCGGCGGCGGCGTTTTGCGAGGTGCTGCCTGACGGCACGGCAAATGTCATGGTCGGCGCGGCCGATATAGGACAGGGCAGCTCAAGTGTTTGTGCGGCCATAGCGGCGGAGACGCTCGGCATGAATTTTGAAGATATCCATGTAACCTGGGCCGACACCAAGGTTACGCCGGAGGGCGGCGCTACCTCGGCCAGCCGTCAGACTTTTGTTACCGGCAATGCGGTTAAAAACGCCTGTATGCTGGCCAGAAAAGAGCTGGAACGCACGGCGGCGGAGCTTCTTGAAGCGAATGAGGACGAGCTTATCTTTGCCGGACGCCAGATAAAAGTAAAGGACGATGAAAACAGGTCTGTTTCTTATGAGGGTTTGATGGCGGAGATGAAAAAGAAAGGCCGGCTCGCGGTAGGATCCGGGTATTACAACCCTAAGACAACGGCCCTTAACCCTGCAAATATGGAAGGTATTCCGTTTGAAGTTTATTCATACGCAACCACCATGTGTGAGGTAGACGTTGATCCCGATACGGGAGAAGTTGACGTTATTAACGTGGTTTCGGCTCACGACGTGGGCACTCCCGCCGATGTGGCAAACGTGGAAGGCCAGATCGAAGGAGGCGTGGCGATGGGAGAAGGCTTCGTCCTGTTTGAAAAAATCGAAGTCGATAAAAAAACCGGAGCCGTTAAAAACCCCGAGTTCTCGAAATATATCATTCCAACCGGTATGGATGTGCCGAAGATATATCCCATCGTGGTATCGAGTGAGGGAGAAGCCGGGCCTTTCGGTGCCAAAGGTGTGGGCGAGCCTGCGCTTATACCGATGATTCCGGCGCTTATAGGTGCTCTTGAAGATGCCATAGGGACGAGATTTACGCATCTTCCCGTTTTCCCTAAGGACATCGTTGAGGCAGCGAAAGCCGGAAAAGAATGAGATAACCGTGTTTACGAAAAAATATAAAGGAGGATGCCATGTCAAAGACGATTATTACCAATATAGGAACAATAGCTACCGGAGATATTAATAAGCCCATCGAAAAGGCGGATACAATCATAATAGAAGACGCGCATATTAAGGCTATAGGCGGAAAAGAGCTGTTGGATTTGGAAAAGGACGGGGCAAGCATTATAGACGCAAAAGGATCCACTGTGATTCCGGGGCTTTGGGATACGCATGTACACATTACCTCCGGTGATTACGCTCCCAGACAGAAGACCCTTGATTTTATAAGCAGCGCGCTTCATGGCGGAGTTACCACCATGATTTCGGCGGGTGAATGCCATTATCCGGGACGTCCGAAAGATCCCGCGGGGGCCAAGGCGCTTGCGATAGTGGCGAGTAAATCGTTTTATAACGCGCCTCCTTCCAAGGTCAAGGTTCACGGCGGCGCTCTGATACTTGAAAAAGGCCTTACGGAAAATGATTTTAAGGAATTGGCCGGACAGGGGGTCTGGATCGTGGGTGAAATAGGTCTCGGAAGCGTTAAAAAACCGGAGGAAGCCGCTCCCATGGTGGAATGGGCGCACAACAACGGTTTCAAGGTGCAGATGCACACCGGCGGCACGTCGATCCCTGGAAGTTCCACGGTGACGGCGGACGATGTTATAAAGACAAAACCGGATATTGTTTCGCATATAAACGGAGGGCCGACGGCCATTGCGCTTCATGAAGTGGACAGAATCATGGACGAGACGGATTTTGCTATGGAGGTTGTTCAGTGCGGAAATCCGAAAGTGGCGGATTATGTTTTCAGAAGGGCAAATGAAAAGGGGCAGACGGGCAGGATCATTTTCGGAAATGACGCGCCTTCCGGCACCGGGCTTATCCCGCTCGGAATTTTGAGAAATATTTGCATGGCCGCTTCCGTTTCACAGATCGCGCCCGAGATCGCCGTATGTATGGCGACCGGTAATCCGGCTCGCTTTTACGGGCTCAATACAGGTATTATAGCACCCGGCAGGGAGGCGGATATCGTGATTTTGGATGCGCCCATGGGCTCGGTGGGCGAGGATGCCCTGGGAGCTTTTGCTGCGGGGGATATTCCCGGTATCAGCTATGTTTTAATAAACGGAGAGGCTGTTGTGAAGAAGAGCAGGAACACGCCGCCGGCTAAAAGGGCTGCGACTGAATTGGTATAATGGCAGAGATTCCGACAAGTTGCTTTGGTAAAAATAACTAAAACATTTTATCAAAACAAGGTTTTTTTGTCAATATTTATAGTATTTAGAAATAAATATCGTGAAAATTACGGTTTTCACGATATTTTTTTGGTAAAAAATTCAAATAAATCTCTGATATGGTTATACGTTAATGTGTTATAATGCTTTATTATAATTTATAATATCGTTTAATAAGGGGCGTTTAAAATCGGTTAAACGATAGGAAGTTTCGGAGGTAAAGTGTCAATGATCAAAAAAGAAATGATTGCCATGCTTCTGGCTGGGGGACAGGGCAGCCGTCTGGGTGTGTTGACTGATAAGATGGCCAAGCCGGCAGTATCGTTTGGCGGCAAATATCGTATAATTGATTTTCCTTTGAGTAATTGCATCAACTCGGGGATTGACACCGTAGGGGTGCTTACCCAGTATCAGCCGCTCCGTTTAAATGCCCACATAGGTATAGGTATTCCCTGGGATCTGGACAGCAATGACGGCGGAGTAACCATGCTTCAGCCGTACGAAAGCAACGACGGCAGCGGTTGGTACAGCGGTACTGCAAACGCCATTTATCAGAATATGAGATATATGGAAAAACACAACCCTGACTACGTGGTTATTCTTTCGGGCGATCATATTTATAAAATGGACTACGCAAAGATGCTCTCTGAGCACAAGGCAAACAGTGCCGATATCACCATAGCCTGCCGTCCGGTTCCTATCGAGGAAGCAAGCAGATTCGGTATTATGATAACGGATGCGAGCGGAAGGATCACCGAGTTTGAGGAGAAGCCGCCTAAGCCGAGAAGCAACCTTGCTTCCATGGGGATTTATATTTTCAGCTTTGATATTTTACGGGAAAGCCTGATTGCATTAAAAGATCAGCCGGGCTGCGATTTCGGTATGCATGTGCTTCCGTACTGTTTAGACAAAGGTATGAGGATTTTCTCCTACGAATTCAATGATTACTGGAAAGATGTGGGTACGCTCGGTTCTTACTGGCAGGCAAATATGGAGCTGGTGGATATTGTTCCGGAATTCAATCTCTACGACGAGGTATGGAAGATATATACAAACGCGGATAATATCACGCCGCAATACATTTCAAAAGATGCAAAAATCGAAAAAAGCCTTATAAGCGACGGTTCGAGGATAGACGGAGAGGTTTATCATTCGGTTATAGGCAACGGCGTATTTATCGAAAAAGGGGCAGTCGTTAGAGATTCCATACTGATGCATCAGGTCAGTATCGGCGAAAACAGCAAAATATACAAATCCATAATAGCGGACGGAAGCAGGATCGGACGCAACGTCATTCTGGGCGAGGGCGAGGCCGTTCCGAATGTCGTTAAACCCAAGATATATGCGGAGGACGTTGTAACCATAGGAGAGGGAAGTGTTGTTCCCGACGGAGTCACCGTCGGAAAAAATACCGCGATCTACGGGGTTACGACCATAGATGATTATGAGGGCGGCAAGCTGCCTTCCGGAGGATATCTTGTAAAGGAAGGCGGTGATGACGAATGAGCAAAGCGTTGGGAATAATTCTGGCAGGCGGAAGCGCCAGCAATATGAAGGAGCTCACATACAAAAGGGCCGTTGCGGCGATCAGGGTTGCCGGTACATTCAGAGCCATAGATTTTGCCCTCAGCAACATGACGAATTCCGGGATTAAGACCGTAGCGGTTCTTACCCAATATAACGCCAGATCCTTAAATGAGCACCTGGCTTCGTCGAAATGGTGGAATTTCGGACGTAAAAAGGGCGGACTCTTTGTATTTACGCCCACGGTTACGCCCAAAAATTCCTGGTGGTACAGAGGGACTGCGGATTCCATTTATCAGAATATCGACTGGATAAAAGGCAGGAGAGAGGAATACGTTGTGATCGCGCCGGGCGACGGTGTCTGCAAGATGGATTACGGCAAGATGATAGATTACCATATCAAAAAAGGCGCCGACATAACCGTGGCATACACCGAGACCGATGAAGATCCGAAGCGTTTCGGCGTAATTAAGCTCAATGAAGACGACAGGATCGTTGAATTCGAAGAAAAGCCCATGCTTCCCATGTCGAACACTATTTCGATAGGAGTTTATGTTATTTCCAGAAAGCTGCTGATTGAGCTTATCGAAAAGACTGCCGCAGAAGAAAGGCATGATTTTGTAAACGACATTCTTCTGAGGTATAAAAATTTCAAAAAGCTTTACGGATATAAAATCAACACATACTGGAGCAACGTATCTACGATAGAAGCTTATTTTAAGACCAATATGGATTTCCTGAAAAAAGATGTAAGACAGCATTTTTTCAGGGAGGATCCGTTGATTTATTCAAAGGTAACGGACGTTCCTCCCGCGAAATACAATCCGGGAAGCAAAGTCAGCAACTCTCTGATCTCCGGCGGAGATATCATAAACGGAGAAGTATCTGATTCGATTATTTTTAAAAACGTATTTATAGGCAAAAACGCGTGGATTAAGAATTCCATCGTCATGAATGACGTGCATATCGGCGACAATGCCGTTTTGGAAAACTGTATTGTCGAAAATTTCTGCACCGTGGATGCCGGCACGGTTTGCAGGGGAGAAAACGAAATCAAGGTTATAGTCGGAAGACCGAACTGAATCAGGCGGATGTGCCGGAGGGAAAACTATTGAAACACAGACTGCCGCCGGAGTTTCTTAAAAGAATGAAGCTGCAGCTGGCGGATGAATACGATGCCTTTTTGGAAACTTTTGAAAACAAAAGCGAAAGAGGCCTTCGTATAAACACTCTTAAAATCACAAAAGAAATCTTTGAAAGGCAGGCTCCATTTGATATGGAGCCTGTTCCGTGGATAGACGGGGGATATTTCTGTGCCCGGGAGGAGGATGTTGCCGGGCATCCAATGTACAGGGCGGGCCTTTATTATATACAGGAGCCGAGCGCGATGACGCCTGCCGACAGGCTTGAAATACGTCCGGGCGATAAGGTGCTGGATCTGTGCGCGGCTCCGGGAGGCAAATCAACCCGCCTTGCGGGGAAACTTGGCGGCAGCGGGCTTTTGGTCTCAAATGATATCAATGCCGCAAGGTGCAGGGCGCTGGTAAACAACCTGGAGCTTGCCGGGGCGGCAAATATAATTGTAACGAATGAGAGACCCGATGTTTTAAAGAGGCGTTTTCCTGAGTATTTTGACAGGATCATGGTGGATGCGCCGTGTTCGGGAGAGGGCATGTTTCGCAAGGACCCGGCTGTTATCGGTACATGGAGCCCAGAGAGGGTCGGATATTTCGCCGCCGTGCAGAGGGAAATACTCTTTTGCGCAATGCGGATGCTGCGTCCGGGAGGGCTTTTGATGTATTCCACCTGCACATTTTCGCCCGAGGAAAACGAAGGCAGCATCAGCGCGGTGCTTGAAGCCTTTCCCGAAACGGAAGTTATGGAAATAAAACCTTATGAAGGTTTTTCAAAAGGCGTGCCCGCATGTGGGAATAATGATATACGGCTCGAAAAAACGGTCAGGATCTGGCCGCACAGGATGAGAGGAGAGGGGCATTTTCTGGCGCTTCTGAAAAAAGGCGGGGCAGCCGGAATTGAAACCTCAAGTAAAAAAACTCCTAAAAAGAATTCGTATAACGCTTCTTTTTCTATAGAAGAAAGAGCCCTGATGGACGGTTTTTTAAAGGGTATCAAAACCGACTTTTCCAAAAGCTGTTTTGAAAACCGCAAAGGGAAAGTATTTTATATGCCTTTTGACGAGCGTGACGCGGCGGGCTTGAAGTTTATGAGATGCGGGCTTTTTGCGGGAGAGCTTAAAAAAAAGAGGTTTGAACCTTCCCAGGCGATGGCACTGTATCTTAAAAGAGAAGATTATTATAATACGATATCGTTTAAGGCTTCGGACGAAAGATTGAAAAGGTATCTGAAAGGAGAGGATACAGAACTTTGCGGAGAAGAAATAAATGCCTGCGACGGCTGGGTTTTGGTCTGCGCTGAGCACTTTCCGGTCGGATTCGCAAAAAAAAGCTCGTTCAGGCTGAAAAACAAGTATTTGCGGTTGAGATAGAATCTGCATACAATATGTTGTGATTTAGCAATAAAAAATCAATAAATTAACAATAAATATTGCGCAAATATTTCATAAATACTAAATTTTGCTTCACATTTTGTTTAAATCCTGATATAATCATGCTACCATATGTTTTAAGAGGTAGTTTATGACTAATAAAACCAAAAGAAAACTGTTTGCTGCGATTTCGATTGCGGCTGCGGTTTCCATAGCTGTTCCCTGTTATGCCAATTCGATCCAGGAAGAGATCGATCAGGTTACGGCCGAGACGGAAGAAGCGCAGATTACGCTTATTGATGCCCGGGAGCAAATAGCACAGCTTGAAGCACAAAAAGACAATATGGAAGCTTATCTGGGCGAGTTGGATCGCCAGATCGAAGATCTGAACAACAGTATTCAAAGCGTTAAGGAGAAATGTGAGGTTAAAAAGCAGGAAATAGCCGAAACCGAAGCTGAATTAAGCGCGGCACGCGAAGAAGAAAAAAAGCAATACGAAGAAATGAAGCTGAGGATCCGGTTTATATACGAGGAGACCGTAAGCACCGGTATGCTTGAGACTATTCTTTCGGCGGGAAGTTTTTCCGATATGCTTAACAGAACTGAAGAGATCAGTCAGATAAACCGGTATGACCGGGATATGCTTGACGAGTATCAGGCTACGGTAGAGTCGATTAACGCAAAAGAACAGGATCTTCAAAAAGAATATGACGAACTGAACTCGCTTCAGCAGACGCTTGTCCAGCAGCAGGGTGAAGTGGAGGTTATATATCAGGCGGCATACGAGCAGATGCAGGGATGCATTGCGGAACTGGCGGCATATGAAAACGAACAGCAGGAGCTTATACAAAAGATTGCCGCGGGCAGCGAAAGGCTGGGGCAGCTGATGCAGATTCAGGCGGAAGAAGCCGCGGCGGCACAGGCGGCTGCGGAAGCCGCAGCGGCTCAGGCAAACGCTCTGGCGGCTCAGAACATGCAATATGAAAGCTATAATGATTCTTATTCCGCATCTTCGGCTTCTGAGGGCGGAAATTCTGAAAGCCGCACGGTGAGCTCTTCGTCATCTTCGTATGAAAGCTCGGAGTCTTCTTCGGTAAGTTCGTCTTCATCGGAGGCTTCGGGGGGAATGTCTTATCTCGGAAACTTTACGCTCACGGCATACTGTTCATGTGAGAAATGCTGCGGCAAATGGGCTGCTTACGGCGCGATTACCGCAAGCGGCGCAAGATGTCAGGAGGGCGTGACCGTGGCAATGGGCGGTGTTCCTTTCGGTACGCAGCTTTCGATAAACGGACACGTTTATACCGTTCAGGACAGAGGAACGCCTTACGGACATGTCGATATTTATTTCTCGTCACATTCTGCCGCAAGCGCGTTCGGTTTAAAACATGCCGACGTATATAAGGTGAATTAAGAGATTTGTTTTTTTTTGTAAATGTGATAAAATAGGGTTGCCGCAAACGTGTTATTAATGCGGCAGCCCTGCTTTTTTATAGTTATGGCACTGCCTGAAACGGAGGACACCGCTTCAGACGGCTTTAGGAGGTGACTATGGAAAGACTAAGCGATTTATTTACGGAGGAAAATCTGTGTCCGGTATGCGGCAGACATCGGTTTTCAAAGCGCAACAGCTATGAAATCTGTCCCGTATGCGGCTGGGAGGATGACGCTCTTCAAAAAGAGAATCCTGATTTTGAGGGCGGCGCCAACTCTCAGAGTCTTAACGAAGCAAGGGAGGCGTATTATTTTAATGAAGATATTTAAAAAGACGGCGGTGCTGGCGGCGGTGTTTCTGGCTGCAAGCCTGTTTGCCGGATGCAGCGTTGCGACGGGACTGTCAAATATTGTAAAAGACGACACGATAGAAAAAGCCAAAGATACCATACAGGATTTTAATTCCACGCTTTCGGATTTGGGAACTCTGGCGGAAGAAGCCATAGGCGGTATCGTACACAGCATAGCCGACAAAGCCGACGAAAGCCTTCATCAGGACAGTGCCGCAGGTTATCATTTCAGAAACGAACAGCTTCTTGAACAGCATTATCAGAAACACGGCATAGAGATGGGTTTTTCATCGGCGGAAGAGTATGAAAGAGCCGCGAGTGCGGTTATCACAAACCCCGAATCTTTGTGCAAAGAAGAGTCGGAGGACGACGATCTTTGTTATTATCTTGAGGCTACGAACGAATTTGTCGTTCTTTCGTCATACGGATATATCAGGACTTATTTCTGTCCGGATGCCGGAAAAGAATATTTTGACAGACAATAACTGTTTTCACATGAGGATTTGATTATGAACAGAAAATATGATTATCTGATAGTCGGTGCCGGGCTTTTCGGTGCGGTATTCGCTTATGAAGCTGGCAGACGCGGCAAAAAATGTCTGGTGATCGATAAAAGAGATCATATTGCCGGAAATGTCTATACCGAAAAGATTCAGGATATAAACGTCCATAAATACGGAGCTCACATATTTCACACTTCCGACAGGGAGATCTGGGACTATGTGAATACATTTGCGGATTTTAATAATTATATCAATTCGCCGATTGCCAGATACAAAGACGAGCTTTATAATCTCCCCTTTAACATGAATACGTTTCACAGAATGTGGGGCGTAAAAACTCCGGAGGAGGCAAAAGCGATCATAGATAAACAAAGGAAGCAGGCCGGAATAACCGAAGCCAAAAATCTGGAAGAGCAGGCGCTTTCGCTGGCGGGACATGATATCTATGAAAAGCTCATAAAAGGATATACCAAAAAGCAGTGGGGCAGGGAATGTTCAAGTCTGCCGGCGTTCATAATCAAAAGACTTCCTTTCAGATTTACATTCGACAACAACTATTTCAACGACAGATATCAGGGGATCCCCATAGGCGGATATACCGAAATAGTACGCCAGATGCTCGGCAAAGCAGATGTAAAGCTGGGGACGGATTATAAGACCTATGTGAAAGAAAACGGTATTCCCGCAAAGATGACGATATATACCGGCATGATAGACGAATTCTTTGATTACAGCCTCGGTACGCTCGAATACAGAAGCGTGCGTTTTGAGACTGAGGTGCTGGATACTGACAATTATCAGGGAAATGCCGTGGTGAATTATACCTCTGAGGACGTTCCTTATACGAGGATCATAGAACACAAACATTTCGAATTCGGCAAACAGCCGAAAACGGTTATTTCAAGAGAGTATTCTCTCGAATGGAAGTCCGGCATAGACCCCTATTATCCGGTCAATGACGAAAAAAACACAAGCCTTTACGAGGCGTACAGAGAGCTTGCCGAGGGCAGAAAAGACATTATCTTCGGCGGACGTCTCGGAATGTATAAATATTTTGACATGGATAAAGTCATAAAAGAGGCGCTGCAGCTTTGCAGAAAGATGCTCTGAGAACCGGATAACATCGGATTCCAAAAAATACGTATTATTTAAAATAAAAAACAATAATAAAAAACCCTTGAAAGCCAATAAAAAACTTGACAGGGTTTTTTTGCTGTGCTACATTAAAAAATGCACTATTATGGATAGTTGGCTTTTCAGGACCTTTTTTAAGGGGTTGCTACTATTTAAAAGCAGCTAAAATAAACTCGCTGCATGTCTTATTATACACATATGAGGTGAAACGTCAATGGAGAAAAACAGGATACGTCCTATATCTGTCGGTAAGAATATGAGAATGAGCTATCAGAGGCAGAAAGAAGTTCTGGAAATGCCTAACCTGATCGAGGTTCAAAAAGATTCTTATAACTGGTTTTTGAACGAAGGACTTAAAGAGATATTTGATGATATCTCGCCGATTGAAGATTACGGCGGGAACTTAAGTCTCGAATTCCTGGACTATACTCTTTGCAAAGACGACGTCAAATATTCCATCGAAGAATGTAAGCAGCGTGACGCGACGTACGCGGCGCCTTTAAAAGCAAAGGTCAGGCTTTTTAATAAAGAAAAAGAAGAAATCACGGAGCATGAGATCTTCATGGGAGATCTTCCGCTTATGACGGAAACCGGCACGTTTGTTATAAACGGAGCCGAAAGGGTTATAGTAAGCCAGCTTGTGCGTTCCCCCGGCATTTATTATTCGTTTGCGCATGACAAACTCGGTAAAAAGCTTTTTACGAGTACCGTTATTCCGAACCGGGGCGCATGGCTCGAATACGAGACCGATTCCAACGACGTCTTTTATGTGCGTGTGGACAGGACGCGTAAGCTGCCGATAACGGTGCTTATGCGTGTTTTGGGCGTCTCTACAAACACCCAGATAAGAGAGCTTTTCGGAGACGAACCCAAAATCGAAGCTTCTCTTCTCAAAGACGTTTCGACAAATTATCAGGAAGGCCTTCTTGAGCTTTACAAAAAGATTCGTCCCGGTGAGCCGCTGGCGGTCGAGAGCGCGGAAAGCCTTATCAATTCATACTTTTTCGATCCCCGCAGATATGATCTGGCAAAGGTGGGACGTTATAAATTCAATAAAAAATTAGCCCTCAGAAACCGCATCGAAGGATTTGTTTTGGCGGAAGACGTGATAAATACCGAAACGGGCGAGATCATAGCGGGCAAAGGCACCATTGTCACAAAAGAGCTTGCGGACGATATCCAGTATGCCCCCTCTGACAGCGTGCTTGTCGAAGTTGAGGATCGCGTCGTAAAAATCCTTACAAATAAGATGGTGGATATTTCCAGATTCGTGGATTTTGACGCGGCGGCCCTTGGAGTGACGGAGGAAGTATATTATCCCGTGCTTGAGGAAATTCTGGATTCTTGCAGTACCGAAGAAGAGATCAAAAAAGCTGTGTCGGAGCGCATCCATGATCTCATTCCGAAGCATATCACAAAAGAAGATATCCTCGCTTCGATCAACTATAATATTCATCTGGAATACGGCATTGGAAGCGATGACGATATTGACCACCTCGGAAACAGAAGGATCAGATGTATCGGAGAACTTCTGCAGAACCAGTACAGGATCGGTCTTTCCAGACTGGAGAGGGTCGTGCGTGAGCGTATGACAACTCAGGACAATGACGTTATTACCCCCCAGTCGCTTATCAATATCAAACCCGTTACGGCGGTAGTAAAAGAATTTTTCGGATCTTCGCAGCTTTCGCAGTTCATGGATCAGAACAACCCTCTGGGAGAACTGACCCACAAAAGAAGGCTTTCTGCGCTTGGTCCGGGCGGCCTTTCGAGAGACAGAGCCGGTTTCGAGGTTCGTGACGTACATTATACGCATTACGCGAGGATGTGTCCGATAGAGACGCCCGAGGGGCCGAACATCGGTCTTATAAACTCGCTTGCTTCGTATGCCCGTATAAACAAATACGGATTTATAGAAGCTCCTTACAGAAAGATAGACAAGTCGGATCCCTTAAACCCGAGGGTAACCGACGAGGTCGTATATATGACGGCTGACGAAGAAGACAATTATCATGTCGCGCAGGCAAATGAGCCGATCGACGACAACGGATACTTTATACGTAAAAACGTATCCGGCCGCCACAAAAGCGAAACGCAGGAATATGAGAGAAGCATGTTTGATTTTATGGACGTCTCTCCCAAAATGGTATTTTCGGTTGCTACGGCCCTTATTCCTTTCCTGCAAAACGATGACGCGAACCGCGCCCTCATGGGCTCGAACATGCAGCGTCAGGCCGTGCCTCTGCTCTTTACGGAAGCTCCGGTCGTGGGTACGGGGATAGAGACAAAGGCTGCCGTGGACTCCGGAGTCTGCGTCGTGGCACACAGCGACGGCGTTGTCACCTATGCGTCTTCCGAGGTCATCCATGTCAAAAGAGATGACGGGACGAAAGATGTATATAACGTGACTAAATTCATGCGCAGCAATCAGAGCAACTGTTACAATCAAAGACCTATAGTAAAAAAAGGCGACAGGGTAAAGGCCGGCGAGGTTATCGCCGACGGACCTTCTACGGCAAACGGCGAGCTGGCTCTCGGTAAAAATCCGCTTATCGGATTTATGACATGGGAGGGCTATAACTACGAGGATGCCGTTCTGCTCAGCGAACGCCTTGTGGCCGAAGACATATATACATCCATCCATATCGAAGAATACGAGGCTGAGGCCCGCGATACCAAGCTGGGACCCGAGGAGATTACAAAGGACGTTCCCGGAGTGGGTGACGAGGCGCTTAAAGATCTGGATGAGAGAGGTATAATCAGAATAGGCGCGCAGGTCAGGGCAGGCGATATTCTGGTCGGTAAGGTTACGCCTAAGGGCGAGACGGAACTTACTCCTGAAGAGAGGCTTCTCAGAGCTATTTTCGGTGAAAAGGCCAGAGAAGTCAGGGACACTTCCCTTAAAGTTCCTCACGGCGAATACGGTATAGTGGTTGATGCCAAGGTGTTTACGAGAGAAAACGGAGACGAACTGCCTCCGGGAGTAAATCAGTCCGTCAGGATATATATAGCCCAAAAACGCAAGATTTCCGTGGGAGACAAGATGGCGGGACGTCACGGAAACAAGGGCGTTGTTTCCCGTGTGCTTCCGGTAGAGGATATGCCTTATCTGCCGAACGGACGTCCTCTTGATATCGTGCTTAATCCTCTGGGCGTGCCGAGCCGTATGAACATCGGTCAGGTGCTGGAGATACATCTGAGTCTCGCCGCGAAAGCTTTGGGTATCGAAGTGGCGACCCCGGTATTTGACGGCGCAAACGAAGAAGACATTCAGGATACTTTAAGACTCGCGAACGACTACGTCAACCTTACGTGGGAAGAGTTTTCGAAGCTCCATAAAAAAGAGCTGCTTCCCGAGGTTTACAAATATCTGGAGGAAAATAAAGAACATCGGGCGTTATGGCATGGAGTACCCATTTCCGAAGACGGAAAGGTGCTGCTGCGGGACGGCCGTACGGGAGAATTTTTCGACAGTCCGACCACGATCGGGCACATGCATTATCTGAAGCTGCATCATCTTGTGGATGACAAGATCCATGCGCGTTCGACCGGGCCTTATTCGCTGGTTACCCAGCAGCCTCTCGGAGGAAAGGCGCAGTTCGGCGGACAGCGTTTCGGAGAGATGGAGGTTTGGGCGCTCGAGGCATACGGTGCGGCCTATACGCTTCAGGAGATACTGACAATGAAATCCGACGATGTACTGGGACGTGTCAAAACTTATGAGGCCATCATAAAAGGTCAGAACATTCCCGAGCCGGGCATCCCCGAATCATTTAAGGTTCTGCTCAAAGAGATGCAGTCGCTGGGGCTTGACGTGAGAGTGCTTCGCGACGACAACACCGAGGTGAAGCTGATCGAGACCGTTGATCTGGGAGATACGGATCTTCGCTCCGTGATCGAAGGCGACAGTTATGACAGACGCAAAGAAGAGGCTTTCGCCGCTTACGGCTATGGACAGCAGGAGTTTATAGACGGGGAGCTTAAGAATGTTGAGGAGGAACTGCCCGGGGACGAGGCGGCTTCCGAAGACGATTTTTTTGAAGACTTGTGATGCGTAACGCATTGATCCGAACCTGATACAGAATGAACATCTTACATCCGAAAGGGGATCTGAATGTCTGAAAATATTCAAAATAAAACCGGCAACCAGCCTTTCAGTTTTGATGCGATCCGCATCGGACTCGCTTCGCCCGAACAGATCATAAAATGGTCAAGAGGCGAGGTAAAAAAACCTGAAACAATTAATTACAGAACTCTTAAGCCCGAAAAGGACGGTCTGTTCTGTGAAAGAATCTTCGGACCGGCCAGAGACTGGGAGTGTCACTGCGGCAAATATAAAAAGATACGCTATAAAGGCATGATCTGTGACAGGTGCGGAGTGGAAGTCACAAAGGCTTCGGTGCGAAGGGAGCGTATGGGTCATATAGAGCTGGCTGCGCCGGTTTCGCATATATGGTATTTCAAGGGAATCCCTTCAAGAATGGGCCTGATACTCGATATATCCCCGAGAACACTTGAAAAAGTGCTTTATTTCGCGAGCTATATCGTGCTCGATCCGGGAGAGGTTCCCGCGCTTTCGTATAAACAGGTGCTTTCCGAAAAAGAATATCAGGAGGCGCTTGAGCAGTACGGTGATGTCTTTAAGGTCGGCATGGGCGCGGAGGCAATAAAAGAGCTTTTGCAGCCCATAGATCTGGAAAAAGAATCCAAAGAGCTTAAAACTGCCCTTAAGGAATCCACTGGACAGAAAAGGACAAGGATCATTAAAAGGCTCGAGGTGATCGAAGCGTTCAAAGAATCCGGCAACCGTCCCGAGTGGATGATTATGGATGTTATTCCGGTGACGCCGCCGGATCTGCGGCCAATGGTACAGCTTGACGGCGGACGTTTCGCCACCTCGGATCTGAATGATCTCTACAGAAGGATAATCAACCGCAACAACCGGCTGAAAAGGCTTTTAGAGCTTGGAGCTCCCGAGATTATCGTCCGCAACGAAAAGCGTATGCTGCAGGAAGCTGTCGATGCGCTTATCGACAACGGAAGACGCGGCCGTCCCGTAACGGGGCCCGGAAACCGCGCCCTCAAATCTCTTTCCGACATGCTCAAAGGAAAATCAGGTCGTTTTCGTCAGAATCTTCTCGGAAAACGAGTTGATTATTCGGGGCGTTCGGTTATCGTGGTAGGGCCGGAGCTTAAGATTTATCAGTGCGGACTTCCCAAAGAAATGGCCATCGAGCTTTTTAAGCCGTTCGTAATGAAAGAGCTCGTCGAAAATAAGATGGCTCACAATATCAAAAACGCAAAAAAAATGGTCGAGAAAATGCAGCCTGAGGTATGGGACGTGCTTGAGCGCGTCATAACGGAGCATCCGGTAATGCTTAACCGCGCTCCCACGCTGCACCGTCTCGGAATCCAGGCTTTTGAGCCGATACTTGTAGAGGGAAAAGCCATCAAGCTGCATCCGCTCGTTTGTACGGCTTTCAACGCCGACTTTGACGGGGATCAGATGGCCGTGCATCTTCCGCTTTCCGTGGAAGCGCAGGCCGAATGCAGGTTTATGCTTCTTTCACCCAACAACCTTTTGAAGCCTTCCGACGGCGGTCCGGTGGCCGTTCCGTCTCAGGATATGGTTCTGGGTATATATTATCTCACCCAGAAACGTCCCGGGGATAAAGGCGAAGGCAGAATTTTCAAAAATACGAACGAAGCGATTCTGGCATATGAAAACGGATATATCACGCTTCAGGCAGCTATTAAGGTTCGTATGGAGGGCAAAAACAAAGACGGCGAAACCATCTATGCTACCGTCGAAACGACGCTCGGACGGCTCTTTTTCAACGAACTCATTCCTCAGGATCTGGGTATCGTTGACAGATCCGTTCCGGGAAATGAGCTGCTTCCGGAAGTGGATTTCTTAGTTAAGAAAAAAGACCTCAAAAAGATTCTGGAAAAAGTCATTAATATACACGGCCCGACAGTCACGGCTGAGGTTTTGGACAAGATCAAAACCACCGGGTATAAATATTCGACCCAGGCTGCCATGACGGTTTCGATTTCCGACATGACGGTGCCGTCGAGCAAAAAAGAACTCATAGAGCAGGCCCAGGCACAGATTGACAAGCTCACGAACGAATTTAAAAGAGGTATGATGACCGACGAGGAGCGTTACGAGCAGGTTGTAGCAACTTGGAAGCGTACGGATGATAAGCTCACGGCAGACCTGCTCAAAGGACTCGATCAATACAATAACATCTTCATGATGGCCGATTCCGGAGCCCGCGGTTCCGACAAACAGATCAAACAGCTGGCGGGAATGCGTGGTCTCATGCAGGATACAACGGGTCATACGATCGAGCTGCCGATCAAATCCAATTTCCGTGAAGGTCTTGACGTTCTGGAATATTTCATGTCGGCGCACGGAGCGCGAAAGGGTCTGTCGGATACGGCTCTGCGTACGGCCGATTCGGGGTATCTGGCGAGACGAATGGTTGACGTTTCCCAGGAGCTTATCATAAGAGAGCCTGACTGCTGCTGTGATGACGAGGACATTCCGGGTATTGTTGTAAGCAGGTTTGCAGACGGCAAAGAAGAGATCGAATCGCTTCAGGAAAGGATTACCGGAAGGGTTTCCTGCGAAGAGATATATGATAAAGACGGCGTTCTGATAGTAGGCAAAAACGAGATGATAACGCCTGATATGGCGGAGCGTATCGTAAATCATACAGTGGATCCCGACGATCCCGAAGGCGGACCGCTTACGAAAGTAAGGATCCGTACCATACTTACATGCCGTTCCAGAGTGGGTATCTGCGCGAAATGCTACGGCGCGAACATGGCGACCGGAAAAACCGTTCAGGTCGGCGAGTCTGTCGGCATTATAGCCGCTCAGTCCATCGGAGAGCCGGGTACCCAGCTTACCATGCGTACTTTCCATACGGGAGGCGTTGCCGGCGGAGATATCACACAGGGTCTTCCCCGTGTCGAGGAGCTTTTCGAGGCACGTAAACCCAAAGGTCTTGCCATTATCACGGAGATCAAGGGTACCGCAAGTATCAGGGACAATAAAAAGAAACGCGAGATAGTCGTAGAGGACGCGGAAGAGAATATGGCAAAGACCTATCTTATCCCTTACGGATCGCGCATTAAGATCGAAGACGGCCAGCAGCTTCAGGCCGGAGACGAGCTTACGGAAGGCAGCGTCAATCCTCATGATATCCTGCGTATTAAGGGAGTTCAGGCCGTTCAGGATTATATGCTCTGCGAGGTGCAAAGGGTTTACCGCAGACAGGGCGTTGAGATCAGCGACAAACATATAGAAGTGATCGTACGCCAGATGCTTAAAAAAGTAAGGGTCGAAAACAACGGCGATACTTCGTTCCTGCCGGGAACTCTTGTCGATGTCCTTGATTACGAAGAAACCAACCGGAAGATGATAGAAGAGGGCAAAGAGCCCGCCGAAGGAAAGAGAATCCTTTTAGGTATCACAAAGGCTTCGCTTGCCACGGATTCTTTCTTATCCGCGGCATCCTTCCAGGAGACTACCAAGGTTCTCACCGACGCGGCCATAAAGGGAAAAGTGGATAAACTGATAGGGCTGAAGGAAAATGTCATTATCGGTAAGCTTATTCCCGCCGGAACAGGCATGAAATGCTATAATAACATTTCATTGGATACCGATAACGAAGTTATCCGAAAACCGCTTTCCGAAGAAGCCGCAGCCGAAGAAGAATTCACTCCGGATGAAGAGAAAGAGGTTATCGATATCTTCGGAGAAGAAACCGAAGAAATCTTTGAGGAAGAAGCCGGCGGAGAAGCTGTATTTGAAGCGGAGGATTCGGATATCGCCGAACTTCTGAACGATATAGCGAACGCAGGCATTTCAGACAGCGAATAAAAGGCTGCATATCAGACGGGATTGCCGGATCACAGATGCCGGCGATCCTGTTTTTGATAATCTGACAGGATCAAGATTATTATTTGAGAAAGGATCCGGACTGTTATGTATCTGATAGTGGGTCTCGGCAATCCTGACAGGAAATATGACGGGACAAAGCACAACATAGGTTTTGACGCCGCGGATGAGATCATCACGGCTTTTAACATCCCGGGCAGCGGTATAGCCATGAAAGGGATGTACGGCAAAGGTATCATAGCGGGGAAAAAGGCAATGATACTTAAGCCGCTTACATATATGAATCTGAGCGGGCATGCGGTGCGCGCTTTTGTTGATTATTATAAAATAGACGTTAAAAACAGGCTTATCGTAATATATGATGATGTGGATCTTGACTGCGGACAGCTGAGACTGCGCGGATGCGGCAGTGCGGGAAGCCATAACGGAATGAAAAGCATTATCAAAGAACTGGGAAGCGAAGATTTTATCAGAGTCAGGATCGGTATAGGTCCCAAAGCGGAGAAGTGGGATCTTGCCGACTATGTTCTGGCTCCGTTTTCAAAAGAGGACAGGGCAAGGGTCGAACCCGTTGTCGAAGAAATGCCGGATATTGTCGGGACGATCATTTCAAAGGGGATAGAAGAGGCCATGACCGTATATAACAGAAAACGCGATAGACTGTAAGGTAAGAAAGATGTTGGTAAATACTTTGAGACAGCCTTATGAACAGATGCCTGAATTTGACCGTATTAAAGAGGGTCTTAATAAAAAGAACGGCATTATCAGAATCAGCGGCTGTCTGGACTCCCAAAAAGAAAACTTAGCCGCGGCTCTCGTTCCGGAGAACGGGAGCATGCTTTATATTGCGGAAAATGAGCTTAAAGCCGCGGAAGTGTTTGAAGATATGCGTCTTTATTTTAAAGATGTGATGCTTTATCCCGCGAAAGACATGATCTTTTATAAGGCTGCGCTTATCGGAAATCCGGTCGTAAGAGCCAGAATGAAGGTGATCAGGGCGCTTATTTCAGGCGAAAGGGTTTTGGCGGTCATTTCTTCGGGAGGCTGTCTGGATACTCTTTTGCCTTTATCGGTTTTACGGGATTTCGTTATACGCGTTGACATGGAAAAAGAGACCGGTATAGAGGAGCTTTCCAAAAAGCTTATCCGTGCGGGGTATGAGCGTGTTGCGCAGGTGGAAATGCCGGGACAGTATGCCGTAAGGGGCGGGATCATAGATGTTTTTGATCTGACGATGGATTATCCGTGGCGGATAGAACTTTTCGGAGATGAGGTGGATTCCATCAGAGCCTTTGATCCGGAAAGCCAGCGTTCGTTTGAGGAGCTCGGAGAAATAGATATATTTCCGGCTACGGAAGAACCTGATATTTCGGACTGTGGATATTCGGTTTCGGACAGGGTCTCTTTTGCGGAGTATTTTCCTGATGAGACGGTGTTTTTTCTGGACGAGCCGGCCAGGATTTCCGCAAGTGCCGAGGCGATATTCAAAGAATATGCGGATGCCATAAAGGGACGGCTTGAAAAGAAAATGGCAGAGCCCGACGAGGCTTACAAGGTAATGCTGCCGGAGACGTTTTTCGCCAAGCTTGAAAAAAGAAAGACGGCGGCGCTTTGCATGATAGAAAGCGGATCGGCTCATACGGTGGTTTTTTCGGAAAGCTATAGCATCAGCTCTAAAACAGTCGTATCTTACAATAACCAGCTCCGTATGCTGACAGACGACCTCAAAAGATGGAAAAAAGAGGGATACAGGATTGTTTTGCTTTGCCCTTCGAGGACGAGAGGCGCAAGGCTTGCCTATGACCTGAATGAAGAAGGGATACCGGCATTCTTTTCGGAAAGTGATGCGCGAATCCTTGAGGCTTCCGAAGTCATGGTGCTTCTCGGCAGTTCGCGCAGAGGCTTCGAATACCCGCTGCAGAAATTTGTTTTGATTACCGAGAGCGATATTTTCGGGCAAAAACAAAAGAAAAAAAGGCATAAAAAGCATTTTGAAGGGAAGGGACTCTCTTCGTTTTCAGAGCTTTCTTACGGCGATTATGTCGTACATGAGTACAGGGGTCTCGGTATCTACAGAGGAATAGAGCAGATCAGCCGGGGAGGCATCTCAAAAGACTATATAAAGATAGAATATGCGAAAGGCAGCAGTCTTTATGTGCAGGTGTCACAGCTGGAGAGCATCCAGAAGTACGGCAGCTGCGAAACAAACGCAAACCTGAAGCTGGCTTCTCTTGATTCGCCCGAATGGAATAAAACAAGGACGAGGGTGAAAAAAGCGGTAAAGGATATTGCCGAAGATCTGATAAAAATATATTCGGCCAGAAAGGATGCCCCGGGCTTTAAATTCAGTCCCGATACCGTCTGGCAGAGGGAATTCGAAGAAATGTTTCCCTATGAGGAAACGGACGATCAGCTTGATATAATAGAAACCGTTAAAAAGGACATGGAAAGTTCCGCGGTCATGGACCGGCTTGTCTGCGGGGATGTGGGTTACGGCAAAACCGAGATAGCATTAAGGGCGGCGTTTAAGGCCGTGCAGGACGATAAGCAGGTAGTGGTGCTTGTGCCGACTACCATTCTTGCTCAGCAGCATTACAATACATTCAGACAGCGTATGGCCGATTTTCCCGTAAATGTGGAAATGCTTTGCAGATTCAGGACGCCGGCACAGCAAAAAAAGATCATAGAAAAACTGAAACAGGGTCAGATAGATATTCTGATCGGAACTCACAGGATGCTTTCCAAAGACGTAGTCTTTCATGATCTGGGGCTTTTAGTCGTGGATGAGGAACAAAGATTCGGTGTTACCCACAAAGAAAAGATCAAAAAGCTGAAAGCGCTGGTGGATGTCATAACCCTTACGGCAACTCCGATACCCAGAACCCTGCACATGAGTCTTTCCGGCATAAGGGATATGAGCATACTTCACGAGCCGCCCATGAACCGTATGCCTATACAGACTTATGTTATGGAATATGATGAGGAAATAGTCAGAGAGGCCGTATCCAGGGAGCTGGCAAGAGGCGGGCAGGTGTATTATGTATATAACCGCGTAGCCGGAATATCGGAGATCGCCTCAAAACTTGCTATGCTGCTTCCCGAAGCGCGGGTAGGCTTCGCACACGGAAAGATGAGCGAGCGTGAACTTGAGCGGATCATGTACAGTTTCGTAAACGGAGAAACGGACGTGCTCGTATCCACGACTATTATTGAAACCGGGCTGGATATTTCCAACTGCAACACTATTATTATCCATGACGCGGATCGCATGGGACTTTCCCAGCTTTATCAGCTCAGAGGGCGTGTCGGACGCAGCAGCAGAACCGCTTACGCGTTTTTAATGTACAGAAAAAACAAGATCATAAACGAAGAAGCTGCGAAAAGGCTTTCCGCCATACGTGAATATACCGAACTCGGCAGCGGCATTAAGATAGCAATGCGTGATCTGGAGATCAGGGGAGCGGGAAACCTGCTCGGAGCCGAGCAGAGCGGCCATATGGAAAAGATCGGATACGAGCTGTACTGCAAGCTTCTTTCTGAGGCAGTGGACGAGGCAAGAGGCATCAGGACGGCGCCTGATTTTGAAACGACGCTGGATATAGATGTCAATGCGTATATACCTGAAAGCTATATAGCCGATGAAAAGCAGAAACTTGAAATATACAAGCGTATCGCCATGATAAAAGACGCGGATGACATGTCGGCCGTATGTGACGAACTGATAGATCGTTTCGGTGATCTTCCGCCGTCCGTGGAAGATCTGCTTGAGGCGGCGTATCTGAAGGCGGCGGCGCATTTGCTTTATTTCACGGAGATAAAGCAAAACGGAAACAGACTGACACTGACCTTTTATGAAAGGGCAAGGATAAATACGGCGGGAATCTCACAGATAATTCAGATATATGAGAACAGGCTTTCGTTCTATCCTAAAGAAAAACCCTGCTTCGTATATGAGATGTCATCGAAAAACAAAAAGAAACCCGATGTGCTCATTGAGCTTGACGGGTTTTTGAAAAACTGTTTTAAGACCATTGCCGAAGATCAGGCAAAATAAAAGAAGCAGGTGATGGGAATCGAACCCACGTGTCCAGCTTGGAAGGCTGGTGTTCTACCATTGAACTACACCTGCGCTGTCTATAAAAGACAGTCGTCATTCTACAATAAAAATATGTTTACGTCAAGAGATTTATGATCCGGCATCCTCGGCGGCTTTCTCTTTTTCTTCGAGTTCTTTGATCGCTTCGAGCAGGTAGTCGTTTTTGATCTTGATATAGGTACCTTTCATGCCGCCCGAGCGGGATTCGATAATACCGGCACTTTCGAATTTGCGCAGAGTATTGACGATAACGGAACGGGAGATGCCTGTCTCGTCAGCCACACGGCTTGCTATTATCACGCCTTCCATGCTGTTAAGCTCTTTGGCTATTGCCTTGATGGCGTTGGTTTCCGAAGCGGAAAGAATGTTAAAAGCAGAATTAACGAGATGTTTTTTGCGGAGTTCTTCTTCGGTTTCTTCGGTTTCGGAACGGAGTATTTCAAGACCCACAACGGTAGTGGCATATTCGCTCAGAATGATGTCGTCTATACTGTAAGGAGTGTCGTAAGTATAGATAAAGATGGTGCCGAGACGTTCGCCGGATATCTCTATCGGGTTGATGATGGCTGTGTAGATCGAATACAGCTCAGGCTCGAAGCCCAGAGTGATCAGACGCACATTGTCCTGTGTGGACAGGATGTTGGAAAGACGTCTGTTGAGATCTTCGTCGATGTATTCGCCTACCGTAGCGGTAATCAGGCTGTCAATAGGGTCGAATGAATCGGTAATACCGGCGCCAAGCACCTTTCCTTTGTGGCTGATGACGAGTACGTTTGAGTTAAGGCAGGATGAAACTATTTCGCATATATCGGTGAAAACAACTTTGCCGGAAGCGTTGTTATGCAGAAGTTTGTTGATCCTCCTTATCTTGTCAAGCAGGTAGACGCTCATAAAAAAACCTCCTTTCATTTGGGAAGTCCAGGAATTTGATGAACAGCGTTAGTGATATAATTACATGTAAATAATCGCGTGATTATGAAAACTAAGAGTAAATACACCGAAATATTCTGAACTTTTAAAGTATTATAATCAAATGTCGCGAAATTGTCAATAAAAAACCTGGTATTTTGTCTGAAAATTCGATTTTTTTCATCAAAATATTTAAATGTATGGCATCAGAGATAATCTTTATAGATATATTTAGAAAAACAGAGATATAAAGAGAAAACAAGAGATAATACGATGTTTGATAAGAATATATTGAAATATCGGCATTTGCCAAAACAGCATAAATTATATATTATTAGTTGCAATGATTAGCACTCAAAAAAGGTGAGCGCTAATAAAATAAGTTTATACATTAATTTTTTAATTTCAGGAGGCTTGTATAATGAAATTAGTTCCATTGGCAGACAGAGTAGTTCTTAAACAATTCGAAGCAGAAGAAAAGACAAGCGGCGGACTTATCCTTTCGTCGGCGGCACAGGAGAAACCTCTTGAGGCTGAAGTTGTTGCGGTAGGACCCGGAACGGATGAAGTAAAAATTGAAGTTGCGGTAGGAGACAGGGTATTTTATTCAAAATATGCCGGTTCGGAAGTCAAATTTGAGGGCGAAGAATATATTATTATCAGACACAATGATATTTTAGCGGTAATCAAATAAACCGTATTCCTCTCAAATGTTACTGTTGGCTATAAATCATTATTTAAATATACAGAAAAAGACAGGAGAAAAATAAAATGGCAAAAGAAATCAAACATTCGGGTGATGCCAGGACAGCTCTGGCTATCGGCGTGGATAAACTGGCGGATACCGTAAAGGTTACGCTCGGCCCTAAAGGAAGAAACGTGGTTCTGGACAGATCTTACGGAGCGCCGCTCATAACCAACGACGGTGTGACGATAGCGAAAGAGATCGAGCTTGAGGACGGATTCGAAAATATGGGCGCACAGCTTATTCGTGAGGTTGCCGCAAAGACAAATGACGTGGCAGGCGACGGAACGACTACGGCTACGGTTTTGGCGCAGGCCATGATTCACGAAGGGCTTAAAAACATCGCGGCGGGAGCAAATCCTATCGTTCTGCGTAAAGGTATGAAGAAAGCTACCGACAAGGCTGTTGAGCTTCTTGTAGAGATGAGCTCTGCGGTAGAGGGCAAAGATCAGATCGCAAAAGTTGCAGCGGTTTCATCCGGTGACGATGAGGTTGGCGAACTTGTTGCCGACGCTATGGAGAAGGTATCAAAGGACGGCGTTATCACGGTGGAAGAGTCAAAGAGCATGATCACGGAACTCGATCTCGTGGAAGGCATGCAGTTTGACAGAGGATATCTTTCTGCATATTTTGCTACCGACATGGAAAAAATGGATGCCGATCTTGACAATCCCTATATTCTTATAACGGATAAAAAGATCGCAAATATACAGGATCTGGTACCGCTTCTGGAGCAGATCATGCAGGCGGGCGCAAGCCTTCTTATTGTAGCGGATGATGTTGAGGGTGAGTCCCTTTCGACTCTTATAGTCAATAAACTCAGAGGCGTGCTTAAAGTTGTTGCAGTAAAGGCACCGGGATTTGGAGACAGGAGAAAAGACCAGCTTCAGGATATCGCAATCCTGACCGGCGGACAGGTTATTTCGTCCGATCTCGGATACGAACTCAAAGACGCTGCGCTTGAGCTTTTGGGACGTGCTAAATCCGTTAAAGTCCAGAAAGAAAAAACGATCATTGTTGACGGAGCGGGTTCAAAAGAAGCTATTGCGGAGCGTACGGTGCAGATCAAAAACCAGATCGAACTTGCAACTTCAGAATATGACCGGGAAAAACTCAATGAGCGTGTTGCCAAACTGGCCGGCGGCGTTGCCGTAATCAGAGTCGGCGCGGCAACAGAAACAGAAATGAAAGAAGCAAAACTGCGCATGGAAGACGCACTTAACGCAACCCGCGCAGCCGTAGAGGAAGGAATCATCGCAGGCGGCGGCTGCTCCTATGTTCATGTAACAAAACAGCTTACAGAGCTTGTGGATTCTCTTGAGGGCGATGAGAAGACCGGCGCTGCCATTATAATCAAGGCCTTGGAGGCTCCGCTCGCGACTATCGCCGAAAATGCCGGCCTTGAGGGTGCCGTTATCATCAGCAGAATCAAAGAGGCTCCGGTGGGAACCGGCTTTGATGCATATAAAGAAGAATATGTGGATATGGTTAAGGCAGGGATCCTCGATCCCGTTAAGGTAAGCAGAAGCGCTCTTCAAAATGCCACGAGCGTAGCATCTACCCTCCTTACGACAGAGGCTGTCGTTTCCACCGTAAAAGAGCCCATGCCGCCCATGCCTGCCGGCGCCCCCGGGATGATGTGATAAACCAAGGTTCAAAAATCGAAATGCCACTTAGTGCTTGCACTAAAGTGGCATTTCGATTTTTGAACCGAAAAACATGAGGACGTGCGGACGATAGTCCGCGAAAGTCCGAATGTTTTTAGGATTGCGGGAATGCGAAGCATGGAGCAATCCGTCTTGGTTTATCTTATAAAAAAGCTGCAAAGCAGCGAGCATCGCGAAGCGAGGCGGTTTTACGAATGAAAGTGGCGGATATGCAAACCTCTCATCACATTTCCTTGCAAATTTCATCACAGTTTATTCACAAATCGCCGATATCATAACCACATAAAAAGACATAACTATCCGTTATATATTGCATATCTTATGACGGACGTTTATTATCAATACTGGAGGGCCTTTTCATGTACGAAAACGACAAAAACGACAATTCCAATTATTTCGACAACTTTCAAAACACCGAAAATTTCGGTTCCGGCGGCTATTATGAGCCGAACAAAACTCCCAAAAAGAAAAAAAGCAGATGGCCGATGGTTATTGCCATGGCGCTGGTATTCGGGCTTATAGCCGGCTCGGTTACTTATGGCATTAATTATTTCGGAAACAAATATATTTACAATACGAGAAATGTTTCCGTACAGCCCGGTTCTTCTGACAATAATGATCTGGGTTCGGAGCTTCAGCAGATTACGGGCGAGGGTCAGGTTTCAACCGGCGGCACGGTAGAGAGCGTGGCGGCGGAATGTATGCCTTCACTTGTAACAATCTCGACTGTATCAGTACAGGAGATGCAGAGCATATTCGGCGGAACGCAAAGATATACGGCTGAGGGCGCGGGTTCGGGCGTTATTATCGGCAGAAACGACACGGAGCTTTTGATTGCCACAAATAATCACGTTATCAGCGGAGCCACCTCCGTTTCGGTCGGCTTTGTGGATGAGACCACTGCCGAAGCGATTGTAAAAGGCGGAGATCCGGACAACGATCTTGCTGTCGTGGCTGTAAAACTGGACAATATCTCGGATGATACGCTTTCGCAGATAACTATTGCGACAATAGGCAATTCTGACGAGCTTAAGCTCGGAGAACAGGTTGTCGTAATAGGAAACGCGCTCGGATACGGCCAGTCGGTTACGAGCGGTTATGTCAGTGCCCTTAACAGAAGCCTTACCCTCAATGACAACGGATATACTTTCACTTCAACCGGGCTTATTCAGACCGATGCCGCCATCAACGGCGGAAACAGCGGAGGGGCACTCTTTAATATGAAAGGCGAGCTTGTCGGAATCAACGAAGCCAAATCTTCCAGTTCATCCAGCGGAATGATCGTGGAAGCCATGGGTTATGCCATACCCATGTCAAAGGCGGAGCCTATTCTTGAGGAGCTTATGAATCTGACAACCCGTGAAAAGGTAGATTCAAACAATGTCGGATACGTAGGTATTGAATGCGCGGACGTAACGGAAGAAGCTGCGGAAAGATACGCAATGCCCGTGGGGGTGCTTTTCAAAGAAGTTATTTCCGGAGGTCCGGCTGAAGCGGCAGGCGCATTAAAAGGCGACGTACTTGTAAAGATTGACGGCAGGAGCATAACATCGTATGATGATCTGCAGAATGAGCTGCAGTATCATTCCGCGGGAGAGACTTTGGAATTCATAGTTAAAAGAAATGACGGCAGCGGAAATTACGAAGATGTTTCGCTTACGATAACTCTCGGAGACAGAAGCGCACTTAAATCCTATATGAATTCCCAGGAGAATTCGGAAAGCCAGGGCAGCGACGCCTCCGATGCTCAGGGCGGTGAGCAGATTGCTCCCACCGGGCCTGAAGAGGGCGAAAGTCCGTCAGGTGAAGAACAGCCCCAAAGCAGCGAAGAACAGGATTCCGATGAAAAACAGCAGGGGCACGACGTTTTCAGCTTCTGGGATTGGTAAAAGAAAGGACTATTCTCTATGAAAATCAGTTTTATCGGCTGCGGAAACATGGCGAGAGCCATGATCAACGGTCTTATCAAAGACGGCTTTGAAAATGAAAAGATCATGGCGACGGCCGTTTCCGACAAAACCATTGAATATATAGACAATGTGCTTGAGATCAACAGCGGTAAGGACAATGCGGCAGCGGCCGAATGGGCCGATGTGATTATTCTTGCGGTTAAACCGGTATTTTTGGAGCAGGTGATAAAAGATATCAAAAAAAATATCGGAGAAAAAAAGATCGTCGTATCCCTGGCAGCAGGAAAAAGTCTGGACTGGTACAAAGAGCAGTTCGGAAATGGTGTAAAGAATCTTAAAATGATCAGATGTATGCCGAACACGCCGGCCATGGTGGGCGAGGGCATGACGGCGATCTGCCATAATGAAAACGTAACGGAAGCCGAACTTGGCATAGTACAGAATATCCTTACGAGTTTCGGAAAGGCCGAAGTGGTTCCCGAAAGGCTGATGGATGCCGTGACAGGGGTCAGCGGAAGCTCGCCGGCCTTTGTATTTATGTTTATAGAAGCCATGGCTGACGCTGCCGTGGCCGAAGGCATGCCGAGAAAGCAGGCGTATGATTTTGCGGCTCAGTCGGTTCTGGGAAGCGCGAAGCTTGTACTTGAGAGCGGCAAACATCCGGCGGAACTCAAAGACATGGTCTGTTCGCCGGGCGGCACGACAATAGAGGGGGTCTGCGCTTTGGAAAGCAGCGGATTCAGAGCCTCCGTCGAGGACGCCGTCCGTATTGCCGCTGAAAAATCAAGACAGATGTGAAAGGAGTTACCGCTATGAAGATACTTGTTACCGGCGGCGCGGGATTTATAGGCAGTCATACGTGTGTTGAACTCTTAAATGACGGATATGAGGTAATAATCGCGGACAATCTGTATAATTCCAGCGAAAGGGCCGTAGAGAGGATCGCTCAGATCACGGGCAGGGAGCCCGAATTTTATAACGCGGATATTTGTGACGCAAAGGCACTGGATAAGATTTTTTCGGAGCATAAAATAGATGCGGTGATTCAGTTCGCGGGATATAAAGCGGTAGGTGAATCGGTATCCATGCCGCTGGAGTATTACAAAAACAATATCGAAGGCACGCTTCGTGTCTGTGAAGCCATGAAAGTCCATGGCGTGAAAAATATTATTTTCAGTTCCTCCGCCACGGTTTACGGGGATCCGGCGGAAATTCCCATTTCAGAAAACTGTCCCAAAGGAGTCTGTACGAATCCTTACGGCTGGACCAAATGGATGATAGAGCAGATTCTTACGGATACGGCAAAGGCCGTTCCGGGATTTAAGGTTACTCTTTTGAGATATTTTAACCCGATAGGGGCACACCAAAGCGGCCTTATCGGAGAAGATCCCAAAGGAATACCGAATAATCTTCTGCCTTATGTGACACAGGTTGCCATTGGCAGGCTGGAAAGGCTCGGTGTATTCGGAAATGATTACGACACGCCCGACGGTACCGGAGTAAGGGATTATATTCATGTAATGGACCTTGCGAGAGGCCATGTGCTTGCGCTTGAGGCCATGAAAGATCAGGACGGAGTCGAAATATATAACCTCGGCACAGGCAAAGGTTACAGTGTGCTTGAAGTAGTCAGAGCCTTTGAGGAGGCCAGCGGCAAAAAAGTGCCGTATGATATCAAGCCCAGAAGAGACGGGGATATCGCCTGCTGTTACTGCGACCCCGCGAAAGCAGAGAAAAAATTAGGGTTTAAGGCGAAGTACGGGATATATGAGATGTGTCGTGACTCATGGAACTGGCAGAGCAAAAATCCTTACGGATATGGGGATTCCAAGTAAACAAAGGAATAAATAATAATTAATTAACTCAGTCGGCGACTGAGTTAATTTTTTTTAAAAATTTCTCTTTTATTACGAAATCATTTGTGATATAATACGAAAACCGTAATAAATATTACGGAAATATTAAATAACAAATGCGATTTAAGGGGAGTTATGAACAGAGAAAAACGCACGGCTATTTGTATGATGATAATAGCGGTCATGATCTTCGGCTATTCCGTGCCGCTGTACGCAAAGGATCTCTCAAATAAAGATACTAACGTATCGACAGAGATTTCGGAAGATTATACGGTTGGCACCGTTTCTAAAACAGAAGAGGATGCCCGGACCGAATATCCTTTCAAAGCTATTGAAGATATTAAAGAAGCCGCAAAAGAGCAGGACTTTGAATTTGCCTATGCTGATGATGCCGAAACTCCTACGATTTCGGAGGAAGCAGCGGAGTTGCCTTCTGTTGCGGATACGGCCGAAGAAGCATCGGAAATTATCGAAGCGGTTGATCCGGAAAGTGCCGAATCAGAAAAAGTCAATCCTGAAATACCCGGCGATGAAACACTCAGCGCGGAAATCGCAGCCATCGAAGACGAAGCTGCTGTTGTATCAGATGACGCAGAGCAGACGGCTGCCGATGAGGCTGTAATTTTGGATTCAAGCGTTTCGTATCTGTCGGACGGATTGGACTATGCCGCCAATGAAGAAGCTTTCGCAACTGAAGATTTTGCCATGTCCGCGCAGGAAGATTTTACCGCTGATACGGTTTTGGCCGCGCCGGATATTCAGGCTGTTCAGATTGAACCCGATACGCAAAATATTTCGGCTGCCGCCGTTGAGGTGCTGCAGCTTCCCGGTCGTGACATAGTAGGCGGAGGCACAACTGCTTCCGACCCGTCGTCAAATACTTCATCCTCCGGCAGTACTTCGGGCGCATCTTCGCCGCAAGACGCCGCTTCGCAAAGCACCGACTCGCAGGTGGTATCCGGGAAATCGGACGCGGTTCAGACTTCATCCGTTTCAGGAAAGGTTGCGCAGACAGAGGTGACGACTTCGGTAACATCCGGAAAGGTCGATCCCGTGGCGACCGGCGACATGGCCGGTAATGCTTGTTATCTGATCGGATTTCTGATTGCCGCGCTGACGATTTTTGTTTACAGACTTATTGTAGTCAAAAGCCTGAGAAAAGAGAACAGACTGGCTAAAAAAACAGAGATGGATCTCTTCAGAAAAGCCTGTGCCTGACTCAGCTTGCCTGGACTTCTTTTAAATAAGAGACGGCGTTTTCCAGAATCCTTTCGGCTTCTCCTTCCTCTTTGAAGGTCTTAAGGCCGGAATTTTCAAGGACGGTCATATAGCCGTCGTCAGATGAAGTACCTTTCAGTATCGTTTCCCATGTTTGCACGGCTTTATTAAAATCCGTGCGGCTCAAATCCCAGAGCTGGAATGAGGCAAACGAACTTGTTGCATAACTAATATAGTAGAGCGGACTTGAAAAATTATGTGATACGGTGTTCCATTCGTACCCGAATACTTCATAATCATCGGGATAGTATTCGTACGAAATCTCCAAAAAGGCACTGTTGAGCTCATCGAGACTCATACCGGGATTGGAATAAACCTCTCTCTGCCAGTCGTCATAGATGCAGCCGTCGATCACGTTATCAAGTCCGTTCGTTATATTGTAGGCGGCGGCTTCGTAAGCATGGTCGGGGAGCACGTTTTTAAGGCGGTCCGTTATGAGCATTTGAAGACCGTTGGAATGTATCTCGCACAAATCCAGATTATATGCGATCAGCGGCGACTGTTTCGCTTCGTAATTGGCCGAAAATGCAAAATGGCCGAACTCGTGTACAATTGCCGACACGTCCCAGAGGGTATCGGAGGTACAAAGGTATATAAAAGGCGCATGGGCGCGGTGAAACAACAGTGTGTATCCGGCGCTCAGCCTGCCTTCTTCGTTTCCTATGGAATATAAGCTGTTTTCGGAAAACAGATCAAATGCGCAGGAAGTGATTTCGTCAATGTCCGACACGAGAGTTCCGAGTATTGTTACGAGTTCGGTATCCGATAATTCAAGTTCGGAGGCGGAGGTTTCGCCGTATCTGACATAGTCGGCGCAGATGGATTTCGCCGCGGTTTTCAGCGATTCAAGATCTTCCGCGTCATAGTCCCGGTAATATAGTTCTTTGTCGGCATAATCGATATAGTTATCATATCCTTCCAGCTTTGCTATCCTGTCCCTGATATCGACGAGCTCAATGAATATCTCACCGGTTTGTCTGTTCAGATCTTCGAGACAGCCGTAATAGGCTTCGATGTATGTTTCATAATCCGTGAAAGCAAAAGCATAGGAGTCGTCGCTTATAAGATAATCCAGATCATATGTTTTTCCGTTGATGGTTGCGGTAAAATTTGACAGATCGCTGCACAGCAGATTGTATTTGTTTTCAAGAGCGGTTTCCTGTGTCTCCAGAGATTTCATTTCTTCATCCATATCTTCATAGTCATAATAATATGCCCCGAGAGAATAATCCCCCAAAAACGAGGAGAAACCTTTGCCGACGGGCCCCTGCGCCACGCTTCGGCAGGCAATACAGAATCTGTCGGCACATTCAATGAGAGTCTCTTCGATATATTCGGTTTCGTTTTCGATATAAGAGTCGGTGACGTCGTCGGAGTATTCCACGTAAGCGGCCGAATTCAGATCTTTGAGCTCTATGAGCTGACTGTAGAGATCCTGATAGAGCGTTTTAACCTGTGCGATATCGCTTTCTTCGGAGGCCTGAATGAGCCTGTCGCATTTTTCATAAAAATCTGCCGGATCAAAGTGGTAGTATTCGGGTATGGTGACGGCTTTGACATTTTCGTTTTCCGAAGCCGCCGAGGAATCCGGAGCAGCCTCAATTTCATAAGTTGTTTCGTTTTCCGTCTGAGGTCTTTTGAAAAATGAAAAAAGGTTTGCGGGAAAGCATGCGGCCTGTGTCAGCAGCACGGAAGAACAGATAATCGCACATAATAATATATTTTTAATTTTCATAAATAAAATCCTCTTTATCATACGGCCTGATGACGGTTTAAATGCATTATATGTGAAAGATTATAACATGCAAAAAACCTCTTTTCAATGTGTAAGAAGTGTGATACAATTAACCCCGATTAAACAGCCGAAAGGGGTTAAAGGCTGAAAACCTGATAATTATTTAGGAGGAGACATCATGAAACATGTTAAATCATTAAATACAAAAAAACTCCAAAATACCGTTAATAAGGGCGGATGCGGCGAGTGCCGGACTTCATGCCAGTCGGCATGCAAGACCTCCTGCACAGTCGGAAACCAAAAATGTGAGCACAGCAAAAAGTAATATACGCAAAGATATTATTAAAGATCGTCAGTGTTCCTTTCGTGAGATCACAAAAGGAACACTTTATTCATGAGTATAAGGACGGGAAAAGTGATCCACCAGTTCGAAAACAACGGATATTTCATGGTTCTGGATGAGAACAGCGGTTCGGTTCATGTGGTTGACGGGCTTGTCTATGATATCCTTCGGGAAGTCAGGGCTTTGAAGGGACCTGTTTTTTCGCCAAACAATAATCAATTACTTGATAATAAAGAAAAAGAAAAACTGCACGAGGTATTTCAGGACAGATATTCAAAAGAAGAGATTGATGAAGCCGTCGAAGAAATCAGCGAGCTTTATTTAAAAGGCGAGCTTTTCAGCGAAGATATTTTCAGAGATCATATAGATATGCTGCCGGAGAGAGAGACTGTCGTCAAAGCTCTTTGCATTCATGTTGCTCATGACTGCAACCTTGCGTGTAAATACTGTTTTGCGGAGGAAGGCGAATACAGAGGAAGCCGGTCTTTAATGTCTTTTGAAACCGGCAGGGCGGCGATCGACTTTCTTGTAAATAATTCCGGAAACAGGGTAAATCTTGAAGTGGATTTTTTCGGAGGCGAGCCTCTTTTAAACTGGGAGGTTGTCAAAGCTCTGGTCGGATACGGCCGTTCTTTGGAAAAGACGCACAATAAAAGATTCAGATTTACGCTCACCACAAACGGAGTCCTGATAAATGATGAGATAATCGGTTTCTGCAACAGGGAAATGGACAATGTGGTCTTAAGCCTTGACGGCAGAAAGGCGGTCAATGACAGGATGCGGTCTTTCAGAGGCGGCGCCGGAAGTTATGACATTATTCTTCCCAAACTGCTGAAATTTGCCGAAAGCAGAGGGCAGAAAGATTATTATGTAAGAGGCACGTTTACCCGTTTCAACACGGATTTCGCGTCAGACGTGCTTCATATGGCGGATCTCGGTTTTGATCAGATTTCCATAGAGCCGGTGGTTGCGCCCGAGCACGAAGATTATGCCATAAAAGAAGAGGATCTTCCCGTTATCATGGAGCAGTATGATCTGCTCGCCCGGGAAATCATCAAAAGAAAAAAAGAGGGAAGAGCATTTAATTTCTTTCATTTTATGATAGATCTGAGCGGCGGGCCCTGTATATACAAAAGGCTTTCGGGCTGCGGTGCGGGTACGGAATATCTGGCCGTGACGCCCAAGGGAGAGCTTTTTCCCTGTCATCAGTTCGTGGGCAGGGACGAATTCTGCATGGGAAATGTATTCGAAGGCATAAAAAGGCCCTGCCTTGCGGAAATGTTCGGAAAATGCAATATATATACCAAAAAAGAATGCAGCACCTGTTTCGCCAGGTTTTACTGCAGCGGCGGATGTGCCGCAAACGCCTATAATTTTCATAAAGATATTAATGCCACATACGGAACAGGCTGCGATATGCAGCGTAAACGGGTTGAATGTGCATTGATGATAAAAGCGGCGGAAGCTGACATAGAAACAAAGGAGTGTACTGACCAATGAAGAAGAAAAACAGTATTGCCGTGCTGATTTTGATTGCCGCAGTGACATTGCTGCTCGGCTTTACTGCACTTGTGGGATGGGGGCCGACTAAAACCGGAAGCATTTTCAATATCCATACCGGACTTGATCTTTCGGGCGGCGTCAGCATCACATATCAGACGGTGGATCCCAATCCGTCACAGGAGGATATGGGCGATACCATCTACAAACTGCAGCAGCGCGTGGATCAATACAGTACGGAATCTTCTGTTTACCAGCAGGGATTAAACCGTATAAATATCGAGATTCCCGGCGTATCGGATGCAAATACGATACTTGAAGATCTGGGAAAACCCGGTTCGCTTGAATTCACGGACGAAAACGGTGAAGTAGTGCTTTCGGGAACAGATGTAGCCGACGCACAGGGCGTTGCCTACTCAGACAGTACCACCGGACGAAGGGAATATGTAGTCGAGCTTTCTTTTACGGAAGAAGGTGCTGAAAAGTTTGCGGATGTAACTGCCGAAAATGTAGGAAAGCGCATTAATATCGTCTATGACGGCGAAATCGTTAGTTCGCCGACCGTTAAGCAGGCCATCACGGGCGGCAGTGCTCAGATCGACGGAATGTCCAGCATAGAAGAAGCCAAAAACCTGGCTTCATACATCAGGATCGGTTCGCTTTCCCTGGAGCTTGAAGAGATCTATTCGAATGTAGTAGGCGCGTCTCTCGGACAGGAGGCTTTAAGCACAAGCCTTTTGGCGGGTCTTATCGGTTTGCTCTTAGTAATAGCTTTTATGATATTTGTATATCGCATCTCGGGTCTGGCAGCGGGCTGGGCTCTTGTGGTATTTACGTTTTTGGATCTTATAGCCATCAACGCTTTTGACGTTACGCTCACGCTTCCCGGAATAGCGGGTGTTATTCTGACAATAGGTATGGCGGTCGACGCGAATGTCATTATCTATGCCAGAATGAGAGAGGAGCTGGCTTCGGGCAGAAACCTTTTCAGTTCCATAAAAGAAGGCTTCAGAAAGGCTCTCTCGGCCATACTTGACGGAAACATCACGACGCTTATCGCGGCGATAGTTTTGTATTTCCTCGGTACGGGAACGATAAAAGGTTTTGCCGTTACCCTCGGCATAGGTATTGTTCTTTCCATGTTTTCGGCGCTGGTTATTTCAAGGGGCTTAAGTTACGCGTTTTACGGCATAGGCATCAGAAGCGAGAAAGCCTACGGCAAACTTAAAATTCGCAAGCCCTTTGACTTTATCAAAAAGAAAGCAATCTTTTTCGCTATTGCGATTATCATAATTGCGGCAGGCGTGGTTTCCATGGCGGTTCATTCGGGAACAGAGGGAAAGGCGCTTAATTTCGGACTTGACTTTATCGGCGGTACGGCCACGACGGTCGATCTGGGAGAGGATTATTCTCTTGAGGAATTGGATGAAATTGTCAAACCCGTGGTTTCCGAAGTAACGGGAGATTCAAATGTCCAGTTCCAGCAGATTATCGGCTCCGAAGAAGTCGTTATCAAAACAAGAGAACTTGACGTGAGTGAGAGAGAGGCTTTGAATACGGCTCTTGCGGAAAATTTTGAAAATGTTGACGCTTCGCAGATAACGGCGGAAAATATTTCGTCCACCATAAGCGGAGAAATGAGATCTGCAGCCATCAGAGCCGCTATCATAGCGATAATATGTATGCTGATATATATCTGGATCAGATTCAGGGATATCAGATTTGCGTCCAGCTCTGTCATAGCGCTTGTGCATGACCTTCTGATAGTCATAACTTTCTACGCGATTTTCAGATATTCGGTAGGAAACCCGTTTATAGCGGTCATGCTAACCATACTGGGTTATTCGATCAACGCGACCATCGTCATATTTGACCGAAAAAGGGAAAATATGAAAACCATGTACGGCTCGTCCGTCAAAAACATAGTAAACACGTCCATCACACAGACGCTGACACGAAGCGTATATTCGACCTTTACGACATTTATCACGATTTTCGTCCTGTTCCTGCTCGGGGTGCCGTCCATCAAGGAATTTGCGCTTCCGATCATAATCGGACTTATCGCGGGTACATATTCTTCGGTATTTTTGACGGGTTCTTTATGGTATCTCTTTAAAACAAAGATCGGTAAAAAGAAACTGGTCGATAAACCCGAAAGGGAAGAGACTAAAGCGGATATAGGCGTGGGCGCAAAGGCGGCGGCCGCGAGCGCGGCATCTGCGGCAGCGGAAACCGGCGCGGCAAAAGCCGAAGCGGCTGCGGAGAAAACCAAAGCAGAGGCTAAGGTTAAGACGGTTCTGAATGAAGGACGGGACGCAAAGGTTAAAGAAACCAATAACCCGCTTCAGAGTCAGAAACGCGGAAAGAAAAGAAAGAAATAAGATAAAAAAAGAAGCTGACGCAATGTGTGTTCCGGGCTGTCGCACTATACATTATAATGAATATTCTTTCAGGGACCGCTTGCGCTAAGTCCTCACGCAGCGGTACTAAACTCACGTGGTGCTTACGCTTACGTTCGTTAAGTACCGGCGTTGCGGATGTCCCTTTCAGAATATTCATTCTCTTTGTATAATGCGACAGCCCCTATTCAGAAGTAGTTCTGTATGTTAAGCTGAATTGATGAAACTCCGCGAAACGTGTTTATCGTGGGATAGTAAGCAAGAGAAACAGTCGGTTTTTCCGATATATAATTTATGAATTTTTCGGCGTCGCCGAAATAAATGCCGTCCAGGGTGCATCCGTCTTTATCGGAGACTCTCATCCTGACGGCGTTTTTGTTTTTGCCGACTATGGACGGACTGAGTATTTTAAGCTCCTTTTGCGCGAAAAGGGGCTTTCTGTTTGCCTGGCCGAAAGGCCTCAGCATTTCGAATTCGTTTATCAGACTGTCGGAAATATATTTTAGCGGCAGCTGTATATCGATAAGTACCCGTGGAATCAGATCTTCGTCCGTAAGACGGCTGTCCGCATTGATAATTCGCCTGAATTCGGGCAGGTTTTCTTCGGGCATGGACAGGCCGGCCGCAAGAGCATGGCCTCCGAATTTGCTGAAGAGATGGCCGCATTTGCTGAGATTTTCATACATGTTAAAGGCTTCTATGGAACGTCCCGAGCCTTTTATGCCTTCCGAGGATGCCGTCAGTACGAAGGACGGCCTGTTGTACTGTTCTTTAAGCCGCCCGGCTATAATGCCAGCAAGGCTTTCGTGGCAGTCGGGCAGATATACGACAAGCACTTTATCGTCTTTTGCGGAAGTGGTTTCTATGATATTTACGGCCTCGGTGATTCCTTCTTCAGTCATCATCTTTCGTTCTTTGTTGAGTTCAACCAATTCCCAGGCGGCTTCGATTGCAAGGGTCTTGTTATCGCTCATCAAAAGCGAAAGGGCTTTTTCGGCGGTGTCCAGTCTTCCCGAAGCATTCAGACAGGGCCCGATTACAAAGCCGATATGATAAGAAGAAATACTGTTGATATCCAGTTCTGTCATTTCTATAAGCGAAATAAGACCGAGGTTGTTTGTTTCGGGAAGTTTTTTCAGGCCTTCTTTTACTATTATCCGGTTTTCATCCGTAAGAGGGCATACGTCGCCTATGGTGGCAATCGCGGCGTATTCGATATATTTGTATATAATGTCATCGTTAAAACCCATGAACCTGTAAAGGAGAGCTGCGAATTTAAGGGCAACGACGGCTCCGCATATCTCTTTATACGGATAAGGACAGCCGCTTTTTTTGGGGTCGATAACCGCATCTGCGGGAGGAAGTATCTGGCTGCCGGTATCGGCATCAAAAGGAACCTCGTGATGATCAGTCACGATAACGGTCATTCCCAATTCTTTGGCAAGGGCTATCTGGGATGAGGCCGCTATGCCGTTGTCGCAGGTTATGATGGTGTCAACCCCGTCTTTATGAGCTTCTTTTACGAGGTTTTCGCTCAGGCCGTAGCCGTCGCTGATGCGGTCGGGCAGACGTGCGTCCGCATCAGCTCCAATAGATGAAAGGGCGTTCAGGAGAATATAAGATGACATGATTCCGTCTATGTCATAATCCCCTATTATTCTGATTTTTTTGTGTGATTTTATCTTTTCGGCTGCGATTTGGCAGGCCTTTTCGGCATCTGAAAGCAGGGAGGGATCGTAAAGCGAGGAAAGATCCCCGAAAAGATACTGTCCGATCATTTCTTCCGGCACATCTCTGTTGATGATCAGTCGGGCAGTCACGGGGCTGATCCCGTGTTTTTCAGCTATTAAATTAAAGTCTGCGCGTTTCGCGCAAATCATCCATTTTTCCATTCTAAATCCTATTCGTCATTCTGAGCGGAGCGAAGAATCCGTAGTGGCGACTGCATGCGTCATTCTGAGCGAAGCGTAAGCGGAGTCGAAGAATCCGTAGTGGCGACTGCATGCGTCATTCTGAGCGAAGCGTAAGCGGAGTCGAAGAATCCGTAGTGGCGACTGTATGCGTCATTCTGAGCGAAGCGTAAGCGGAGTCGAAGAATCCGTAGTGATGACTGTCTTATCGCTTGAAACATCTTATCAAATATCCCGAAAACCTGTCAACACACGCCCTGCCGGCACTTGATTTGCCAACTCTGATATGGTAAGATTTAAGGTGAAAACGTTAGTGTTATGAGAGGTTTTCTATCATTAATCTATTTTATATTTTAAGAAACGGAGGATGAAAATTGAAAAGATTATTTGCTTTATTACTTGCTGTCATGATGATTTTTACTCTTGTGCCCATAACCGCGGCAGCGCAGGAGATGGATGTGGAATCGGGTTCAGACAGTGAAGATGACAGCTTTACGCCTGCTGACGGTGACAGGCTTTTAGGTGATATCTGGAAAGCCGCACAGGACGCCGAAGGCGATGATTTTTTTGATGACGATGAAGGAACTGCCGGTCAGGACGGTTACGATCTTTCCGATGAAGCGGATAAAAAAGAGTCAGACGGGCAAACTCAGTTAAAGACACAGGAGGCGGTTAAAGGCAGTCTTAGCGTTGAATTTGCATGGGTGTCTAAGGATTACCGCAACTCAATGCAGTATTCGTCAGGAAAAAACCTTGCATGGCTTCCGCTGCCTTACTGGGCAGGCGGCAGTGCTGCGCTTCTGGAAGGCGGAAGAGAAATTGAATCATTTACGGATCAGGCTCAATATACCTTTTCCAATCTGAACCCCGGCAAAACATATACTCTGCGTATAACAGTGCTCGACAGGGGATATTAGCATCTTTTTGAAAGCATTAACGGTACAAATATAAGGCCGAATCTTATCACGCAATATGAAACGCCCATTAGTGTCGATCCGGGTGAAGCAATTACAAAATATGTTGCTGTCGAATACAAGGCTTACGCTTTCACAACAGTTACCGATATCGGAACTTTTTCAACCGGCCAAAAAACATTGGAGTATTATCCCTATACAGAGCATGGTGAAAGAAACTGGGATTATCCTAACACGGATCCTTCCACAAGTGAAAAATATCCTACATATAATACGCATAGCGGCATATACTACGGAGACTCTGCTTCGCTTTATACCGGCATGAACAAATTAGAGGTTCCGACCCTGAATGCCGAAGAGCTCGCCAAAGGATATGAATTTAAAGGCTGGAGCCTTGTGGGGGATTCTTCAGGCACGATTTATTCCAGCGAGGATGCTCTTGCGTATATCGTTAGGGGCGACACCACGTTCCGTGCGGAATGGGAAACTCCCGTACACACCGTGACCTTTAAAACCAATAAGAACTTAGGCACTTTAAACAAAGGAAACGGAGTAGAGTACAGCTACCAAAGAGAATTCAATAACCAGTTAGTGGATGATATTCCTGCGGCGTACGGGAAGGATTATTCGGAACAGTATGGCAGCGGCGGCGTGGATCCTGAAACCGGCGAATACTGCTGGTATGAATTTGTCGGCTGGTACGATGATCTTTCGGGAAATGTGATACCTGATTCGGAATTACGAAACACAAAGATCGACAGGGATCTGACTTATTACGCGAAGTATAAAAGACACACTGAAACCGTAATCGAACAGACTTATTATTGTAATGTAAGATATGTTCCGGGAGCAAATGGCACTTTTAACCTCAATCTCCCCGGATACAAAGACGATTATTACCTCCCCATAGGCAGCGGCGTTTCCGCATGGCCTGCCGTAGTTCCGAATCAGGGCTGGACATATACCGGAAAATGGACAGTTAAAAGTGTTGATTATAGGCCCTGGCCTGTGGATTACCCACAAGCCTATGAACAGGCTCAAAAATATTCGGAAGGCGCATACAATCCGAAAGTCGGGGATGTCCTTACTGAAAGCCAGATAGCATCGCTTGTGTTGTTCTATGACATAGTGCTGGAGCCGGTATATGAGGCGAAAGATGACGCGACCTATACCGTTACCTATAATGACGGCGTGGGAAATACAGCGTTTATGCCTGTCGTTTTCACCGACTTGCAAAAGGGTACGGTAACGCCGATGGCAGGAGTCCCTGCTGTATGGGAGCGTTCCGGTGATCGTTATTATTACCTGCTCGCGGGATGGACTCCAGAGGTGTCGGCTAATGTAACGGAAAATGCGGTTTATACAGCAAATTGGAAGGCGATACCGAAAGAAACATATCAGTTTGTTACCGTAACCTATACCGACGGAATAGGCGGCAAAGCCTTTGCCGATCAGGTTGCTCATTGCAGAATCAGATGTTATTGGGAGAATGGCGAATACGGATATGAATTCCCGTTCACACCTGATTTTCAAGGCACACCTTCAAGGAAAGGATATACTTTCGGCGGCTGGAGCCCGGAAGTAACCGAAAAAGCGGAGGGAAATGCCATTTACACCGCCGTATGGATACCCGATGAGGATACCACATTTACCGTAACTTATAATGACGGCATGGGAGGAAAGGCCCAGGTTTATAAAGACCTCGCGCCGGATTCGTCTACTCCGAAATATGAAGGCATACTTGACAGACCCGGATACAGATTTATCTGCTGGGATCCGCTTGTGGAAAACAAAGTAACCGACGATGCCGTCTATACCGCCGTATGGGAGAAAAAAGATTATTATACGGTTATATATACGGACGGAGCGGGCGGAACGGTATTTATGAATGAAATCCACGGCGGTCTGGAAAAAGAATCGGAAACCCCGCAGTTCTATGATACGCTGCAGCGCAAAGGATATGATTTTATCGGCTGGAGCCCGAATGTTAAACAGCGTGTAGAAGAAGACATTATCTATACCGCCTGCTGGGAGCCTGTAGAGAGCGCTGAAGACTGTACGGTTGTTTATGCGGACGGTGCAGGCGGAACGGCGTTTAAGCCACAGACGTTCACAGGGCTTAAAAAAGGCGATCCGACTCCCGAATACACCGGAGGCACAAGAGCCGCGGGAGTAAAACCCGAAAGAGACGGATATACCTTTATCGGCTGGAGCCCTGTAGTTTCCGAAACGGTCGAGGAGGATGTGATCTACACCGCCTGTTGGGAAAAAGATGTCGAGGTAGTCGTTATCTATACCGACGGAGCCGGAGGAGAAGCCTTCAAGACCCAGGTTTCTAAGGTTCCCGCAGGAGATCCTACGCCCGCTTTTGAGGGCGGTACTCCCGAAAGGAAAGATTATACATTTATCGGCTGGAGCCCCGAAGTTCAGGATACCGCTGATGGCGACATTACATACACGGCTCTCTGGGTCGGGAAAAGCTCGCCTTCGCTCAAATATACGGTTAAATATCTTCCGGGAGAGAACGGAAGCCTTGCCGGAACTGATACGTTAAGCGTTAAAGGCGGAAGCTTTATACCGACAATTCCGACCGTCAGCCCCGAAGAAAGCTATAAATACAAAGGCAAATGGCTGGTTACGTCGGTAAGCGAGGGAGCGGAAGATATCAAACCCGGCGATATAATGAATGAAATTCAGATAAGCCGCCTTCAGATCAATTATGACGTGACCTTTGAAGCTCAGTATGAAAAAGAAACGTTTACGGTCATTTATAAAGACGGCGTGGGAAATACCGCCTTTGAACGACAGACCAACAGCGAACTTGAAAAAGGAACGGCTACTCCTGCATTTAACGGAACGCCCGAAAGAAAAGGATATAAATTCATTTGCTGGGATCCCGTGGTAGACGAAAAAGTTACCAGAAACGCAGTATATACGGCCGTATGGGAGAAAACCACGGATACCACGCCCGCCTCCGACAATAAGGGAGGAACATCCGGCGGAGGTTCTTCATCGGGCCAGAGCGGCAAATCTTCCGGAGTATCGGCGGCAAAGACTTCCGACAGCCATGAAATGAACGTATGGATAGCCCTTATGGCGGCCTGCGCGGCGGCGCTTATGGCAGCGGCGGTTATTTACCGTAAAAAGAGCAAGATATAATATAGACAGAATAAAGCCTGAATGATATAATACATATGTTTGTTTAATGCTATCTATAGTTTAACTTAATACTTAGGAGGGAATGAACTAATGGCAAGAAAAATGAAAACCATGGATGGAAATACTGCTGCGGCTCATGCGTCATACGCATATACCGATGTAGCGGCTATCTATCCCATCACACCGTCTTCACCGATGGCTGAATACACCGATATGTGGGCTACTCAGGGCCGCAAGAACATATTCGGCCGTGAAGTGCAGATCACGGAGATGCAGTCAGAGGCAGGCGCAGCCGGAGTCGTTCACGGATCACTCGTGGCAGGAGCTCTTACGACTACATATACTGCTTCACAGGGACTTCTTCTCATGATCCCCAACCTGTATAAGCTCGCGGGCGAAAAGCTTCCGGGCGTTGTGCATGTTTCGGCAAGGGCGCTTGCATCACACGCACTTAACATTTTCGGTGATCATTCAGACGTTTACGCTTGTCGTCAGACAGGTGTCTGCATGCTCTGTGAGTCTTCCGTACAGGAGGTAATGGATCTTACTCCCGTTGCTCACTGTGCCGCGCTTGAAGGCGAGATTCCTTTCATCAACTTCTTCGACGGATTCCGTACATCACACGAGATCCAGAAGATCGAGACATGGGATTACGAAGACCTCAAAGAAATGGCTCCTATGGATGCTATCGAGAAATTCCGCAAAAACGCGCTTAATCCCAACCATCCGTGCGAAATGGGTTCCGCTCAAAACCCGGATATCTTCTTCCAGGCAAGAGAGACCTGCAACCAGTCGTATGACGCTATGCCGGCTATCGTTCAGAAATATATGGACAAAGTCAATGCAAAGATCGGCACGGATTATAAACTTTTTAACTACTACGGAGCACCTGACGCAGAGCACGTAATAGTTGCCATGGGTTCAGTCCTTGACACAATCGAAGAAACTATCGATTACCTTCTTGCACAGGGCAAAAAAGTCGGCGTGGTAAAAGTACGTCTGTATCGTCCTTTCAGCGCTGCAGCCCTTGTTGACACAATTCCTCAGAGCGTTAAGCAGATCACCGTTCTGGATCGTACAAAAGAGCCGGGTGCTATGGGCGAGCCTCTTTTCCTCGACGTAGTTGCAGCCCTCAAAGATACTGCGTTTGATAAGGTTCCGGTATATGTCGGACGTTACGGTCTCGGATCAAAAGATACGACGCCCGCTCAGATCGTGGCTGTATATAACAATACCGAAAAGAAAGTATTCACTATCGGTATCGTGGATGACGTTACAAATCTTTCGCTGGATGAAGGCGAGCAGATCGTTACCACTCCGGAAGGAACCACAAACTGTAAATTCTGGGGTCTCGGCGCCGACGGTACCGTAGGAGCAAACAAGAACTCCATCAAGATCATCGGCGACAACACCGATATGTACGCTCAGGCTTACTTTGATTATGACTCAAAGAAATCCGGCGGTATAACGATGTCGCACCTTCGTTTCGGAAAGAAACCGATCAAATCCACATACCTTATCCGCAAAGCGGATTTCGTGGCCTGCCATAACCCGGCATACGTAAGAAAATACAACATGGTTCAGGAGCTTGTTGACGGCGGTACATTCCTTCTTAACTGTTCATGGGATCTTGCCGGTCTCGAGGAGAACCTTCCGGGACAGGTTAAAAAATACATTGCCGACCACAACATCAACTTCTATACGATCGACGGCGTTAAGATCGGTATCGAAACGGGCATGGGCCCGACAAGGATCAACACCATCCTTCAGTCCGCATTCTTTAAACTTACCGGCATCATTCCCGAGGAGCGCGCTATCGAGCTCATGAAAGACGCTGCAAAGAAAACATACGGACGTAAGGGCGATGACGTTGTTGCAAAGAACTGGGCAGCTATCGACGCAGGCGCGAAGAACGCCGTTAAGGTAGAAGTACCGGAAAGCTGGAAGAACTGCGAGGACGAAGGTCTTACGATGGTTAAAGCCGAAAACGGCGATCCCGCTGTTATCAGATTCGTAAACAATATCCAGAGCAAAGTAGGCGCTCAGGAAGGAAACAATCTTCCCGTATCCGCCCTTATGGAATACATGAACGGCTATACGCCTTCGGGCTCCGCTGCGTACGAAAAACGCGGCATCGCGGTAAACGTTCCCGTATGGGAAGCTTCCAAATGTATTCAGTGCAACCGCTGCGCATTTGTATGTCCTCACGCCGTAATCCGTCCCGTTGCCATGACGGCTGATGAACTTGCGGCTGCTCCCTGCGATATCAACGCTATCGATATCAAAGGAACGGATTATAAATTCACAATGAGCGTTTCGGCTCTTGACTGTACGGGCTGCGGTTCATGTGCGAATGTCTGCCCTGCAAAAGAGCCGGCTCTTACGATGGTTCCGCTTAACGACGGATTATATCAGCAGAAACAGTTTGATTATACGGTAACGCTTGAGGACAAACCTGAGATTATCGAAAAATTCAAAGAGACGACGGTTAAAGGCAGCCAGTTCAAGAAACCGCTTCTTGAGTTCTCCGGCGCATGCGCGGGCTGCGGCGAGACGCCCTACGCTAAGCTGATCACACAGCTTTTCGGTGAGCGTATGTATATCGCGAACGCGACGGGATGTTCTTCGATTTGGGGCAACTCATCACCCTCCACGCCTTATACGGTTAACTCCAAAGGACAGGGCCCCGCATGGAATAACTCGCTCTTTGAGGATGCTGCTGAGTTCGGTTACGGTATGCTTCTGGCTCAGAACGCTCTCCGCGACGCTCTGAAGGAAAAAGTTGAAGCTATGGTCGCTTCCGACAGCTGCCCGGCTGATGTTAAAGCGGCTTGCGGCGAATGGCTTGATACGTTTGGAATCGGCATAGCAAACGGTGCTGCTTCAGACAAGCTTGTGGCGGCTATCGAAGCTAACGGAGCTGACTGTGAGGCCTGCAAATATGTCCTTGACAACAAAGACTTCCTTGCAAAGAAATCACAGTGGATATTCGGCGGCGACGGATGGGGTTACGACATCGGCTTCGGCGGCGTTGACCATGTTCTCGCGTCAGGCAAAGATATCAACATCATGATCTTTGATACCGAGGTTTACTCAAATACAGGCGGACAGGCTTCCAAGGCTACACCTACCGGTGCTATCGCCCAGTTCGCGGCAGGCGGTAAAGAGGTTAAAAAGAAAGATATCGCTTCTATCGCGATGAGCTACGGATATGTTTACGTTGCGCAGATCGCAATGGGTGCGGATTATCAGCAGACGGTTAAGGCTCTCGCGGAGGCTGAAGCTTATCCGGGACCTTCGCTCGTAATCGCTTACGCTCCCTGTATCAACCACGGTATCAGAAAAGGTATGGGCAAAGCGATGCTTGAAGAAGAGCTTGCGGTTAAGTCGGGATACTGGCATATGTTCAGATATAACCCTGCCCTCAGAGAAGAAGGCAAGGCAGCATTCTCGCTTGATTCCAAAGCTCCTACGGAGTCTTACGAAGAATTCATCATGGGTGAGGTTCGTTACAACTCCCTTAAAAAGCAGAATCCCGAGAAGGCTGCGGTTCTCTTCGCTAAAGCTGAGAAAGAAGCTAAAGAAAGATTTGATTATCTCAACAAGCTTATTACGCTTTACGGTGAACAGTAAATTCAGTTATATAGTCTGAAAAATGTATTGACTTTTTGCAAGTTTTTATGTATAAAGACTAAGACCTTATCACTCAGAAAAACGTGCCTGAGGCACGTTTTTCTGTATTGTGTTCTTCTCGAAAAGAGGCTCGGATTTGAATATTTTGCGAAAAAAAATAAGCAGAATATTTTCAGGTTTTATTGCGGCAGCCGCGGTATTTACCGCCACTGCCGCCGTTTGCAATGCCGAAGGCACGCTGCTTTCGGATCCTTCTTATGAGCTTCTTTTCATTCAGGAGAAGCATGCTTTGGGGACTGTCGTACAGTCTGTATGCGTTACGGAATATTATATTTATACTATCGAAAATACTTCGGACGACCCTGCCGTCCCGGATATAGTCAGCGCATATTACAGAAAAAACATCGACGAATACGGAAACGAAGTACAGCAGTATTCCATTGCAAAGTATTCCGAAGACACCCACTGGGAACACGGCAACGGGATGACATACAATCCGAATACGGATGAAATCTATGTTGCTCTTTACACAAATTCAGTACCCGAAAACAGGGGATGTGTTTTCGTTATGGATCCTCATACCCTTGAGCTGAAAAGATCCATAAAGATAACCGATTCTTTTAATATATTGTCGATAGCCTATGATGAAGCCGGGGACCAGTATTATATTAAGGCAAATGCGGAAGGGTCCTATTCTAATTTAATACTTAACTCAAATTTTGAGATAATCAGCGATCTGGGACCCGAGGATCCGACCCCGGGATACAATTTTCAGGCTTTCTGTAAAGAAGGGGATTATCTTTTGCATTCTCCCCTGACTTTCAATCTGACACCGTCAAACTATATAAACGCGTATTCCCTCAGCAACAGGGCTACGACAGACATAATAGAACTGAATTTCGGACTCGACGATTACGCATATCATTGTATTGAGCCCGAGCAGATTATCAGATTTGACGACGACAGCTTTCTGCTCGCCGTCAACGGATCATATGAAGACGGCTCGGGAACAATATATTATTACAGGATAAAATTTCCGAATTTTGTATTTACGAAAAGTCTTTTCGGAGATTCGGCCGACACCATGTCAAGGACAACAGACACTCTTTCACGGATGGCAAAGACGAATCAGATCATAAAAGACGCGGACGCCGAGGCGTCCGGCTCCTCGGTGAATGCCTATGCGAGTGACGCGGCCGGCGGAAGCATGCAGGATTTTATCTTAGGCAGAGAGCCCGATATGCTTAGCGGCGGAAAAGCAGGTGTGCCTGTCGGCGCGCTTCTGATATATTTTGCCGTAGCTTTCCTTTTGGTTTTCTATATTTACAGCATAAGACTGAGGAGGGCAAGAGCCAAAAGGGATAAACGCATCAGACGGATGAGAAAGAAGATAGCGTCGAAACAGCTCCATCAGGAATTAAGAGTAATGGAAGAATTGCACAATCTGAACAGGCTGCTGGATGAAAACGATAGCAATAAGGGGCTGTAAGAGTCCCTTTTATTAATAATAAAATGTGAAATAATTAAGAAAATTTTACAAAATGCTTTTCATTGCGAAATATTTATGTTATAATTGCCACGCTGTAAAAATGCACAAAAATTTTAAGCTGATTTAGTAAAATGGTTGCGAAGGAGAGAAGCAATGATCTCAAATCAGATTCTGCAAAATACTATTGACAACATCAAAAGTGTTTCAAACGTAGATTTAACCGTTCTTGATGCAGAAGGAAAGCTGATACTTACTACCGATCAGACTCAGCGGGAGTCTGACAATAAAGACGCAAGAAGTTTTGCTCTCTCGCAGGCGGATACTTCCACCGTAGGCGAATATCAGTTTTTTAAGGTTATGGAAGATAACAGCCTTGCCTATATTCTTATGATAAAGAGCGAAAGTCCGGACGCGTTTCTGGTGGGAAAACTGGCCGTGATCCAGATACACGGACTTCTTGCGGCCTATAAGGAAAGATTTGACAAGGATAATTTCATAAAAAATCTGCTTCTGGATAATCTTCTGCTTGTGGACATTTACAACAGGGCAAAACGTCTTCATATCGATGTGGAAAAAAGACGGCTGGTTTTTATTGTGGAAAGCAGTCCCGATAAAGACAAGGGCACACTCGAAAACATCAGGCTGACCTTTGCGGATAACGGCAGGGATTTTGTTACCGCCGTGGATGAGACAAGTATAATAATTGTCAAAGAACTGGAAGACGGCCAGGGATACGCGGAGGCGAAAAAAACCGCCGAAGAGATCAGGGACGTGATAGGACAGGACAGCGCCATGATGACGCGGATCGCTTTCGGCACCATAGTTAAAGAGATTAAAGATGTTTCAAGATCATATAAAGAGGCCAGGATGGCACTGGATGTCGGAAAGATCTTTTCACCCGAAGAAGATATAGTAGCTTACAGCTCGCTGGGCATAGGACGGCTTATTTATCAGCTTCCCATCCCGCTTTGCAGACTATTTATAAAAGAGATATTTTCAACCAACACGCCGGATACCTTTGATGAAGAGACGCTTATTACGATAAACAAATTCTTTGAAAACAATCTGAACGTATCGGAAACGGCGAGACAGCTGTTCATTCACAGAAACACGCTCGTGTACAGGCTGGACAAACTTCAGAAAAATACCGGCCTTGACCTTCGTATTTTTGAAGACGCCATTATTTTCAAGATAGCATTGATGGTAGTCAGACACATGAAATATGTTGAAGACATGGAATATTGAAAGGGGGAGACGCATCACATGATTACTCTGGATAATGTAACCAAATGTTATGAGAAAGGCAATGCCGCTCTGGATAACATTTCATTGCATATCGAAAAAGGGGAGTTCGTTTTCGTGGTTGGAGCCAGCGGCTCGGGGAAATCCACTTTTATAAAACTGCTTTTAAAAGAGCTGGATCCCACGAAAGGAGAAATTCAGGTAAACGGAAAGGATTTAAGCCGCTTATCCAGACGGCAGATACCCATGTACCGCAGGGGACTGGGAGTTGTTTTTCAGGATTTCAGGCTTTTGAAGGACAGAAATGTATTTGAAAATGTCGCATTTGCCCAGAGGGTTATAGAAAAACCCACGAGCGCGATCAAAAGAAGCGTTCCGGAGGTGCTTACTTTAGTGGGTCTTGCGGACAAATACCGTTCTTTGCCCAGAGAGCTTTCGGGAGGCGAGCAGCAAAGGGTAGCCCTTGCGAGAGCCTTGGTAAATCGTCCCGACATACTTTTGGCAGATGAGCCTACGGGAAACCTGGATCCCAAAAATTCAATCGAGATCATGAAACTGCTTGAGGAGATAAATGCCCGCGGTACTACGGTAGTTGTGGTTACGCATAACAGGGAAATAGTAAATGCCATGTGCAAAAGGGTAGTTCGTCTCAGGAAAGGCGTCATAATAAGCGACGAAAAAGAAGGTGTATACGTTGAAGATTAGTACATTCGGATATTGTCTGCGCCAGGGTTTTAAAAACATCGGAAGAAACCGGATGTTTTCGATAGCGTCCATTGCGACGATGAGCGCATGTATATTTATGTTCGGACTTTTCTTTTCGATCATAATGAACTTTAACTACATAGTAAAAAATATAGAGACAAATGTAGGAATCACGGTATTTTTCAATGAAGGTCTCGACCAGGCGTCTATAGACATTATCGGACAGCAGATCATTTCACAGGAAATGGTAACCGACTGCAACTATATTTCGGCTGACGAGGCGTGGGCATCGTTTTCACAGCGTTACTTCGAAGGCAACGAAGCGGCTGCCGAAGGTTTTAAAAACAACGAAGACAATCCTCTTGCGAACTCGGCGCATTATGAAGTATATGTAGACGAGATCGAAAATCAGGACAGCGTTGTAGCCTATATCCAGACTTTGGAGGGTGTCAGATCGGTTAAGCAGTCGCAGGAGGCTTCCTCGACTCTGACGAGCATGAATAAGCTGATAGCCGTGGTTTCGGTGGTTATAATAGGAATCCTGCTTGCCGTTTCGATATTCCTGATCAGCAATACGGTTTCGATGGGTATTTCGATCAGGCGGGAGGAAATCGCCATTATGAAATACATAGGAGCCACGAACGGCTTTGTAAGAGCCCCGTTTTTGCTTGAGGGTATCATACTCGGCATAATAGGCGCCCTGATACCGCTGGCAGTGCTGTACTTCCTCTATCAGAACGCGGTAACGAGGATCCTTACCAGATTCAGCGTGTTGACCGATATGATGAACGGACTGCTTCCCGTAAATTATGTATATATGTGGCTGCTTCCCATAGGAGTGGTTCTCGGTATAGGAATCGGTTTTATCGGAAGTATGGTAACAATAAGAAAGCATTTAAAGGTTTAATATGCACTCAAACGGACAGGGAAAAACTATATCTTTGTCCGTTTTTTTTTGGTGAAGAGTCTGATGGATAATAAAGAAAACAAAGGCGGTTGGAAGAAAAGCTTTTTTTCGGGAGTCGCGGTTACGGTGATGGTATTTATCACCGTTCTTGCGATAATGAGGATAATACCCGGAGACGAATCCCGTCCGGGCAGTTATGCGACTCACAGAAAATTGGCCGAAGCCGAAAAACTGATAGACGCTCATTTTATCGGGGAAGAAGACAAGCAGCTCATGTCGGATTATCTTTTTGTGGGAATGGTTGCGGCTTTAGGGGATCGGTATTCGGCTTATTTTACGAAAGAGGAATACGCGGAAATATCAAAAAGCCAAAAAGGATATTATAACGGAATCGGCGTTACGGTCGGAAAGGACGAAGAAGAAGGGCTGATAACGGTTACGGATGTTTTTATCGACGGACCCGCGGATAAGGCCGGAATTTTGGTAAACGACGTCATAGTAAAGATAAACGGAACAGACGTGACGGACAAGACCGTTTCGGATGCCGTGGATCTGATACATAATGCCGAAGATCCGGATATAGTTTTAACCGTATTAAGAGAAGATGAGCCCGATGAAATGGAAATTACGGTCAGAAGGGATGATGTGGAGCTCGAAAGCGTGGAGAGCCGTGTAATTGAAGGCACGGATACGGGATATATCGCGATTTCATATTTCAGCGGACTCGTTCCCGAACAGTTTGAAAAAGCCTTCGCCGAACTGCAGGAGCAAAATATCGACAGCCTGATAATTGACCTGAGAGGAAATCCCGGAGGACTTGTCACCTCGGTTTGCGATACGCTTCGGCAGATCCTGCCGAAAGGCGATATTTTTTACATGACCGATAAAAACGGCAAGCGCAAAACCTATGAATGTGACGGAGAAAACGAGATTCAGATCCCGCTTGTCGTGCTTGTGGACGGAGAAAGCGCAAGCGCTTCGGAAATATTTGCGGGAGCCGTTCAGGATTACGGTATCGGCAAGATAGTCGGAACGGAAACCTTCGGAAAAGGGATAGTTCAGGATGTTTACAGACTGTCTGACGGGAGCGTTTTAAGGCTGACCGTGGCTCATTATTATACTCCGAACGGAAATGACATTCATGAAAAAGGCATAAAACCGGACGTGGAAGTCGAAGATGACAAAGAGAGTGAAACGGACGAAGCTCTTGAAGCTGCCCTGAAAGTGCTTGAATTATATTGATGAATATGAGAAAATAAAAAGCATGAAAGTGCTAAGCGCTTCGGACACTATAATTTACGGGAAGGATCACCATGATAGACTTTAACAGGCCGGCTTTTGTCGGAAAAGAAACGGAATATATCAGACAGGCGGTTGAAAACAGAAAACTCTGCGGGGACGGAATGTTTACAAAAAAGTGTTCCGAGTGGATGAAAAACGAGCTTAAGACCAGATATTCCCTGCTGACAACCTCCTGCACGCATGCGCTTGAGATGGCGGCATATCTGTGTGATATAAAACCGGGCGATGAAGTTATCATGCCTTCATATACTTTCGTTTCCACTGCCGACGCCTTTGTGCTCAGAGGCGCGAAAATCGTGTTCGTGGATATAGATCCCAAAACCATGAACATCGACGCAAACCTCATAGAAGCGGCTGTCACCGAAAAGACAAGGGCTGTCGTTCCGGTTCATTACGCGGGCGTGGCCTGTGAGATGGACAGGATTTTATCGATTGCGAAAAAATACGATCTTAAGGTAGTCGAAGACGCGGCGCAGGGCGTTCACGCGTATTATAAAGGCCGGGCCCTCGGTACAATAGGAGATTTCGGATGTTTCAGTTTCCATGAAACAAAAAATTATATAATGGGAGAAGGCGGCGCTCTGCTTTTCCAAAGAGATGAATATCTTGAAAGGGCTGAAATCCTCAGGGAAAAAGGCACGGACCGCAGTAAATTTTTCAGGGGACAGGTTGACAAATATACCTGGGTTGATTTCGGTTCTTCGTATCTTCCGAGCGAATTAAACGCCGCATATCTTTATGCGCAGCTTGAGATGGCTGATGAAATCGATTCAAGAAGAATGGCCGTGTGGAACTTATATCATGAACGGCTCGAAAAATTAGAGCAGGCCGGCCTTATCGAGCGGCCGTTCGTGCCGGATTATGCGAAACATAACGCACACATGTATTATATAAAAGTCAAAGACCTGAATCAAAGGACGAGCCTGATCTCGTTTATGAGAGAAACCGATATCTGGCCGGTATTTCATTACGTACCCCTTCATTCGGCGAAGGCCGGGCTCAAATTCGGCAGATTTAACGGCGAGGATGTTTATACCACGAAAGAAAGCGAGCGCATAATGCGGCTTCCGATGTATTATGATCTTACGCTTGACGACGCTTCAAAAGTTGCGGAGACTATTTACGAATTTCCGCCGTTTAAGGGCGCTGCGGGATAAAAAACTTTGCCGGATCGATACGGGAGAAATAAATTGGCACAGACTAAGGCGGGCAGCCTGATTAAAAAATTAAAACCATATAATATTCAAAAAGGCTTCAGATATTTAAAACATTACGGCTTTAAGGAATTCATGGTCAGGTTCAGAGAGCGGATTGAGCCGGAGGATGTTCCTTACGCTCCGTGGTACGAAAAGCATAAAAGAACCGAGCCGCAGCTTAAAAAACAGCGGGAACATAAATTCAGCTATGCTCCTCTTATCAGCATCGTAGTTCCGGTATACAGGACAGGTGAAGTTTTTCTGAGAGAGATGATCGGATCTGTCATAAATCAGACATACGCCAACTGGGAGCTTTGTATCGCGAACGCAAGTCCGGATGACGAAAGGCTCAACGCCCTGCTTAAGGAATATCAGGAAGCCGATAGCAGGATAATAATAAAAAACCTCGAAGAAAACGCAGGTATAGGAGCAAATACAAACAGAGCGTTTGAGATGACAAACGGAGATTTCATCGGACTTTTGGATCACGATGATATTCTGTCTTCCGACGCTCTTTTTGAAGTTGTATCTGTTTTAAACAAAGATTCCGATGCCGACCTTATTTACACGGACGAGGACAAGATCGACTCTGAGGGGACCAGGCATTTTCAGCCGGCCATGAAGCCGGATTTCAGTATAGATCTGCTTCGGGCAAATAATTATATATGCCATTTTCTTGTAATCAGAAAATCGCTTATCAGTGAGATCGGGGGCTTCAGGGAAGGCTTTGACGGCGCTCAGGATCATGACCTGGTCTTAAGATGCGCCGAGAGGGCGAGACATATCGTGCATATTCCCAGGGTGCTTTATCACTGGAGGACACACAGGGAGTCAACGGCAGATAATCCGGCAAGCAAGATGTATGCCTATGAGGCCGGCATGCGTGCGGTACGGGAGCATCTGCTGCGGTGTGATGAATCCGGAACCGTTTCGCATACAAAAGATCACGGCTTTTACAAAGTTGTTTACGATGTCAAAGGAGAACCTCTCGTTTCCATAATCATACCCAACAAAGACAGCAAGGCGCTGCTTAAACAGTGCGTGGATTCAATATATGAGAAGAGCACATATAAGAACTTTGAAATAATCATCGTTGAGAACAACAGCTCCGGCGAAGAAATATTTGAATATTACAAAGAGCTTGAAAGAGAGCATCCGGCGGATGAGACCGGAGGCATAAAGGTTATCACATGGGATGATAAATTCAATTATTCCGCGATCAATAATTTTGCCGTAAGACATGCCCGCGGGGACTATATTGTGTTTCTGAACAACGATATAGAAGTACTTTCAAAAGACTGGATAGAAGGCCTTTTGGGAAACGTAATGAGAAAAGATGTGGGAGCGGCGGGATGCAGGCTCTGTTATCCTGACGGGACGATACAGCACGCCGGCGTGATTATAGGTCTCGGCGGCATAGCGGGTCATGCGTTTTTAAACATGCCCTCATCCAGGACGGGCTATATGCATAAAGCGGCTGTTCAGCTCAACTATTCTGCCGTTACCGCCGCCTGCATGATGGTAAAAAAAGACGTATTTGAAAAGATCGGCGGTTTTGAAGAAAGACTGAGCGTCGCATTTAACGACGTGGATCTTTGTCTTCGGATAAGGCAGGAAGGTTATCTGATAGTCTATGACGCTTATGTCGAAATGCTTCATTATGAGTCCAAGACGAGGGGAGCCGAGGATACGGAAGAGAAGGTCAGGCGTTTTCAGACGGAAATCGAATTTATGAGAACGAGATGGTCAGATATTCTCAAAGCCGGAGATCCGTATTATAATCCGAATCTTACTCTCGCAAAATGGAATTATTCTCTGAAACCCAACTGAGGTGTGTTTTGAATAAAGTAACTGTAATAATACTTAATTACAACGGAAAACATTTTTTAGGACCCTGTCTTGACGCGCTGAAAAAGCAAAACATGAAGGATTTTGATACCATAGTCGTTGATAACGGTTCATCCGACGGCAGCGTGGCATTTCTAAAAGAAACTTACCCTTATGTGAGAGTTATCGCTCTCGGCAAAAACACGGGATTCTGCAGGGGGTCAAATATAGGCGTAAATGCGGCGGAGACGGAATATGTACTGCTCCTGAACAATGACACGGTGCCGGAGCCCGATTTTGTGGGAGAGCTTCTTAATGCCATGGAAGAGCGAAAGGATGTTTTTTCCTGCGCCTCATGTATGCTGACCGCGGAAGACAATACCGTGCTGGACGGAGCCGGCGACCTTTACAGCGCGCTCGGATGGGCGTTTGCGCGCGGCAAGGGGAAAAAGGCGGAAGCGTACGGCGAACCCTGCGAAGTTTTTTCGTCATGCGCGGGCGCGGCCATCTACAGGAGAGACCTCTTTACAGAAATGGGAATGTTTGACGAAAATCATTTTGCTTATCTTGAGGATCTTGATATCTGTTACAGAGCCAGGATCGAAGGATATACAAACCGGTATGTCCCCTCCGCAAGGGTGGTGCATATCGGCAGCGGAACAACGGGCTCAAGACACAATGATTTTAAAGTTATTCATTCTTCGAGAAACAACATATATCTGATACATAAAAACATGCCTCCGCTTCAGTGGGTGCTGAACCTGCCGCTTTTGTTCACGGGGTTCGCGGTAAAGACGGTATATTTTACATCAAAAGGTTTCGGAAGGCAGTACGTGGGCGGCATCAGAGCGGGCTTGGTTTTAGCAAGAAGCAAAAAAGGCCGGGCGAGGAAAGTAAAATACAAAAAAGAAAAATTCGGTAATTACTTTCAGATACAAAAGGAGTTATGGCGAAACATCATTAAACGGATATAAGGACTCAAGGCTTGCCATTTCAAGAGAAATGCTTTATAATATACGGATTAACAGCGCAGTCTTTTGCTTGGGGGAGATCAAAGATTGCTCAAAGCGGTTTTATCCGCCGGGGATATATAATAATACGGGTTGGTTATCGTAATGAAAGAAGTTCAGAAGCATTTGAGTATAATGCTGATCTTTATTGATGCGGCTTTTATTATCATTTCTTATATATTATCCTGGTTTATCAGATTCAGGACTACTATTCTGGGCGAACCGCTCGTCGGCCTTTCGTTTATGCAATACATGGGCTGGCTGTTTCTTATCGTGCCGCTGACTCTGCTGCTTAACTATGCGTTCAAGCTCTATGAACCCATGATGACTCAGCGCCGCTACAAAGAGGCAGGCAACATCATTAAGGCCAATGTATCCGCCATCCTCCTCATGATTATGATCCTTTTCTTTGCGAAACAGGTTCATTTTGCCCGAAATATGCTTATAGCATATGCATTGATTTACATGTTCCTGGATTTCCTTATCAGGAATATCATCAGGAGCGCCGTAAAGAAAATGAGCAGGGACGGCAGATATGTAAAAAACATTCTGCTTGTCGGATACAGTGATTCGGCTGTTGAGTTCATAGACAGGGCCGTGAGATTTCCGGAGCTCGGATATAAGGTTATCGGCGTTCTGGATGACGAAATGAAAGCGGGCCCGGGACACAGGGGCATAAACATCATAGGCCGGATTTCCGAACTTCAGATGCTTCTCAAAGAAAACAATATCGACGAGATAGCCATTACGCTGAGTCTGAATCAGTTTTACAAGCTCAAAGAGATAGTTGCGATATGTGAAAAATCGGGAGTTCACACAAAATTCATACCTGATTATTATTATATCGTACCAACGAAGCCTCACACAGAGGATGTTATGGGACTTGCGGTTGTAAACATCAGATACGTACCTCTGAACAACATGCTCTATGCGGCACTTAAAAGGCTCGGCGATATTTTGGGTTCGGCCGTTTCAATAGCGCTTTTTTCACCCGTAATGCTCGCGGTCGTAATTATAATGAAAGCAACCATGCCGGGGCCGGTGTTTTTCAAACAGGTAAGAGTAGGGCTTCACAACAAAGAATTTGAAATGTATAAATTCAGATCCATGATCGTTCAGGATGAAAAACAGGAGAAAAAAGGATGGACGACCAAGGATGATCCGAGGGTGACCCCTTTCGGGAAAAAGCTGCGCTCCACAAGTCTGGATGAGCTTCCCCAGCTTTTTAATGTTTTCAAAGGGGATATGTCCCTGGTGGGACCGAGACCCGAAAGACCGCAGTTCGTGGAAAAATTCAGGGAAGAGATTCCCAGATACATGGTAAAACATCAGGTGCGCCCCGGAATGACGGGATGGGCGCAGGTAAACGGATACAGAGGCGACACATCGATTAAAAAAAGAATCGAACATGATCTTTATTATATAGAGAACTGGTCGATAGGCCTGGATTTCAAGATTCTTTTAATGACTGTTTTCAAAGGATTTCGAAATAAAAACGCCTATTGAACATACGCATGAAAGCGTGATTTTATGGAGAGTAATTAATGGCAACCAAGAAAAAAAGGTCGTACCAAAGGCGAAAACGCATATTTATCATAGAGATGATAGTGCTTGTTGTTCTGACTATTATCATGTTTGTGCTTATTTGGGGAACACATAAACTTTCTCTCATAAACAAAACCGAACTTGACAGAGACAGGCTGCTCACGGCGGATCAGTACAACCGTGATTCATGGGCTTCCCAAGGGGGGACAGCCGAGGCAGCGGTATCTGAGACCGGACTTGAGGGAGTGGATGTATTTGCCCTCATCGGAATCGATACCCGTGACTCGGCCGACGGCGAAGCCAACAGCGACACCATGATTCTGTGCGTGCTTGATCATAACAATAAAGAGATCAGGCTTGTATCGATATACAGGGATACTTATCTGAATATCGGCACAAATTATGACGGAACTCCCGATTATTACGACAAGGCCAACGCGGCCTACTGTTACGGAGGCGCGGAGCAGTTTTTATCCATGATAAACCTGAACATGGATCTGAACGTAACCGAATACATGGCCATTAATTTCGAAGCCCTGGCAAAGGCAATAGATATAGTGGGCGGAATCGATATTGAGATGACCAGAGAAGAGCTTATACATCTTAACAACTATAATGTCGAAACTTCTGAGGTTTGCGGAGTACCTTACGAGGCTATTGAAGTACCGCCCGCCGAAGAATTCGACGGAGCCAAGCTGCGCACCTTCCATTGCACAGGCACCCAGGCCGTCTCATACGCAAGGATCAGATACACGCAGGGAAATGATTTCAGGCGTGCGTCCAGACAAAGAGAAGTTCTGATGCTGTTAAAAGAAAAGGCAATGAACTCCGATATGGGAACCATAGATTCTCTTTTAAATGCCGTACTTCCCATGGTGACGACAAATATTGACAACGGAAAGCTGCTTTCTCTTGCTACGAATATTTTGAGTTATTCCGTGGGCGAAGATTCCCAGGCAGGTTTCCCTTTTGTTCATGCCGAAGATGACGGAACCCTGACCGGTACGGATTGCGTAATCCCCGTAACCCTCGAATATAACGTCCAGCTGCTACATGATTTCATGTTCCCGGGAAGCGAATATTATCCCTCGGGTACGGTTCAGTCATACAGCGAAAATATTTCATATATAACGGGATACGGAAGCTCCGATATCGAAAGCGTGGCCGCTATCGAGGACAATGCCAAGATCCCAGGATGGACGGAGGAACTCTATCAGCAGGAGCAGGCAGGGGTTGTCTATGAGGACACGGGAGGTTCCGAGTATTAAAGAATGGAATACTAAACATGATAACTGACAGAAACAGGAGATTATCGGTTGATGTTATCATACCAGCATACCGGCCGGGCGCGGAGATGTCAAAGCTTCTTTCGCGCCTGGCTTTGCAGACTTTATTACCCGATAAGATCATTATTGTAAATACCGAAAAAAAATATTGGAAAGACTCGATTACGGACGGAATACCGTTTTGTGAGGTCATTCATATCTCAAAAAAAGATTTCGACCACGGAAGTTCAAGGCATATGGCTGCAGAGCGTTCCGCGGCCGATATTCTTGTATTTATGACACAGGACGCATATCCGGCAGACAGGGATCTTCTGAAAAACCTGATACGTCCCATTGCGGAGGGAGAGAGTCAGATCGCTTATGCGAGACAGCTTCCCAAAAAGGGGGAAGGCGTGCTGGAGTCATATTCGAGGCATTTCAATTATCCGCCCGAAAGCAGGATTAAATCATTGGCAGATACGGATGAAATGGGAATCAGGACATTTTTCTGCTCGAATGTATGCGCCGCCTATGATCACGGAATATATGATGAACTCGGAGGCTTTCCGAGACCCGTTTTTTTTAATGAAGACATGATTTTTGCTTCAAACGCGATGCATGCCGGATATAAGGTCGCCTATGCCGCCGACGCAAGGGTTTTTCATTCTCATACCTACGGAGCAAGGAAACTGTTTCGCAGGAATTTCGACATTGGAGCCTCTCAGGCCATGAATCCCGAGATATTTGAAGCATATCCCTCAATAGGCGAGGGTACCAAACTTGTAAAAGAGTCCGCCAAGTATGTGTGCAGGAGGCGAAAATTTCATCTCTTGTTTGCGATAGTGTGGCAGAACGGATGGAAGTTTTTAGGATATTCTTTCGGAAAGCGTTACAGAAAGCTTCCGAAAAATCTTATAAAGAAATGGTCAGACTGTCCCGAATGCTGGGAAAGATTATCAGGAGGAAACGATGTTTGAGGCTTATGAGATCATTCAAGAAGAAGAACTGAAAGATATAAATTCGCGCGGAACCCTGCTCAGACACAAAAAAACAGGCGCAAGGGTCTCGATAATAAAAAATGACGACGAAAATAAGGTTTTTGCGATTGCTTTCAGGACGCCGCCCGCGGACTCTACCGGTGTTGCCCATATCATAGAGCATACGGTGCTTTGCGGCTGTGAAAAATATCCTCTCAAGGATCCGTTTGTGGAATTGGCAAAGGGGTCTTTAAAGACCTTTTTAAATGCCATGACTTACCCCGATAAGACCGTTTATCCGATAGCGAGCTGCAACGATACGGATTTTGACAACTTAATGGACGTATATCTGAATTCCGTATTTTATCCCAATATTTATAAAAACAAAAAGATATTCGAGCAGGAAGGATGGCATTATTATCTTGAAAAAGCCGAGGATCCGCTCACATATAACGGAGTGGTCTATAACGAAATGAAAGGGGTTTATTCGACCGCAGACTCCGTGCTTGAAAGAACGGTATTCTCCTCGCTGTTTCCGGACACGCAGTACGGTGAGGAACCGGGCGGAGACCCGGATTATATACCGGAGCTGACCTATGAGATGTTTCTGGATTTTCACAGGAAATATTATCATCCCTCAAACTGCTATATATATCTCTACGGAGATATGGACATGGAGCAAAAGCTTGAAAAGATCGACAGGGATTATCTCAGCCGATTTGAAAAGCTGGATATCGATTCATCCATTCAGTTCCAGAAGCCTTTTGAGGAACCCAAGTCCCTGAAAATCGCATTTCCGGCTCTCGATGAGGAACCTCTTCAGGACAATACAAGCCTGAATATGAGCATAGTTACGGGAGAGGCAAATGATCTGCTTACGGGGATGGCTTTTTCCGTACTGGAATACGTATTGCTGGACGCGCCCGGCGCGCCGCTTAAACAGGCGCTTTTGGACGCGGGTATCGGAAAGGACGTTTCGGGATGTTATAACGACGGCATACTCCAGCCGTTTCTTTCGATAGACGCCAAATTTGCAAATGAAGACGACGCGGAACGTTTCGTCACCACCGTAAATGAAACTCTCACACGGATTGCCGAGAGGGGTATCGACGAAAAAGCTCTGCGCGCAGGCATACATTTTTATGAGTTCAGGTTCAGGGAGGCCGATTTTTCGGTTTATCCCAAAGGGCTGATATACGGTCTATCCGCATTTGAGACCTGGCTGTATGACGACGCCGTGCCGTTTGCGACGCTTAAGATGCTGGATATCTTTGAACAGCTGAAACGCCTTATAGGGACTGGATATTTTGAAAAGCTTATCAAAGAGCGGATAATCAATAACCCTCATAAGGTTATAGTGACGCTCGTTCCGAAGCATAAACTTGCCGCGGAAAAAGAAGCGAAGCTTCAGGAAAAATTAGACAGATACAAGGCATCGCTTTCAGCTGAAGAAATCGAAGATATAATCAAAGAAACAAAGAAGCTGGAGTTATATCAGAATAAAAAGGATTCGCCCGAGACCGCGGCAATGCTGCCCATGCTTTCCAGATCGGATATCGGCAGAAAATCAAATCTGAGCATAAAGACAAAGGAATGCACAAAAGGGGATATCAGGATACTGCATCACGATTATGATACGAGAGGCATTACTTATCTGAATCTGATGTTTGATGCGAAAAACATTCCCGGCGGACTTGTGCCTTATATGAGCCTGTTAAAGGCGGTTTTAGGCAGCGTGAGTACGGAGCGTTATAACTATTTTGACCTTTCAAACGAGATCAATGCCAGAACCGGAGGCATTTCGTACGGGATACAGATTTTTCCTCAAAAAGACGGCACCTGCGGAAAATATTTTTCGATTAAATCCAAATACTTAGACCCGGAGTGTGCCTTCGTATTTGATATCATTCGGGAAATAATAAAGACTTCCGTACTAAATGATGAAAAGAAGCTCTTCGAGATAGTCGCGGGGCGAAAGGCCCAGCTTCAGGAAGCGATTCCGGCGGCGGGTCATTCAAGCGCGGTAACAAGGGCACTGTCCGGAATTAGCGAAAGCAATGCCATGAATGAGGATATTTCCGGCATTTCGTATTACAGATTCATAGAAAACCTTTACGTAAACTTTGAAACGGAAAAGACCGCCCTTATACAGACGCTCGAAAAGCTGGTAAAGATGATTTTCAGAAAAGAGAATCTTATGGTTTCCGTAACGGCGGAAGAGGAAGGCCTTGCCGGCATAATGAACAATATAGAAGCATTTGCGGATAATCTGTATAAGGATCAGATTATGAAGGGGTCTTATTCCTGGGAAAAACGCAGTGTCAGGGAAGCTTTCAGGACCTCAGGACAGGTGCAGTTCTGCGCGTCGGCCGGCAGTTTTACCGGCAAAGGCTATGAGTACACAGGGGTTATGCGTATACTCAGGCTTATCCTGAACTATGAATATCTCTGGAAAAACATCCGAGTAAACGGCGGAGCTTACGGCTGTATGAGCGCTTTCAGACGCAGCGGGGACGCTTATCTGACATCTTACAGAGATCCGAATCTTTCCGAGACATATCGCGTATATGACGAACTTTCCGCTTACCTGGAAAGATTTGATGCGGATGAGAGGGAGATGACGAAATATATTATCGGTACAATAAGCGAGCTGGATACCCCGCTTAACGCAAAGGCAAAAGGTGCTTTCGCGCTTGACTGTTATATGACGGGGATAACCGAAGAGATGCTTCAAAAAGAAAGAGATCAGATTTTAAATGCGTCTTCCGAAGATATCCGCGCTCTTGCGCCCCTTGTAAGAGATACATTTGATAAAGAGCATATCTGCGTGATAGGAAGCGAGGCCGCCGTAAATAAAAACAGCCGGATGTTTGATTTGACGGAATCGCTCGTGCAGGGATGAATTATGAAAGAAAAAGAGTTTAAGTCGGGATTTGCGGCCATAATAGGCAGGCCGAACGTGGGAAAATCCACGCTTATGAATCATCTTATAGGCCAGAAGATAGCCATAACATCCCGAAAGCCGCAAACGACCAGAAACAGAATAAGAAGCATTTATACGGATGAAAAAGGGCAGATAGTTTTTCTGGACACGCCCGGTATACATAAGGCAAAAAACAAGCGTGGAGAATATATGGTTTCCGCTGCCGAAAAGACGCTGAACGACGCTGACGCCGTGCTTTGGCTTGTGGAACCGGAGCCTTATGCCGGAGCCGCGGACAGGCATATAGCCTCTCTTTTGAAAAACATCAGAGTTCCGGTAATATTGGTGATAAATAAATGCGACCGGGTAAATAAATCAGAGATTCCGGATATATTTGCGGAGTTTTCAAAACTGATCAGTTTTGACGAGGGAATCGCGGTTTCGGCCAAACATGGAACCAACCTGGACGAACTTATGCAGGCGGTTTTCAAATATATGCCTTACGGGCCCATGTACTACGACACTGAGACGGTTACGGATCAGCCCATACGGCAGATCGCGGCTGAGATGATAAGGGAAAAAGCGCTTAGGAATCTGGGGGAGGAAATCCCTCACGGGATAGCCGTCCTTATCGAAAAAATGAAAGAGCGCCCCTCCGGAGATATAACCGACATAGAGGCAGTGATCGTCTGCGAGAGAGAGTCTCACAAAGGCATTATCATAGGCAAAGGCGGCTCGATGCTTAAAAAAATCGGCACCGAAAGCCGCATGGACATTGAAAGGCTGACGGAAGGACGGGTTAACCTGAAACTCTGGGTAAAGGTTCGCGGGAAGTGGCGCGACAGTGAGCTTTATCTGAAAAACTACGGTTACGATAAACGGGAAACTTAAATATATACTTAAGATCATGAGCGAAGTTATAAAAGTAAACGGCATGGTCTTATCTGCCATGCCCATAGGAGAAAACGACAAAAGAGTTGTGCTTGAAACCTGTGAACTCGGCAGGATCACCGCGTTTGCCAGAGGCGCAAGAAGACCGGGAAGTGTTTTGCTCGCCCCCGCGAATCCATTCGCCATGGGTGAGTTTTCCGTTATAGCCGGCAGAAACGCTTACAGGATGACGGATGCGGCCGTGAGTGAATATTTCAGAGAGCTTCCGAACACGACTCCGGGTGTTTACGCAGGATTTTATTTTCTGGATCTGGTTGATTATTTCGGACGTGAAGGAATAGACGGAACGGATCATCTGAATCTGCTTTATGTTTCTTTAAAGGCTGTCTTAAAGGGACAGTCCGGTATCAGACTTATCAGACGAATATTTGAACTGCGTATCCTGCGTATAAACGGACTTTATGCACCGGATCCGTTTCTGCTTACGGCATCCCTTTACAGTATATGCAGCTTTATAACCGAAACACCGCTTGGGAAACTGTATTCTTTTAATCTTAAAGAAGAAGTTCTTTCGGAGCTTGAAAAAGAAAGTGACAGAGCTCTCGGGCGGGCGTTGGACCGGGAGCTGAAAAGCAAAAAAATCATGGAATCATTTTTAAATAATTAAGAGGAAAGCAATGGCTGACATAAGAAGCGAGATAGAAAAAAGAAGAACATTCGCTATCATTTCACATCCTGATGCGGGAAAGACAACCCTTACTGAAAAGTTTCTGTTATATGGAGGAGCGATCAATTTAGCCGGTTCCGTAAAAGGAAAGGCCACGGCAAGGCATGCTGTTTCGGACTGGATGGAAATCGAAAAAGAAAGAGGTATTTCGGTTACTTCTTCGGTGCTTCAGTTCAATTATGACGGGTACTGCATTAATATCCTGGACACGCCGGGCCATCAGGACTTTTCGGAAGATACATACAGGACACTTATGGCAGCCGATTCGGCGGTCATGGTGATAGACGGAAGCAAAGGCGTCGAAGCCCAGACCAGAAAGCTTTTCAAGGTATGTGTCATGAGACATATTCCGATCTTTACTTTCATCAATAAGATGGACAGAGACGCAAACGATACCTTTGATCTTTTAGATGAAATAGAAAAAGAGTTGGGCATCGCCACCTGTCCCATTAACTGGCCCATAGGCTCCGGAAAGGATTTTAAGGGCGTTTTTGACAGGGAAACCGGAAAAATATTGTCTTTTTCGGATACTCTGAAAGGCACAAAAGAAGGCAGCTACGAGGAGATTGACCCCGAAGCCGAAAATATTACGGATTATATTACGGCTGAGCAGAAAGAGACTTTGGAAGAAGAGATAATGCTGCTGGACGGGGCTTCGGAAGAGTTTGACATGGAAGCGGTTCGACAAGGGAAACTTTCTCCGGTATTTTTCGGATCGGCGCTTACGAATTTCGGAGTCGAAACATTTCTGAAGCATTTTCTGAAAATGACTACGACTCCGCTGCCGAGAGTTTCCGATGAGGGAGAGATAGATCCGTTCAGTGAAACGTTTTCTGCCTTTGTTTTTAAAATTCAGGCAAATATGAATAAAAACCACAGAGACAGGATAGCCTTTATGAGAGTCGCTTCGGGTAAATTCGACGCCTCAAAAGAGGTATATCACGTCCAGGGGGGCAAAAAACTGCGTCTTTTGCAGCCCCAGCAGATGATGGCGGACAACAGGCATGTTGTAGATGAGGCTTACGCCGGAGATATTATCGGAGTCTTTGATCCGGGCATCTTTTCGATAGGAGACACCATTTGTTCCGTCGGAGCCAAATTCAGCTACGAGGGCATCCCGACTTTCGCACCGGAGCATTTTTGCAGGGTAAGACAGATGGACACCATGAAACGCAAGCAGTTTGCGAAAGGAATAAGTCAGATAGCCCAGGAAGGCGCCATACAGATTTTTCAGGAAGTAAAGGGCGGACTGGAGGAGATCATAGTCGGAGTGGTCGGAGTATTGCAGTTTGAGGTGCTTCAGTACCGGCTGAATAACGAATATAATGTCGAGATAGTGCTCGAACAGCTGCCTTATGAATATATTCGCTGGATAGTCAATAAAGACGAAATCGATACGGATAAGATTACGGGTACATCCGATATGAAGATAGTCAAAGATTTCAGGGGTAATCCTTTGCTTCTCTTTATAAATTCATGGAGCGTGGGGATGACTCTTGAACGCAATCCGGGCCTTGTGCTTGAGGAGTTCAGCAGAAACTGAGAAACCTGATTTAATTATCGCATATATTTTGTTTTTCTATTTTATTTTCCCAAAATGATATTATATAATAATCTCGAGGAAAATTTTTTCAAAGGGAGGAAAAAAATGAGCAATATTAAATGCGATAAAAACACCTGTATCGGATGTCTGGCTTGTGTATATACATGCAAGGACGCGCACAGTGACGGAGATTATTCGAAAGCGGTATCCCGCAGAAGCTATTCAAAGGTTCCGATCAAGGATACCGATCTTGAGAAATATCTGACAAAGAGCTGTATGCATTGTAAAAAGGCAAAATGCATAGATGCCTGCCCTGCGGGGATCATAACCCGTGACGAATATGATTTTGTTCAGATAACAAATATCGATAAATGCTTCGGATGCAAGCATTGCGCAATTGCCTGTCCGTTTGACGCAATCACATTTGCGCATACCGATACATGCGCGATTGTTATGGACGGGCTTCCGTTCAAATGCGACGGCTGTGTTGACCGTTTAAAAGAAGGTCTTGAGCCCGCCTGCGTGGAAATATGTCCCGTAAAAGCGCTTACTTACGTCAGCACGGTTAATTAAACAGCATATAATTACAGTGATTTTCCGGAGGTCAAACACAGTTTGACCTCCCTTGTGTTGTTATGATATAATCCCGTTAAAAGAAAATGCGGCTTTATAATTATTCGCTGAAGCCGCAATCACAAAAACGGAGGATATGCTTATGTCAGATAAGAGACTTCATACCATATATGACGATAAAAACAACGGCACGGTGCAGATCTCACAGGAAGTTATAAGCATTATAGCAGGCATTGCGGCTACCGAGGTGCAGGGGATAGCTTCCATGAAAGGAAATATCCACGGCACGCAGCTTACCAGAGCCGAGATGAAAAGCATAGCAAAATGCGTCAAGACGGTTATCAAAGACGGAAAACTTTCCGTATATCTGCTGCTCAACATAAGATACGGATACAGCCTTCCGGAAGTTACAAAAAAAGTTCAGGAAAGAGTAAAAGATACTCTTGAAAACATGACCGGACTTGAGGTGGAAAGCGTAAACATCAGCATTTCGGATGTGCAGATATCACATAAAAAGGGAAAAAAATAACCGGGGATCATATACTATGATGAAGCGCGGAGAATTAAGAGAAGCTGTATTTAAATATCTGTTCATGTCTGAATTCAATGAAGATAAAGACATGCCGGAGCAGATACGGATTTTTTTCAAAGGCGTAGGATCAAAAGAAACGGATCCGGATAATAACTGGCCCGATCCCGAGGATGCCCGTTCTATCGAAGAGAAATACTTAAAAGCCAAAGAGAAAATACCCCGGATAGACAGCCTGCTGAATAAAACGTCCGTGGGCTGGAAAACCAGCCGGATGAATAAAGTCGATCTTTCGATACTGCGGCTTGCCGTCTATGAAATGCTCTTTGACGAAGAAGTTCCTCTGGGAGTTGCCATAAACGAAGCCGTGGAGCTCGCCAAAAGGTTTGGAGGGGAGGATTCGGCTTCTTTTATAAACGGTATCCTCGGCAGGATAGCCAGGGACGCGGAACTCAAAGAAGGGGAAAGATAAGAGGTCTTATAAATTGAGCAGACTGTTATCGGTCCAACAGGTAAATAAATATATCAGGAATATGTTTCTCGGCGATTATCTGCTGGGAGATATTCAGGTCAAGGGTGAAGTCAGTAACTGCAAATATCACCAGAGCGGACATGTATATTTCACATTAAAGGATGAAAAAGCGGCCATTAACTGTGCCATGTTTGCCGGTAACAGGGCAGGACTGGCTTTTTCCATGAAAGACGGAGACAATGTAACCGTTTCAGGGTATATCGACGTATATGAAAAAGCGGGAACATACCAGCTTTACGCCAGAAAGATAAAACGTGAAGGCGCGGGAGCCCTGTATGAAAAATTTCTGGCATTAAAGGCAGAGCTTGAAGAAATGGGAATGTTTTCGCCGGACTACAAAAAGCCTGTCCCTGAATACGCATCCAGGATAGGCGTGGTAACCGCTCCGACAGGCGCGGCCATAAGAGATATTCAGAACATCCTGAAAAGGCGCAATCCCGGTGTTTTGATAGTCCTGTATCCTGCCATTGTACAGGGAGAGGGCGCCGCTGCGCAGATAGCGGCCGGAATCAAAGCGCTTGACAGATACGGAGTCGATGTGATAATAGCCGGCAGAGGCGGAGGCTCTATAGAAGATCTGTGGGCCTTTAACGAAGAAACGGTCGCAAGAGCGATTTTCGACTGCAATACTCCGGTCATAAGCGCCGTGGGACATGAAACGGACGTAACCATAGCCGATTTCGTGGCGGACTTGCGGGCGCCTACACCCTCGGCGGCTGCCGAGCTTGCGTCGGCGGATATTCCGGCCGTCATGGAAAAACTCAACATTTTAGAAAAACGGCTGCATACCGGTATGGACAGAAGCCTGGAACGGACGCGGTCGCGGCTGGATATTTATAAAAAACAGCTCGTTTCTTTCAGACCGGACAATGTTCTCGCGCTGCGAAAAGAAAAACTGAAAGCCATTAAAAAGCTTATTTATATTAAATTAAGACAGACGACGGACGAAAACAAACATGCGCTCGAACTGTTGACGGGACGGCTTAACGCGGCTTCGCCGCAAAAAAAACTTTCGGATGGTTTTGCCTGGCTCGCTGATTCGGGCGGCAGACCTGTTGCATCCGTCAAAAACGTTAAAAAAGGCGATATGTTAAAGATTGTATTAAAAGACGGTCTTATAGATTCTGAAGTTATCGGAACGGCTGAAACCAAACCGGAAGGAGTTCGCTGACTATGAAAGAAAAAATGACCCTTGAGCAGGGGTTTTCGAGACTGGAAGAAATCACTGCCGAAATGGAAAAAGGCGGCGTTTCCCTCGAAAAAATGTTTGAGCTTTATAAAGAGGGAATGGAAATAGTGAAAGTATGCGGCGAAAAGATAGATACGGTAGAAAAAGAGATAATTGTTTTAAATAAAAACGAAAACGGGGAAGCGTATGAGCTTTGAGAAAATATTAAAAAACAAGGCTTGCGAAGCAAACGATATTATAAGCGCATATCTTCCTAAGGACGATAAGGCACCGGGAAGCCTTATTGAAGCGATGAATTACAGTATTCTGGCAGGCGGCAAGAGGATCAGGCCGATACTGATGCGTGAATGCTACGAGATTTTCGGCGGAAGCGGAAAAGAAATCGGAGCTTTTATGGCGGCCATGGAAATAATACATACTTCATCACTCGTGCACGACGACCTGCCGGCCATAGACAATGATCTTTTGAGAAGAGGCAAAAAGACCACGCATGCGGCTTTCGGAGAGGCGCTTGGAGTTCTGGCGGGAGACGCGCTTATTAATTACGCATACGAACTGCTGATAGAGACGGCCATGAAAGCCGACGATAAGGCGCCTGTTCTTAAAGCTGCCGGGATTATTTCCGAAAAATCCGGATACAGGGGCATGATAGGCGGACAGGCGGCCGATGTTGAAAATGAAAAATCAGGAATAGACCGGGACAAAGAAACACTCCTTAACTATATTTACGAATACAAAACGGCAGCTCTTTTTGCGGCATCCATGATGTCGGGGGCAGCTTTGGCGGGCGCGGATGATAAGTATCTGAGCCTGCTTGAAAAAATCTCGATTCACGCGGGAATCGCGTTTCAGATCACGGATGACATCCTGGATGTAACCGGGACTGCCGAAACTATCGGGAAGCCCGTGTATTCGGATGAAAAGAACAAAAAAGATACTTATGTATCCCTGAAAGGCGTGGAAAAGGCGTCGGAAAAAGCAAGGGAGCTTACTGGCGAGGCGCTTATGCTGCTTAATGAGCTGCCCGCGGATACCGGATTTCTGAAACAGATCATTTTATATCTGGTTTCAAGGGAAAAATAGGTGAGATATGCTTGAAAATATCAAAGAGCCTAACGACATACATAAAATTCCCGAGGAAAAACTGTATGTTCTGGCAAATGAGATAAGACGATTATTGATAAAGACGATCAGTGAAAGGGGCGGACATCTGGCCTCTAACCTGGGCGTGGTGGAGCTGACCGTGGCACTTCATGCGGTATATGATCTGCCAAAAGATAAGATCATTTGGGACGTGGGGCATCAGTCGTACACCCATAAGATCCTGACCGGAAGAAAAGATGTCTTTGATTCGCTCAGGACGCAGGGAGGCATAAGCGGATTTCCGAGACGTGCCGAGAGCGAATGTGACTGTATTGACTCCGGACACAGTTCGACATCCATATCGGCCGGTATAGGATATGTCAGGGCGCGTGAGCTGACAGGGGACGACTATAAAGTGGTCTCGGTGATCGGCGACGGCGCGCTTACCGGCGGGATGGCGTTTGAAGCCCTGAACAACATGACGCATTTAAACCAGAATTTTGTCATAGTTTTAAATGACAACGAAATGTCCATTTCCAAAAATGTGGGAGGGATATCGGAATACCTGGATAATATCAGGACTTCTTCGTCATATACCAACTTAAAAATGAGCGTATCTTCCGCGCTTGACCGTGTGCCTGTCATCGGAAGCGGCACTATCGAATGGCTTCGTAAAACCAAAAGCAGCATAAAACAGCTGGTGATCCCGGGAATGTTTTTCGAAAATCTCGGAATCACATATTTAGGACCTGTTGACGGACATAATATTCACCAGATGATGAAGGTTTTTAAAGAAGCCAAAGCTTTCAACGGACCGGTGATAGTACATGTAATTACCGAAAAAGGACGGGGTTACAGACCCGCAAGGAATAATCCGGCCAGATTTCACGGTACCTCTTCTTTTCAGATGAAAACAGGAAAGCCGGTTCAGGAGAAAAAAGAATCCTATACTGATATTTTTTCGGAAACCATAGTAGAGATAGCGACCGAAGATCCGGCAATAGTCGCCATAACGGCGGCTATGAGAGAAGGAGTAGGGCTCGAGCATTTTTCGGTAAAATATCCGGCCAGATTTTTTGATGTCGGAATTGCCGAGCAGCATGCCGTAACTTTTGCCGCGGGACTGGCTCTCGGGGGACTTAAGCCCGTAGTTCCGGTATATTCGTCTTTTATGCAAAGAGCCTTTGACCAGATATTGATGGATGTCTGCCTGCAGGAGCTTCCGGTTGTATTTGCCCTTGATCGGGCGGGGCTTGTAGGAGAGGACGGAAAGACTCATCAGGGATGCTTTGATCTGTCATATATGTCTATGATGCCCGGTATGACTCTGATGGCTCCCAAAAACGGACGGGAGTTAAAAGACATGCTTAATTTTGCCGCTAAGCTGAATGAACCGGTGGCGGTAAGATATCCGAGAGGGACGGCATGCAGGGATTTTGAAGAATTTATCCAGCCGATTGAAAAAGGAAAAGCGGAAGTCCTTAAAGACGGTAAAGGGATAGCTCTTTTGGCGGTCGGCTCAATGGTAAGTATAGCCATGGAGGCGGCAGATGAGCTGAAAGAGAAAGGGATTGACTGTACGGTCGTTAATATGCGTTTTATTAAGCCGCTTGACACCGATCTTCTAAAGGAACTCTCTGCCGGACATAAGGTCTTCCTCACCATGGAAGAAAACGTCAGGAGCGGAGGTTTCGGACAGCAGGTTTCCGACACGGTTTCAAAAGAGGGGCTCGGCGTCTTTGTCCATATTGCGGCTGTCGAAGATGATTTCGTAGCCCATGGAACGGTTGAACAGCAAAGGCAGGCGCACGGTCTCGACAAAGATTCGATTGTAAAAAAGGTCTTGGAACTTGTAAAAGAAAAGAGCGTATCAGCATGAAAGAACGTCTGGATATCCTGGTCGTAAGACGCGGTCTGGCAACGTCAAGGGAAAAGGCCAAAGCAATGATAATGGCGGGAATGATACTTGCCGACGGACACAGGGAAGATAAGCCCGGGACGATGTTTCCGGATACGGTTGAATTAAGTCTTAAGGGAAAGCCCATGCCTTATGTGAGCCGGGGGGGCCTGAAACTGGAAAAGGCTTTAAAAGCGTTTTCTGTTGATTTAAAAGGCCTTATATGCATGGATGCCGGAAGTTCCACGGGAGGATTTACGGACTGCATGCTCCGGAACGGCGCCTTGAAAGTATATTCCGTGGATGTCGGATACGGACAGCTTGACTGGAAGCTCAGATGTGACAGCCGGGTTATCTGCATGGAAAAAACGAATATCAGATATCTCACACCGGACGTTTTGGATGAAAGGCCTGCGTTTATATCCGCCGATCTTTCATTTATTTCCCTTACCAAGGTGTTGAATACATTATTTCTGCTTATGGCGGATACCGGATGCGCGGTTTTGCTTATTAAACCGCAGTTTGAGGCCGGGCGCGAAAAGGTAGGAAAAAAGGGAGTCGTTAAAGAACCTGCCATACACAGGGAAGTAATCGAAAAAGTCTTAACCTTTGCGGCAGAGTGCGGCTTCTATCCGTCGGGACTTGATTATTCTCCGATCAGAGGGCCGGAAGGCAACATAGAGTATCTGTTATGTCTTGAAAAACGCGAACAGGCAAATACCGGTTTAAAAGAAAACGAAGCCTCTGTTTGGGGAGATAAAATCCGCGATACCGTGGATAAAGCGCATGGGGCGTTCGATAAATAATTTGAGGAATTTTTATGGAACATTTTCTGGTAATCACAAATTACAGCAAAGACAGAAACGGTGAAGTATCGTCAAAAGTAGTTAATTATATAAGATCCAAAGGAAAGAATTGCAAGTTTCTGTTTTGCCGTGACAGGGAAAACAAACAGCCTAATCTGTTCAAAAACATATCGGACATACCGCCTCAAACCGAGTGTATAGTTGTGCTTGGAGGAGACGGCACAATGCTGGAGGTTGCAAGGCGTACGGTGACCACCCGGATTCCCCTTGTGGGAATAAATCTGGGAACGCTCGGTTATCTGACGGAGATAAACATAGACAACATAGAGCCCGCGCTTGACGCGCTTATCGACAACAATTATTCGGTCGGAAACAGAATGATGCTTCTCGGAAACGTGTATCACAAAAATAAACTTATAGTTTCGGATATAGCCGTAAATGATATAGCTATTTCAAAACCCGACACCGAGAGCCTGATTTCTCTTGACATAAAGGTAAACGAAGCCAGACTGAACTCTTATAAGGCCGACGGCGTAATCGTATCTACCGCAACCGGCTCCACGGGATATTCGCTTTCGGCGGGCGGACCGATAATATCGCCGGATGCAAGGCTTTTGATGATTACGCCCGTTTCGCCGCATACAATGATAAACCGAAGCGTAATACTGCGGCCTTTCGACAGGATCAAAATAGAAAGGGGCTATAACAGCGACGGTTTTCCGGGATATGCCATGGTCATGTTTGACGGAGTTAAGAAAGCCAGGATTACAAGCGGTGATTTTGTAGAGGTGGTTAAGGCCGAAATGGACGTGCCGATAATCAAAGTTTTTAAAAGCAGCTTTTTGGACGTCTTAGCGCACAAGATGATACAATAATAAAGCCCTGCCGGATGTACTCACAGGCTTTTAATAATTTAATACGATTGCAGGAGAAACCAATATGAAATCAACCAGACAGGCCGAAATTTTAAGACTAATCAATGAAAATGATGTCGAGACACAGGAAGAACTCGCCGCAATGCTGAAAGACCTCGGTTTTGCCGTGACACAGGCGACGGTTTCAAGAGACATCAGAGAGCTTATGCTCACCAAAACGCTTTCGGGGAAGGGGCGCATGCGCTATATCGAAATCCGGCGTGCGGCGGAAAGAAGTCCGGATAAATATCTCAGGACGCTCAAAGATGCGGTCGTTTCCGTAGAGCCGGCAGGCAATCTCGTGGTAGTAAAGACGGAAGACGGTATGGCAATGGCATCGGCAGCTTCCATAGATGAGATGCACTTTCCCGAAATAGTCGGAAGCATTGCGGGAGACAATGCCATTTTTCTGGCAGCCCGCTCCGAGAAAGAAGCGGCAAAGGTGAAGGACATGATCAGGGAGCTGATCAAATAAGAAAAGGAATAGCCATGCTTGTTAATTTACATGTACGAAATCTGGCTCTCATCGAAGAAGCCGACGTGGATTTTACACGGGGATTAAATGTCATTACAGGCGAAACGGGCGCCGGCAAGTCTTTATTGCTGGGGTCCGTTAATATTGCTCTTGGCGGAAAATTTACAAAAGAAATGCTTCGTCGTGAAGCCGAAAGCGCCATGGTGGAGCTTGTTTTTCATACGGATGACGAAACGATTCTTAAAGAATTGGATGAAATGGGTTATCCCGCGTCTGATAATCAGATAATTATTTCCAGAAAGCTGACCGGCAGCCGGGTAATTTCCAGGGTAAACGGGGAGACCTGCACCTCCGCCATGTTAAAGGATATAGCCGGACTTTTTATAAATATCCACGGGCAGAGGGAAAATATGACACTGCTCAAGGCGGAAAAGCAGCTTCGGATGCTGGACTTTTACGCAAAAGAGGAGCTTGACGCTCTTCTTATCTCATGTGAAAACGCTTACAAAGATTTCAGGGATAAAGAAAAAGAAGTCGAAAGATTTGACATGGATGAGGAGGCCAGGCTCAGGGAAGTCTCAAGGCTTGAATATGAGATAAATGAAATCGACGAGGCGGCGCTTTACGAGGGTAAGGAAGCGGAACTTGCGAAAAAATTCATCCTGATGTCCAATTCCAGAAAAATAGTTGAAACTCTCAGTCGGATACACGAATATACCGGATACGATTCGGGCGCGGGAGAGCTTATTTCAAGAGCCGTACGCGAGATGGCGGACATATCAGGCTACGATGACGCATTGACTGAAACAGAAACACTGCTCAATGACATAGAAGCGCTTTTATCGGACGCAAACAGACAGGCAGCTTCATACCTTCAGGATTTTTCGTTTTCGGATCAGGAGTATGCCGAAACCGAAGAACGTCTCGATCTGATAAGGAGGCTGGAATCCAAATATGGAAAAACCGAAGCAAAAGTTCTGGAATATGCACGGAAAGCGAAAGAGAGGCTTGAATTCTTAAGCGGATATGAGAGCGCAAAAAAAGAAGCGGAAGCGGAACTCTTAAAAGCCGAAAAAACTCTTGACATGGCCGGCGGTAAACTTTCGGAAATGCGGAAAAAATGCGCCCTGAATTTCTGCCGTGAAGTAAAAAAAGAGATGGCAGAGCTTAATTTTGCCAATAACGCTTTTGAAATAGAATTTTCAAAAAGTACTTCATACAGAAGAGACGGATATGACAATATTCAGATCATGATATCGGCCAATCCCGGAGAACCTGTGATGGAACTTTCAAAAGCGGCTTCGGGGGGCGAGCTTTCACGCATAATGCTTGCCATAAGGACGGTTCTGGCCGATTCGGATAATATCGGCACCGTAATCTTTGATGAAATAGACGCCGGGATAAGCGGGCGCACGGCGCAGATGGTATCGGAAAAGATGGCCAGGATAGCAAAGGAGCGTCAGGTGCTCTGCGTAACGCATCTCGCCCAGATAGCCGCAATGGCCGACACTCATTTTCTGATAGAAAAAACGGTTGAGGCGGAGACTGCCAAAACCAAAATCAGACTCCTTTCAAAAGAAGAGGAGTCCGATGAACTCGCGAGGATACTGGGCGGCACAAAATTGACCGAAACCGTATATAATAACGCGAAAGAGATGAAGCAGCTTGCGAATGAAGTCAAAGAAAATTTAAGGACTACAGATCGTCCTGAAGAGACTTCCCGCTGTTAGCTTTTTTGACAGGAGCAAAAATCAGACCTATTACGCCGGTCAGAATCAGAGCCCCGCACAGATAGTGGAACCAGTACAGAGGTTCTCCGAGGATTAAAGCTCCGGCCACTACCGATACGAGGGTACACGCGCTGTTAAAAATGCTGCTTTGGATTATTTCCATGTGAGCCAGCATGAATGCCATGAGCTGCGCCGACAGAAGTATGCACAGAACTCCGAGATATGTAATCCAAAATGCGAATTCGGGATGCGTTATCGGCTCGATCAGGCTCACAAAGTCCATACGGATAAATGAGCGGATTAAAGTAATGCCGAAAAATACGACAAAGCCGCTTATTGTAATGCATTTTGATATTTCAAGCGGAGTAAATACACCCCTGACGTATCTGGCGCATACATTTTCTATGGCCATGCTTAGGGTGGCGAAAGCCATGATGATCAGGCCGGCCGCGTTTAAGCGTATGTCGGTCGCGTTAAGGATTATCAGGATCATAAGAGCTGCTACGGTAAGTACGGCAAAGAAATTCTGCAGAGGCGTGGAACGTTCTCCGAGCATGATTCGTCCGATGATTTTCGCAAAGATAGGAACCACCGCGTAAACAATGGCTCCTTCTATGGATGTGGAATACATCATCGCCAGAACCTGCAGCAGCATGAAAAGATTATAAAAGAAAGCCGTCTGATACAGCCGCGCCTTTGGGCGGCCGGGTCTTTTCTCAGGGTATTTGCCCAATGCTTTACTGATGGCAATGACGATCAGCAGGGCTATCAGCGAGGTACCGAAACGATAGGTAAGTATTGTCATGGGGTCGGAGTAGGGAACGCATTTTTTAACTCCGAAAAAAGCGAATCCGACTGTAATTGTAAAGGTGAGACCTGCCGCATACAGCTTCCATCTGCTTACACTCTTAGATTCGTTGCTCATTTTCGTGTACCTCGCTGCCGTCAGATGCAACCGCCGTTAAATATTCAGTGATCCACACCTACCATAACGGATGTAGCTTTTACAATCGCATAAGCTTCTTTTCCCGGTTTAAGATCAAGTTCTTTAATGGCACTCATGGAAATGGTTGCGCTGATAACATTTCCTCCGCCTATGTCGAGCTTAACTATGCCGTTCACCGCTCCTTCCTGAATTTCGGTTACGGTTCCTTTTAACTGATTTCGTGCACTTATTTTCATTTTTTTATCCTTTCGAATACAATGTTCTGCCGCATATAAACGACAGAATTGTTTTAAGATATGATTCGGTTTTAATTATAATATATGAAAAAACGGCAGATGTAAACTACTTATCGTGATATAAAATGTTCACACAAAGCACACAAAAAAAATTTTCAAATTTATTGACAAAGAGTATAAGCAGTGGTATCTTATAATCAGATGTTAGCACTCTGAAAGATTGAGTGCTAACAAAATAATAAAAGAGGAGTGCCGGTCAGATGGAACTTGATGCCAGAAAACGTACTATACTGACAGCTATTATAAGAACGTATCTTGAAACCGGCGAGCCTGTAGGGTCAAGAACGATTTCCAAATATACTGACCTGAACTTAAGTTCTGCCACGATCAGAAACGAAATGTCCGATCTGGAAGACATGGGATACATACTCCAGCCCCATACTTCCGCCGGCAGGATTCCTTCGGACAAGGGATACCGCCTGTACGTGGATGAGATCATCCGGGTCAAGGATCAGGAAGTATCAGACATGAAAGAAATGATGATACAAAAGACCGATAAACTCGAAAAGATCCTGAAACAGGTGGTCAAGATACTGGCGAGCAATACTAATTATGCCACCATGATCACCGGGCCGGTATTTAATCAGGCGAGACTGAAGTTTGTGCAGCTTTCAAGAGTTCGGGAGACTCAGCTTTTAGCGGTTATCGTCACAGAGGGAAACCGCATTAAAAATCAGCTGATAGACGCGACCGAACCTCTCACGGACGAAGAGATACTTAAGTTGAATCTTCTTTTAAACACTCATATGAACGGCAGAACCATCGGAGAGATCAATCTGGATATGATCTCAGAGATGAAACAGCAGGCAGGGATTCACAGAGAAGTGGTTTCCGGAGTGGTTGACGCCGTGGCCGAAGCCATCAGGTCGGACAAAGAAGATATCCCGGTATTTACAAGCGGGGCAAACAATATTTTCAGATATCCGGAACTCTCGGACTCAAGCAGGGCCAGCGAGCTTATCGCCGTACTTGAAGATAAAACCGAGCTGGCGCAGGTGCTGGACAGCGTGGGTGACGAAGCCGAGATACAGGTTCTGATAGGTCAGGAGACAAGGATAAACAAAATGGAAGACTGTTCCGTAGTTACCACGACCTATGATCTCGGAAAGGGAATGAAGGGTACTATCGGTATAGTAGGCCCCAAAAGGATGGATTATGAAAATGTTGTGGATAATCTGAAGGTCCTGAGGGCGCAGCTTGATTCCATATTTTATGAGAGCGGACCGGATGACGAAAAAGATGACAAACTGTAGCACAGAAAGGCAGAAATATAAATGGCTGACAAAAAAAACAAAGAGATCAAAAACGACCTGAAAAAAGAAGCGGCTGAGGATATTGTTTCCGAAAAAGAAGCGTTGGAAAAAGACAAGGCCGAAAGTAAGGACGGCTCAAAAGAAGATGTTATTGAACAGGAAGATGAGGAAAAGGCCGAAGCCGCGGCCTCAGATGAAGATGTAAAGCAAAAGGCCGAGAGCGGGGAAAACGAATCTTCGGGCGAAGATGAAACCGGGGCAGAAAGAAGTTTCGAGAAAAAAGACAAAAAAGACGAAAAAATAGAAGAACTGACCGACCGGCTCACAAGGCAGATAGCGGAATTTGACAATTACAGAAAGCGGACCGAAAAAGAAAAGGCGGCAAACTATGTTATCGGCGCAAAAGATATAATAGAAAAGCTGCTTCCGGTAATTGACAATTTTGAAAGAGGCCTTGCCGATGCCGACCTTTCCGATCCTTTTGCGGAGGGCATGGATAAAATATATAAACAGTTTACGTCGATACTCAAAGACGTGGGCGTAGAGCCGATAGAGGCCGTCGGATGCGAATTTGACCCGAATCTTCACAATGCGGTAATGCATGTCGAAGACGAATCGGCTTCGGAAAACATAGTCCTTGAAGAATTTCAGAAAGGCTATACTTACAAAGATTATGTAGTACGTCACAGTATGGTAAAAGTTGCCAACTGAGATATATAAACGGAGGAATAAATACAATGAGTAAAATAATAGGAATTGACTTAGGAACAACAAACAGCTGTGTGGCAGTAATGGAAGGCGGAAAACCTACGGTTATAGCAAATGCGGAGGGAAGCAGAACAACACCTTCGGTGGTTGCTTTCACCAAGACCGGGGAACGTCTCGTAGGAGAGCCCGCAAAGCGTCAGGCGGTTACAAACGCCGACAAAACCATTTCATCCATTAAAAGAGAAATGGGATCAGACTATAAAGTGACTATAGACGATAAAAAATATTCTCCTCAGGAGATTTCGGCCATGATCCTTCAGAAACTGAAAAGCGACGCCGAGAACTATCTGGGAGAGAAAGTAACCGACGCCGTTATTACCGTTCCGGCATATTTCAACGACGCGCAGCGTCAGGCTACAAAAGATGCCGGCAAAATCGCGGGTCTGAATGTACAGCGTATCATCAACGAGCCTACGGCAGCAGCCCTTGCTTACGGCCTTGACAATGAAAAAGAACAGAAGATCATGGTATATGACCTTGGCGGCGGTACATTTGACGTATCTATTATAGAGATCGGCGACGGAATTATCGAAGTTCTGGCAACTTCGGGCAATAACAGACTCGGCGGCGATGACTTTGACCAGAAAATAGTAGATTACATGGTTTCGGAGTTCAAAAAGCAGGAAGGAGTCGATCTTTCGGGCGATAAAATGGCTATGCAGCGTATCAGGGAAGCTGCGGAAAAAGCTAAAAAAGAGCTTTCAAGCGCAACGACCACGAATATCAACCTCCCTTTCATTACGGCTACAAACGAAGGACCCAAGCATTTTGACATGAACCTTACGAAAGCCAAATTTGACGAGCTTACCCATGATCTTATAGAAATGACTGTAGAGCCCGTAAACAAAGCTCTCAGCGACGCGGGACTGTCCGCATCGGAGATCGACAAGGTGCTTCTGGTGGGAGGCTCGACACGTATTCCGGCGGTTCAGGAAAAAGTTAAACAGCTTACGGGCCAGGAACCCAGTAAATCTCTTAATCCCGACGAATGCGTGGCACTCGGAGCATCCGTGCAGGGCGGTAAATTAGCGGGAGATGCAGGCGCGGGCGAGATTCTTCTTCTTGACGTTACGCCGCTTACTCTTTCGATAGAGACCATGGGAGGAGTTGCCACCCATCTGATCGAAAGGAACACGACGATACCGACCAAGAAAAGTCAGATTTTCTCTACCGCGGCTGACAACCAGACGGCGGTTGATATAAATATCGTGCAGGGCGAGCGTCAGTTCGCTAAAGACAACAAATCGCTCGGACAGTTCCGCCTTGACGGAATACCGCCGGCGAGAAGGGGCGTTCCCCAGATCGAGGTAACATTTGATATCGATGCAAACGGTATCGTAAATGTTTCCGCGAAAGATTTGGGAACGGGCAAGGAGCAGCATATCACGATTACCGCAGGTTCCAACATGTCTGAAGAAGATATCGAAAAAGCGGTAAAAGAAGCAGCTGAATTCGAAGCTCAGGACAAAAAAAGAAAAGAAGCGGTTGACGCGAGAAACGAAGCCGATTCAACGGTATTCCAGATCGAAAAAGCCCTTGAAGAAGCCGGAGACAAGATTTCCGCGGATGAAAAAGCGGCAGTGGAAGCCGATCTGAAAACTCTCAAAGAGGCGATTGAGAAAGCACCTGCGGAAAACATGACGGATGAGCAGGTTGCGGAACTCAAAGCAGGAAAAGAAAAGCTTCTGGCAAGCGCGCAGACGCTGTTCACCAAGATGTACGAAAATATGCAGCAGTCTCAGGCAGGTCCCGGAGACAATCAGGGAACCAATGATACAGGCTCCGGTCAGGGTGGTCCCGACGATGTGGTGGACGCCGACTATAAAGAGCTTTAATAAAAGAAATTACAGGTTTTTTAAAGGGCTGGCGCAAAAGCTGCGTCAGTCCTTTAGAAAGTTAAATAACGGATGACCGTTTTACAGGAAGGGAAATGGCAGCAATGGCTGATAAAAGAGACTATTATGAAGTTTTAGGTGTTGACAAAGGCGCGGATGACGCCGCGCTGAAAAAGGCATATCGGAAACTGGCAAAAAAATATCATCCGGACACGAATCCGGGCGATGCCGACGCCGAAGCCAAATTTAAAGAGGCGTCAGAAGCGTATGCCGTTTTGTCAGATTCCGAAAAAAGAAGAATGTACGATCAGTTCGGTCATGCCGCTTTTGAAAACGGCGGTGGTCCGGGCGGCGGATTCAGCGGGTTTGATTTCTCGGATATGGGAGATATTTTCAGCGATGTTTTCGGAGATCTGTTCGGAGGCAGAAGGTCAAGAGCATATTCATCCAACGCACCCGGAAAAGGGGCGAATGTACGTACTCAGGTTTATATATCTTTCGAGGAATCGGTAACCGGATGCCAGAAAGAATTGGATATCGCTTTTAAAGAAACCTGCGCCAACTGCGGCGGTACGGGCGCAAAGCCGGGAACCTCACCCGAAAAATGTACCAGATGCAACGGTTCGGGTCAGATCTATGTGCAGCAGCAGTCACTTTTCGGGATGATGAATCAGGTAAGGACATGTCCGGAGTGTCGTGGAACGGGCAAGATCATAAAAGAAAAATGTAATGTCTGCAGAGGCACCGGGTATGAAAACAAAAGAAAAAAAATAGTCGTGGATATACCGGCAGGTATTGCGAGCGGACAGAGTATCAGGGTGCGTGATAAAGGCGAACCCGGCATCAACGGCGGATCAAGAGGCGATCTTCTGGTAGAAGTATATGTTCACGGCAGCAATTTCTATGAAAGAGAGGGTATGGATTTATACATTATTCAGCCAATGACATTTGCGACCGCGACGCTTGGCGGCGACCTGAAGATACCCACCGTTTACGGAGATGTTCTCTATACCGTTAAGCCGGGCACACCTACGAATACAAGGATAAGACTTAAAAACAAGGGCATGCCTTCGGTGAGAAACGCAAATGTTAAGGGCGATCAGTACGTGACGCTTATTATAGACGTGCCTGTCAAGTTGAGCGAAAAGGCGGAAGAACTGCTTAGAGAGTTCGAGGCGGAAACCGGCGGAAATGCAGCCATAAAAAACAAAAAGAAAAAGAAGTTCGGTAAGTAACGGATGAAATGGAATAAATATACATTAAAGACGAATGCAGAGTCCGAAGATATTATTATAGCCGCTCTGGCCGAAATCGGCATAGAAGGAGTTGAGAGTGAAGACAGCGTTCCTCTTACCCCGGAAGAAATGAAGAGGATGTTTGTGGACATTCCCCCTGAATATAATATCGAAACGGGAGAGGCGCTTCTGCATTTTTATCTGGAGCCCGATAAAGACAATGAAGCATTGCTTGAGGCTGTTAAAAAAGAGCTGGAATCATTGCGGGAATTTATGGATATCGGAGAATGTGTCTTACAAAGCTCCGAAACGGAGGATATTGACTGGATCAATAACTGGAAGAAACATTTTCACAGTTTTAACGTGGATGATATTTATATTGTCCCGTCATGGGAGGAAGTATCTCAAATAAAAGGGGCATCCATGATATTGCGTATCGATCCGGGCACGGCTTTCGGAACCGGAATGCATGAGACTACGCAGCTTTGCATAAGACAGCTCAAAAAATATATTAAGCCCGGATGCTCCGTGCTCGATATCGGGACGGGAAGCGGTATTTTGGGCATAGTTTCCATGAAACTCGGAGCCGGCAAAGTGCTGGGGACGGATTTGGACCCCTGTACGGTTTCGGCAGTTGCCGAAAATAAAATGGCCAACAAGATTGCGGATGACTGTTTTGAGCTGGTGCTCGGCAATATAATCAATGATATTTCCGTAAAGGAAAAGGCCGGTTATGAAAAATATGATATAATTACGGCAAATATTCTTGCGGAGGTTCTTATGGAGCTGGCGCCTCAGGCAATAAAGCATCTCAAAACCGGCGGAATTTTTATCACTTCCGGTATTTTGGATAATAAAGAAACCGCAGTTAAAGAAAACTTTGAAAGCACGGGTTTTGAAATTTCGGAAGTTACACGGCAGGGAGAATGGGTCTCGATAACAGCCCGAAAGAAATAATGCAAAGATTTTTTACGGATTCCTCCCGTATAAAAGACGGCATCGTGACAATCAAAGGCGATGATGCCCATCATATAAAAAATGTTCTGAGAATGAAGGAAGGAGAGATGATCAATCTTTCCACCGGAGATGAATGGGAATACTATTGCCGCATAGCCGCATTTGAAGAAGACGGGATAAAAGCCAAAATTGAAGATATACAAAAAAGCGGACGGGAGCTGCTGTGCGAGATCACGCTTTTTCAATGTCTGCCCAAAAAAGATAAAATGGAGCTTGTTATCCAAAAATCGGTCGAGCTCGGCGTTCACAGGATTGTTCCCGTTCTGTCGGCCCGCTGTATAGTGAAACCGGATCCGAAAAAAGAGGAATTAAAAACCAAAAGGCTGAATGCCATAGCTCTTTCTGCCGCGAAGCAGTCGCTCAGGATGATAGAACCCGAAGTAGAAAGAACCATGAGTTTTGAGCAGGCAGTCGCGGCTGCGGCAGCCTGTGATATTTCATTTATCCCATACGAAAAAGCCGAAGACATGCAGGCTACCCGCAAGCTTTTTGAGGGGATAAAACCCGGCATGTCGATAGGTATCATTATAGGTCCGGAGGGCGGATTTGAGGAAAGCGAAATCGATATGGCGGAAAAAGCCGGTATCAGAGCTGTTTCACTCGGCAAAAGGATACTCAGGACAGAGACCGCAGGGCCGGCCGTGCTGGCCATACTCATGTACCTGCTGGAAAGATAGACAAAGGCGGAATTATTTATGTTTCAATCATTTTTAATAAAATATGCGGAGATAGGCGTAAAAGGAAAAAACAGATATGTCTTTGAAGACGCACTTGTAAAAGGAATAGAAAGAGTCTTAAAGGATGTTGACGGCGAATTTAAGATTACAAAAGAAATGGGCCGGATATATGTTACGGCCGAGGGAAGCTATGACTATGATGATACGGTTGATGCCTTAAGGCATGTATTCGGCATCACCGGAATCTGCCCGGTTGTTATCATAGAAGACGAGGGTTTTGAAATCTTAAGGGAAAAGGTAATAGAATACGTCAAAACCGTCTATCCCGATTCTAATAAAACTTTTAAAGTCTGTGCCCGAAGGGCAAAAAAAACCTATCCGCTTGATTCCATGGAATTAAATGCCGCTATAGGAGAGGCGATACTCGACGCCTGCCCTTTGATGTCGGTGGACGTACATAAGCCGGACATTTCGCTTACGGTGGAGGTCAGGAGCAGCATATATCTTTATTCAGAGATTATACCGGGGCCGGGAGGCATGCCGCTCGGGTCTGCCGGAAAGGCAATGCTGCTTTTATCCGGGGGAATAGATTCTCCCGTGGCGGGATATATGATCTCGAAAAGAGGAGTAATCTTAGACGCGGTATATTTTCACGCGCCGCCTTATACGAGCGAGCGGGCAAGAGAAAAGGTCGAGGATCTGGCGAGACTTATTTCGAAATATACCGGCCCTATCAGGCTGCACGTTGTCAATTTTACGGATATTCAGCTTGCCATTTACGAACACTGTCCTCATGACGAGCTTACCGTCATAATGCGCAGATATATGATGAGGATAGCCGAGATATTTGCGGTAAAGAACGGAGATTATGCTCTTGTTACGGGAGAAAGCATAGGGCAGGTTGCGAGTCAGACAATGCAGAGCATGGCCATAACGAATGAGGTATGCAGCATGCCGGTCTACAGGCCGCTTGTTGCGTTTGACAAACAGGATATAATAGATGTGGCGGTAAAAATCGGCACGTATGAGACTTCGGTTTTGCCGTACGAGGATTGCTGCACTATTTTTGTGGCGAAGCATCCCGTCACAAAACCGCTTCTTAAAAAGATAAAGAATTCAGAAAGGAAACTGGAAGGAATTATAGAAGAGCTTATCGAAAAAGCGATAGAGACGACAGAAGTGATTACGGTTTGATTTGAGCAAATCAGGAAACCGTGTATTCATCAAGTACCTTGCAGATAACATCCAAATCTTTTCCTTCGGCATGGATGTTGAGATCCAGAGGCTTTGAAAGATCCAGACTGAATATGCCCATGATGGATTTCGCGTTAATGAGATATCTGCCCGAAACAAGATCAAAGTCGGTATTGAATTTCTGAATCATGTTTACGAAAGACTTTACCTTATCGATCGAATCAAGGCTGATTTTTATTGTTTTCATAAATAATACCTCCTGTATGCTTATGATTTCAAACACACTGATTTTATTAAAAAACAACTAAAAAGTCAAGCTGAAAGAGGTTAAAATGACTAATTACAAAGCAGCGCTGCATAACCTTGGATGCAAAGTGAATTCATATGAACTGGCCGCGGTGGAAAAACTGCTTAAAGAACATGATTACGAAATTGTATCATTTGAACCGGGAGCAGACCTTTATATAATCAACACGTGTTCGGTGACAAATATTGCCGACCGCAAATCCAGACAGATGCTTCACAAGGCAAAACAGATGAATCCGGCCGCCGTTGTCATAGCCATGGGATGTTATGCGCAGACAGAGGCGGAAGCTCTGCTGGAGGATAAAAGCGTCGATATAGTCATAGGGAACAACAAAAAAAATGATGTCATAAAAATTATAAGAGAGTTTTTGAAGACAAATAAAAAAATCAGTCATACGGAGGATCTTTCCCAAAAAAGAGAATATGAATATCTGAATATTTCGGATACCGATAAAAAAAACAGAGGATTCGTGAAAGTTCAGGACGGTTGTGACCGGTTCTGCTCGTATTGTATAATACCTTTCACAAGGGGACGCAGCAGAAGCAGGAGTATCGGTGATACGATAAGTGAAGTCAAATCTCTCGCAAAAAGCGGATGCAGGGAGATCGTGCTGAGCGGCATACATCTGAGCTCTTACGGATTTGACAGAAAAGAAGATAACGCCCTTCTTAATCTGATAGATTCGGTTCACGATATCGACGGCATAGACAGGATCCGCCTCGGTTCTCTCGAGCCCGGCATCATTACCGAAGAATTAGCGGCGGCAGCGGCAGGTTATGATAAGCTTTGTCCGCATTTTCATCTTTCCATGCAGAGCGGATGCGACCGCATCCTTAAGGCCATGAACAGGAAGTATGATACTGCAGAGTTCAAAAGCAAATGTATGATACTTCGCAAATGTTTTGACAGACCGGCCATAACTACGGATATTATCGCCGGATTTCCCGGAGAAACGGAAGAAGATTTTTTGCAGTCATTGAGGTTTACCGAAGAAATGTCTTTTTTTGAAACTCATGTTTTTCCGTATTCCAGAAGAAAGGGAACAAAGGCGGCGAAGCTGCCGGATCAGCTTACGGAAGCGGAAAAAAAGAGAAGGGCGGCAGAATACATTAGTCTGAACAAAAGGAAACATGCCGAATGGCTTGGGGATTCAATCGGAAAAGAGACTGAAATCCTCATAGAAGAAAAGCGTATGATCGGCAAAGAGGAGTATTGGATCGGTCATTCTCTAAGATACGAGAAAACGGCGGTAAAGAGCGATAAGGAATTGAAAAACACTATTATACGTGTCACGCCAAAGGCTCACGACGGAGATTGCCTGCTTGCAATATATTGAAATATCGGTTAGAATGTATTTTTAAGATAAGGATTAGCCCGAATCGCAAAACAGCTTTTAAGCAGATTGGAGATCATGATGGCAGATATTAAAAACACTCAGTTTTACAGCTTTGATCTGGAAACGGAATATTCCATTAAACTCGACACGGAAACGGAATACCCCATAAAAGAGGTTCTCGGTACCGTCTATTCTGCCATGCAAGAAAAAGGATATAATCCGGTAAGCCAGATAGTAGGTTACATTATGTCCGGCGATCCTACTTATATCACTAACCACAAAGGCGCCAGAAGCCTTATCAAAAAAGTGGAAAGAGATGAACTGGTTGAGGAGCTTTTGACGGCTTATATCGAAAACAGGTCCTGGGAGGACAAAAAGGATTGAAGCGTATAATGGGCCTGGATTTCGGCAGCAAGACTGTCGGGGTCGCGATCAGCGATCCGCTTGGAATCACGGCCGGCGCTTTGGAGATAATACGGCGGAATTCCGAAAACAAACTGCGGCGGACGCTTGCCAGGATAGAAGCGCTTATTAAAGAATATGATGTGGGCCTGATCGTACTTGGTCTGCCCCTTCAGATGAATGATAAATGCACGGACCGGGCACTGAAAACCCTGGAGTTTCAAAAGACGCTTCAGAGACGTACCGGTCTTGATGTAATTATGTGGGATGAAAGGCTGACTACGGTTGAAGCCGGAACCCTTATGGATGAAGCGGGTATTGCGGCGCACCTGCGCGGAGAGTATACGGACAAAATTGCCGCCATGCTTATCCTGCAGGACTATCTGAATAACCGCAAAGATTGAAACGAGGCTTATATGAACAGTATAGAATTTATTACTCCTGAGGGAGAAGTAATAAATTTTTTTGTTGAAGAAGAAACAAGAATAAATGGTATCAGCTATCTTCTGGTTACGGATTCTGACGGAGACGAAGCCAATGCATACATCTTAAAAGATGTCTCAAAGGACGGAGATGAGGAGGCATCTTATGTTTTGATTGAAGATGACTTGGAATTTGACTCTGTGGCAGCTCTGTTTAAGCAGATTATGGATGATGTCGAATGGAGGAACGATTGAAAAAAGAAAAAAAAGGAAGTATTAAAATAATCCCTCTCGGCGGACTTGAGACGATAGGGATGAATATTACTGCGTTTGAATATGACGACAGTATAGTTGTAGTTGACTGCGGGCTTGCGTTTCCGGAAGATGATATGCCGGGAGTCGATCTGGTGATTCCGGATATCACATATCTGAAAGAAAACGCCAAAAAAGTAAAAGGCTTTGTTATAACGCACGGGCATGAAGACCATATCGGAGCGCTGCCTTATGTATTAAAGGAACTGAATGTTCCGATATATGCCACCCGCCTTACAATCGGTCTTATAGACCATAAGCTCAAAGAGCATAATCTTATAAACAATGTTAAAAGAAAATGCGTTAAATTCGGTCAGATTATAAACCTGGGAGCTTTCAGGATCGAATTTATCAAGACAAATCACAGTATTCAGGACGCGGCCGCGCTTGCAATATATTCTCCGGCGGGAACGGTGGTTCATACCGGAGACTTTAAAGTGGATTATACGCCTGTTTTCGGTGATATGATAGATCTGCAGCGATTTGCCGAAATAGGGAAAAAAGGCGTACTGGCGCTGCTTTGCGACAGCACGAATGCGACGCACGCGGGATTTACCATGTCCGAATGTACCGTCGGCGGGACTTTTGACAATATTTTCGCGGATCATACCAAGAGCAGGATCATTGTTTCTACTTTTGCTTCAAATGTGGACAGGGTACAGCAGGTCATAAATACGGCTTACAAATATAAAAGGAAGGTCGTAGTGGAAGGCCGCAGCATGATAAACTTTATCAATACCGCGACCGAGCTTGGGTATGTGCAGATTCCCGAAAACACTCTCATAGATATTAACAATATAAATAACTATACCGACGACCAGCTTGTGCTTGTTACCACCGGAAGCCAGGGCGAATCCATGGCGGCGCTTTCAAGGATAGCAGCCGATCTTCACAAAAAAGTACGGATACGTCCGGGAGATACCATTATTTTCAGTTCAAATCCCATACCGGGAAACGAAAAGGCGGTCTATAAGGTTATCAATGAGCTTTCGGCAAAGGGCGCGGATGTTATTTTCCAGGACGCTCATGTATCGGGGCATGCAAGACAGGAAGAGATAAAGCTGATATACGCGCTTACCAAACCTCATTACGTGGTGCCGGTACACGGAGAATACCATCATCTTGTGGCTCAGCAGAAACTGGCCGAAAGCATCGGAATCGATCCCGCAAACATTTTCCTGCTCAGATCCGGCGACGTGCTGGAAATGAACGAAGAGTCGGCCAAAGTTATTGATAAAGTTCAGGCCGGACGTGTGCTTATCGACGGTCTCGGTATCGGAGACGTGGGAAATGTAGTGCTCAGGGACAGGCAGATGCTGTCCGAAAACGGGATAATAATAGCCGTTATGACACTGGAAAAGGGAGCTTACAGGCTGCTTGCGGGGCCGGATATTGTTTCAAGGGGATTCGTATATGTAAAAGAAAGCGATGAGCTTTTAGAGGAGTACAGGGAAATAGTCGAAGATACGGTTATAAATTGTCTGAGATCCAAAAATGCCGACTGGTTAAAGATAAAAAATCTCGTAAAAGAGAATCTCGGAAGCTATGTATGGAAGACCATGCAGAGACGTCCTATGATAGTTCCCATTATTATGGAGGTATAATTTATGGGCAGCTCCGGCAGAGAAAAAAACGAATCGGGCGGAATAGTACGCATGACTAAGTCATTTATGAACCTGGTTATCGTGATACTGATCGCCGCTCTTGCCGCGGTCATTGCGATAAAGGCATATCAGCTTGGATATGAGATCACGTCCTATAAGCCGAGTACCGACAGAAACGCTCAGGACGTAGAGATCATCATCACTGCGGATATGTCCGTAAGAGACGTGGGAAATCTCCTGATAGAAAAAGGGCTTATAGACGAGTCGCTTCCGGCTTTTCTGATACAGGAGAGGCTCTCGGACTATCATGACAAATTTATCCCGGGCACATATCAGCTCAATCCCACCCAGACCGTTGAGATGATGCTTGAAACCATCAGCACGCCCGAAGAAGAGTAAAATGATAACGGACGAAAGATTTTTAACTTTTATAAATTCAATGGATACGGGACATACCCCTTTCCTCGAAGAAATATACGGCAAAGCCATAAAAAATGACGTTCCCGTGGTAAGGCGTGAAATGCAGGCGTTTTTAAAAACATTTCTGCTGATCAGCCGACCGGAAAAGATACTTGAAATCGGGACGGCCACCGGCTTTTCCGCATTATTGATGGCGGAATATGCGCCAAAACCCTGTTCTGTCATAACAATCGAAAACTATGAAAAACGCTTCGCTGAAGCCGAAGCGAATATAGCTTCGTCGGAGCATGCTGACCGTATTTCCCTTATTAAGGGAGACGCTTTGGAAGAATTGAAAAAGCTCGAAGGGACGTTTGATCTGATATTTATGGATGCGGCAAAGGGACAATACATTTTTTTCCTGCCGCTTATCAAAAAGCTTATGAAACCGGGAAGCGTCATGATAGCCGATAATGTGCTTCAGGACGGAGACATAATAGAGCCCAGATATATTGTTCAGAGGAGAGAACGGACGATATACAAACGAATGAGGGAGTTTCTTTATGAGATAAAGCATGACCCCGAACTCGAAACCTCAATTATCCCCCTGGGCGACGGGATATCTCTAAGCGTAATGAAATAAAGAGGAATTATAAATGTCTTTTGATTTAAAAAGGCCGCCGGAGCTTCTAATTCCGGCGGGCAGCCTTGAAAACCTCAAGGCCGCCGTCAGGTACGGAGCCGATGCAGTTTATCTGGGCGGAGAAGCATTCGGCTTAAGGGCAAAGGCTAAAAACTTTTCCGATGACGAAATAGCCGAAGGCATAAAATTTGCCCATGAAAACGGAGCCAGAGTATATATCACCGCAAATATCTATGCTCATAACAGCGACCTTGCGGGCGTAAGAGAATATTTTAAAACATTGGCGCGAATAAAACCGGACGCCATACTTATTTCCGATCCGGGCGTTTACCGGATAGCTCTCGAAGAATGTCCTGATATAGACCGGCATATTAGCACTCAGGCAAACAGCACCAACTACGGCACTTGTAATTTCTGGGCGGAACTGGGCGCCAAAAGAGTCGTTTTAGCCAGAGAGCTTTCACTTCGGGAAATCTCCGAAATAAGGGCAAATATACCTGAAGATATGGAGCTTGAAGCATTTGTCCACGGCTCCATGTGCATTTCGTATTCCGGAAGATGTCTTTTGTCAAATCTGCTTTCGGGAAGAGATGCAAATGCCGGAGCATGCACACATCCCTGCCGCTGGAAATACCATGTGGTAGAAGAAACAAGGCCGGGTGAATATTTTCCCGTTTTGGAAAACGAAAGAGGAACATATATCTTTAATTCAAAAGATTTGTGTATGATAGAGCATATACCGGAGCTGATATCAGCCGGAGTGGACAGCTTCAAAATAGAAGGCAGGATGAAAAATGTCCTGTACGTCGCCACTGTCGCAAGGACATACAGAAAAGCCATAGACGATTACATGTCGGATCCGGGCTTATATAAAGAAAACATGGACTGGTATAAAAGTCAGATAGGCTACTGCACTTACAGAGAATTTACGACCGGGTTTTATTTCGGAAAACCCGGTGCCGACGATCAGATATACGACAACAGCACCTACAGAAAAGAAGCCGTATATCTGGGATGTGTTCAGGGAACCGACGAAAACGGACGTTATATCATCGAACAGAAAAACAAATTCAGCACGGGAGATATCATAGAGATCATGAAGCCGGACGGCAGAAATATCGAAGCCGAAGTGCTCGGTATTTTCAATGACAGCGGTGAAGCTCAGGAGTCTGCGCCTCATTCAAAGCAGCGTCTTCATTTAAGCCTGAGCGTTTCACCCGAAATTATGGATGTAATCAGGAGGCCCGTAAAATAAGCTTAAAGATTGGCCGGTGATCGGAATGGGAATTTTTAAGGATAGTGACAAAACAAAATATATAGCTGACTGCATCAGAGAAGAAATCAAAAACGGTTCTATATCCACGGGTGAGAAGCTCCTGCCGTCAAGTATGCTTGCGAGGCAGTACCTTGCCAAAGAATCTGAAGTCAATAAAGCTATAAACATCCTGAAAAAAGAAAAACTGCTGGTTTCGTTTCGAAGACACGGAACCTTTGTGGTGGGGACGAAAAGCGCCAGAACTCTCGGGAAAATGATCTGTGTCATTTCGGCAGAGCAGATTGTAGCTACTAAGCGTCCGCTGTACCGGGGCATCGAAAAAATCCTTGTAAGCAACGGATATGATATGATCGTTAAGAGCACAAATAATTCTCAGATAAAAGAGGAGAAACTGATTAAAGAAGCTCTGAAAAACGGCGTTGCGGGCTTTATCATAGAACCGAGCCGCAGTCAGATCATGTGCAGGCATATGAATCTATATAAAATATTGGACGAGTATAAAATACCCTATGTTTTTATACGGGGCATATATCAGCAGATGACGGAGAAGCCGAGAGTATATGTGGATGACGGAAAAGGGGCATATCTTCTGACGCGTCATCTGATAGCCACCAACAGGGAAAACATAGCGGGAGTTTTCAGGGCCGACGACAACCGCGGTTCCGAACGGCACAGAGGATATGTAAACGCGCTGCAGGAGGCCGGTTTACCATACAGGCCTGAGCTTGTTATCTGGTATCATGTCGAGGACAGTCTGAAAAAACCTCAGAGTGAGCTTGATAAGATTTTATCAGAGCATAAATGCGACGGCATTATTTGTTACAATGACGCCATGGCTACTAATATCATGTATCACCTTTTCTCAAAGGATTATAAGGTGCCGCAGGATATAGCCGTGGCCGGGTACGGGAATACGGCCGTTGCAGGGCTTGGCGAACTCGGTCTTACGACCATTACGCAGCCGGACGAGCTGATGGGAGAGATGGCGGCCGAGCTGCTTGTCGAAATCAGAAACGGGACGCCGGATGCGGCGACAGGCATCCAAAAGGTTTTGAATCCCGAAATTGTGATACGGGGTTCCACGGTTGGGTGAGGTTGTATAAAGAGGCTGTCGGAATATTCATGAGAATGCATGTTCTGACAGCCTCTTATCGTATAAATATCTTGCCTTATATTTAGTTGGCTACGGAGTAGTTAGGTGCTTCTTTCGTGATGGCAATATCGTGGGGATGTGATTCTCTGAGAGAAGCAGCCGAAATCTTGATGAATTTGCCGTTTTCTATGAGATCCTTGATGCTGGGAGTGCCGCAGTATCCCATGCCGGAACGAAGTCCGCCGGTAAGCTGGAATACGGTGTCTTCGAGCAGTCCTTTGTAGGGAACACGTCCTTCTACGCCTTCCGGAACCAGTTTTTTGGAATCGTTCTGGAAATACCTGTCTTTGCTTCCCTGTTCCATGGCTGCAAGAGAGCCCATGCCTCGGTACACTTTGAATTTACGGCCCTGATAGAGCTCGTAATCTCCGGGGCTTTCGTCACATCCGGCAAAGATGCTTCCCATCATACATACGTTAGCGCCTGCGGCTATTGCTTTTGTGATATCGCCGGAATGCTGGATACCGCCGTCAGCGATCACGGGAATGCCGTAATCTTTTGCCACTTCATAACAGTTCATTACAGCTGAAATCTGCGGGACGCCTATACCTGCCACAACACGGGTAGTACAAATGGAGCCCGGGCCTATACCTACTTTAATGGCATCGGCTCCGGCTTCTATGAGATATTTTGCCGCTTTTCCGGTCGCGATATTTCCGGCGATAACATTGAGATCGGGGAAAGCCTGTTTTATTTCTTTGAGGGCACCTACGATATTTGCGGAATGACCGTGTGCGGAATCAATCACAACGGCGTCAACATGAGCTTTATAAAGCGCTTCGACACGCTCAAGGACATCTTTTGTTACGCCGACTGCCGCGCCGCATATCAGACGGCCCTGCGCGTCTTTGGCCGAATCGGGATATTTTATCTGTTTTTCAATATCTTTGATTGTGATAAGCCCTTTTAAATTAAAATCATCATCCACGATGGGAAGTTTTTCCACACGGGCCTTTGCGAGTATAGTCTTGGCTTCTTCGATCGTAACGCCTTCTTTGGCTGTTATGAGATTTTCGGAAGTCATTTTTTCTTTGACTTTTTTTGAAAAATCCGTTTCAAAAAGGAGATCTCTGTTTGTAAGAATACCCACAAGCTTTTTACCGACCGTTATCGGAACGCCTGAAATGCGGTATTTGCTCATAAGCATGTTTGCGTCTTCGAGAGTATGCTCCGGCGAGAGATAAAAAGGATCTGTTATAACTCCGTTTTCCGAGCGTTTTACTTTATCAACTTCATCGGCCTGAGCTTCGATGGACATGTTTTTATGAATAATGCCGATACCGCCCTGACGGGACATGGCGATAGCCATACGATGCTCCGTTACGGTGTCCATACCCGCGCTCATCAGCGGAATGTTGAGTTTAATATTCTTGGTCAGATATGTTGAAATATCCACTTTGTCAGGTGTTACCTCCGAATATTGAGGTATCAGTAATACGTCATCAAATGTAATGCCTTCTCCGATTATTCTTCCCATGATCATTTCTCCCGATAAAAATACTGAAAAGCCAGATTGTTATAATTTTAAATACATTATCAAATGTTTACTTAAAAGTCAATATAACAAATCATAAGCATGAAAAAACGGCCTTACTTGACATAGTGCCGATTATATGAAAAAATCATGAAAGAGTGTGAGGTCTGTTAAAATATATTATCCGCAACAGAATATGTTTTGCAGAATATTATCGTCGGCGGTAAAAGGCATAGAAGGCGAGCCTGTTCATATTGAACTGGATATAGGAAGGGGAATGCCTTGTTTCGTCATGGTGGGTTCTCTGTCCAACCAGGTCAGAGAGTCACAGGACAGAGTCAGAACCGCGCTTCGAAACCTGGACATTGTCATTCCGCCGAAAAGGATTACCGTCAATATCGCACCTGCGGACATAAAAAAAGAAGGCACGCGGTTTGATCTTCCGATTGCCGCGGCACTGCTTACCGCTCTTGAAATTATAACGCCGGATTCGCTTCGGGAATGTATGCTTATCGGCGAACTTCGTTTAAACGGAGAGACACAGGGTGTGCCGGGCGTACTTCCGAGCGTGATAATGGCCAAGAAAACGGGTATAAAAACCTGCATTGTTCCGTTTCAAAACGCAGGAGAAGCGGCAGTGGTGAACGGCATTGAAATAGCAGCCGTCAGAAATTTGGGAGAACTTATAGAATTCTGTAACGGCTCCGAGGAGATAAAAAAGAGTTATATATATAAACGCTCTGTCGTAAAAAAACCCGAAAGAGCCCTGCCTGATTTTTCCGATATCAAAGGCCAGACGGTAGTCAAAAGAGCGGTGGTAATAGCCGCTGCGGGATTTCACAATATACTTATGAGCGGGCCGCCGGGTTCGGGAAAATCCATGGCGGCCAAACGCATCCCTTCAATCATGCCTGCCATGACTGCTGATGAGCAGCTTGAAGTTTCCCGTATATATTCGGTGGCAGGTATTCTATCCAGCGAGCAGCCCCTTATTACGCAGAGGCCTTTCAGAGCACCTCATTATTCACTTTCTCCGCAGGCTTTGTGCGGAGGCGGCAGGATTCCTAGACCGGGAGAGATAACTCTCGCCCACAGGCAATGTCATTTAGTTAAGCAATTTTTCCTGTAAAACCCCCAGAGTTCTCATTTT